>NZ_CP036532.1:1273000-1909500 GCF_004331955.1 Roseitalea porphyridii | reverse complement strand
ATAGTGTGTGTGGAGTGTGTGTGCCGATTTTGGCCTCAATATGATGCTAACGATGGTCTAAGTGATTGATTTTTTTGGTGAGCGCGCAG
This sequence comes from Roseitalea porphyridii, assembly GCF_004331955.1. Lineage (NCBI taxonomy): Bacteria > Pseudomonadati > Pseudomonadota > Alphaproteobacteria > Hyphomicrobiales > Ahrensiaceae > Roseitalea > Roseitalea porphyridii. Next base: position 1,909,411 of record NZ_CP036532.1, on the reverse strand, counting down.
GGGCTCGAACCCTGGACCTACTGATTAAAAGTTGTCGGAACGGCCCAAACGGGCGGTAACAGATGAGTGCGTCCACAGCCATTTACTGGTTGAAATCCTTATGTTTCCAGAAATTCGTTGCGCTTCGTTATAACACGGGGTAACGCTGAATAACGGCTCATTCTGTTACCCCTGTGTTACCCCGGAGGGCGGTTCACCGTTTCACTGACCATGGCGAAGGCGCTCACCGCAGTCTCGATTGACCGGCTCAAACCTACCGAAAAGCGGCAGGAGATTGCCGACGCTCGCCAGCCGGGCCTCTATCTGATCGTCCAGCCGAGCGGCAAGAAATCATGGGCGATCCGATATCGCCACCCCGAAACCTCAAAACCGGCCAAATTCACGATCGGCGCTTACCCCACGATCGAACTGGCCGACGCGCGTGAACAGGCGGCGCGTCTGCTGATCGACGTTGACCGGGGCATCGACCCGATGAAGGCCAAGCGCGAGGCGGCAGCCGAAGCGCAGCGCAAGGCCGATGAGGATAGCGATCTGGTCGAGAACGTCATTGACCGCTTCATCACGCGCTATGTGCTGATCCATACGCCACGCTCGGCCTACGACACACGGCGCATTTTCGACTACGAGATCAAGCCTGCCTGGAAGGGCCGGCGAATTCAGGACATCACGCGCCGGGACGTCAATGATCTGCTCGACGGCATCATGGAGGGCACGGCCGAGCACCGGACGCGCTCCAAAGGGCCGGCGCCATACATCGCGAACCGTGTCCTGTCTGCGCTCAGCCGGTTCGGCAATTGGTGCGTCGAACGCGGCATCATCGAAACGTCATTCGCCGCTGGCGTGAAGAAGCCGCACAAGGAGGCCAGCCGCGACCGTCGCCTCAGCGATGATGAGGTCCGGTGGCTATTGGCCGCGTGCGACGAGATTGGCGAGCCGTTCGGGCCGCTGGTCAAGCTCTTGCTGTTGACCGGGCAACGCCGCGATGAGGTCGGCAAGATGACATGGCCAGAAATCGACACAGAAGCCCGTGTGTGGACGCTGGCGGCCGATCGCATGAAGGGCGGGCGCGAGCATACCGTGCCGCTCAGCGAGCCAGTCCTGGCCATTCTGGGCGGCCTGACGCGCATCAAGTCACCGGCCGGCTACGTGTTCACCGTCACCGGTGAAACGGCTGTATCGGGCTTCTCAAAGGCGAAGCGGCGGCTTGATGAATTGATGCTTGCCCAAGCGCGCGAGGAAGCCGGCGACGAGCCGATCGAGTTTCAGCCTTGGCGGTATCACGATCTGCGCCGCACGGCGGCATCCGGCATGGCCGCGTTGCGCATCCAGCCGCATGTGGTCGAGGCTGTTCTAGGCCACCGCACTGGCGCTGTCAGCGGCGTCGCGCTGGTCTACAATCGACACAGCTACCACGACGAAAAGGCCGCCGCGCTCGACGCATGGGCGGGTTATGTTGATCGGCTGGTTTCAGGTGAAGCGGCTGGCTCAAAGGTGGTGGCATTGTCGAGGGCCTCGCAATGAGCGCGTCCATGATACTTGGTGTGCTGCGGAAGCATTTTCCGGATGCGGAGATCGACGACATCGAAGCCCTGATGGTGGAGCATTTTCTTGAAAGCACCGATCGCCTTTCCGTCGCTGATCCCGAGCGGCAGAAACGACTTGTGCGTCAATTCGAGAGTGGGCTCCGATCAGCACTTGCCGCCATCAACGATATGCATCCGAATGTAGGTTTGGCGCTGTGGAAGCAGTTCGGGGCAAACACGGACCAACGCCTTGCGGATGGCAAACTCGGTTGGCCTATCGCACACGACACGTTCGATGGTCGGAAGGGCCCCACCAGCCCTTCAGCGTTGCTAGAGGCCATGCTTTGGAGCCTAACGGGGCGAAGCACAGACCGTATCGCAACTGATGATCCGGTTTACCCAAGTGCGGTAAAGGCCGCGACCGACGAGGCCGCCAAACTGCGTGCGCCAAGCGGGAAGGCCACCGAAAGTAAAACTTGGGAGAAGATCACCTTCTATGAGGGTGCGCGCATTGCTTGGGAGCGCTACTCCGGCAACGCATTGGAACGGCACACCAAGGATTTCGTGGCTTTTCTCACCGACTTGGCCAACGCCAAGGGTGTTGACTGGGATGCTCAGGACATCATCAACAGCGCTCGGCGACGGGAGGCGCTAAAGTTGTCATAAGTTCACTCGTTTCGTTGGAGGTCTGACAAGACCAGCGGCTGCTCGCCAGCGAAAGTTGGCCCACGACAATGACGAGGGCTAACATGAACATCACCACACCAAAGCCGGCCGCCGACGATGTGTTCGTCCCGCGCCCGCAGGTCCGCAAGCGCTACGGCGTTAGCGATATGACCATTCACAGATGGCTGCGCGACGAGCGCATGGGCTTCCCCCGGCCGATCAAAATCCGGGGACGCTGCTATTTCCGCGAGTCCGAGCTGGTCGCATTCGAGCGCAGCCGCGTTGCCGAGCGCGGGGGCGCATCATGAAGCCCGACGACGCGCGCGAGATACGCGACAGCATCGGCCTGGCGCTGGAAATCCTGATCGCCGCGCTCGATCGGATCGAGGGCGACCCGGACCTCGAAACCGCCGATTTCCCCGATGACGAGCCGAACGGCGACGACGAACCGTGGCTGGGGCAGGGCGGGCACCATACCGACGCCGGATTGCAACACGATTTGGAAGATGACGCCTGCGACCGTGGCGAGCCGTCGCTCGGCTGGACCAACGCGCTCGACCAACGAGAGGCGTCAACCGAGGCGCCCGGATTTCATGCGCAGGATGCGGAGATCGACGTTCTCACCGAGCCGCACGACGCCGAAGGGCAAGACCATGTCGGCGGGGGGCAGGGGGCATGAGCAAGCGGGCCGGAAACAAGAAGCGACGCGGCACACGGTTTGTCATGCTTGAGGACTGGTTCTTGCGCACGGAGGCATGGCGCTCGCTGTCGCCCGTCGCTCGCGCCGCCTACGTCGAGTTTGCCGATCGGTTCAACGGCTCGAACAACGGACATCTTGCAATGGCCGTTCGCTCGCTTGCCGATGCGATCAACGTTGGCAAATCAACAGCCGAACGCGCCCTTGCCGAACTGCTCGAACGCGGGTTCATCGAGGTCACGCAAGCATCAAGCTTCAACGTCAAAACTCGGCTTGCGACGGAGTATCGTCTGACCGCGCATTTCTGCAATCGCACCAATCAGCCGGCATCTAAGCGGTTCCGCGAATGGACCGCGCAGAAAAAAACACAGTCCCGTCTCAGGGACCGAACAGTCCCGTCTCAGGGACCGTCACCTGAAAATCCCACCAAAATTCCCGCTCACAGTCCCGTCTCAGGGACCGAAACCCGGAGGTTCGGCACATGAACAGTCCCGTCTCAGGTACACATGTATATATCTGCCACGGAGGGGGTGGTCATGAGTGAAACGAACCTTCCCCTCTTCAACTGGCAGCCTGCACCCGCCGTCATCGCCTTCCCGGCAGATCGGTGGATCGGCAAGGCTCGCCACGTCGCCACCGTGTTCATGCGCCAACGCAACGACACGGCCCGCGAACGATACTGGCGCGACATCACCAGCCGAATGGTCAACCGACTGATCGACGCTGGCGTCAGCAGCGATGAGGCCAATCGGCAGATTGAATTGTTCTGCGAGGCCGTTCAGCGCGAGATCGACCGCCGCACGCCTCATGACCAAGAGGCCCGGCAATGACGCGCAACTCACGCAACCAGCGCAGCCCTGAGGCTGAGGCATACCGGAAGCTCTACAAGACCAAGCGATGGGCTGAGCTTCGGTGGTCGGTGCTCACGCGCGACGGCTTCACGTGCCAGCGCTGCGGCAAGCTGGAAGCCAAGACATCCAACCTCGTCGCCGACCACAAGAGCCCACACAAAGGCGACCTCGCCTTGTTCTGGGACGCGGGCAACATCGAGTGCCTATGCCGCGCCTGTCACACCGGACACAAGCAGAGCATCGAGCGAGGCGGACGCGGCCGGCCGATCTTTGGCACCGACGGCTGGCCGATCGACTAAGGGGGGCGTTCCGATCTTCATGACCGTTCGCCCACGGACCGGCGCGGAAGCTTTCTCACCATAAACCGCGGAAAAAAAGTTTCTCAGGAGTGAAAAATGGACGACTATCGAAACACTGGCGATAACACCGCCGACGAGAAGCTGCTGGCGCAGCACGACCGCAATGTGAAGATCGTGGCTGAAAGCGTGTTCGGCCTCGTTGAGAAGTTTGCTGCAAGCCAGGGCATGACGCCGATCGCAGTTTTCGAGGGTGCGGTCAAAGGCGGTGCGGCCGCGATGCAGGCCTACCAAGGCGACAGTCTGGACGATATTGCGAACGTGCTCGAACAGATGACGGACGCCATGCGTCGGGAAGCGCGCAAGGCCGAGGGCGGCGGGCATGTCCACTGACGACGCCACGGCTAAGCTCCGCGCCGACGCGGCTGACTTGCTCGAAGTTACGGCCCGGCTGTTCGAGGATGGCCGGTTCGCTTCAGCGGCGGCGATGCTTCGCGGCGAGCGCGCTGGCCGGCGTCCCGTCGATGACGCACGCCCGCTGGCCTATGCGGAACGCTTGTTGCGCACCGGTGTCGCGGGATCGGCTAATCGGGCGGCGGAAATGGCAGCAGCATACTTCGCCACTGAAAGCGGTTTCGAAGCAACGCGCGACCGTCTCCGGAAAAAACTTCGGACGAAACTAAATAACTCCGAGGACATGAGCGGACAAAGCACTTAGTTTGCGGCCAACGTTATTTGGAGGTAAACCCATGTCCGTCAACTTCGAAGAAATCAAAGCGCTGATCGAGGATCAGGGCGAAGCCTTTTCTGGATTCAAGTCCTCGATCGAGGGCGCCATTGAAGCCGAGCGCAAGGAGCGTGAAGCGCTTGAAATGCGCCTGAACCGCATTGGCGTCGCCGGTGGCGGTGAACCAAACGCCGGCAAGCTGGACGACGAGCGCAAGGCCGTCGCGGCGTTCATTCGCACGGGCGACGAAACCGAACTCAAGAACGTGATGACGGTCGGCTCTGACCCGGACGGCGGCTATACCGTTCTGCCGGCCCAGTCCCGCGTCATGACGCAGCGCCTTCACGACTTCTCGGCCCTTCGCCGGCTGGCGCGTGTCGAGGTGATCAACACCGGTGACAGCTTCGAGGAAATCGACGATCGCGACGAGCCGGACGCGGCCTGGGTTGGCGAGACGGCCACGCGGTCGAAGGGCTCGACGCCAACGCTCGGCAAGTTCAGCATCCCGCTTCATGAAATCTACGCCCTGCAAGCAATTTCGCAGCGCCTCATTGACGACTCCAATGTGAACCTGGGCCTGTGGATTGAGGGCAAGATCGCCGACAAGTTCGGCCGCACCGAAGCCGACGCGCTCATCTCCGGCGACGGCACGCTCAAGCCCAAAGGCCTACTCAGCTACGCCACGAACACAGATGGCGATTATTCCCGCGCGGCCGGCACGATCGAATATGTGCCCACGGGCGAGGCTGCGGCCTTCCCAACCGATGATCCTGGCGACGTATTGGTCAACCTGATGGTGGCGCTGCGGGCACCGTACCGCACCGGTGCGCGCTGGCTGATGAACAGCAACACCATGGCCACGGTCCGCAAGTTCAAGGACACGCAAGGCCAGTATCTGTGGCAGCCCGCCATGGCCGCTGGCCAGCCGGCGACCCTTCTCGGTTACCCCGTCGAGATCGACGAATACATGCCGGACGTTGGCGCGAACGAATACCCGATCGCCTTCGGCCGGTTCGATCTGGCCTATACGATCATCGAACGGCCCGGCATTCGCATGCTGCGCGATCCCTACACCGACAAGCCGAACGTGCTCTTCTACGCCTATCGCCGCATCGGTGGCGGGCTGGCGAACGACGACGCGGTGAAGCTTCTCAAGGTCGCCAGTTCCTAACGATGTCCCTCAGCCGGACACCAGGCGTGTCCATGGTGCCCGGCCAACTGGCGGCGGCGGCTTTCTCGGTGTCCGTCGCCGCCTTTTCCCAAGCATAGGGGGCCGGGCATGGCGACCGAAGTAGAACGCTTGATTGTGCGGCTCGAAGCCAGTCAGGCGAAATTCGATAAGCAATTGGCCAAGGCCAATCAGACGGCCAATCGACGCGCCCGCGCGATCGAGGGGCGGTTCGATCGCATGAACAAGCGGCTATCCGCCGGCTTCTCTCGGCTGGGTGGCGCATTCGCGGCGGCCTTCGCCAGTGCGGTCACAGTGCGCGGCGCTCAAGCGCTAATCGACAGCGCAACCCGTATCCAGAACGCCTTGCGGGTGGCCGGCCTTGAAGGCGAACAGCTTTCCAACGTCTATGGCCAACTATTCACCGCCGCGCAGCGGGCATCGGTGCCGATCGAGGATCTGGTCGAACTCTACAGCCGGGCGGCATTGCGGCAAAAGGAACTCGGCGTCACGTCGCAGGAGTTGATCACCTTCTCCGAAAACGTCGCCGTCGCGATCCGTGTGGCCGGGCAATCATCGCAAGAAGCTTCAGGCGCGCTGTTGCAGCTATCCCAGGCGCTCGGCTCCGGCATCGTGCGCGCCGAGGAATTCAACTCGATTCTGGACGGTGCGCCGACAATCCTTCAGGCCGTCGCCGCCGGCCTCGAAGAAGCGGGCGGATCGGTCGCCAAGCTTCGCCAGATGGTCAACGATGGTGAGATTTCATCGCAAGCCTTTTTCCGCGCCTTTGAGGCCGGCGCTGTCACGCTCGAAGAGAAGTTCGCTGCAACCGGCCGCACGGTCGGCGACGGGCTGACGAACATTCAGAATGCGCTCAAGGACGCGGCCGGCGAATTCAATCGGACCACGGACACCAGCGGCAAACTCGCGGCCGCGCTCAACGATCTGGCCGGCGGTATAGAGTATATGGGCGATGTCGCGGTGCGTGTCGCTGAGGGACCGCTTGGCACGTTCATCGGACGGCTGGGGCAGGCCAATGAACTGGCGCGGCAATTCCTCGCCCTGGTCGGCAAGGTATCGCTCAACGACGAGATATTCGGGGCGGTCGGTGGCTTCATCGCTCCGCAGGCCGATCCGGCCGCTGGCGTCGATCCTGCGCGGTTTGGCGGTGCTTTGCCCGTCAGGACGGCGGGGGGCAAGGCTGGCCGCCTGGGCGGTGCTGGCGTCAATCCAATCTCTGCGGCGGATTATCCCGTGTCGGGCGGCGCTCGCTCCGGTCGCGGCGGCGGCGGCAAGTCGCGCGCTCGGCGGACCAATGAGCTTGAACGCGAGATCGCGCAGCTTCGCGAGCGAACCGAAGTCATACGGGCCGAGACCCGCGCCCTGGCGGTGCTCAATCCGCTGTTGAACGACTATGGCGCAAGCGTTGAGAAGGCGCGGGCGGCCGTTGAACTGGAAACCGCCGCGCGCAAGGCCGGGCTGGCGATCACGCCCGAACTCAAAGCCCAGATCAACACGCTGGCCGGGGCCTATGCCAACGCCAGTGCTGAGGCCGAAAAGCTTGCCGAAAGCCAGGATCGCGCGCGCGAGGCGGCAGAGGACATGCGGGCGTTGGGCAAGGATGTGCTCGGCGGCTTCATCTCTGATTTGCGCAGCGGCAAGAGTGCGGCCGACGCGCTCGCCAGTGCCTTGGACAAGGTAATCGACCGGATGCTCGATTCCGCGCTCGACAGCCTGTTCAGCGGCGGCCTTGGCGTCGGTGCGCGCCCCGGCGGCATTCACGGAACAATCATGAACCTGAACCTTGGAGGGCAGCAATGAGCGCCTATTATCTGATCGTGCGCGAGGATCGCGTCGAAATGCTGACCGATGGCGCGGTCTACCGCGAGGACGGCACGCTGATCGACATTCAATGCAAATCGTTGCCGGTCGGCGATCTGCCGCTCGCTATCACCGGACGCGGCGAAATGGCCGCGCTGGAGGCCATGGAGGCGGCCTTGCGCGTGGTCGGGGCGTCAGGGTCGGTGGACCGCGTGATTGCCTATCTGCAAGCCATGCTGGGCGACGAGCGCCGGCGCGAACAGCTTGGCAGGTATGAGCACGAATTGATCCTGGCGGGCGTCTCAGACGCGGGCACGCCATTTGCGATGATGTACACGACGCACGCGGCATATGCCGACATGCACCCGTTCACGCTCTATGACATCGGGCCGGAATACGGCGGCGGCCCCGCCATCGACCCGGCAAAGCTGCCGTTCACGCCGGATGACTTCGTGGCGGCGGGCAATGACGCGATGCGCCGCTTTGGGGCCGACATCGTGGAAGCGATGCGCCGACAGAAAGCCCCGAATCCGGCCAAGCCCGATCTGCCCGAAATCTATGGCATCGGCGGGCACTGTGATCTGACCACCGTCACCGCCGATGGTGTCGAGATCGAGCGCCTGCGCACGTGGCCGGATCAGATAGGCGAGAAGATTGAGCCTGCGGTTGCCGTCTTGGTCAATTGATGGCTGCGCAGCGCGAAGCCGGGAGCGGCCATTGACGGCGTCGCCCACAATCCTCAGGTTCCGTTGGGTGGTCCTTACCTCACCCGTTGGACCGCTTGGGCTCGGCCTTGTGCGCCCCATGCAGGGGCCGGGCCCTTTCTTGGCCGGTCGCGAAGACGCGCAAGGTTTCGGCCCATTCCACACCCGCAAGAATCGGGGAGCCCTCGCTTCAGAAAGCCTTCAAGAAAACCAAACAGACTTGGAGCAGACAATCGAAGAACCGTGGAAGCTTTGGAGGGTGAGCCAAATGCTTGTGTGCGGCATACTGATATTTGCTGCGATGTTGATCTGGGCTGTGAGCGCTGATCCGGAAGGGGGATCAGATTAGACCTGTGCCGATGGCGTCGAAGGCGGATACTGGTGAACCCGGCCCAATTGGATTAGCGGGGGGAGGCCCTTAGTGACATCAGAGATCACGCCGACTGTCGAACCCAAATTCTATGGCATAGTTCTCACTCGATCTGCTAAGTTCGCCTGAAAGTTGGGAGGCCGCATGAACGTTTTTATCAGTCATTCTTGGGCGTATTCCGGCCATTACGATCGGCTCGCAGAATGGATCTTTGACGAGCAGTGGTCCGTAGATGGTCAGCCGTTACAATTCTTTAACACGTCAGTGCCGCGCGATGACCCGATCCACTTCGCACCCAACGACGCAACCCTCCAAGCGGCGATATACGAGAGGCTTATAATCAGTCACGTGGTAGTCATCCCGACCGGCATGTATGCGAGCCACAGTAAATGGATCAAAAAAGAGATCGCCGGTGCGACACTGCTAAGTAGACCCATTGTTGCGGTCGACCCTTGGGGGCAAAAACGCTCGTCTTCTGTTGTGGTAGAAGCAGCCCGTGAGTCGGTTGGTTGGAAAAAGGAATCTATCATCAATGCCGTCTGGCGGCTTGGCAACGAGAGCAAATAGTGTTGCCGAGCGATCCGGAAAGAGACCTTGAGGCTAAGAGCCTTCTCGAGATCTACAAGATGCTTGTGGAGATGGCCGACCGCGTGAGTCAACGGCGCCAATCTGCGAATTCATTTTATCTCACTGTCAACACCGCAATCATTGGGGGTGCGGCCTACCTGTCCCAGTCAGACTTCGGTTCTCTAGACACGGTCGCCGTTTCCATTGCCGGATTGGCCGTTTGTTTTCTGTGGAGACGCGCAGTGACAAGCTACAAGTCTCTGAATGATGCAAAATTCGAGGTCATCACCGCGCTGGAAGCGCGCTTGCCTGCTAGCCCCTATGCGGACGAATGGAAAATCCTCGATGTTGATGGTGATGGGAACAAGCACAGGCCCTTCCACGCCACCGAGATCCTTGTCCCCTTTGTTTTTGCGTTTGTGCATGGGGCGCAGCTCCTTGCCGAGATACCTTGGGGATTGCTCTGCACCAATCTGACGCAGTCGCTTCAACTTAGCTGACTCGCCGCCACTGCCTTTGTTACCCCTCGCGTTACCCCGACAATGGGCAAACAGACCGGGAGACACCAGAAACGCTCTAAAGGTTTGATTTTTGTTGGTGAGCGCGCAGGGGCTCGAACCCTGGACCTACTGATTAAAAGTCAGTTGCTCTACCAGCTGAGCTACGCGCTCCCGACAAGGGAAACCGCGCCAGATGCTGTCCGGCGCGGTCGTTGGGTGCATACGCAAACCGGCCGATCCGGTCAACCGCATTTGCAGGCCCAATGCGTCGCCCAACGCTCGTTGCCGATCAGTGCGTGGCCCCGATATCCATGGCGGTCTTCCCGACCTCGTGGGGGCAAGTGAGCGCGGTGACCGCCTCGGCGGCATGAGGCCGCCTGCCGACGAGGCACAAGGTCGCGCACGAGTGTGATTGGCAAGTGACGGAATGCGTGTCTATTTTCGCCCCAAGGGTGTTGCGCGCGGCAAGCATTGCGGGCATGGCGGGCCGCGCCCCATGGCCTGCGCGGCCGCTGTTGCTGGCCTTCGGCGCAGTTCCCATCGCGTTCAATCACGGGACCGGCATGGACCTCGAAATCACCTATCTGAGTGCGTTCCTCGCCGGCATGATCTCGTTCATCACGCCGTGCGTCTTGCCGCTCGTGCCGCCCTATCTTTGCTACATGGCGGGCGTCTCGATGGACGATTTTCGCCACAATGGCGGTTCGGCGGCGATCGAGCCTGACGCCACGCCAGGTCCATCCGGTGCGGCCACGGCGCGGTTTTCCGCCGTGCGCCTGCCGCTGATGACGGCGGCGCTGGCCTTCGTCGCCGGTTTCTCCACCGTGTTCGTGGCGCTCGGGGCGGGCGCGTCGACGATCGGCGGCCTGCTGAGGGCCTATCAGACCGAGCTCGCCATGGCCGCCGGCGTGGTGATCATCATCATGGGCCTGAATTTCCTCGGCGTCTTCCGGCTGTCGTTCCTGTCGCGCGAGGCGCGCTTCCAGAGCCGGGGCGTGCCGGCCAACCCGGCCGCCGCCTATGTGATGGGCCTTGCCTTCGCGTTCGGCTGGACCCCGTGCATCGGCCCTGTCCTCGGGCCGATCCTGACGCTCGCCGGCGCGCAGGACAGCGTCGGGCAGGGGGCCAGCCTGCTGGCCGTCTATTCGGCCGGGCTCGGCGTGCCGTTCATTCTGGCTGCCATGTTCTCGGGCCGCTTCATGCAGTTCCTGACGCGGTTCCGGACCCATCTGGGCGCGGTCGAGAAGACGATCGGCGTGCTGCTGGTGCTGGCGGGCGTTCTGTTCCTGACCGGTGGCATGCAGGCGATGGCCTTCTGGCTTCTCGAGCAGTTCCCGGCGCTCGGGCGTCTCGGCTAGCGCCGGAGCCGTTCGACAAGCGCGGCCGGGAAGGTCGCCGCCGCGATCCCGGTCAGCACCAGCACGATGCCGATGCCGTGGAAGGCGGCCAGCCGCTCTCCGAGGAAGATCACCGCCAGCATCACGCCGAACGGTGTCATCAGATACATGAACAGGCCGGCGATCGACGCGCCGAGCGCCCGAACGCCGTACTGGAAGCCCGAAAAGGCCAGAAGGGACGAGATGGCGACGATGCCGGCGGTCGCCCACCACGCCTCGGCCGTCGCCGGAAGACCGTCGCCCCGCGCCAGGTCGACAGCCGCCAGCGGCAGGTTCGCGAGCGCGCCGAAGGCGGCGACCAGCGCGAACAGGCTCAGATTGTCGAGCCGGCCGAGCCCGTCCGTGCGGTAGAGGATCGAATAGCCCGCCCAGGCAAGCGCCGCCAGCGCGATGAGCAGGTCGCCCGGATTGAAGGACAGGCCGATCAGCGTCGCCAGATCGCCGCGCAGCACGATCCAGGCGACCCCGGTAAAGGCGAGCACCGTGCCCAGCGCCTCGCGAGGGGCGATGCGCCGGCCCTTGAAGGCCCGTTCGAGCAGGATGATCAACACCGGCGAGACCGAGTAGATCAACGTGGCGTTCGTCGCGGTGGTGTGCGTCAGTCCCAGATAGACGCCGCCGCCGCAAATGCCCATGCCGAGCGCGCCCAGAGCAATCAGAAGCCGCCAGTGTTCGGCGAGCACGGCGGCGAGCATCGGACCCTTGCGCGCGATCGCAACCGGCAGGAGGATTGCGGCGACGGCCGACCAGCGCAGGAAGGCGAGCACGAAGGGCGCGGTCTCGCCCGCGACGAAGCGGCCGAAGATGATGTTGGTCGAAAAGAACAGCGGCGTCGCGATCATCACCGCATAGGGCAGGGCAAGCGAGGGCGATGCGGCGCGTTCGGGCATGCCGATCGCCTACCGGGCTTTGGATTGACCGGCAAGCGGCGTCTGGAAAAGCGACGCGGTTGCCGATAGAGCGGACGCGTCATTTGAAGACAATGGGGAATCGGCGATGGCGCGCTCCTGTCTGACCATCATCCTGGCCGCCGGGGCCGGCACGCGGATGAAATCGGCACTGCCCAAGGTGCTGCACCCGGTCGCCGGACTGCCGATGGTCGCGCACGTCACCGGCTGCGCGCGCGCCGCCGGAAGCGACGCGCTGGCGATCGTGGTCGGCCATGGCGCCGACCAGGTGCGCGAGACGCTGGGAGCCCTTGAAGGGCAGGCGCGTTTCTTCACCCAGCACGAACAGCTTGGCACGGCCAATGCGGTTTCCGCCGCGCTGCCGGCGATCGAGGAGAGCTTCGACGACGTGCTCGTCCTGTTCGGCGACACGCCGCTGGTGACGCCGGACACGCTCGGCGCGGCGCGGGCGGGTCTGGCGGAGGGCGCCGATCTGGTCGTCGTCGGCTTCCGGCCGGCCGATCCGCACGGCTATGGCCGGCTGATCGAAGAGGAGGGCCAGCTGGTCGCGATCCGCGAGCACAAGGATGCAACCGACGAGGAACGGGCGATCGGTTTCTGCAATGGCGGGCTGATGGCGTTCGCCGGCGCGCATCTGGCCGACCTTCTTGACGCCATTGGCAACGACAATGCCAAGGGCGAATACTATCTGACCGACGCGGTCCAGATCGCGCGCGAACGCGGGCTGACCGTGCGCGCCATCGAGGCGCCGGTCGAGGACGTGCTCGGCATCAACACGATGGCCGAACTGGCCGAGGCCGAGGCGATCTGGCAGGCGCGGCGGCAGCGGGAACTGATGCTGGGCGGCGTGACGATGGCCGCGCCCGAGACCGTTTTTCTCAGCCATGATACGCAGATCGCGCCCGGCGTGACGGTCGAGCCGAACGTCTGGTTCGGGCCGGGCGTGACGGTGGCATCGGGCGCGCGCATCCGCGCCTTTTCGCACATAGAAGGGGCGCAGATCGGCGCGGACGCCGAGATCGGCCCGTTCGCGCGGCTGCGCCCTGGCACGCGCCTTGGCGCGAAGACCAAGGTCGGCAATTTCGTCGAGACCAAGAATGCCGAGATCGCCGACGGCGCCAAGGTCAACCATCTGACCTATATGGGCGATGCGTCGGTGGGCGCCGGCGCCAATATCGGGGCAGGGACGATCACCTGCAATTATGACGGGTTTTCCAAACACCGCACGACGATCGGCGCGGGCGCCTTCATCGGCTCCAATTCCGCGCTCGTCGCGCCAGTCACGGTCGGCGCGAACGCCTATGTCGGCTCGGGCAGCGTGATCACCGAAAACGTACCCGAGGACGCGCTCGGCATCGGCCGCGCGCGGCAGGTCACCAAGGATGGCCTCGCCGCCCGGCTGCGGGCGAAGCTCGCCAAGGCGAAGGCAGCAAAGGGCTGACGGCGGCGGGTCCTCAAAAGCCGTGCGCCGCGCTCCTTCGTCACGTCATTCCGGACAGGCGTAGCCTGATCCGGAATCCAGTGCGTCGATGGCTGAGGTCTCCGCTCTGGATTCCGGGTTCCGCTTCGCGGCCCCGGAATGACGGCCCTGCTGGTGATGTCGCCGGTCGACTCTCAGCCTGCGCTCAGAAGGCGCACGGCGGCGTCGCGTTCGAACAGGTAGAGCAGCGTGCGCAGCGCCTTGCCCCTTTTGCCTTGAAGCTCGGGATCGGTTTCGAGGATCAGCCGCGCGTCCGAGCGCGCGACGGGCAGAAGGTCCGCATGGGCCTCCATGCGCGCCAGCGTGAAGCCTGGCATGCCCGACTGGCGCGTGCCCAGAAGTTCGCCTTCGCCGCGCAGGCGCAGATCCTCCTCGGCGATGACGAACCCGTCCTCGGTGGCGCGCATCACGTCGAGCCGGGCGCGGGCGGTTTCGCCCAGCGGTTCGCCATAGAGCAGGATGCAGGACGAGGCTTCGGCGCCGCGCCCGACACGCCCGCGCAACTGGTGAAGCTGCGACAGGCCGAACCGCTCGGCATGCTCGATGATCATGATGGTCGCATCGGGCACGTCGACGCCCACCTCGATTACGGTGGTCGCCACCAGAATGCGCGTGTCGCCGGCCTTGAAGGCGGCCATTGCCGCGTCCTTGTCCGGGCCGGCCATTCGGCCGTGGACGAGGCCGACCGCATCGCCGAAGGATTTCACCAGATCGGCATGGCGCGCCTCGGCCGACATGACCGGCACGTCCTCGCTTTCCTCGACCAGCGGGCAGATCCAGTAGATCTTGCGTCCCTCGTCGAGCGCGGCGCGGACCCGGCCGAGCAGATCGTCCATGCGCGCGATCGGCATGACGACGGTCCGGATCGGCTTGCGGCCGGCGGGCTTTTCGTCGAGCCTGGAGACGTCCATGTCGCCATAGGCGGTCAGCACCAGCGTGCGCGGGATCGGCGTCGCCGTCATCACCAGCATGTCGACGGCCGCGCCCTTGGCCGACAGCATCAGCCGCTGGTGGACGCCGAACCGGTGCTGCTCGTCGATCACCGCAAGGCCGAGATCGGCGAATTCGACCCCTTCCTGAAAAAGGGCATGCGTGCCGATCAGGATGTCGATGTCGCCGGCCTTCAGCGCGTCGAGCACCTCGGCGCGGCGGGCGCCCTTGTCGCGGCCGGTGAGCAGGGCCACGCGCAGGCCGGCCTTTTCGGCCAGCGGACCGATGGTCGCCATGTGCTGGCGCGCCAGCACCTCGGTCGGCGCCATCAGCGCGCCCTGCGTGCCCGCCTCGACGGCGCGGGCGAGCGCCATCAGCGCGACGATCGTCTTGCCGGCGCCGACATCGCCCTGCAGCAGGCGCAGCATGCGCTCGGGCGCTTCCATGTCGGCGGCGATCTCGCCGAATGACCGGGTCTGCGCGCCCGTCAGCGCAAAGCCGAACGCGGCCTCGACCGCGTCGACCAGACGGCCGTCGCCGGTCAGCGCGCGGCCCGCCTTCCTTTTCATTCGGGCGCGCACCAGCGCCAGCGCCAATTGCCCGGCGAGCAGTTCGTCATAGGCGAGCCGGCGCCGGTTGGTCGTCTCGAGCGCGATATCGAGCGCCGATTGCGGATGATGGATCGCCTGCAGGGCGCCCTTCATTGTCGGCCAGCGCTCGCGGACAATGAGCGCCGGGTCGTCCCATTCGGGCAGGTCCGGCAGCCGTTCGAGCGTCTGCAGGATCGCCCGGCGCAGCACCTTGGCCGAAAGCCCGGCAGTCATCGGATAGACCGGCTCGATGGCGGGCAGGCTGTCCGCATCGTCCTCGCCGACGATGTGGTCGGGATGGACCATCGAGGCGCGGCCGTTGAACCATTCGACCTTGCCCGACACGAGCACCCGTTCGCCGACGGGCAGCGTGCGTTCAAGCCATGCGCCGTGGGCGCGGAAGAAGGTCAGCGCGATCTCGCCCGATTCGTCATGGCAGAAGACGCGGTAGGGCACACGCCGGTTGCCGCGCGGCGGTGCCTGATGCCGGTCGACATGCAGCGTCAGCGTGACGATCGTGCCAGGCACGGCGGCCATAATGGTCGGGCGGGCCGACCGGTCGATCACCGAATGGGGCAGGTGGAAGAGGAGCGCTGCGACGTGCGGAACGCCGCGCTCGCCGCTTCTGCCGAGGGCCTGGCCGATCTGCGCGGCCACGCGGTCGCCGACGCCTTCAAGCGTGGTGACCGGGGCGAACAGCGGATCGAGGATCGACGGGCGCATCGGCCGGTTATCTTTGCCGCCATCGCCAAGATCAAGGCTGACAGGCGCGGCGGCGGACGCTATATGCCCCGGCAATCACCCAAAGCCCCGGATCGCTGCGCCGTCATGACAGACGAACCCGACCTCGATGTCCGCCGAAGGCGCGCGAAATTCCGCGCCTGGCATCGCGGCATGAAGGAAATGGATCTGCTGCTGGGCGGCTATGCGGACGCCCATGTGAACGAAATGAACGCCGACGAGCTTGCCGCGTTTGAATCGCTGATGGCGATCCTCGACCGGGACCTTTTCAAATGGTTCACGGGCGAGGGGCCCGTGCCGCCCGAGCACGACACGCCGCTCTTTCGCGCGATCTGCGCGCACCACCGGATCGAATTGACCTGACCGATGCCTGAAACGCTTTTCGACTTCCCGCATGTGCCAGCCGATGCGGGCCAGCTTGCCCTGACCGGCGTCGCCGACGGCATGGAGGGGTTCGTGCTGGCCGGCATTGCCGGGCAGACGGACGGGCCGGTGCTCTATGTGGCGCGCGATGCGGGCCGTATGGCCGACATCGCGCAGGTGCTGGGCTTTGCCGCGCCCAAGCTCGACGTGATCCAGTTTCCGGCCTGGGACTGCCTGCCCTATGACCGCGTTTCGCCCAGCGCCGAGGTCACCGCGCAGCGGCTGTCGGCGCTGATCGCGATCAACTCGCTCACCGGGACGCCGCGCCGGGCGGTCGTGCTGACGACAGCCAATGCGCTCGTCCAGCGGGTCGCGCCGCCGGCCTCCATCGCCGCACAGGCGATCCATGTCCGCCCCGGCCAGGTGGTGGCGATGGAAGGGCTCATCGACACGCTGTCCGGCAACGGGTTCGCGCGCGTGCCGACGGTGCGCGAGGTCGGCGAATATGCGGTGCGCGGCGGTATCGTCGATCTTTATGCGCCCGGCGGTGAGGGTCCGGTCCGGCTCGACTTCTTCGGCGATACGCTGGAAACGATCCGCGGCTTCGACGCGGCGAGCCAGCGCACGACCGACCAGAAGAAGAGCTTCACGCTGCAGCCGATGAGCGAGGTGGCGCTCGATGCGGCATCGGTCGGCCGGTTCCGCGCGCGCTACATCGACGCCTTCGGCGCGCCCGCCCGCGACGATGCGCTCTATGCCTCGGTCGTCGCGCAGACGCGTTTTGCCGGCATGGAGCACTGGCTGCCGTTCTTTTCCGAGGAAATGGTGACGCTGCTTGACGCGCTTCCCGGCGCGCCGGTGGTGCTCGAGCCGCTGGCGATGAACGCCGTCGCCGAGCGAATCGATCAGGTGCAGGAGTATTACCGCGCGCGCACCGACCAGCTTTCCGGCAAGGCGATGGCCGATGCGGCGCCCTACAAGCCGGTCGAGCCGGCCGCGCTCTACATGGACCAGACGGAGGTCGACACGACGCTCGCCGCGCGCACCGCGATCCGGCTTACCCCGTTCGATCAGCCCGAGACCGAGGGCACGGCGGCGATCGCGCTTGGCGGCCGCGCGGTGCGCAACTTCGCCGCCGAGCGCGCGCAGAAGGACGCCAACGTCTTCGAGATCGCGGCACGGCATCTGGCCGACATCCGCGCCGGCGGAAAACGCCTGGTGCTGGCGGGCTGGTCGGAAGGCTCGCTGACGCGGCTGACGCAGATCCTCGAGGAGCACGGCCTCGAAGGCTTTTCGGGCGCCGCGCCCGATGCGGCCGCGCTCGCCGGCCTTCCCAGATCGGTGATCGGCACGGCGATCCTGAACATCGAGCACGGTTTTGCCTGGGGCGACACGGAGATCGTCGGAGAACAGGACATCGTCGGCGACCGGCTGGTGCGGCGCAGGCGCAAGAAGCGCGGCTCGGACTTCATCTCCGAGGTGGCTGCGCTCAACCCGGACGATCTGGTCGTTCATGTCGATCACGGCATCGGCCGCTTTTCGGGTCTGAAGACGATCGAGGCGGCCGGCGCGCCGCACGACTGCCTGGAAATCCGCTACCATGGCGACGACCGGCTGTTCCTGCCGGTGGAGAACATCGAGCTTCTGTCGCGCTACGGCTCGGACAGCGCCGAGGCGCAACTCGACCGGCTCGGCGGCGGCGCATGGCAGGCGCGCAAGGCCAAGCTGAAGAAACGCCTGCTCGACATGGCGGGCGACCTGATCCGGATCGCCGCCGAGCGGCAGATGCGGACCGCACCCGAACTGCGCGCGCCCGAAGGGCTCTATGACGAGTTCGCCGCGCGCTTTCCCTATGACGAGACCGAGGACCAGCTTTCGGCGATCGAGGCCGTCGAGGAGGATCTGGGGCAGGGCCGTCCGATGGACCGGCTGATCTGCGGCGATGTCGGCTTCGGCAAGACCGAGGTGGCGCTGCGCGCGGCGTTCCTGGCCGCCATGAACGGGCTGCAGGTGGCCGTCGTCGTGCCGACCACGCTGCTGGCGCGCCAGCACTACAAGAGCTTCACCGAGCGCTTCGCCGGACTTCCGGTCAACATCGCGCACGCATCGCGCATCGCCGGGCCGAAGGCGCTGGCCGAGGCGAAGAAGGGCATTGCCGACGGTTCGGTCGACATCGTCGTCGGCACACACGCGCTTCTGGGGCAGGGCGTCCGGTTCAAGGGGCTCGGCTTGCTGATCGTCGACGAGGAGCAGCATTTCGGCGTCAGGCACAAGGAGCGGCTCAAGGAGCTCAAATCCGACGTGCATGTGCTGACCCTGTCGGCGACGCCGATCCCGCGCACGCTGCAACTGGCGCTGACCGGCGTGCGCGAACTGTCGCTGATCACCACGCCGCCGGTCGACCGGCTTGCGGTGCGCACGTTCATCGCGCCGTTCGATCCGCTGGTGATCCGCGAAACGCTGCTGCGCGAGCGCTATCGCGGCGGCCAGAGCTTCTACGTCGTGCCGCGCATCTCCGACCTTGGCGACGTCAAGGCCTATCTGGACGAGAACGTGCCCGAACTGAAGGTCGCCGTCGCGCACGGACAGATGGCGCCGGGCGAACTCGAAGACATCATGAACGCCTTCTATGACGGCTCTTACGATGTGCTGCTGTCGACGACCATCGTCGAGAGCGGGCTCGACATTCCGACCGCCAACACGCTCGTCGTCCACCGCGCCGACATGTTCGGCCTTGCCCAGCTCTACCAGCTTCGCGGCCGCGTCGGACGGTCAAAGCTGCGCGCCTATGCGCTGTTCACGCTGCCGGCCAACAAGCCGCTGACCAAGACCGCCGACCGGCGCCTGAAGGTGCTGCAGTCGCTCGATACGCTCGGCGCGGGCTTCCAGCTTGCCAGCCACGATCTGGACATTCGCGGCGCGGGCAACCTTCTGGGCGAGGAACAGTCCGGGCACATCAAGGAAGTCGGGTTCGAACTCTACCAGCAGATGCTCGAAGAGGCGGTCGCCGAACTGAAGGGCGAGGACGATGCCGACCATGGCGAATGGTCGCCGCAGATCACCGTCGGCACGCCGGTGATGATCCCGGAGAGCTATGTCGCCGACCTGTCGCTGCGCCTGTCGCTCTACCGCCGGCTTGGTGGGCTCGAGGACGTGTCCGAAATCGACGGCTTCGGCGCCGAGATGATCGACCGGTTCGGCCCGCTTCCCGAGGAGGTCGAGCACCTTCTGAAGATCGTCTACATCAAGGCGCTGTGCCGGCAGGCCAATGTCGAAAAGCTCGATGCCGGCCCGAAGGGCGCGGTCGTGCAGTTCCGCAACAAGGAATTCGCCAATCCGGCGGGCCTGGTCCAGTGGATTGGCGAGCAGGGCGATCTGGCCAAGATCCGACCGGACCAGTCCGTCGTCTTCTCGCGCAACTGGCCGAGCCCGGAGAAGCGTCTCGCCGGCGCGGCGGTGCTGATGACCCGGCTGGCCAAGCTGGCCGAGACCCAGAAGCAGGCGGCCTGAACGAAAAGACCGCCGGCGCGGAACGCCGGCGGCCCGATGATGTCGTCGGCGCTATTGGGCGCCGGGTTCGGCCTTATTCGGTCGCAGCAGCGCCGTCGTCGGCCTTGGCGCGATCCTGCTCGGCCTTGAGCCGCTCCTGGAATTCCTCGCGACGCCGTTCGATCTCGGCCTGCAGTTCCTGCTGACGTGATTCAAGCTCGGACTGCTTGAGCGGGTTGCCCTCGAACGCGGCGGTGAAGCCCTGCAGCGTCACCTCGACCGGGTTCGGCTGATTCTGGAAATTGACGGTCGTCAGCGTCACGCTGCCGCCGGCCTTGAACGCGTTGATCAGTTCCTGGCTGAGCTGCGCCTCGGCGATGCAGCGGTCGGGCAGGCAGATCGAATAGGGGATGCGCTGGGTCTCGCCATCGTCGATCTGCAAGGCCACGCCGGCGGGAATGACCCGGCCGGTCGGAACGGCGACCTGGAACAGGGCGCGGTTCTGCTTGCCGGTGATCTGGATCATGTTCACTGCGGTGAGAAGCTGCCCGGTCTGGGCCGTGCGGATGTTCTGCACGTTGCAGATGTCGTTGTCGGCCTGTTTTGTGCAGACCTTGAACCATTCGTTCTGGGGCGTGGGCTGTCCCTGAGCATGGGCCGTCGCGCCGGTGAGCGCGAGAGCCCCGAGCGCCGCTGCCAGGCAAGCCGTTTTCGATGCCGTCGCCATGTTCGTCCTTCGTGATTGCTGTGTTGCCTTGAGGTGCCGCAGCCGTGGCCCGCAAATGCGGCCGGACCGTGACGATTGCCTGCCGGTGCTGATACACATTCAAGGCTGCGCTTTCCAGCCCCGGCCGACCCTTGAAGTCTATCGGGGTTCTGGCATGGTGCGGCCATCCGGATTCGACGCAAAGGGAGCGGTTCGTTGCTGCGCCACATCATTCTTGCCGCAGTGGCCGTTTCGTTCGCCGCGCTGCCGGCGCCGGCGGAGCCGATGCACGGCATCGCGATGCATGGCGAGCCGGCGCTGCCGCCGGACTACACGCATTTCCCCTATGCCAACCCGGACGCGCCGAAGGACGGATCGGTCACCTATGGCGTGGTCGGCACGTTCGACAGCCTCAATCCTTTCGTCCTCAAGTCGATGCGCACGACCGCGCGCGGCGTGTGGGATCCCGAATTCGGCAACATGATCTACGAGCCGCTGCTGCAGCGCTCGCGCGACGAGCCGTTCACCATGTACGGCCTCCTCGCCGAGAGCGTGGAGACGGACGATGCGCGCACCTGGGTCGAATTCACGCTGAACGAGGAGGCGCGCTGGTCGGACGGTGAGCCGGTGACGCCCGAGGACGTGATCTTCACCTACGAGATCTTCGCCGAGAAGGGCCGTCCGCCCTATTCGAGCCGGATGGACCGGATCGAGTCGATCGAGAAGACCGGCGAGCGCAAGGTGAGGTTCAACCTCAACGAGCAGGCCAATCGCGAATTTCCGCTGATCATCGGCCTGACGCCGGTGCTGCCCAGACACGCCATCGATGTCGACACGTTCGAGGATTCAACGCTCGAGCCGCCCGTGGGCAGCGGACCCTATCTCGTCGAGAGCGTCGAGCCGGGCACCCGCATCACCTATCGGCGCAATCCAGACTATTGGGGCGCCGAGGTTCCGGCGATGCGCGGCTTTGCGAACTACGAGACGATCACGATCGAGTATTTCCGCGACGCGACGGCGCGCTTCGAGGCCTTCAAGAAGGGCGTTTTCGACATCTACCCCGAAAGCGATCCGGTCAAATGGGAGACGGCCTACGACTTCCCGGCCGTCGAGAACGGCGAAGTGTTGAAGTCGACCTTCGTGTCCGACCGGCCCGACCGGTTCTTCGGCTTCTTCTTCAACACGCGTCGGGACGTGTTCGCGGACGGCAGGGTGCGCGAGGCGCTTTCGATGCTGTTCGATTTCGAATGGATCAACGCGAACCTGTTCTCGGACCGGTTTTCGCGCACCGGCTCCTACTGGCAGAATTCGGACGAGCTGTCCGCGCTTGGTCGCCCCGCGACGGAGCGCGAAAGGGCGTTGCTGGCGCCTTTCGCCGACGCGGTCTCGCCCGACATCATGGACGGCACCTACGCGCCGACGGTCACCGACGGTTCGGGACGTGACCGCTCCGTGCTGCGCGAGGCGGTCGCCAAGCTCGCCGAGGCCGGCTACGAGATCGTGGACGGCCGCATGATGAAGGATGGCGAGCAGCTCTCATTCGAGATCCTGCTCGGCACGGTCGTCGGCGCGACCACCAACGAGATCGAGCGGATGGCGCTCGCCTATCAGCGCACGGCCGAAGCGATCGGCATCGCG
Source organism: Roseitalea porphyridii (assembly GCF_004331955.1). NCBI lineage: Bacteria > Pseudomonadati > Pseudomonadota > Alphaproteobacteria > Hyphomicrobiales > Ahrensiaceae > Roseitalea > Roseitalea porphyridii. The sequence goes on along the minus strand of NZ_CP036532.1, from coordinate 1,887,279 downwards.
ATTTCGCTGCGCGGCGTCGACGATGCGCAGTTCCAGAAACGCCGTCAGACCTGGGACTACGACATGGTCGCCGGCTCGCTGTCGGCGTCCCTGTCGCCGGGCGCCGAGCAGATATGGCGCTGGGGCTCGCAATCGGTCGAGCCCGAAGGCACCTTCAACTTCGCCGGCGCCAATGATCCGGCGATCGATGCGATGATCGAGGAGATGGTCAATGCGCGCGACCGGGACGAATTCGCGGCGGCGGTGAGGGCGCTCGACCGGATCCTGATCTCGGGTCACTATGCCGTGCCGCTCTACCATCTGCGCGAAAGCTGGGTCGCGCACTGGAACCACATCGAATATCCGGACACGGACACGCCGCTCTACGGCTATCAACTGCCGGTCTGGTGGTCGACGCGAAGCGAATAGGGCGCCCGGCGCCGGAAAGGTGGACATGACGAGCGATCCCGCGCCGATGAGCGTCGACGTCATCTCCGACGTGATGTGCCCCTGGTGCTTCATCGGCAAGCGACGGCTCGAACGGGCCGCGGAGATGGCCGAGGGCGAGTTCGACCTGTCGGTGACATGGCGGCCGTTCCAGCTCGATGCGACCATTCCCGCCGGCGGCGTCGACCGGCGCGAGTATCTCGATGCGAAGTTCGGCGGCGCCGATCAGGCGCAGGAAGCCTATGCCCGCATCGGCGCGGCCGGCGCCAGCGAAGGCATCGACTTCAATTTCGAGGCCATCGACGTGTCGCCGAACACGCTCGATGCGCACCGCGTGATCCGCTGGGCCGGCGGCGTCGACGAGGCGACCCAGGGTGCCGTCGTCGAGCAGCTCTTCCGCCGCTTCTTCCTGCACGGCGAGGACATCGGGAAGACCGACGTGCTGGCGCGCGCCGCTGGCGAGGCGGGCATGGACGACGCCCTTGTCCGGGATCTGCTGGCAACCGAGCGCGATGTCGAGGAGGTCGGCGCCGAGGCGGCCCACGCCGCGCAGATCGGCGTGACGGGCGTGCCCTGTTTCATCTTCGCGCGCCGGATCGCCGTTTCGGGTGCCCACGAGCCCGAGACACTGATCATGGCGATGCGCGAGGCGGCAAAGGAAACCCGCGCCGTCTGACAACGGCGCGGGCACATTGTTTCATCTTCGATCTATCGCAGGGCGCACACCGTCAGTGCGCGATGGCGTCGCGGACCACGTAGCGGCCGTTATCGGCATTCCAGTCGAACATGTCGCCCACCTGCGGGTGGCGGACGGGTTCGCCGCTCTCATCCGGCAGAAGGTTCTGCTCGGAGACATAGGCCACATATTCGGTGTCCTCGTTCTCGGCGAGCAGGTGGTAGAAGGGCTGGTCCTTGCGCGGACGGATTTCGGCGGGAATGGCTTCATACCATTCCTCGGTGTTGTCGAACTCGGGGTCGATATCGAAGATCACCCCCCGAAACGGAAACATGCGGTGCCGGACGATATCGCCGATCGCGAACCGCGCGTGCACCATTTTGGCGTCTGAGTATCTCATGGCGTTAATCTGATGCGATTGACGACTTGTTTCAAGGCCTTGACCCCGCGCGGCACGGACCGCTATCGCCGGCCCGTTCGGGCCTGTCGGCCGCGCAGGGGAATTCATGGCAAACGTCATCGGCCTGGTTCTGCCGTTCTTCGGGCTGATCGCGCTTGGCTTCATCGCCGCGCGCCTGACGCGCCAGCCGATCGAGGCGCTCGGCTGGATGAACACGTTCATCATCTACGTCGCGCTGCCGGCGCTGTTCTTCAACCTGCTGGCCAAGACCCCGGTCGAGGAACTGACGCAGTGGCGGTTCATCATCGGCACGACGCTGACAACCTTCGCGGTGTTCGCGCTGATGTTCGTGATCGGCATCTTCCGCACGCGCGGCAAGATCGACCAGTCGACGATCATGGGGCTGGCCGCGGCCTACGGCAATATCGGCTATATGGGGCCGGGGCTTGCGCTGCTGGCGTTCGGCGAGGCGGCCGTGGTGCCGGTGGCGCTGGTCTTCTGCTTCGACAACACGCTGCACTTCGTCATGGCGCCGCTGATGATGGCGCTGGCCGATGAATCGCCCGACAAGCCGCCGGCATGGAAGCTGGCGCTGGAAGTTGCGCGCCGCATCCTGCTGCATCCGTTCATCCTGGCCACGATCGTCGGCATCGGCGCGGCGGTGATCGGGTTCCGCCCGCCGGCGCCGGCCCAGACGCTGCTCGACTATCTGGCCGGCGCGGCGGCGCCGTGCGCGCTGTTCGCGATGGGCGTCACGCTGGCGCTCCGGCCGCTCAAGCGCGTGCCGGCCGAGACCGGCTTCATCGTGCCGATCAAGCTGATCGTGCACCCGCTTCTTGCCTACGTGCTGGTCTCTTACATCGGCGATTTCCCGCCGGTGTGGGTCTATTCGGCGATGCTGCTGGCCGCGCTTCCAAGCGCCACCAACGTCTACGTCATCGCACAGCAATATGGCGTCTGGGTCGAGCGCGCCTCGGCCATGGTGCTGCTGACCACGGTCGGCTCGGTCGCGACCGTGACGCTGCTGCTCTACCTGATGACCAATTCTATCCTGCCGGCCGATCTGTTCTGACGGGCGAGGGCACCCGCCGGAAGCCTTCGGCGATCGCCCTGAGGCCGCCGCCGGGTTCGATGCCCTCGCGCATGACCAGACCGCGCAGCGGCGCGATGTTCCTCAGCACCGACAGGAACGCGGCGCGGCCCATCTGCACTGGCAGGAAATCGGTCAGCAGCGACCGGTTGAGCAGGTCGACGCCGCCGGTGCGCATGTAGACGTCGGCGCGCCGACGCATGTCGTAACGGCGCGCGACCGACGGTGCGCCGGGGTCATCACCGGCCTTGGCGAGCACGGCGGCCAGATCGGCGACATCGCGGAAGCCCAGATTGAGACCCTGCGCGCCGATCGGCGGGAAGGCATGGGCCGCTTGGCCGATCAGCATGACGCGGGCCTTGCCGAACGTGTTGGCGACAAGGCTCGACAGCGGCCAGGCCTGGGGCGTCGTCACGCCCGAGATCTTGCCGAGCGTGGATTGCAGATTTCGTTCGATCTCGAGCGCCAGCGCGTCGGGCGCCATCGCCATCACCTCTTCGACCCGCTCTGGCCGCATCACCCAGACCAGGCTCGATCGGTTGCCAGGCAGGGGAACCTGGGTAAACGGTCCCTCCTGCGTGTGGAATTCGGTCGATGTGAAGCCATGATGGCGCTCATGATCGAACGCGGCGACCACGGCGGTCTGCGGATAGGCCCAATTGCGCTGGCCGATGTCCGCCGCCTGCCTGACCAGCGAGTTGACGCCGTCGGCCCCGACGACGAGCTTGGTCTCATAGGTGTCGCCGTTCGACAGCGTGGCGAAGGCCGCGTCCTCGTTGAAGGCGATCGCCGAGACCATGGCATCGACGACCTCGATCAGGTCACTTGCGCCGACCGCTTCCTCGAATGCCGCATTGAGCACCCGGTTGGGGATGTTGAAGCCGAACTCGTCGAACCCGGCTTCGCTGGCGCGGAAGCTGACGGACGGTGCGCGGAACAGCCGGTCGGTCGCATCGACGATGCGCAGCGTCTTCAGGGGAGCGCTCCGGTCCGCGCAGGCATCGAAGACGCCGTATTCGCGCAGCATGGCGATACCCGGGCGCATCAGCGCGGTCGTGCGCGCATCGTCGTCCAGAAACGTTCCCGACGGCGCGGCAAGCACGGTCCTGTAGCCGCAGGCGGCGGCCTCGAGCGCGGCGGCCATGCCGGTCGGGCCTGCTCCGGAAACGAGGATGTCGGCAGGCTTGGTCATGTTCGGTCTCCGGTGTTCGGTCATCGGCAGAGTTGGCGCGGCGGGCGCGCCGTGTCCAGCCGCCTTTTGCCGCAGTGACGTGGCGATTGTGGGGAGTTTTTCCCGACCGGTACATTTTGCATTGCGCAGCGATGCCGCGCCCGCCTACCTTCTGCCGGTTGCGCAACGAACGGGCCGCCCATGCACGACAACGCATCCGCGACGACGACGGCGCCGCTGCTGGCGGTCGAGGGCATCACCAAGCGCTTCGGCGCGCTGGTCGCCAACGATGCGGTCGATCTCGATATCGTCGCCGGGGAAATCCACGCGCTGCTCGGCGAGAACGGGGCGGGCAAGTCGACGCTGGTCAAGATGCTGTTCGGCTCGCTCAAGCCCGATGGCGGACGGATCCTCTGGCGGGGCCAGCCGGTCGCGATCCCCAGCCCATCCGATGCAAGAAAGCTTGGCCTCGGCATGGTTTTCCAACACTTTTCCCTTTTTGACTCGCTAACGGTCGCAGAGAATGTGGCCCTGTCGCTGGAGCAAGACGTCACGCTGTCGACGGTGGCGGACGAGGCGCGCCGGCTCGGCGAGCATTACAGGCTGACGCTCAATCCCGAAGCGCTCGCCGGCGATCTTTCTGTGGGCGAACGCCAGCGCGTCGAGATCATCCGCTGCCTGCTGCAGAAGCCCGAACTGATCATCCTGGACGAGCCGACATCGGTGCTCACGCCGCAGGAGGCCGAGCGCCTGTTCGAGACGCTGGAGGTGCTGAAGGCCGAGGGCAAGGCGATCCTCTACATCTCGCACAAGCTCGAGGAGGTAAAACGGCTCTGCGAGCGCGCGACCGTTCTGCGGCACGGCAAGGTCGTCGCCCATTGCGACCCGCGCCAGGAGACCGCGAGCAGTCTTGCCGCGATGATGGTCGGCGCCGAGGTGGAGGCGGTCCGCCGCAGTCCGGCCGATCACGAGGCGGCGATGGAGGGTCGCAAGACCGTGCTCGCCGTGCACGCGCTCGACCAGCCGCCGCTCGGCCCGTTCTCGACGCCGCTGCGCGGCATCCATCTCGAGGTGCATGCGGGCGAAGTGTTCGGCATCGCCGGTGTGGCGGGCAACGGCCAGTCCGAACTGTTCGAAGCGCTCTCGGGCGAGCAATTGCAGGCCAACGCCAATGCCGTTCTGATCGGCGGCACGCCGGCCGGCCGTCTCGGTCCGAACGGCCGGCGGCGGCTGGGGGCCGCCTTCGCGCCCGAGGAACGGTTCGGCCACGCGGCGGTCGCCACCATGGCGCTGACCGAGAACATCCTGCTCAGCCGCCACGCATCGGACGCCAGCGCCTATCAGTCGGGCGGGCGGCTGGGCATGCTGCGGCGCTCGGCGCTCGGACGGACGCTGTCGCGCGTCGTCGATGCGATGGACGTGCGCAAGTCGGGCGACAATCCCGATGCCGGGACGCTGTCGGGCGGCAATCTGCAGAAGCTCATTCTTGGCCGGGAGTTCGACCGGCGACCGCACCTGTTCATCGTCAACCAGCCGACCTGGGGTGTCGATGCGGGCGCGGCCGCGCGCATCAGGCAGGCGCTTATGGATGCGGCGGGCAAGGGCGCGGCCGCCCTCGTCATCAGCCAGGATCTCGATGAACTGCTGGAGATCTGCGACCGGATCGCGGTTCTGCATCTGGGCGCGTTGTCCGAGCCGCTCGATGCGCGCACCGTCACCCGCGAGCAACTGGGCCTGCTGATGGGCGGAGCCGAGCCTGAAAAGCAGCAAGGGGCCGCCGCATGATCCGCATCGAACTGGACCGCCGGCCGCAGCATTCGACGCTGTTTTCGATCCTTTCGCCGTTCATTGCCGTTGTGATCACAGCGCTGATCGGCGCGCTGATGTTCGCCATGCTGAGCAAGTCGCCGATCACCGGCCTTTACGCCTACTTCATCGAGCCGCTGACCGAGGTCTGGTCGCTGCATGAGCTGATCATCAAGGCGACGCCGCTGATCCTGATCGCGGTCGGGCTTTCGGTGTGCTTTCTGTCCAACAACTGGAACATCGGCGCCGAGGGCCAGTTCGTCATGGGCGCGGTCGCCGGCTCGATCCTGCCGGTCCTCTATCCGGAGATCACCGGCCCGCTCGTTCTGCCCATGATGCTGCTGATGGGCCTAGCCGGCGGCATGGCGTGGGCGACCATCCCGGCATTCCTGAAGGCGCGGTTCGGGACCAACGAGATTCTGTCCTCGCTGATGCTGGTCTACGTCGCCCAGCTCTTTCTCGACTGGCTGGTGCGCGGACCCTGGCGCAATCCGGAAGGGTTCAACTTTCCCGAGACGCGCTCGTTTCATGCCGATGCGGTCCTGCCCGAGATGATGTCGGCATCCGGACGCGCCCATTTCGGCTTCGTCTTCGCGATCCTTGCGGCGCTCGTGGTCTGGTTCATGCTCGCGCAGACGCTGAAAGGCTACGAGATCCGCGTCCTTGGCGCCAGCCCGCGGGCAGGGCGGTTCGCCGGCTTCTCGCAGCGGCGCATGGTGTTCTTCGCGTTTCTTCTGTCGGGCGCGCTCGCGGGTCTCGCCGGCATCGTCGAGGTTTCCGGGGCGATCGGCCAGCTTCGGCCGTCGATCTCGCCGGGCTACGGGTTCACCGCGATCATCGTCGCCTTCCTCGGACGGCTCAATCCGTTCGGGATCGTCGCTGCAGGCCTGATCCTGGCGCTGTCCTATCTGGGCGGCGAGGCGGCGCAGATCTCGCTCGGCATTTCCGACAAGGTCGCCAACGTCTTCCAGGGTGTGCTGCTGTTCTCGGTGCTCGCCTGCGACACGCTGATCCGTTACCGCATCCGCATCGTGCGCCCCAAACCGCAGCCGGCGCCCGAACCGGAGGCGGTCAAGGCCAGGCTGGAGGCCGCGCAATGAGCCCCGACATTCTTCAGGCGATCGTGCTGACGATCATCACGGCGGCGACGCCGCTGCTGATCGCCGCGCTCGGCGAACTGGTCGTCGAGCGATCGGGCGTGCTCAATCTGGGCGTCGAGGGCATGATGATCATCGGCGCGGTGACCGGTTTCGGCGCGGCCCAGTTGACCGGCTCCCCATGGGCCGGCGTGCTCGCGGCGATCGTCTGCGGCGCGCTGTTCTCGCTGCTGTTCGGCTTCCTGACCCTGACGCTTGCGACCAACCAGGTCGCGACGGGCCTGTCGCTGACCCTGCTCGGTCTCGGCGTGGCCGGCATGGTGGGCGAACGGTTCGTCGGCCTGCCCGGCGTCAAGCTCGGCACGCTCGACATACCGTTGCTGTCGGACATTCCGCTTATCGGCAAGCTCGTCTTCGGCCAGGATCCGATCTTCTACATGTCGGTGGCGCTCGCGATCGGCGTGTGGTGGTTCATCTTCCGCACCCGCGCCGGACTGACGCTGCGGGCGGTCGGCGACAATCACGGCTCGGCCCACGCGCTCGGCATCAACGTGATCGGCGTGCGCTATCTGGCGGTCATGTTCGGCGGCGCCTGCGCCGGGCTGGCGGGAGCGCACCTGTCGCTGGTCTACATTCCGCAATGGGTCGAGGGCATGACCGCGGGGCGGGGCTGGATCGCGCTGGCGCTGGTCGTCTTCGCCTCATGGCTGCCGTGGCGGGTCGTCGTCGGCGCCTATCTGTTCGGCGCGGTCACGATCGCCCAGTTCCACGTGCAGGCGCAGGGGCTCGGCATTCCCTCGCAGTTCCTGTCGGCGCTGCCTTATCTGGCGACGATCGTCGTTCTCGTCTTGATTTCATCGAACAGACGGATGACGATGCGGAATACGCCGGCGTCGCTGGGCAAGCCATTTGTCCCGGAACGCTAAGCGAAAGAACAGAACCATCACGGCCGGGAGGCGCACGGGCGCCAGATCATCTCAGTGACGCGTTTCGGGGAAAGGCAACGATGAACAAGCTTGCAACAACACTTCTGGCGGCAGGAGCCGCTCTCGCAGCCACGGCGACCGCCCAGGCGGCCGACGCCAAGGCCTGCTGGATCTATGTCGGTCCGATCGGCGACTATGGCTGGTCGTATCAGCACCATCAGGGCCTTCTCGCCGTCGAGGAGCAGTTCGGCGACCGTGTCGAGACCGCCTATCTGGAAAGCGTTTCGGAAGGCGCGGACGCCGAGCGCGCGATCGAGCGCTTTGCCCGTTCGGGCTGCGACATCATCTTCACCACCTCGTTCGGCTTCATGGACGCGACCAACAAGATCGCGGCGCGCTTTCCGGACGTGAAATTCGAGCACGCCACCGGCTACAAGCGTGAATCAGAGAACGTGGCGACCTACAACTCGAAGTTCTACCAGGGCCGCTACGTTCTGGGCCAGATCGCGGCGAGCGTGTCCGAGGCGGGCGTTGCCGGCTATATCGGCTCGTTCCCGATCCCCGAGGTGGTTCGCGGCATCAACGCGTTCATGCTCGGCGCGCAGTCGATCAATCCCGATTTCGAGGTCAAGGTGGTCTGGGTGAACACCTGGTTCGACCCGGGCAGGGAATCGGATGCCGCCAAGGCGCTGGTCGACCAGGGCGTCGACATCATGGTGCAGCACACCGATTCGACCGCGCCGATGCAGGTGGCCGCCGAGCGCGGCATCAAGGCGTTCGGCCAGGCGTCGGACATGTTCGCGTTCGGCGAGGAGACCCAGCTGACCTCGATCGTCGATGACTGGGCGTCCTACTACATCGAACGCGTGGGCGCGGTGCTCGACGGCACTTGGGAGCAGCACGATGTCTGGGGCGGGCTCGCCGAAGGGCACGTGGTCATGGCGCCGTACTGGAACATGCCCTACGATGTCGCCGCGATGGCCAACGACACCGAAAAGCGCATCATGGTGGGCGATTTCGAGCCGTTCACCGGCCCGATCAACAAGCAGGACGGGACCGAGTGGCTGGCCGAAGGCGCGACCGCCAGCGAAGGCGAACTGCTCGGCATGAACTTCTACATCGAAGGCATCGACGACCAGCTTCCGGAGTGATCCGGCCTTGAATTGATCGGCAAAGGCGCCTCCGGGCGCCTTTTTCGTTGCCGGTTCGGCCGCCGCCCTTTCCGGCCCGGTCAAGGTCTTTTACCGCCCCAAGCGGCTTGTCGGGACAGGCCGGGCAGGGCTAATCGGACACAGAACCGAAGGGGGACCACGATCATGAAGCTTCTGCGCCACGGCCCATCTGGATCCGAAAAGCCCGGCATCGTCGATGCGGAAGGGAAGATGCGCGACCTGACGGGGCACGTCGACGACATTGCCGGTCACGCGCTCACGCCCGAGGGACTGGAGTCGCTGGCCGCGATCGATCCGTCGACCCTGCCGTCCGTCGCCGAGGGAACGCGCATCGGTCCGTGCGTCGGCGCGGTCGGCAAGTTTATCTGCATCGGGCTGAACTATTCCGACCACGCCGCCGAGACCGGGCAGGCCGTGCCGGAAGAGCCGATCGTCTTCTTCAAGGCGACCTCGGCGATCTGCGGGCCGAACGACGAGGTGCTGATTCCCCGCGGCTCCGAGAAGACCGACTGGGAGGTGGAGCTCGGCGTGGTGATCGGCCGCGAGGCGCGCTACGTCAGCGAGGCCGAGGCGATGGACCATGTCGCCGGATACTGCGTGATCAACGATGTCTCCGAGCGCGACTTCCAGATCCGGCGCGGCGGCCAGTGGGTCAAGGGCAAGTCGGCCGACACGTTCGGCCCGATCGGCCCGTGGCTGGTCACGCGCGACGAGATCGCCGACCCGCAGGACCTTGCCATGTGGCTCGAGGTTGACGGCCACCGCTACCAGGACGGATCGACCGCGACGATGGTGTTCGGGGTGGCCCATCTGGTCAGCTATCTGAGCCAGTTCATGAGCCTGCAGCCCGGCGACATCATCTCGACGGGAACGCCGCCCGGCGTCGGCATGGGACAGGATCCCCAGACCTACCTCAAGGCGGGGCAGACGATGCGGCTTGGCATCGCGGGGCTCGGCGAGCAGACCCAGCGGGTCGGCCAGGCCTGAACCGAAGACGTTCGTCGGGCTGGAAAAGAGGTTCGATTCATCGTATTCGGGAGCGCATGAAGCGTTTCGTCGGCCTTTTTTCGATGCTTGCCCTGCTGGTGGTCATGGCGATCCCCGGCAGTGCCTTCGATGGCGCGGCGGCCGACACGGTCCACGAGGCGCCGATCACTGCCGCCGACATGGCCGACATGATGGCCGATTGCTGCGCGAGCGCCGATGGGGCGATGCATCATGCCGCCGGGGCCTGTCCGATGGATTGTGCCACGGGCGTTCCTGCGCTTCAGCCGACCTCGCTCATAACCGATGCCGGCTTGGTGCTGCTTCGTGACGCGTCACTGCCCGAGGGGCTCGACACGACCCGGTTCCGACCGCCGATTGCCGCCTGATTTCCGTTGATCGGCGCCTCCGGGCGCCTTCGTGAAATCAGACAATCGGAATTGATCCATGAAGAGAACCGTTACGGGCATGGCGCTGGCCATGACCCTCATCGCTTCCAGTGGCGCATTCGCGCAGGAAGCCAAAGCCGACACGTCCATCACCGTATTCAAGACGCCTTGGTGCGGATGCTGCCAGGTGTGGGCGGACCGCATGATCGAGGCGGGGTACACCGTCGAAACACGTGAGATGGAAGACCTGACGCTGATCAAGCAGCAGGGCGGCGTGACCGACGACATGGCCGCCTGCCACACCTCGGTGATCGGCACGGACCGCAAATATGTGCTCGAGGGGCACGTGCCGGCCGAGGCGATCGAGCGGCTGATGCATGAAAGACCCGACATTGCTGGCATCGCCGTGCCCGGCATGCCGCAGGGCTCGCTCGGCATGGGGTTCGATCCGGGAGCGCGCTACACCGTTCATGCGTTCACGCGCGACGGGGTGGCGCCGACCGTGTTCATGCGGATGGGCGAGTGACATGCGCGCCCGACTGATGAACGTCGCCGGCGGCAAGCCGCGATGAGGGGAATGTTGTGGCTCGCGGCCGGCGCTGCGATGGTGGTCGTTGTGGCCGCCATGGTGGTGTTCTGGCTTGGCAACGCTGATGCGGGCGGGCTCTTGCGCCCGGATCACGCACCGACCGTGACGCGTGGCGAGGCGCTTTACGAAGCCAATTGCGCGTCCTGTCACGGCGCCTCGCTCGAAGGCGAGCCGGACTGGCAGACCCGGCGACCTGACGGGCTCATGCCGGCGCCGCCGCACGACGAGACGGGCCATACCTGGCACCATCCGGACCGGGTGCTGTTCGACATCACCAAACATGGCGTAGCCCGTGCCGCCAATCTCGACGGCTACCAGTCGGCCATGCCGGCCTATGAGGGCGTGCTGGGCGACACCGAGATCATCGCGGTCCTCAGCTACATCAAGAGCACATGGCCGGCCGAGATCCGGCAGGGCCATGACGAACTCAATCGACGTTACGCGGGCAGGGCACAATGAGCGAAACCCATTCCGGCCATGGCCATGCGGGGCACCTGCCGTCCGGCGGCAGGGCGCTGACGATTTCGGCCTGGCTCACCGGCCTCTACTTCGTCGCCGAACTGATCGTCGGGCTCTGGACCGGCTCGATCGCCGTCATCTCCGATGCCTTTCACACCTTTTCGGCGGTCGGTGGCGTTCTCGTCGCGATCATCGCCGCGCGTGTCGCGCGCCGGCCGGCCGACATGAAGCGCAGCTTCGGCTGGTATCGCGCCGAGATTATCGGTGCACTGGTCAATGGCGCGTTCCTTCTCATCATGGCGCTGATCGTCATCGTCATGGGCGTGATGCGCCTTGGCCAGCCGATCGACCTGCCGACGACGCCGATGCTGCTGGTCGCGGCCGGCGGCATCGTCACCGAAGTCATCGCGTTGTGGCTTCTGTTCCGCCAGCAGGGCGAGGACCTGAACGTCCGCGGCGCCTACTGGCACATCATCCAGACCTTCGTCGGCAGCCTGATCATCATCGTCGCCGCGCTGGTCATCCAGTTCACCGGGTTTCTCGCGATCGACCCGCTGCTGGGGATCGGTTTCGGTTTGGTGTTGTTGTGGGCGAGTTGGGGCATCATGCGCGATGCGGTGCACCTGCTCATGGACGGAACCCCGCCCGAAATCGACCTGTCCGAGGTGATCGCCGCCCTTTCGGAACTCGACGGGGTCGCCGATGTTCATCACGTCCATGGCTGGGCGCTGACGAGCGGCCGCTACGTGTTTTCGGCGCACCTGCGCATCGCCCAGGACCGCGCCGGCGATCAAGCCGACTTGCTCCAGGCCGCGCACGCAATGCTGCGCGACCGGTACGGCTTCTTCTTCTCCACCGTGCAGATCGAGACCGAATGCCTCGACGAAGAGGGCGCATCGGCGATCGACGTCACGCATAACCAAACGAGCAAGTGAAAGGACACGACATGATGTTCGGAAACGACACGATGATGAATGGCGGCTGGTGGATGGGCGGAATGGGCCTTGTGTGGCTGCTCGTCCTGATCGTGCTGGTGCTCGGCATCGCCGCGCTCATCAAGTATCTGATGCGATGAGCATGACCACCGAGACGCCAGCGCCCGACCGCTCGCTCTGGGCCGTGCCCGAGGTGACCGTCGCCTTCCTGTCCTTCTGCCTGCATTTCGTCTGGGAATTCGTGCAGGTGCCGACCTATGCCGGGATGGCCGACATGAACCACTGGCAGGGTATCAAGGTGTGCCTGTCGGCGACGGTCGGCGATGTCGGTTTCGCGCTGACCGCCTTTTGGGTGACGGCGCTGGCCGCGCGCTCGCGGCGCTGGATCGCCAATCCGGCCGGCTGGCAGCTGGGCCTGTTCGTGGCGGTCGGCGTCGGCCTGACGGTGGGCTTCGAATACTACTACACCGAGGTCTCGCTGCGCTGGACCTATTCGGAGTTGATGCCGCGCGTGCCGCCGTTCGGCACCGGGCTGTCGCCGCTCGTCCAGTGGCTCGTCATCCCGCTGCTCGTGGCCAGCCTGACGCGACGGGTCGTGCGCACACGGTAGCGGCTGCGGAACCTTCCGCCGCTGGAAGGTTGTTGAGTGCATGCGGTGAGCCGAACGGCGCGCCGCGTGTGCCACGATCTGGAGGGAAAACAATGTCATACTGGCGCTTCTTTGCGATGATCGGAACGTCAACCGTGGTCATGTTCGGCCTGATGTATCTGAACACCTACGCGATCGATCACGTCTTCTATTCGGAGACCCGCACCTACATGGCGCTCTACATGGGCGCGGCGATGGCCGTGATCATGCTCAGCTTCATGCTCGGCATGTATTCGAACCGAAACGTCAACATCGCCATCTTCGCGGGCAGCGCGATCGTGTTCGCGGCCTCGCTGTTCCTGCTGCGCAGCCAGACCACCGTGCAGGACGTGTCCTACATGCGCGCGATGATCCCGCACCATTCGATCGCCATCCTGACGAGCGAGCGGGCCGAAATCTCCGATCCGCGCGTCCGAAAACTGGCCGACGAGATCATCGCGGCGCAGCGGCTGGAAATCGACGAGATGAAGGCGCTGATCGCCGATCTGAAGGGCGGGCCGCCGGCGACGCCGGAGATCGACGGAGAGTGATCACGTGATCGCCAGCGCTATGGTCCGGCCGGCGCCCACCGCCTATATTGGCGGTCGAGGCGCCACCGACGACGGCAATGCCCGTCGGCGACGCGGCGCACATCACCAATCGAAGGGAGAGCCCATATGGCCAACACCGAAAGAGCCGTTTTGGCCGGCGGATGTTTCTGGGGCATGCAGGACCTGATCCGCAAGCGTCCGGGCGTGCTCGGAACGCGCGTCGGCTACACCGGCGGCCGCAACGACAATCCGACCTACCGCAACCATCCCGGCCATGCCGAGGCGATCGAGATCGAATTCGATCCGCGCGTGATCTCCTACCGCGACCTTCTGGAGTTCTTCTTCCAGATTCACGATCCGACGACGATCGACCGGCAGGGCAACGATATCGGTTCGTCCTATCGCTCGGAGATTTTCTATACGTCCGAGGAACAGCGCGAGACGGCGCGCGATACGATCGCCGATGTCGAGGCGTCAGGCCTGTGGCCGGGCAGGGTGGTCACCAAGGTGTCCCCGGCACCGACCTTCTGGGAGGCCGAGCCGGAGCATCAGGACTATCTGGAGCGTTTCCCGAACGGCTACACCTGCCATTTCCCCCGGCCGAACTGGACGCTGCCGAAACGGGAACAGGCGCGCGTCGGGTGATCGGAAACCGGGCGCCGCGCGGTACGATCGCGCGGCGCGCCGACCAAATCACGAGCCGACGATCTTGCCGCCGTTGGGATGCAGGGTCTGGCCCGTGAAATAGTTCGATTCCTGCGTGGCCAGGAACAGATAGCTGGTCGCCACCTCCCATGGCTGGCCGGCACGGCCCATCGGCGCGTTGGCGCCGAACCCCTCGACCTTGTCCGGCGGCATCGAACCGGGAATGAACGGTGTCCAGATCGGACCCGGCGCGACGCAGTTGACCCTGATGCCGCGATCGAGAAGCTGCAGGGCCATCGACCGGCTGAACGCGGTGATCGCGCCACGCGTCGATGAATAGTCGACCAGCACCGGATTGCCCTTGAAGGCGTTGACCGAGGCGGTGTTGATGATCGCATCGCCCTCCGACAGATGTTCGAGCGCGGCCTGGGTCATGAAGAAATAGCCCATCACGTTGCTGTCGAAGGTGCGCCGGATCTGCTGTTCGTCGATCTCGGTCAGATCGTTCGAGAAATATTGCTGGGCGGCGTTGTTGACGAGGATATCGAGCCCACCGAAGGCCTCGACCGTGCTGGCCACCGCCTTGGTGGCAAACCCTTTCTCGCCGATGTCGCCCTTGATCAGCAGCGCTTCGCTGCCCTCGCGTTCGACCAGTTGTCTGGTGGTCTCGGCGTCGCGGTCCTCGCGCAGATAGACAATGCCGATCCTGGCGCCCTCGCGGGCGAACAGGACGGATACGGCGCGGCCGATGCCGCTGTCGCCGCCGGTGATCAGCGCGACCTTGCCCTGCAGCTTGCCGACGCCCGGAAAGCGCGGCTCGTAGTCCGGCGCCGGGTCCATCCTGTGTTCATCGGCGGGCATCGCATCCTGATGCTGGGCAGGAATGTCTGGCGCGTGTGGCATGACGTTCTCCTTCAACTCTGACTTGTCTTGGCAACGGCTGGCGAACGGCCCGGTTCCCGGTGGGGAACACGGCGGTGCATGCGTGCCGGTCGGAGGAAGGCCGGGGGGGGGGGTGGAATGAGGCGTCCTGTGGCGGAGGGGATGGGCCTGACGTCGAACCTTCTCTGCCACCTAAGCATATGAATTTATTTGTTTTTCCTAAGTTCGAACTAGTCATTTGCTCAAGAAGCGACTGCCATCCAAATCGGCTTATAGATGACGAAAAGTTACTCTGCTGCGTGGACGGAGCGGTCCTGTCTTGGAGGCACACCGAACTTGCGGGCGTATTCCCGCGAGAACTGGGCCGAGCTTTCGTATCCGACCCCGAACGCAACCTCAGAGACCTTCTCGTTTGTGCTGCGCAATGCGTCGCGGGCGCGCAGGAGTCGCAAGTCCTTCTGGTATTGCAGCGGCGAGGTGCCGGTGACCGCCTTGAAGTGCTCGAAAAAGGCCGAACTGCTCATGCCCGCATGCTCCGCCAGCGCGCCGACCACCAAGGGGCGGGCAAGGTCCGACTGGATCTCGCGCGTGGCCTGGAAAATGCGGCTGGCCGTCGTCTCGTGCCAAAGGAGCTTGCGCAGCGGTTCGGCATGGGCGCCGAGGAGGAGTCGGGCATGGATTTCGCGCGCCGTGATCGGGGCCAGCAGGCGGCGCGACTCCTCGTGATCGCAGTGCCCGAGATAGCGCAGAAGCGCCCCCTCCATCTCCAGGTCGGTCTGGCAGAGCGAGATCGAGAACGGGTCAGGCTGACTGGCGGCATGGGCGGGCGCCACGTCGGCGGCCAATCCCCGCAGGAGGTCGAGGTCGATCGGAAAGACCAGTGCGACGTAGGGACGATCCGGCGTGGCCTCGGTAATGCGCGAGACGACCGGCAAGGCATGGCTGACGACCAGCGATTGTCCGTCGGCGATACGCAGGGTCCTTTTGCTCGTGCCGACCTCCTTGGCGCCTTGCAGAACGAGGCAGAGAAGCGGGCGGTAGACGATCGCGTCCTGTCCGGTCGGAGCCGCGAACCGCAGGAAATGCAGGCCGCTCGGGGCATGCGCGAGCGCGCCCTGCGTGCGGCCTTCCCAGTCGAGCAAAGCCGATACATGATCCAGAAGGGCTTTGTGACCCATGCTTTCCTCCTTGTGGCCTGCCTAGCACAGAAGCCTTACCTTCTTGTACGAAATTTTTCGCTCGCGGAGGATCAGGCAAGAAATCCGGTCAATCAGGAAAGAATGGACGCCCCCGCCGCATTAAGGTCGGTCTGACCAACACATGAGGAGGACGACAATGGCGAAGGTGTTTATCACAGGAATCGCGGGCGGCTTCGGCAAGCCCACGGCGCTGGCGCTGCTGGACCGCGGGAACGCGGTCGCGGGCAGCGTGCGCAGCCGCGCGGGGCGGAACGCCGACACTGTGGCGGAGTTGGAGGCCGCCGGTGCGCGGGTCGTCGAGATGGACGTTACGGACACCGCCAGCACTGAAGCCGGGGTGGCCGAAGCCATCGCGGCGCTCGGCGGTCTGGACGTCTTGTTCAACAATGCCGGGATCGGCTCCTATGGAATCCAGGAACTGATGTCGCCCGAGGAAATGGGCCGAGTCTTCGACGTGAACGTGACGGGCGTACAGCGCGTGATGCGCGCGGCCTTGCCTCACATGCGCGCGCAAGGACACGGCACGGTCCTTTACACCTCCAGCCTGATCGGGCGCATCGCCACGCCCTTCTACGGCACCTATTCGGCGTCGAAATGGGCGCTGGAGGCTATCGTGGAATGCTACCGGAGCGAGCTTTCCGGCTTCGGCATCGAATCCTGCATCATCGAGCCAGGCGCGATGCCGACGGCCTTTTTTGACGGAATGGTGGCTCCGAACGATCCCGACCGCGAGGTCGGTTACGGCGACTTCGCGCAGGTGCCCGCGATGTCGGCGGCCGGGCTGGCGCAGATGCTGGACGCGACGCCCGACCAGCGGCCCGAGCGCATCGCCGAGGCGGTGGCGGCCCTGTTGGACATGCCCTTTGGCAAAAAGCCGTTCCGCACGGTTGTCGATCACACCGGGGTCGGCCCGCAGATCGAACGCTACAACGAGTTGCTGCATGATGTGACGCGCACGGTCTTCACCAATTTCGGCATCGCCCAGATGCTCGACCTGAACGCCTGAGGAGAGCGCCATGAACACTATCCTGATCACCGGTGCCTCCTCCGGCATCGGCAAGGCCACCGCGATGCGCTTCCAGTCCGAGGGCTGGAACGTCATCGCCACCATGCGCGACCCCGCCGCGAGTACCGACCTGGCCACGCTAGACAACGTGTTCGTCACCCGGCTGGATGTGACCGATGCGGGCTCCATCGCTGCGGCGGTGTCTGACGGCATAAACCAGTTCGGCCGCATCGATGCGCTTCTGAACAATGCGGGTTACGGTGCCTATGGCCCGCTCGAGGCCTTCTCGGCCGAGCGCATCCGGCGCCAGTTCGACACCAACGTGATCGGGCTTCTGGAGGTGACGAAGGCCGTGCTGCCCCACATGCGGGCGAACCGCTCGGGCACGATCGTCAACATCTCGTCCATCGGCGGGCAGATCACCTTCCCGCTCGGCACACTCTACCACGGGACCAAGTTCGCCGTCGAAGGCCTGTCCGAGGCGCTGCACTACGAGTTGGAACCGCTCGGGATCCGGGTGCGCATCGTCGAGCCGGGCATGATCAAGACAGACTTCGGCGGCCGCTCCTTCGACTTCGCGATGGATGAAACCCTTTCGGACTACGCCCCGACCGCCGCGGCCATGGGGCGTTTGTTCGGCAAGCTGGCCGCGAACCCGTCGGCCCCCGAAGTCGTCGCCGAGGTCGTCTGGCAGGCCGTTATCGAGCCCCGGGACCGCCTGCGCCACCAGGTGTGGCACGCCAAATACGCCAACAACGAAATATACATGCTGTGCCAGATGCCCGATCCGGTGCCGCCGGCCGAGAGCCTTACCGTCTATCCCTCGCGGGGTGACCTTCTCTATCTGCCGCTACCGCAGGGCGTGCCGCTGCCGCCCGGTATCCCCGGTGTCGGCGAAGGCGAACTGGCGCTTGACCTGGCCTATTTCTACGAGGCCGGAAACAGCCTGCTGACAGGGCCGCACGGACCGATCGCCGGTACGATCATCGCCACGGCCGAACATCTCGATGACATCGATCTGATGGCCGCAGCCTGTCGGGACGTCTGGTTCAAGGGTGCCGCAGACCGCCAGATGTGGATCGAGGCCGCGTGAGCGGCGGTGGCGGTCAGGGTGAGTTGGTCCGATGGCAAAAAATAAGGTGACGATGAAGGAGATCGCGGCCGCGGTCGACGTCTCGGTGATGACCGTATCAAACGTCATCAACGGTCGCGACCATCTGGTCGGCGAGGAAACCAGGCGCCGCGTTGCCGCGGCGATCGACGAGCTGGGCTACCGTCCGAGCGCTGCCGCACGTGCGCTGCGCTCCTCGCGCACCTTTTCCATCGGATTCGTGGTGCTCTACGACGAGCGCAAGTTTCTGGGCGACCCGTTCATCGCTGCGCTGGCCGACGGGCTTTGCGCGCAACTCGCCGAACTCGGCTATTCCCTGACCATACAGGGCGTCTTCACCGACGAGCTCAGCGAGGCTACCGCCTTCCGCCGGATGGAAACCGACGGACTTTGCCTGCTCCTTTCGGGCAGCCAGCCGACGAAATACAACCTGCACACGCTGCTGAAGAGCCTGCGCCAGCCCATCGTCGTCTTCCAGGAAAGTGTCGAGACCACCGAGCCGGACATGTGTGCGGTGCGGCAGGACGACCGTGCTGGCGGCCGTTTCCTGGCCGAGCACGTTATGGCGCGCGGGGCGAGGTCGATCCTGATGGTCGTGCCGCGGGTGGAGTGGCCCGCCATCAGCGAGCGGGTTGCCGGCGCTAGAGAGGCCGTGGCGGCCAGCCACGGCGTCACGATGACGCTGCTTGCCGCCGACAGCGAGAAGGACGCCGATGTGCAGCGTGCGCTCTCCGGCTACCTTGACGCCGGGCATACACCCGACGCGGTACTGGCGGCGAACGACCAGATGGCGATTGCCGCCTATGCCGTGCTCTCCGCGCGCGGGCTCACGCCGCCGAACGAGGTCATGCTCACCGGATTCAACCGGTTCGACTTCTGGCGCTACTTCCAGCCCAGAATCACGACCGTCGCCTCGCCTGCGGAACAGCTCGGCAGCCGCGCTGCCGATGCGTTGTGCCAACGCATCGACGAGGGCGAGTTCGCGGACAATGACATCGTTCTCCCGGTGGAGTTGATCCAGGGCGAGACAACCTAAGCAGTCGCCGCATGCGGGTCGGCCGCGCGGCTCATACGAGGAAAACACAGTGTCGAAGACCAATTACAGGGGTGTCTACCCCATGGCTTACACGTTCTTTGACGAGAACGGAGAGCTCGACCTGGCCGCGATCCGCGTGCAGACCGAGGCCCTCATCGACTGGGGCGCGGCGGGCATCACGGTTCTTGGGCTGGCCGGCGAGGTGCACAAGCTGTCGGCGGACGAGCGCGCCCGCGTCGTCGAGTGCGTCGGCGAGACGATCGCCGGACGCGTTCCGCTGGCCGTGACCGTCGCGGAGCGGACGGCCCGCGACCAGATCGCCTTCGGCCGGATGGCCAAGCAGTACGGAGCGAGCTGGCTGATCCTGCAGCCGGCCGCCGTGCGCGATGTGTCGGAGACCGAGCATATGCGGTTCTTCGGAACCGTCGCCGACGGCGTCGATCTGCCGGTCGGCATCCAGATCGCGCCGGAGTATCTGGGCCAGGGCTTCACGGTCAAAAGCCTGCTTGGCATGCAGGCCCAGCATCCCAATCTGACGATGATGAAGACGGAGATGTCGGCGCTCGGGGTGAGCGATTTCATCACGCGCACCGAAGGTGCTTTCGACGTCTTCAACGGTCAGGCCGGGGTTGGCATGATCGACTGCATCGAAGCCGGCTGCGCCGGCTTCATTCCGGGCGCCGAGACCGGCGACATCTCCTCGCGGATCTACCGCCTCTACGTGTCGGGCAACGAAGGCGACAGGGCGCACGCCCTGGCGCTCTACAAGGAAACGCTGCCCTTGTGGCACATGATGATGGAATCGATCGACACGCTGTTGGTCTACGGCAAACCGCTCATCGCACGGCGCCTGTCGGCGCTCAGCGGGATCAGCCGCCCGCCGCACAGCGCCGCCAGCGCTTTCGGCCGCGCCCGCATCGACCATTGGGCGCAGGCCGTTTTCGCAACGGCGGGAGGTGCGGCATGAAGCTGAAGAAGCCGGCCTACGACTGCCACGTCAATGTGTGGGACCCCGAGCAGTATCTGCCCGTCTACCACGAACAACTTGGCCGCGTGCGGCCCGGCGGTCTTCCGCCGGCAAGCGACGCCGACACGCTGGCGCGCGAGCTTGCGGCCTTCGACCGCATCATCGTGTTTAGCCCCCAGTACGGCGACAGCATCGGTATCCAGGGCGCCGAGCAAACCACGGCGGCGGCGGTCGCCAAATATCCGGACAAATTCGTCGGCTTCGCCTATGTCGATCCGCGCCGCCCCGACTACATGGAGCGGCTGCGGCACTCGATCGAAGAGCTGAAGTTCAAGGGCGTCAAGTTCGGCCCCATCTACAACGGGGTGGGACTCGACGACCCGCGCATGCAGCCAGTCTATGCCTATTGCCAGGCCAACGACGTGCCGCTGACGATGCACATGGGAACGACTTTCCCGCCCAAGACGCGCATCGATTTTGGCCGTCCGCTGCATGTCGATCCGGTTGCGCTCGCCTATCCGGATCTCAAGATCATCATGGCGCATATGGGCCATCCCTGGACGGCCGAGGCGGCGGTGATCGTGCGCAAGAACCCCAATGTCTACGGCGAAATCACCGGCCTCTGCTACCGGCCGTGGATTTTTCAGAAGTGTCTGGCCGAGATCCAGGACTATTCGATCGCCGACAAGGTGTTCTTCGGCACCGACTTCCCGTTCTCGACCTTCGACGAGGCGGTCGACGGGCTGCTCGCCTGCTCGCAGGAACGCGAGGAGGCGCGCGTGCCCCCCGTCAGCGCCGAGGTGATCGACACCATCTTATACAACAACCCGTTCGAGGCGTGGTGGCACACGCCGGTCTGAACGCGCCGTCGGAGCTTGTGGAGTTCCGGCTGATCTGGAGATGACTATGCTGACATATGATTTCACCGGCCAGAGCGTGATCGTTACTGGCGGCGCCGGCGGTATCGGGCTCGAGCTCGCGCGCCGCTTTCATGCCGCCGGCGCCTCGGTTTGGCTGTGGGACAACGCGCCCGACCGGGTGCAGGGCGCGGCCGACGCCATCGGTGCGGAGCGTGTCGACGCGACGGCGCTCGACATCACCGACAAGGCGCAGGTTGAAGCGGCGGCCGCGGACGTCTTGGCGCGCGCCGGGCGCATCGACATCCTGGTGAATTCGGCCGGCATCACCGGGCCGAACGAAACCGTCGCCCGCTACGATGCCGACGCCTGGCGCCGCGTCATCGACGTCAACCTGAACGGCACGTTCCTGTGCTGCCAGGCGGTGCTGCCGGCGATGCAGAAGGCCGACTACGGCCGCATCGTCAACATCGCCTCGATCGCCGGCAAGGAGGGCAATCCGAATGCCGCCGCCTACAGCGCATCGAAGGCGGCCGTGCTGGGGCTCACCAAGTCGCTCGGCAAGGAGCTTGCCGCCACCGGCATCCGCGTCAACGCCGTTACTCCGGCGGTCATCAGAACCGAAATCTTCGACCAGATGACGAAGGAGCACATCGATTACATGCTGTCGAAGGTGCCGATGGGCCGGTTCGGCACCGTCGAGGAAGCGGCCAAGATGTGTCTGTGGCTGGCCTCGGACGATTGCTCGTTCAGCACCGGTGCGGTTTTCGACATCTCGGGCGGGCGCGCCACCTACTAAGGTGCGCAAGCCGGGCACGGCGCCGCGCCCTAGCGGGCATTCGCGCCGTCGGCTCTACAGCCTGTCGAGGCCGAGCGGCAGCGCGCTGAGCGCCTCGCAGCCGGTCTCGGTGACGACGACGGTTCGGCTCTGCCCGACGCCGAACACGCCGAGCCGGCGCAGGGTCATCGGGAAATGGAAGGTCATGCCGGCTTCCAATGGCCGGGTGTTGTCGCGCGTGATCTGCATCGAGCCGCCGGCGATCCAGGTGGGTGGGAAGCCGATACCTACCGAGTAGCCGTAGAAGTCGTGGAACAGGATGTCGTCGCGGATGCGGTCGACGATGCGAGCGCCCGCCTCGGCGACCTCGCAGGCCCGCACGCCCGGCTTCATCGCCTGCATCATTGCTTCGATCGCCTCGGTGCCAACGGCCGCCACCTCCTCAACGAAAGGGTCGCGCGGTGCGCCGAGAACGGCGGTACGCATGAGCGGCGCGTGATACCAGTGGAGCGCCGGCGAGCATTCCAGGAACACCGTGTCGCCGAGCGCGACCGTGGCGCCGATCTGGGCATGATGGGGCACGCCCGACCGTGCGCCGACGGCGACCATCGGGAAGATCGAGAAGCCCTGCGTGCCGCCGGCAATCAGCGCATCGGCCATGGCGCCGGTGATCTCGCGATCATTCGCGCCGGGCCGGATGGCGGCGAGGGCGGCGCGCATAGTCGCGTCGGTGACATTCTGGGCCTGCCGCATCACGTCGATCTCGGCCGGGGACTTCACGGCGCGGGCATCCTCGACGAGACCGCTTGCGTCGGCAAAGCGCGCCGCCGGCAGGGCGTCGACGAGCGCGGCGTGCCGCGCAGCGTTCAGGAAATTGCCGCCGGCCTCCAGGCCAATACGCGTCCGGCCGAGGCCGCGCGCCGCAAGCGTCTCGGCGGTCGCGGCAACCGGATCGGCGCCGTTGCCGAAATAGACCGCTTCGCAGGCCGTGGCGCTGGCGTTGAAGCGCCCTTGCTCGAACTGCCACAGCAGCATGAACGGCGTTCCGTCGAGCGGCAGCACGAGGCACTGATAGTCCCAGATATTGAGGGTGTGGTGGCCGCACAGATAGTAGATGTTCGACGGATCGTGCAGCACGATCGCGTCGAGCTTGCGCGCGCGCATGGCGCCGCGCACGCGCTGTCGGCGCTGTTCGAACTCGGAGGCCGGGAAGATGTCCTCGCGGGTGACGGTCATGGCTGGCGGGCTTTCTGTTCGATGTCGATGTCGGTGTCTAGGTCGACGTCGGGGTCGAGCGGCCAGATCGGCCGCCGCGCCTTGCTGTAGTGCTCGGCGCGCAGCCGGGCCGGGCAGATGCCCGGTGTGTCGGCCACGAGAACGCGCCGGGCGAGCGGCCCGAACGCGGCGCGCCATGCAATCGCCGACTTCACCACGATCACCGGCTGCGCCTGCGGGTCGAGTCCCACCGCGGTCAGGATGCCCGTGTCGAAGGGCATGGTCCGTCGCCCTGTCAGAACCGCATGCAGCTTGCCATTGCTGACGACCGCGCAGCGGCCCATGCGGGTCACGAAGCCGGTCATATAGCTGCTGGTGTTGGTGAAGGAGGCGTCGCCAAGCCACTGCACCAGGCCCTTGAAGCGCACCGGACGGCCGTGCAGCGTGTCGGCCTTGGCGCCCACTGCCGCATCGAAGGCGCCGCCCGGGCCGGCGGTCTCCGCCTCCGCGACCGCGTCGGGATCGGTGATGACCACCACGCCGCCCAGACCGGCGGCAAGCAGTGTCTCCAGCACCGCCGTTCCGTCGCCGGCACTGCCGCCACCGACATTGTCGGAGGGGTCGACGACGACGGTGGTACCCGTCTGGTCGCTGGCCAGTGCCGCGGGCAGCGCCTCGAGTGTGACGAGCTTCGGCAACAGGGCGCCGCGCTGGGCCCATACCGCGGTGGCGAGGCGGTCGGCGACGCTTGCCGCCTGCTCCCGCTCGCGGGCATAGGCCAGCACGGTCGCGCCGAGATCGGGGCTGTCGGCGTAGGCAAAGCCCATCGCCAGCGAGACGCTGGAGATACCGGGCGCTGCCAGCGCCTCGCCGAAGGCTTGCATCGTGCCGGCCATCGACGGATCGCCGGTCGCCTGCACCAGCGGCACGGTGACCAACGGCAGCTTGCGCATGACGCCGGCCGGCGGGCCGTCGGGCGCCAGCGTTATCCGCGCGGCCTCACGGCCGCGCTCGGCCATGTCGGTGTGGGGGTAGGTGCGGTAGACGGACACGAAGCTCGCCGCCTCGAACAAGGCGGCGCTGATGTTGGCGTGATAGTCGAGGGTGACGCCGATCGGCGTCTTGGCGCCCACGGCCGCGCGCACGGCGGCGACGAAGCCGCCATCGGCATCGTCCAGACCGTCGACCACGGCGGCGCCGTGCAGCGAGATCAGCACTGCGTCGACCGGGCCAGCGTCGGCGAGCAGTGCCAGAAAGCGCTCCCGAAGCTGGACGTAGCAGTCGTGCTCGATCGGCCCGGACGGCACGGCGGCGGCGAACAAAAGCGGCACCGGCTCGTGGTCGTTTTCCTCCAGCCAGTCGAGCATCCCGCCGATTTCGCTGTTGGTGCCGGCAAAGGTCGGCGCCAGACCTGTCCCTTCGGCATACTGATACGCCTTGAAATCGGCCAGTCGCGTGCGCGCGCGGGCCCGCGTGTTGGTCTCGTGATAGAAGCCGCCGACCGCAACGCGCATCCGCCGTACCGACTCAGCCATGGGCATCGAGCGCGTCCGCCGGGCGGTGGCCGAGACGGCGCGAGATGGCAGCGGCGGCAGCGCGCAGCGTCGGCACGGTGGCCTCGATCTTGTCGTCTGTCATCCGCACTGCCGGCCCCGAAACGCTGATCGCCGCGATGGTGCGCCCCTCGACGTCGATGATGCCGGCGGCCACACAGCGTACGCCGGCGAAATGTTCCTCGTCGTCGATGGCCCATCCGCGCCCGGCGGTCGTCTCGAGCGCACCTGCCAGTTCTTCGCGCGTGCCGACGCGGTTCCCGGCGTCCGGCTGCATGTCAAGGCCGGCGATCAGCCCGGCGCGCTCGCGCTCCGGCGTGGCGGCCAGGAGAACCTTGCCGAGCGCGGTGCAGTACGCGGGCTCTCGCGTGCCGAGTTCGCCGGCCATGCGCAGCGGCTGCGGCGAGTCGATCCGGTTGATGACGACGACCTCGCCGCCGGCGAGCACGCCGAGAAAGACGGTCTCGCCGGTGGCCTCTGCCAGGTCGCGCAGGGAGGGCTCGGCGACGCCGTGCAGGCTGAGGCTTCGGCTGTGGTCGGCGGCGATCTTCAGCGCCCGCGGGCCCAGGTCGTAGCGCTGCGTGTGCGGATCCTGGTCGAGCATGTCGCCCGCCTGCAGCGAGGCCAGGACGCGGCTTGCCGTCGCCGGCGTCAGGCGAAGGGCGCGGGCCAGTTCGCGCACGCCGACGCCCTGACGCGACTGCGCGATGAACTCCAGCGCGTCCATGGCATTCAGTATGGCCCGGATGGGGGCGTCCTCGGCCGGCAGGTCTTGCGGCATCTTCGTTCTCGTCGCTGCGCTGCGGGCGGCACTCCGGGCTGCGGGCGGATTTGCAGGGCGCGGCTGCGCACGACGACAGCAAGCACAAAAAGGTCTCGACATGTCAATAAAAAATGAAACAGTGTACCAAGAAAGACGGAACGACGTTATGAATCTAGATCGGAGCGAGGGCCCTGCATCGGCGAGCGGCACTTGCGAAGCAGTGACGCGCAGTACCCCTTCGCGGCCCGGTATTCGGCGTTCGCCGATTCACCGCGCGGCGGTTCACGCCGACGCAATTTGCGGCTCAATCGGTCACCGGCCCCTTTTCGACCGGTTCTCCACCCTTTTCCCGCCATGCAAGGAGATGATGTCATGAGCGAAATGCCGACGACCGTCCAGGAGGCGATCGAAGCCTGCCGTCGCGAGCTTTATGCCGCCGTATTGAGCGACACGCTCGACCGCTACGGCCTGTACGATCAGTCACCGCGCGGTGGTCTGCGGCTGCTCGACGTGACGAAGCCGCTGTGCGGCCTCGCCCGCGTGGGCATCTACATGCCGGTTTATCACGACGACGAGGCCCTCGACGTGTACGGCGAGGAGATCGACCTCGTCGACAGCCTGCAGCCGAACGAGGTGCCTGTTCTGGCCTGTCACGGGCTGACGCACATTGCCCCCTGGGGCGAGCTGCTTTCGACGCGGGCACAGGTTTTGAAAGCCGGCGGCTTCGTCACCGACGGGTCGGTGCGCGATGCCCGCATGATCCGTGCGATGGGCTTTCCCGTGGTGTGTTCCGGCACGACGCCCGTCGATACCAAGTATCGCGGCAAGCTGGCGCTTTACGACGTGCCGGGCAGGATCGGCGGCGTCGACATCGCCAGCGGCGATCTCGTATTTGCAGACGAGGACGGCATGGTCGTCGTTCCAGCCGCGCGCATCCTCATGATCGTCGGCGAGGCGTTGTCCAAGGTGCGCGCCGAGACGACCGTGCGCAACGAACTGGCGGCCGGCGAAACCCTGAGAGACATCTTCACCCGCCACAGAATTCTTTGAGCCGACGTTGTCAGAGGTGATGCTTTTCGACGGTGTAGCGGGCCCCCGAAGGCTCTGCCAAGCGCCGGACCGCGGGGTTCAATTGGTTTCCTTCTCCGGTATGCCCCCGACGCCGGACCGTATTGATCGGCGATAGGCGTTGGGGGCGTGCCCGGTCCGCTTGCGAAACGCACTGGCAAAGTACTGGCTGGAGGAAAACCCGAGATCATGAGCGATCTGAGTGATGGTCCGGTTCGTGCGTTGCAAGAGGGCCTTGGCCTCGTCCATCCGGGTCTCGCGCAACCATGCTGCCGGCGAAAGGCCAGTCGAGCGCTGGAACAGGACATGCAACCAGCTCTCTGAGAGCCCGACCCGATCGGCAATCGCCGGCAGGGTCAAGCGCCCCTCGCGGTCGGCGCGCATGATGCGCATTGCGTGCGCGATCCGGGGGTCGGGCGCCTCGGTCTCCCGACGGGTCAGGGCGTCGAGCGAGGCTTCCAGGAAACAGATGGCGTGCGCGCGCACGAAAGCCTGCCGGGCGATGCCGCGCTCATAGGCATCCATGATGCTGTTGAGATGGTGCGCGTGTATCGGCAGCGCCGGCGCCGTGCGCAGGGCATCGTCCAGTCCGGCGATCAACGATCTGCGATCCTCGTCCGACAGGCCGAACGCACCGGGTCGATCCAGACGCACCTGCACCCAAATGATCTCGCTCGGCTCGAGCGCAGATCCGACCGCCCCATGCCGCTCATCCGGCTTCGTGCACAGGAGCTGGCCCGCCGACAGGTCGAGAACCTCCTGTTCAACCCACCAGGAAAGCCGCCCCCTGGTCACGACCACGAATTCGAACGCGCGGCCATGCGTGTGCTCGGGCAGCCCTCCGGAAATGGCCTCGTTCTGCAACGCCCGACCGATTTCCGGCAGCTCCGGCAGACTGGTAGCGCCGTCCTTGAACTCCGCTCGGTAGGGCAAGTGTTCGAAATCCTCCACTACAGAGCGGTGAACGCTGCCACAGCTGCCATCGTCTACACAACCGCGCCAAGCGAGAGCAGGGGAGGTAGAAGATGGAGAGAAGCGCAGCCGTACTGACTGACGAGCAGAGCCGCGCCTTGACGGAACAGGGGTTCGTGGCTGTTTCGTCCTTTGTTTCCGGCGACGAGCTCGATGCGATCAGGACGATGTTCGATCGCCTGTTCAAGGAGAAGGTCGGACAGGATGAGGGCCGACAGTTCGATCTTGCCGGCGGCAAGAGAGAAGGTTCCCTGAAATTGCCCCAGATCCTCGAGCCGTCCGACTACGCGCCCGAGCTACGCGATCTGGACGTCATCGCTCGCGCAAGCGCGATCACGCAGGCCTATTTCGACAGCGACGCGACGCCCGTCATGGGCGAACATATGATCTTCAAGCCCGCCCATGTCGGCAATGTCACGCCCTGGCATCAGGACCAGGCCTATCACGACCCGGCCATGGACGAGCGCAGCATCAATTTCTGGATCGCGCTTGACGACACCGATGTCGAAAATGGCTGCATGCAATATGTGCCTGGCTCGCATGGCAACGACGTGCTGCCGCATCATCCCATCGGCCATGACCCTTCGGTTCACGGGCTCGAGGTGGATGAGCCCGAAGCGTTGACGCACACGACGGTCGCCTGTCCGCTGCAGGCCGGGGGCTGCGTGATGCACTTGCCGAAGACGCTGCACTATGCCGGGCCCAATCGCACGGCCAGGCAGCGGCGCGCCTATATCCTGATCATTCAGGCGCCGCCCGTGAAGCGCGCCGTTCCGGTCGACAATTACTGGATGCGGCGCGATGGCGGCTAGACGGACCGGCGTTGCCGCGTTCGATGGGCTCCGGTTTGGCCGGGTCCGCGCTGGACCCCACCGCGGCTCAGTCGGCGACGGCTGCCTCGAGCTTCTCGATCAGGAGCGCGAGCGGGGGAAGATCCTTTGCCGAGGCACCGTAGCAGAAGCCGGTGGGGAACTGGAAATCCAGCGGTTGGCATGCCAATGGCCGCAGACCGAAGCGGGCGGCGAGGTCGGCCAGCGGCTGCGACAGACCCATCAGGCAAGCACCGCGCGCAGCCTGCTCCAGTGTCGTGGCCAGAGAGTCGGAACTGACCTGCACGCTCACGGGCCGATCGGCCTGGCGCTGGATGGTTTCGACGATGAATGGCCAGGCGCCGTCGCCATGGTACTGCACCCAGGGATGGGCGGCCAGTTCGGCGAGCTCAATGTCGATCGCGTCGGCAAGCGGATGGCTCGGCGGCGCGAACACGATGTAGCTGAGCGTTGCGGCCTGCACGACTTCCAGACCAAGACCACGGCAATAGGTGACATCGAAGCCGCCGGCATAAAGGTCGTACCTGCCGCTGGCGACCGCGTCGACCTCGGGCTTGGCGCCGGCAAGATGCACGTCGAATGTGAAGCCCGGATAGGTCCGGGTCACCTCGGCAACCACTTCGGGCAGTATCGTCAGGCACCAGTAGGGTCCAGCGGAGATGGTGATCCTTCCCTTGCCTTCACCCTTGAGCAACTGGATTTCATCGATCGCCCGCTGCGTCTCGATCTGCATCAGGCGGGCGCGCCTGAGCAGGACCTCTCCGGCGGACGTGAGCGACATGCCGCGCGCATGGCGGCGAAAGAGCGCCGTTCCGAGCGCGGTCTCGAGCTGATGAATTCTCCTCGACAGCGCCGGCTGCGTGATCGCGTGGGCCCGGCTGGCAGCCGTCAGGCTGCCGGTTTCGGCAACGGAGATGAAGTACGGCAGAAGCGCGGACAGATGCGACAACATATGATGTCAGCTTATAGGCGTATCAGAAGATAGCAATTCAATTTATCACTAGGCTGTGCGAGCCTCAGTCGAAACCAAGACCAAACGGGAGGAATTGATGCGTAGAATTCTCGGACCCACCATGGCGTGCGCGGCCTGCGCGCTGCTCGCGGTGCCGGCCGCGGCACAGGAGACCGAAGTCAACTGGGCGACCTTCTGGGTCGGCACCAATCCGCTCAAGCCGTGGGGCGAAGCGCTGCTGGAGGGTTTCAACGCCGAGTATGACGGCCAGTACGAGATCGTCACCGAGGAGATCCCCGGCGACAAGCAGTATCGCGACAAGATGCGGGCCGATGCGGTCGCGGACGCGCTGCCCGACCTGATCACCGGCAATACGGCCCTGATGAAGGATCTCCGCGACAGCGGCCGCGTCGTCGACCTGATGCCCTATCTGGAAGCCGATCCGGAATGGCGCGACAGCTTCTTCGACAATGCCTTCGACACCTATCTGACCGCCGAGGGCGAATTGTACGCGTTGCCCTATTCGCGCGATTACATCGGCATCTTCTACAACAAGGCGATGTTCGAGGAGGCCGGGATCGAGGAGTTCCCGCGCACCTGGGAGGCGTTCTTCGAGGCGTGTGACACGCTCAGCGCGGCCGGGTTCATTCCCATGGCCACCGAGGGCGACTGGACCACCCGGTTGATGTGGGCCAACATGATCGGGACCCAGCCTGGCGGCGCCGAGTGGCTGTCGACGGCCGGCGGCGAGGGCGATCTGGAACTGGTGGGCAATGCACCCGTGGTGGCGGGAACAGAAATGCTGCGCCGCATGTTCGAGGAAGGTTGCACCAACGAGGACGCCTTCACCGGTCAGTACGCCACCGGCGCGACGCTCTTCCTGCAGGCCGAGGCGGCGATGATCGCCAACGGGCCGTGGATGATCCCCAACATCAAGGGCGTCAACA
Organism: Roseitalea porphyridii; assembly: GCF_004331955.1. Taxonomy (NCBI): domain Bacteria; kingdom Pseudomonadati; phylum Pseudomonadota; class Alphaproteobacteria; order Hyphomicrobiales; family Ahrensiaceae; genus Roseitalea; species Roseitalea porphyridii. The sequence continues at coordinate 1,857,199 of NZ_CP036532.1, read as the reverse complement.
CCGAGACGGCGGAAGGGCTGGGCGAGGACGTCGACTATGCGGTCTCGCCGGGCGCCGGCGATGAGCGCGGACTCATCATCGTCACGGGCGAGGCCGGTTTTGCGGTGGGCGCCAAGGAACAGGACAAGATCGACGGTTCGGTCGCCTTCCTGAAGTACCTGACCAGCGACGAGCAGATGCTCAATCAGGCGGTGATGGTCTCGCGCTTCGGGCCGACGCGCATGGAGCTCAGCGAGGAGCAGCGTGGCCAGCTCGAGCCGATGCTGCTCGACATCGTGGCGGAGTCCGAAGACGTTCAGCACACCTATCCGCATACCAACATCACCATGCCCACCTCGATCATCCAGGAATTCATCAACAGCTGGCCGGTCTATGCCCGCGGTCAGATCGACACGGAAACGTTCCTGGAGATCCTCGAGGACGCGCAGTAGCGCGCCCCAGGGGGCGGCCGGGTCCCTCCCAGACCGGCCGCCCACCCTTCTTCCGCACGAAACGGATCCCATGCAAAAGAGCCTCGGCCTGTCGATCTTCGTGTCGCTCCTGCCGGCGATCGCGCTGTTCGTCACCTTTCTGGCATTCCCGTTCGCCACGATCCTAATGACCTCGTTTTTCGAGTGGAACGCGGCCGGGATGACCTTCAATGGCGGCGCCAACTATCTGGAGCTGTGGGACAGCCGATCCTTCAGGTCCGCCCTGCAGAACACCGCGATCTGGGTCGGGGCGGCCGTTCTGATCCATGTGCCGCTCGCCGCGGTGCTGGCGATGATCCTGTCGCGCCGCGTCAAGGGTTGGAAGGTGTTTCGGACCTTGTTCTTCCTGCCCAACATCGTCAGCTATTCGGCGCTCGCGATCGTCTTTCTGGGCTTCTACAACGCCCGCTACGGCGCTCTGAACATGCTGCTCGAGGATATCGGCCTTGGCCACCTTCAGCAGGACTGGCTGTTCCAGTACGACACGGCCCTTTATGCCCTGATCGCCACGTGGATATTCCACGTCGGTCTATACATGATCATCATCATGGCCGAGATCGCCTCGATCCCCGAGGACATGTACGAGGCCGCCGTCATAGAGGGGGCCTCTGAAGTACAGCAGGACTGGTACATCACGCTGCCGCTGCTGCGCAACGTGATCGGCACCTGCATGATCCTGACCGTCACGCAGTCGCTGATCTATTTCGAAGGCATCTTCCTGACGACCAAGGGCGGGCCGGCCAACGCCTCGCTCAACATGTCGATGGCGACCTACCGTGCCTTCGAGACCTTCGACTGGGGCGAGGCCAACGCCATCGGCATGCACATCGTGCTTCTGGGTGTCGTCGCCATCGTCCTGATCAGGCACGTCTTCCGCATCGGCGAGAGGGACTTCGATTGAGCGATCATGACCGCACGGCCTGGGGCCGCCCGCTCTGGCTGACCATTACCTACTACGCGATCATCGCCTGGTTCTGCTTTGCGATGCTGTTTCCGATCCTCTGGCTCGTGCTTGCGGCATTCAAGACCAACGCCGAGATCCTCAGCGCATCGGGCTACTTTCCGCGCCAGTGGAACCTCGACGGTTTCGAGGATGCGCTGACCGAAATCGGGCTGCTCCGCTATCTCGCCAACTCGTTCCTTGTCAGCGCCGGAGCGGCATCGCTGGTCGTCGTCGTCTCCGCCATGGCGGCCTACCCTGTCGCAAGGTTCGAGTTCCGTGGCCGCAACATCGTGGTCACAGTGTTCGCACTCGGGCTCGTCATGCCCTTTTCGGCCCTGATCGTGCCCGAGACACTGATCATCCGCACGCTCGGTCTGTATGACACACGCATCGGCCTGATGTTGCTCTATGCCGGGCTGTTCCTGCCGATCTCGTTCCTGGTCATGCGCGCCTTCTTCCTCTCACTGCCCCTGTCGATCGAGGAGGCGGCGATCATGGACGGGGCCAGCTACTGGCAGATCTTCACGCGGATCGTCCTGCCCTTGTCGGGCCCCGGCATCTCGACGGTCGCCATCATGATCTTCGTATTCACCTGGAACGAGTTCCTTTTCGCCACGCTGGTGCTGTCATCGGAGGACAAGCGCACCGCGCAGGTGGCGATCCGCTTCTTCCAGTCGCAGTTCGACTTCAACCTGCCCGGGATGTTCGCCGCCATCACCATCGTGATGCTGGTACCGATCATGGTGTTCATCGTGCTTCAGGAGCGCGTCGTGCGCGGCCTGACCGCCGGCGCCGTCAAGGGCTGACGGCATGAAGTGCGTCCTGGTCCTGTTCGATTCGCTGAACCGTCTGGCGCTGTCGCCCTATGCGAGCGATGTCGACACACCCAATTTCGACCGGCTGGCGGCGCGCACCACCACCTTCGAGCGGCACTATGTCGGCTCGCTTCCGTGCATGCCGGCGCGCCGCGACCTGCAGACCGGCCGGCTCAGCCTGTTCCACCGAAGCTGGGGACCGCTGGAGCCGTTCGACAATTCGCTGCCCGAGATGCTGCGCGCACAGGGCGTCTACACGCATCTGGTCACCGATCACTATCATTATTGGGAGGATGGCGGGGCGACCTATCACAACCGCTTCGACAGCTACGAAATGATCCGCGGCCAGGAGCGTGATCCGTGGCACGGCATCGTCGATCCGCCATTGGAGGACTGGCGCGCGCGATTCCACCCCAAACAATTCTCCGAGGAGCGCGGCACGACGTTCCGCACCTACATGGCCAACCGGGAGCGGATGACCGGCGCCGAGCCGATGCCTGCGGCGCTCACCTTCGATGCCGGCCTGCGTTTTCTGGAGCGCAATGGACGAAGTGAGGGCTGGTTCCTGCAGATCGAGACCTTCGATCCGCACGAACCGTTCTTCGCTCCGGACGACGATGTCGAGGCGGTGGCCGGCGAAATGCCCGGTCCGATCTTCGACTGGCCGCCCTATGCCAAGGTGACCGAGACCGACGCTGAAGTCGCGCAACTGCGTGCACGCTACCGGGCGCTGGTGCGCTTCTGCGATCGCCAGCTCGGCCGGTTGCTGGATGCTTTCGACAAGAACGACCTGTGGGATGACACCGCGCTCCTGGTCACCACCGACCATGGCTTCCTTCTGGGCGAGCACGATTGGTGGGCCAAGAACCGCATGTATGCCTACGAAGAGGTCTCGCACATACCGCTGTTCATCGGCACGCCCGGGCGCCAGGGCGGGGCGCGCTCCGCTGCGCTGACCCAGACGGTGGATTTGATGCCGACCATCGCCGACCTCTTCGGCTGTCCCGTTCCCGCCGAGGTGACCGGCCGGTCGCTGCTGCGCGCGCTTGACGGCGAGACGGTCCGCGACACCGCGGTGTTCGGCTATTTCGGCGGCGGCGTGAACATCACCGACGGCCGGTACACTTACTTCCTGTTCCCGGACGATCTGACCGCCGAGCCGCTCTACCAGTACACGCTGATGCCGACGCACATGAAGTCGTTCTTCTCGATCGAGGAACTGCGGGGCGCGGTGCAGGTGCGCCCTTTCGACTTCACCAAGGGCGCGCCGGTGCTGAAGGTCCCGCTGGTTGCCGGCTCGAGCTCCTTTGCGGCGCACGGTCCTGGTGCCGTCGTCGACACGCAAACCGTTCTGTTCGACCTACGCAAGGATCCCGGTCAGCACGCCCCGTATCGTGATGCAGCGACCGAAGCTCGGCTTTCGGAAGCGATCGCATCGGAAATGGAGCGTCACGATGCTCCGAAAGAAGCGTTCAGACGTTTCGCATTGACGCCGGCCAGTTGCTTGGGTGGTGCCGGGTAGCGTCGCGACGTTTTTCGCGGCGAGCCAATCTGGTCGTCCGCATCTGCTCCTTACCTTTGCGATGGCCCCAAGTCCGGGAAACCTGTGTTCTGCTGATGGCGGGTCGTGCCCCCGTCGCCATCAATTCGCCTGTGCCAGCCCGAGTTTGGCGAAGCAGAGCGTGGGCACGTTCGAAACAGGCTGGAAAGGGGGTTTGTGAGAACGCCATTTGTTTTGCATCGTGGAACTTGCATTTTGCAATGGAAAACGATAGGCGGGTGCCAAGGGCGGATTGCCACCAAGCCGAGATCATGGGGGAGGGTTGAATGCTGGAGTCGAAAGTTCGCGCCGGGGCAGGGGAGCACGGCGCAGAAGACCATCTGTCGTTTCCAAAGTCCAAGGCGCTCCATGAAAGGGCATGTCAAACGTTGGCCGGCGGCGTCAGCAGCCAGTTTCGCGCCGTGGGCTCGCCGCATCCCATGTTCTATACGCACGCCAAGGGTGCGCGAATCTGGGACGCGGACGGTCACGAACTGCTCGACTTCACCCTCTCTCAGGGACCCTGCATTCTGGGCCACTCGCATCCCGAACTGATTAGGCGAGTGATCGAGTCGCTCCAGTCGGGACAGCTTTTCGCAGGCCAGCACGTGGACGAACTCGAACTGGCCGAGGCGATCAAGGGCTGCGTTCCGTCAGCCGAACGGGTGCGTTTTGCGGTCAGCGGGTCGGAGGCCTCGCACGCGCTCCTTCGGCTTGCGCGTCACGTGACCGGACGACCCAAGTTCATCAAGTTCATCGGCCATTATCACGGCTGGCTCGATAACGTATCGTTTTCGGTCAATCCGCCGCGGGATGAATCCAACACACCGCCAGCGCCCGTCGCCTGGGGCGGGGGAATCCCGGCCTCGCTCGCCGAGGACGTCATCGTTCTGCGCTGGAACGACCTGGACCTGGTCGAGGAAGCGATGTCGGCCCATGGCGATAAAGTGGCCGCGATCATCACAGAACCGGTCATGTGCAACCAGGGGTGTATCGAACCGCTGCCCGGTTTCCTCGAAGGGCTGAGGCGGCTTTGCGACAAGTACGGCACGGCATTGATCTTCGATGAGATCATCACCGGTTTCCGGCTCGGCGCGGGCGGCGCGCAGGGCGAGTTCGGCGTGACGCCGGACATGGCCCTCTTCGGCAAGGCGCTGGGAGCCGGCTTTCCGCTCGCCGCGCTCGTCGGAAAGGAGAAGTTCATGGCGCCGCTGGCCAACGGTCAAGTCTATCACGCCGGCACGCTGAACGCCTCGAATGCATCCATCGCGGCCGGCCGGGCGGTCGTTGAAGTGATGGGCCGCAACAATGGCGAGGGGTATCGTCACGTACGTGAGACGGGGACGCGCTTGCGCGATGGCCTTGCCGCGATCGGCGAAGAAGGCCGCCTCAATGTGCGTGTGCAGGGGCCGGGCGCGATGTTCCACATGGGCTTCTCCGAGCGCGCGCGGGCACTCTCCTACGAGCACGTCTTGGACTACGACAAGGCCCTTTACAGCCGGTTCTGCCAGGGCATGCTTGCCCACGGCATCAGGCTGATCGAGCGCGGTCTCTGGTACGTCTCGCTGGCGCACACCGACGACGATATCGACCACGCGCTTGTGACCGCGCGCGAGGTACTCGAGGAGATGGGCCATTGAGCGGACATATTGCGGTCGTCGAGAAGACGTTCCTGGTGCTCGAGGCGATGAGCGAACTGGGGCGTAGCGCAACGCTTCAGGAGCTTGCCGAAACCACGGGCCTGCCGAAAGCAACGCTGTTCCGGATTCTGCAGACGCTGGCCAGGCTCGGCTATGTCGATCAGGACCAGGCCCGCAGCCGCTACGGGCTTACCTTGCGCATGTACGAGTTGGGCCGCGGGGATGGCTACGAGGATCTCCGCCAGCAGGCCCTGCCGGTCATGGAAATGCTGCACCGGCGATTCAACGAGACGGTCAACCTCGGCGTGCTCCAGGGTACGCATGTCATCTATGTCCACTACATCGAGACGACACGCAGCATTCGCTGGCAGGTTCGGCCGGGCGTGCGTGATCCCTTCCACTGCACAGCCCTCGGACGGGCGATCGCCGCGTTCCTGCCCGAAAAGCGCCAGCGCAAACTGCTCGATGCCATGACGCCGGTGCAGCGCACCCCGCTTTCGCCCACCGACCGGGCGTCCGTCGAGGCGCTGCTGCGTGAAACGGCCGAACGCGGCTGGGCCCAGGACGACGAGGAGAACGACGCCGGCGTCGCCTGCTTCGGCGTGCCGATGATCGAGGATGACATGCCGGTCGCGGGCATCAGCCTGTCGGTCGTCAAGAGCCGGCTGACGCCCGCGCTGCGCGAGGAAATCGTGTCGGTGATGGAGGAGATCGGCCCGCAGATGGCCCGCCGGCCGCGTCTGGTCTCCGGTGGAGCAGGGAAATGAGCCGGATCCTGCTTGCCGGGCTCTCCCACGAGACCCATTGCTTCGTCAACGGCACGACCGGCCTTGCCGACTTCGACATCGTGCGCGGGTCGGCGATCCTGGACTTTGCGGGCAACGGTTCGACGATTGACGGTTTTCTTGAAGTCGCCGCGGCGCAGGGCTGGGATGTCGAGCCCGCATGCGCCTATGCGGCATCGCCCTCCGCGATGGTCGATGATGCGGTTATCGAGGCGTTCTGGGCCGATCTCGAACCGGTGGCTCGCCGCGGACCCTACGACGCGGTCTATCTGAACCTCCACGGCGCCATGGTCTCGCAGAGCCTGACAGACGTGGAGGGCACGATTCTTGAGCGGCTGCGTGGCATCGACGGTCTTGCCGGCGTGCCGATCTTCGGTGTCTTCGACCTGCACGCCAACATGACGGCCCTGATGGCACGTCACGCCAACGGCCTCGTCTGCTATCGCGAAAACCCGCATATCGACGCGCGCGACAGCGCCGTGCGCGCGGCCGAGTTGCTCGCGCGATGTCTGAATGAGGGCACCGTGCCGCGTATGGTCGGCCGGCATGCCGGCATCGTCTGGCCGCCGACCGGAACCGGTACCGCCGAGGCTCCGATGCAAGATCTGGAGGTGCTCGCCCGGCGCATCGAGGAAGACAGCGAACACATTTGGGCGGTGAATGTCGTTGGAGGTTTCTCCTTCGCCGATGTACCGGAGGCAGGAGTGGCCTTCTCGGTGATCACGACGGGTGACCATGCGGAAGCGGAGGAAGCTCTCGACGCATTGTGCGACAAGGCATGGGAGTTGCGCGCGCAGGGGTTGCCGGAGGAAGACGATCCCGCGTCGGTGCTTGAGCGCCTGGCTGCCGATCCGCCGTCGGGGCCCGCCATCCTCGTCGAGCCGTCGGACAATGTCAGTGGCGGCGCTCCGGGCAACGGCACCGGCGTGCTGCGGGCGCTGCTCGCCGCCGACGCACAAAACGCCGGCGTGGTGATCGCCGACGCGGAAGCTGTCGGCGAACTGGAAGAGCTTGCGCCTGGTGAACACAAGACGGTCGCCATCGGGGGCAAGAACAATCCCTTCGACCCCGGCCCGATCGAGCTCGATGTCGAGTTGGTCTCGCGCAGCGACGGCAACTTCACGCTCGAGGACATCAAGAGCCACATGGTTGCCGCGCGTGGCAAGCACATCGCCATGGGCCCCAGCGCCGTCGTCCGCCATCGCGGCATCACCATCCTTCTCAATTCCCGCAAGACTCCGCCCTTCGATCTCGGCCAGTGGCGCAGCCAGGGCATCGACCCTGAAAAACTGTCAGTGATCGGCGTCAAGGCAGCCGTGGCGCACAGGCGCGCCTACGACAAGATCGCCGCGGCGAGCTTCACCGTCGAAACGCAGGGACCATGCATATCCGATCCCCGCAAGCTGCCTTACACGCGGCTCCAAAGACCGATCTATCCGCTCGATGAAAGTTGAAGCCACCATGATCAAGCACCACACCGATCCGTCCATGCCCCACTCTCATCTGCCGTTCAGCCCGGCGGTCCAGGTCGGCAACCTCCTGTTTGTCTCCGGGCAGGCTTCGGTCGATCCGACCGGACAGATCGTCGACGATGACTTCGAAGGCGAGATGCGACGGGCGGTCGGGAATCTCGAGGCGATTCTCAAGCATTGTGGCTCCGGCCTGGACCGTGTCGTCAAGACACAGAATTACCTCGCCGATCCGAAGTATCGCGATCAGTACAACCTGCTGTATCCGCAGCTGTTTCGGCAGCCTTTTCCGGCGCGGACCACGGTCACCAAGGGGCTGTCCGGAACGCTGAAATACGAGATCGACTGCATCGCCGTCGTGGGCGAGCAGTGATCGGCCTCTGATATGCCGAACTGATCGGGAGCCGACCGCGAAGTGGCGTCGGAACAGGCATAGTAATTTCGCATCGTGGAACTGTTATCTTGTATTTCGAAACAGGATTGACAATTCTCGGACTGCCCGTAAGCTTCCCAAATCCGCGTATACGAGGGAGATGACGCGATGCTGTGCAAGGGAATTGACCGTCGCCGGCTGCTGCTTTCCATGGGCGCAGCCGCAATGACCGGAGGCTTGTTGTCCTCCACGCGCCTGGCTTCGGCGCAACAGGGAAACAACGAGCCCGTCAAATTGCTGCTGGGCTCGCACATGGAATATCTGCAGACGTTGGCGCCCGATTACGCCGCCGCACACGGGCCGACGCCGGAAATCGAACTGGTCACGACCCCGGACCTGCCGGTGAAACTGAATTCGACCCTGATCGCGCGTCGAAGCCCCGGCGATGCGGTCTTCGTGACCGCGGCACTGATGTCGGGCCTCGCCGAAAAGGGCTGGCTCACGGACATGACCGATTTGATCGAGCAGGAGCTCCTGCCCAACGGTCTGATCGAGAATTCGCTCACCGCCGCCAACTATCAGGGCCGATACTTCGGTGTGCCCGTCACGATTGGCGCCCCGATCATGCATTGGAACAAGGCGCTCTTCGAAGCGAGAGGTCTCGACACCGAGGCTCCCAACAATTGGCACGCAACGCCGGGTTCCTGGGACACTTTGGTCGAGTACGCCAAGGAGATTAACGACCCCGACAACAACATCTACGGCATCACCGACAACTGGGGTGGTGTCGGCTCCATGTTCACGTTCGGCAGCCTGCTCCAGGGTGGCGGCGGCCGCTTCCTCGACGATGATCTGCAGCCGGTCATGAACTCGGAAGCCGGCGTGGAAGCGCTCAGCCGCATGGTCGACCTGCTCCATCTGCACAAGGTGATTGATCCGGCGGCAGTCACCTATACGTGGGTCTTTGACGCCTCGCCGGCCTATCTTGCCGGCCAACGCGGTATCTTCTTCACCTGGCCGTTCATCGCTGGGATCGCCAATGGCAGCGATGATTCCGCGATCCAGGGACAGTCAGGCTACGCTCCGAATCCGGCCCTGGAGACTTCGGCCTCCATCGACGGATCCGAGTTCCTCTCGATACCGGTCTTTGCCGACAATCCGGAAGGCGGGCGCCAGTTCATCAAGCTGGCGACCTCGCTGGACAAGCAGATCCTTCAGGGATCGACATCGCCATGGGCGCCTTCGGTCGATGCGGCGCTGAGCCACCCGGACGTCAGCGGCAACCTGCCCTTTGCCGAAGTGATCCGCCAATCGTACCAGTATCCGGTCGACGGTGGATATTCGCCCGACCGCGAGCGCTGGCAGGAGATCCTGACCGGGCAGCTTTCGCGCGCCTTCGCCCGCGAGGTCGCGCCGAAGGAAGCGCTCGACGAGGCGGTCAAGTTGATCAATGCAAGCCGCACCTGATCTATCTGCGGCCCACTCTGGCACGGCGATCGCCATCGGCGGCCGTCGTGCCGGATATCTGCGCCGCCGGGAGCTGGCCTTCAGCCTGCTCCTGGTTGCGCCGGCGCTCGTGCTGGTCGCCGGCATCTTCCTCTATCCGGCGATCTTCACGCTGACTCTGAGCGTGACCGAGTTCGACATGGTGCGCCTGCAGATCGGCGAGTTCGTCGGTTTGGAGAATTATGCCCGTCTGTTCGCCAATCCCGGTTTCATCGATACGATCTGGCGCACGATCTACTTCGGTCTGCTGATCTCTGTCGCTGCCACCGTGTTCGGTTTTCTGATCGCGCTGCTGCTCGACCAAAAATTCGCCGGGCGTACGGTCTTGCGCGTCGTTGTGGTTCTGCCGTGGGCAGTGCCTCCGGTGGTTGCCGGCGTCCTGTGGGGGCAGATGTTCCACGCCGATGTCGGCTTCGTGAATGCACTTCTTTATCGCGTCGGACTGATCGATCAGTACCGGATCTGGCTCGGCGACGGCTGGACGGCGCTGCACGTCATCGCGATCGCCGAGGTCTGGAAGGCGATCCCCTTCATGGTACTGTTCTTCCTCGCCGGCCTGCAGAGCATACCGCAGCAGTTGTTCGAAGCGGCAGCGGTGGACGGCGCAACGGTCTGGCAACGGTTCCGGTACGTGCTGCTGCCACTGATGGTCCCGATCGCCATCCCGCTGATCCTGATCCAGTTCGTGTGGGCGATGAAGGCGTTCGACACCATCTTCGTGCTCACCCGCGGGGGCCGGCCGGCAGCACGACAACATTGAACTATCTCGTCTATCGGGAGGCCTTCCAGTCCTTCGATCTGGGCCGCGCGGCGTCGGCCGCCTACATTCTGTTGCTCGTCACGCTGTTCGTCGTGCTCGTGATGTCCGTTGTGCGCCACTATCTCACGCTGCGCCAAGGGGCGACGACATGACCGCCTCGACCCGCCGGCGACTTGTCCGCCAAACCACGATCTACGGGTCAGCGCTCGTTGTCTTCGTGCTGATGGCATTTCCCCTGTACGGGCTCTTGTTGACCAGCCTGCAGCCCGAGACGGTGATCCGTTCGCGCGACGTGCAGTTCCTGCCGACGACGCTCGATTTCGAGCATTTTCGTGCGGTGCTGGCGCCCGGGCATATCGTTCCCCTTCGCGAGGGCATCTTGAACTCGCTGCTCGTCTCCATTCTGACGGCGGCGGTGTGTCTGATCGTTGCCCTGCCGGCCGCCTATGCGCTGTCGCGGTTGCGCCTGCCCGGCAAGAACGCGATGCTTGTGGCGATGGTCTCGGTCTACTTCCTGCCGACCACGATCTTTCTCATCCCGATGTTCGTGCTGTTCGTGTCCTGGGGGATCAACGACACATTCCTCAGTCTCGTACTGGCCTATTCCGGTTTCATTCTTCCATTCGAGATCTGGATCCTGAAGACCTTCATCGATCGGCTGCCGCGCGAAGTGGAAGATGCCGCGCGGATCGACGGGTGCACGCACATGCAGGTGATGCGCTACGTCGTGCTACCGATGGTGCGTCCTGGGATCATGGCCGGATTCATCTTTGCTTTCATCCTGTCCTGGATCGAGTTCCTGACGCCACTCATCTTCACCTCGGACATCAAGATCTCGACGGTCGCACTCGGCATGTTTCGCTCCACGATCGACATCGAGGTCGGACAGCAGGCCGCCGCAGCCGTACTGACACTGCTGCCGGTGGGACTGCTGATGATCGTCTTCCAGCGGCTGATCACCCAGGTGCTGATGGCCGGGGCGGACCGGTAAGCCCATGGGGGAGACTATGCGAATAGCCGTGATCGGCGTCGGCCTGATCGGAGAACTTCACGCCCGCATCTTTCGGCGAAACCCGCTGTGTCAGCTTGTCGCCATATCCGATACCGACTCAAGCCGCGTGCGGGAGGTGGCGGAAGCGCTCGATTGTCGGTCCTACACCGACTACCGCACGATGCTGGAGCAGGAGGAGCTGGACGCGGTCTCGATCGCGACGCCCGAGAGTTTCCGGCATGAACCGGCCGTCGAAGCCGCAAGACTCGGGCTCAAGATGCTGCTCGAGAAACCGTTGGGCAGGACGCTTGCCGACGTCGACGCGCTTATCGCGGCCTTGGCCGAAACCGGTGCGGAGCCGGCGGTGAATTTCATCCTTCATGCCGAACCGCGCTTTGCACGCATGAAGCAGATCGCCGCCGAAGGTGGCATCGGCGCGCCGGTGAGCGTCTCCGCGCGCCGTGTCGGCTCGCGCCTTGGTATCGAGAAGTACGCGCCCTGGACCGATCTCCTGTCGTCGACACTGATCCACGACATCGAGATGGCGATCGCGGTCAACCAGGCGCCGGTCGAGCGCGTCTACGCGGAAGCGGTCGTGCGCGCCTGCGCGCAATATGGGTGCCATGACGCGGTCGTGGCCACGATGCGCTTCGCCGACGGAGCCGTGGCGACGTTCGAGACCTCGTGGGTGCTTCCACCGAGCCAGCCCGAGCCACTTGATCCCTCCTTCCGACTGATCGGCGACAAGGGTTCGGTTGTCATAGAAGGCTCGTCCCAGGGCATGAAGATCGTCGGTGAAGAAGGCTACGTTCTGCCCGACATGACCCATTGGCCCATGTTGCCCGACGGCGTGGGCGGGGCACTGGCACATTCGCTCGACACATTCGTGGCGCGAGCCGACACCGGCGCGCCGCCGCTGGTCGGGCTGACCGAGGCGCGCCGGGCCGAAGCGGTGGTCGCCGCCATGAAACGGTCGATCGACGAGGAGCGACCTGTCCGCATGTCCGAATATGATTGAGGCAAGACGATGAGTGGAAAGGTAAAGCTGGCCGAGCACACATGGCCGGAGGTCAAGATGCTGCTCGAGCGTGATCCGGTTGCCGTGATACCGGTCGGCGCCTTCGAGCAGCACGGCCACCACCTGCCGCTCATGGTGGATGCGCATCTGGCGGGCAGCGTCTGTGAGGAAGCCGCCGAGCGCGCTTGCGAAGATGGCACCGCAATCGTCGTCACCCCAACCGTCTGGACCGGCTATTCACCCCATCACATGGATTTTCCGGGCTCGGTGACATTGGACGACGAGACGTTCTCGGCCGTCGTAGGGCAGGTAGCCCGCAGTCTTGCCCATCATGGCTTCCGTCGTATCGCGATGATCAACGGCCACGGCGGCAATATGAACCTTCTCAAGAATCTCACCCAGACCTTGTTCTACGAGCACGGAATTCGCGCTGCGGCAGCATCCTACTGGGACTTTGCGCTGGCCGAACTGGCCGATTGGCGTGAATCCGACAAGGGCGGAATCATGCATGCCTGCGAAATGGAAACCGCGTTGATGCTGGCCACGCGCCCCGACCTCGTCGACATGGACAAGGCATCGGACCATCTGCTCGATCGGTCGGCCTATTTCGGAGCTGACCTGCTTTCGGGCGGAGCCGTGGCGTCGGCCGCCAGTTTTCGCGAACTCAGTCCGACCGGCGTGATCGGCGCACCGTCGTTTGCCACGCAGGAACGGGGCGAGGCGCTGTTTCAGGCGATGGTTGCCCGGTTGGCCGCCTTCTTCGCCGACTTCGCGACATGGCCCCGTAATGACCAGGAGGAGACCCGCACATGAAATCGCCGCTCGGCTTGTACGCCTATCCATGGGACGTGATCGACGAGGGCGCCGACGCGGTTCTCGATGCGGTCGAGCGTGCCGGGCTCAATACCCTCTATCTTACCACCTGGTACCATTCGGGCATGTTCTTCCTGCCGCACAATCCCAAGCGGCGCCTCTACTTCCCCACCCCGGGTGCACTCTACTATCGACCCGGCGGGTGGCACGGCTCGCACCCATTGGCCCCGCCTGTCAGCGATCTTTCCGACGACTGGGAGGGTTTCTGGATGCGGTTGGCGGACCATGCACGCAAGCGTGGGATTTCGCTGAGTGCCTGGATGCCCGTTCTGCACAATTCGGGCGTCGGCACTGCACATCCGGACATGGTCGTCGAAAATCCGTGGGGCGACCGGATCACGCACACATTGTGTCCTTCCAACGCCCAGGTCGACGATCTCGTCCTCAACGTAATGGACGATATCGCATCGATGGGCTTGTTCGAACGGATCCTGATCGAGTCGATCGAATATCTCCCGTTGCGGCACGGCCATCATCACGAAGTTATCGGTGTGCCGCTGGATGCTGACACCGAATTCCTCAGCTCGCTGTGCTTCTGCCCGGCATGCATGCGCCGCATGAGGGAAGACGGCGTGGACGGCGAAATCGTGCGGTCCTGGGTGCGTGAAACCGTGGACAACGCGCTCGCCGGAAAGCCGCGCGAGCCAATGGGCTGGACAGAGCTGGAAGCTGGTGCCGGTGGCGCCTTTGGCGCGTATCTGAAGACACGCAACGCCGGACCCACGGACCTGATCGTGCGATCGGCAGAGGCGATCCGTGCGGCCGATGCGGACATGACGGTGGCATGTCTCGATTTCGGCCCGCTCTATCCACTCGGACCCAACGGGCGCGCCTGGCAGAACGGCAACGATCTGGACCGAATTATCCCGGCCATCGATGAGCTGCACCCTACCTTCTACTTCACCGATCCCGAGGTCCTGAAGGCAGCCGTCGCCCGCTACAACGAGGTCGTCGGTGATGACATTGCCCAGGTTCCGGCAATTCGCGCCGTCTTGCCGCAGACCGAAAGTGCTTCAGGCCTGTCGAGCCAACTCGCGGCGACGCAAGGCCGGGCATCGGGCTTCACCTTCTACAATTACAGCTTCATGGCGCTCGAAACGCTGGACTGGATCCGTTCGGGCCTGCACAGGAATGCGCCGGCCCTGGCGGGGGATCTGTCATGAGCGCCCCGACGGTTGAAGTTATCATCCATCCGGTCTGCCTGCGGTTCCGCTGGGACAGTGACGAACTGGTCTACATGTTCGCGTCCAACCCGGAGCAGCAACTCGACCGCATGGAACGCATGCTCGGGGTGTCACCGGACGACGGCGACCCGATCTTCCGCACCAATGTGGGGTTCCTTCCGGTCGCTTCGACGGTGCTGGTGCGCGGCGAACGGACGATGCTCGTCGACCCCGGCAATCATCACATCGGCGCCTATTCGATCCTGTGGCATGCGCTCGCCAGCCGCGGCCTGTCCTATGACGACATCGACGTGGTTGTGACCACGCATACGCATACCGATCATGCAGCAGCCATCGTGCATCTGCCCGGAAAGCCCTGGGTGCTCGGCGCCGGGGAACTGGCGGAAATGACCGCGATCGAAGGCGCGCCGATCGTCGAGGCCAAGAAGTCCATGATGGGCGAGATCACGGAAATCAGCGAACAGTGCACGCTCATGCCGGGCGTGACCGCGATCCCGACGCCTGGCCATACGGCCGGCCACATCTCGCTTCTGGTCGAGACTGCCGATGAACGCGTTCTGATCGCCGGCGATACGGCGATGATCCGCTCCGAATACACCGATCGCTCCTTCTCCCAGTGGTACGGACCCAAACAGCTTGCGCAGCTTCACGCCTCGCTCGACCGCGTTCAGGCGCTTGAGCCGACACTGGTGATCTGCGGACATGATCGGCCGTTCCGGCCTGCAGGAGTATGACAATGGCTGTGGTGGGAATCGACCAGGTTCGCAAGACGTTCGGAACCGTCGACGCGTTGAAGGGCGTCAGCGTGCACATCGAGGACGGCGAATTCGTCGCCCTTGTCGGGCCTTCCGGCTGCGGCAAGTCCACTCTGCTGCGGCTGATCGCCGGTCTGGAGGATATCAGCGGCGGCGAGATCTCGATCGGCGGACAGGTGGTCAACGAGCTCACGCCGCGCGAGCGCAACATTGCCATGGTATTCCAGAACTACGCGCTCTACCCCCACATGACCGTCAGCGAGAACATGGGTTTCTCGATGCGGTTGAGAAAAGCGCCGCAAGAGACCATCGGCCAGAGCGTGTCCCACGCCGCCGGAATCCTGGGTCTTCAATCGCTTCTGGCACGCTTCCCGGGCCAGCTCTCCGGCGGTCAGCGTCAGCGCGTCGCCATGGGGCGGGCGATCGTTCGGGACAGCAAAGTGTTTCTGTTCGACGAGCCGCTGTCCAATCTGGACGCCCAATTGCGTGTGCAGATGCGCTCGGAAATCAAGCAGTTGCACCAGACGCTCCGGAACACGATGATCTATGTCACCCACGACCAGGTCGAGGCCATGACGATGGCGGACCGGATCGTGGTGATGCGCGACGGCGTCATCGAACAGGTCGGCGCTCCGCTCGATCTCTATGACCGACCCGCCAACACCTTCGTGGCCAGTTTCATCGGGTCGCCGACGATGAACCTGCTTTCCGGAACGGTCTCCGCCGGCGAGACTGGACCCGTGTTTGCCGCGGGCGATCGCGTCGTCCTTCCGCTTCCCGAATGGGTCGGCTCCGAACTGTCGGGGCGCCGGATGATCTACGGTATCCGGCCCGAGAATATCGCAGTGATCCCTGGAGACGGGGCCATGGAGGGCGTGAAGGCTTCGGTGCGCCTGATAGAGCCGACAGGCAGCGACACGCATCTCGTGCTGGAGGCTGACGGCGTCGAAATTCTCTGCGCGATCCGTGAGCGACTGACGCTTTCGACAGACGACACCGTTTCGATCATGCCTGACAGCAGCAAGGTTCATCTCTTCGACGAGGCTTCAGGCGCACGCATCGCAGCCGATTGACGGCTCCGCGATGGAGTCCGGGCGAAAGCCGAACAAGTCGTCTGTGATCATGGCCCCCGTTCAGAACGACATGACGGTTTACGGTCAGCTCGCACTGACCTGTTCGGGCAGTCAATGGCTCACAGCATTTATCTGGCGATCAGATTGCAATCTGAGAAGAGATGTATCGGCGGAGAACTGTTCAATGATTGCTGATCATTTGGGTCTTGTGGCCGCTGCAAAAGGCGGTAATTCGCACCTGTCGGATCAAGTAATCCTTACACCACATAAGGCGTGGTCCAGTGTGTGAAGATGTACAGCTGCTCGGACGAAATCTGTACGCATCATCCGGGATTTTCTGGTCGCGGGTCGCATGAGGTACTGCGTCAACCGCGAGTTTCTCCGGCGCGGTGGCTGATCCGGTCTGGCCCGTCCCCCACGGACAATCGGGGCCACGCCGACCCACTGATCGGTAACGGCAGCCAATGGCGCTGAGAGACCAATGGCGGAGGGGGAGGGATTCGAACCCCCGGAGGCCGCAAAGCCTCAACGGTTTTCAAGACCGCCGCATTCGACCGCTCTGCCACCCCTCCGATGAAATCTAGATGGCACACGGCCCCACGCGCCGCAAGGCGGCGTGAGCAAGGTGTGGGCGCGGCGACCGGAACCCGGACAAGCGGAAAGTCGTTTGGCAGTTAAATGATCCGGTTGCGACATCGTGTCGTAACAGGTGACAGTTTCGTCGAAACAAGGGGATATGATGATGATCCGCGCCTTTGCTATCGCCGCTTTCGCCCTTGCCGCAACCGCCGCGCCGGCCGCCGCCGAGCAGCTCGCCGGTTCGGCGATCAAGGAAACCATCGGCGGCAAGCGCGTCTACCTGGCCACGCCGTTCGGCGGCGAATTCCCGCTGCATTACAAGGCCAACGGCCGCGTGACAGGTGACGGCCGCGCGCTCGGCCTCGGCCGTTTCATGGCGCCGCGCGAAACCGGCCGCTGGTTCGTGCAGGGCGACCAGCTCTGCCAGCAGTTCCCGACCTGGTACGACGGCCAGGTGAGCTGCTTCACCCTGCGTCGCACCGGCGAGACGACGCTGCGCTGGCGCCGCGACGATGGCTATTCGGGCCGCGCCCGCATCGAGGGGTGACCGGGGCGCGCCTGCGGGAAGCTCACGCTTCTTAACATCCTGATAAGCGAGATGACCGATACTGGTCCCCTGATCGCCCGACATGACTGGTCGGGCGCGAAAGCTTGGTGTATGCGCCATTGGTTATGGGGACCACGACCTTCAGGATCGGCTTGGGGCGGGGCGGCATCGTCGCCGCGCTGTGCATTGCCGTTGTGGGCTGCGGTTCCTCGATGTCGCCCAAGGTCGCCCTGACCAGCGGCAGTTCCAGTGTCGTCGCCGCCAGCAGCGACGTCATCAATCTTTCCAACCTGCCTGTCTTCACCGAAAACGCGGCCACCTCGGGCGCGGAGAGCTTCTCGGTCGCCGCCTATGGTGTCGCCGCCAGCCCTCGCGTCGCCAACGGAACGCGTATCCAGCGCGGTGGCGGGCGTGAGATGGTCGGTCGGCCCTATACGGTTCGCGGCCGCCGCTACTATCCGACCGCGGACCAGCCGCCGGTGCAGCACGGGCGGGCCTCCTGGTACGGTCAGGCCTTCCATGGCCGCAAGACCGCCAATGGCGAAGTCTACGACATGAACCACCTGACGGCGGCGCACAAGACGATGCCGCTGCCGTCCTATGCGCGGGTCACCAACAAGGCCAACGGCCGGTCGGTGATCGTGCGGGTCAACGACCGCGGCCCGTTCTCCAACGACCGCGTCATCGATCTGTCCAAGCGTGCCGCCTACATGCTCGACTACATTTCCTCGGGCACGGCCGACGTGAAGGTGGAATATCTCGGCCGCGCTCCGCTGCACGGCCAGGACGACGAATATCTGATCGCCTCGTTCCGCGGCGCGCCGACCGTCGGTGCGCCACGCGGCGGTGGCGGCGCGGGGCCGGATCTTCCGGGTGTGCGTCGGCCCGGCGTGATGATGGCCTCGACCGGGGAGCCCGCGCCCGAACGATTCGGCGAGACTTCCGCGCAGACGCCGACGGCCGGCTCGCTGCTGCGCCGTGCCACGCGTCCGCTGATCGGTCTTGACGCGTCGGCCTATGCCGACCGGCGCGTCGCCAGCGCTTTCGATGCGTTTGCGGTGCAGCCGATGGCCCGCACCGACTGGAAGGCCGACTGAGCGGCACGCCGCATCTTCCAATCCCTGCGCCTTCACACTAGGTTTGCCCGTAACGGACATCCGTGACCGGGACCGATCCCATATGCCCTTCAGCTTCGTTACGGCCGCCCGGTGGCGGCATCCTGTCTTCGTTCTGGCGCTCATTGCCGCTCTTGCGTGCGCGGTCGCGCCGCCGGCCCGCGCCCAGCTCTTCGAGACCCGGGCCGAACAGGCGATGCTGCTCGATGTCGGCAGCGGCACCATCCTGTTTGCCAAGAACCCCGATGTGCCGATCCCACCGGCCTCGCTCGCCAAGCTGATGACGATGGAGGTGGTCTTCCACGCGCTAAAGATGGGCCGGCTGACGATGGACGACACGTTCCTGGTCAGTGAGAACGCCTGGCGCACGGGCGGGGCGGCGTCGGGCACGTCGACCATGTTCGCGGAGATCAATTCGGAGATCCGGCTCGAGGACCTCATCAAGGGCGTGATCGTGCAGTCCGCCAATGATGGCTGCATCATCATCGCCGAGGGGATTGCCGGCTCGGAAGCGGCGTTCGCGCAACTGATGAACGAGCGGGCGCGCGAACTGGGGCTTGAGGGTTCCAACTTCGTCAACTCGACCGGGCTGCCCGCCGAGGGACAGGCGGTTACGATGCGCGACCTGATCACGCTGGCGCTGCACATCCAGCGCACCTATCCCGAATTCTACGAGTTCTACAGCCAGCGGGAGTTCACCTGGAACGGCATCACCCAGCGCAACCGCAATCCGCTGCTGCCGATGGAGATCGGCGCCGACGGGTTCAAGACGGGCTTCACCGAAGCCTCGGGCTACGCGATCGTCGGTTCGGTCGCACGCGACGGGCGCCGGCTGATCGTGGCGATGAGCGGGCTCGAATCCGAACGCATGCGTGCCGAGGAGGCGCGCAAGATGCTCGATTGGGGAATGCGGGCCTTCGAACCCCACAGCCTGTTCGATGCGGGCGACGAGGTGGGTAATGTGCGCCTTTACGGCGGTGAACGCGGTTCGGTGCCGGTCCGCCTGATCGACCCGCTGACCGTGTTGATGCCGCTCACCGGCCAGAGCAGCCTGCGGGCCGCCATCGTCTTCGACGGACCGGTGCCGGCACCGGTGGGCGAGGGCGACCGGATCGCCGACCTGCACATCTATTTCGGCGACGAACTGGCTCATTCGGCGCCGCTCGAAGCCGCGCAGTCCGTCGAGCGCGGCCCGATCCACCGGCAGGCCCTCGATGCGCTTCTCGAACTGGCGATCGGCTGGATCAGGACGTGACCGCCGCCGCCCGGACGCCCGTGAACGACGATACCCGCACAGGCCTTTTCATCAGCTTCGAAGGCGGCGAGGGGGTTGGCAAGTCGACCCAGATCCGGCTTCTGGCCAAGCGCCTGCGCGCACGCGGCCATGACGTTACCGTCTCGCGCGAGCCCGGCGGCACGCCCGGCGCCGAAGCGGTCCGACACGTGCTGCTGGATCAAGCCGCGGCCGAAAGCTTCGGCCCCGCCATGGAGGCGCTGCTTTTCGCTGCCGCGCGCAACGATCACGTCGAACAGGTCATTCGCCCGGCGCTGGCACGCGGCGAGGTCATGCTGGTCGACCGGTTCATGGATTCAACCCGCGTCTATCAGGGCATGAGCGGCAATCTCGATCCAGGGTTCGTCACCTCGCTCGAGCGGGTCGCGGTGCACGGCACCGTTCCCGACCTGACGATCATTCTCGATCTCGATCCGGAAACCGGGCTGAAGCGCGCCCATGCGCGTCGCACGCAGGGCCAGCAGCGTGACCGGTTCGAGAAGGAAACGGTGGCCGTTCACGAGGCCCGCAGACGCGCGTTCCGCCACATCGCCGAAGCCGAGCCCGACAGGTGCCGGCTGATCGATGCGAGCGGGGACGCCGCCGATGTCGCCGAGGCGGTCTGGCATGCGGTGGAGCCGCTGCTCGAGCGGCGACCCGGCGGGGAACGTCGGTGATGGAGCAGGTGGCCTGGCCCGCACAGCATGATGCCCTCGACGAGGTACCGCCGCCCTGTGCATCGACGCGGCTGGTCGGCCATGCGCGGGCCGTCGCCGAGATGCTGGCGATCGCACGGTCGGGCCATCATGCGATCCTGCTCGACGGTCAGCACGGAATCGGCAAGGCGACCGCCGCCTTCCACCTGGCCAATGCGCTTCTGTCTGGGCCCTTGCCGCCGGGCGATACGCTGCCGGCGCCACGGCCCGATGCCGCCGTCCACCGGCAGATCGCCCAGGGTGTGCATCCCAACCTGATCCATCTGACCCGTCCGCAGAACGACAAGGGATCGGGCTTCAAGACCGTGATCACCGTCGACGAGGTGCGTCGCGTGCAGCACTTCCTGTCGATGACGGCAAGCGCGGACCAGCCGCGCATCGTGATCGTCGATCCGGTCGGCGACATGCAGCGCGGGGCAGCCAACGCGCTTTTGAAGACACTTGAAGAGCCGCCCGCCAACACATTGTTTCTTCTTGTTTCTCATGGTGCAAGTGGCCTGCTTCCGACGATCCGGTCGCGGTGCCAGCGCGTGCGGTTCGAAACGCTCGCCGATGCCGACGTCGCGGCGGTGATCACGCATGTGGGCGGTGCGGTCGCCGAGCCGGATATCGATCGGCTTGCCGCGCTCGCCGGTGGCAGGCCGCGCCAGGCGCTGACGCTGGCGCTTTATGGCGGCGGCGAACTGCGCGACAGTCTCGACCGCCTGTTCACGGCACCCCGGTTCGATACGGCTTTGGCGCACAAGCTGGCCGAGGTGGCCGGCGCGCGCGGCAACGACACGCACAATGCGCTGCTGCGCGAGATGATGGCCGAGATGCTGATGGGCCGTGCGCGCAGCGCCGCGCTCGGCGGTGACAGGCGTGGTGCCGACAGGATCGCCGCCTTCCAGCAGGCGCTTGGCGTGCAGTTGCGGCAGGCCGACGCGTTTGGTCTCGATCGCAAGCAGGAATTCCTCGTCGCCACGCAGCGGGTGCACGCGCTGATGCATGGCGGCTGAGCCGTTCAAAAACCCCGCCCAGCGGTTTGAAACCCGCGGCAAATCCGCTACAGCACGGCCACATCCCAACCAGCCGCGCGCAAGGCGTCCATGAGCGACAAGTTCTACATCACGACGGCCATTTCCTATCCCAATGGCCAGCCGCATATCGGCCATGCCTACGAGTTCATCGTTACCGATGCGCTGGCGCGCTTCGCGCGGCTCGACGGCAAGGACGTCTTCTTCCTGACCGGCACCGACGAGCACGGCATCAAGATGCTGCAGACCGCGCGCGGGGAGGGGATCGAGGTGCGCGAACTGGCAGACCGGAACGCGGCCCGCTTTGAGGCGATGACTGAGGCGATGTCGGGGTCGAACGACGATTTCATCCGCACGACCGAGGACCGCCACCGGCGCACCTGCCAGGCGATCTGGGAGCGGATGGCGACCAATGGTGACATCTACAAGGACAGCTATGCCGGCTGGTACTCGGTGCGCGAGGAAGCCTATTACGACGAGGACGAGACCGAGCTGCGCGACGACGGCGTGCGCTACGGCCCGCAGGGCACGCCGGTCGAATGGATGGAGGAGGAGAGTTACTTCTTCCGCCTGTCCGCCTATGCCGACAAGCTTCTCGACCATTACGAGCGCCATCCCGACTTCATCGGCCCCGAGACCCGTCGCAACGAGATCGTGGCCTTCGTCAGGCGCGGTCTGAAGGATCTGTCGGTCTCGCGGACGACCTTCGACTGGGGCGTGCCGGTGCCCGGCGACGAGCGCCACGTCATGTATGTGTGGATCGACGCGCTGACCAACTACCTGACCGCCACCGGCTGGCCGGACGAACATGCGCGCAACCGGTTCTGGCCGGCGGACGTGCACATCATCGGCAAGGACATCACGCGCTTCCACACCATCTACTGGCCCGCGTTCCTGATGTCGGCGGACCTGCCCTTGCCGAAGCGTGTGTTCGGGCACGGTTTTCTGTTCAACAAGGGCGAGAAGATGTCGAAATCGGTCGGCAACGTCGTCGACCCGTTCCAGATCGCCGACCATTACGGCGTCGACCAGATGCGCTATTTCTTCATGCGCGAGGTGCCGTTCGGCAATGACGGCAATTACAGCCACGACGCGATCGTCCAGCGCACAAACGCCGATCTGGCCAACGGACTGGGCAATCTGGCCCAGCGCTCGCTGTCGATGATCGCCAAGAACTGCGACGGCAAGGTGCCGGACCATGGCGCGCTGACCGACGAGGACGAAGCGCTGATCGGCGCGGCCGTGCCGGCGCTTGAAACGGCGCGCGAGGCGATGGCCGTGCAGGCCGTGCACAAGGCGCTCGAGGCGATCTTCGCGGTGGTCGCGCAGGCCGACCGCTATATCGACGCTCAGGCGCCCTGGGCGCTGCGCAAGACCGATCCCGAGCGGATGAAGGCCGTGCTCTACACGATGGCCGAGACGGTGCGGCGCATCGCGCTCATGACGCAGCCCTTCATGCCCGACGCGTCGGCAAAGCTGC
This sequence comes from Roseitalea porphyridii, assembly GCF_004331955.1. Lineage (NCBI taxonomy): Bacteria > Pseudomonadati > Pseudomonadota > Alphaproteobacteria > Hyphomicrobiales > Ahrensiaceae > Roseitalea > Roseitalea porphyridii. The sequence continues at coordinate 1,834,278 of NZ_CP036532.1, read as the reverse complement.
TCGATCTGGTCGCCGTGCCGGAAGACGCGCGCACCTTTGCCGATCTGGAAACGCGACTCGTCGCCGGCACGGACCTGCCCAAGCCGCAGGGCGTTTTTCCGCGCTATGTCGAAGCGGAGAATGCCGGGCAGGGGGCCTGATGCCGACCCTCGTCGACAGCCATTGCCATCTGGACTTCGACACGTTCACGCCGGAACTTGACGCCGTCGTCGAGCGCGCGCGGCAGGCCGGGCTCGTGCGCATGGTGACGATCTCGACCAGGGTGCACCTGTTCGCCGAGCGCATCCTGCCGATCGCCGAGCGCTTCGAGGACGTGTTCTGCTCGGTCGGCACCCATCCGCACCATGCCGACACCGAACTCGACATCCATGCCGGCGACCTGGCGCGCCTGTCCGATCACCCCAAGGTGGTGGCGATCGGCGAGGCGGGCCTTGACTATCACTATGACAATTCACCGCGCGAGGCGCAGGCCGAAGGCTTCCGCCGGCATATCGCGGCGGCGCGCGAGACCGGCCTGCCGCTCGTCATCCATGCGCGCGACGCCGACGCGGACATGGCCGCGATCCTGACCGAGGAAACCGAAGGGAAGGGGCCCTTCCCGTTCGTCCTGCATTGCTTCTCGTCCGGCCGCGCGCTGGCCGAGACCGGCGTCAAGCTCGGCGGCTACGTCTCCTTTTCAGGCATCGCCGCCTTCAAGCGCTCCGAGGAACTGCGCGACATCGCCCGCGACCTGCCCCGCGACCGCATCCTGGTCGAGACCGACGCGCCGTATCTCGCGCCGCCACCCCATCGCGGCCGGCGCAACGAGCCGGCTTATGTGGCCCACACCGCCGCCGTGCTCGCCGAGCATCTGGGCATGCCACCTGACGAATTGGCGGCGCAGACGACCGAGAATTTCTATACGCTCTTTGCCAAGGTGCCGCGCCATGACCGCTGAGGCCGGCGACACGCTGCGCGTCACCGTGCTCGGCTGCGGCTCTTCGCCCGGCACGCCGCGGCCGAACGGCGACTGGGGCAAATGCGATCCGCACAATCCGAAGAACCGGCGCATGCGCGCCTCGGTGCTGGTCGAGCGCGTCAACCATGCCGGCACGACGAGCGTCGTCATCGACACCGGCCCCGATTTCCGCGCGCAGATGCTCATGGCCGATGTCCGTCAGATCGACGCGGTCGTCTACACGCACGCCCATGCCGACCATATTCACGGCATCGACGACGTGCGCAGCTTCGTCTTCGCACAGGGCCAGATGATCCCGATCTACGCCGATGCCGCCACCTCCGAGCGGCTGCATGCCGCGTTCGGCTACTGCTTCAAGACGCCGCAAGGCAGCGCCTATCCGCCCATCCTGATCGACAACCGGATCGCGCACGACAAGCCGTTTAACGTGAACGGGCAGGGCGGCGCCATCCTCTTCGAGCCGCTCTACCAGCACCATGGCGGGATCCATTCGCTGGGCTTCCGGATCGGCGATTTTGCCTATTGCCCGGATGTGTCCGGCATGCCGGATGCGACCATGGACAAGCTTGCCGGTCTCGACGCGCTGATCATCGACGCGCTTCAGTATCGGGAGCATCCGAGCCATTTCTCGCTGGCACAGGCGCTCGACATGATCGAGCGGCTTGCGCCAAAACGCGCTTTCCTGACGCACATGCACATTCCGCTCGACTACGACACCGTGCTGGCCGACACACCCGACCATGTCGCGCCGTGCTTTGACGGCCAGGTGATCGAAACCGCAATGGTGCAACGATGAGCGAACCCGTCATTCCCAAGCCTGGATCGTCCATGGCGCGCGTCGCCGACGCCGCCTCGGCGCTTGGCCTCGACATCGAACTGAAGACCATGGACCAGTCGACGCGCACGGCCGAGGATGCCGCGCGGGCCTGCGGCTGCGATGTCGCGCAGATCGTCAAGTCGCTGGTGTTCGAGGACGCGCGGACCGATGCGCTGGTGATGCTGCTCGTCTCCGGTGCGCACAATGCCGATCTCGATTTCATCGCAGACACTTACGGGCTGGAGCTCAAGCGAATTGACGGCAAGCGCGTGCGCCAGGAGACCGGTTTCGCCATCGGCGGCGTGGCACCGATCGGCCACCTGACGCCGACGCCGGTGCATATGGACGAGACGTTGCTGGGCTTCGATACGGTCTGGGCGGCGGCCGGCCGACCGGACAGCGTGTTCAGCGTCGACCCGAATGCGCTCGCCGAGGCCATCGGTGCGGAGACGATCAGCGTCCGTCCGCACGGCTGACGCGTCCGCTCCAGTTCCATAATCCATCTTATGCGACATTGGTGTCGGTGGAGCGCGGTGCGGCGTATGCACGGCAATGCGGCTGCCCTTTGTGCCGACTTGCGCCCTTCAGCGCCGCCGTGTCAGGAACGGCGGCAACCCGGAGACCCGCATGGAACCGTCCCGCGACATCGCACGGCTGATCGAGATCATGGCGCGGCTGCGCGACCCCGAGACGGGTTGTCCCTGGGATGTCGAGCAGACCTTCGAAACGATCGCGCCCTACACGATCGAGGAAGCCTATGAGGTCGCCGATGCGATCGAACGCGGCGACATGGTCGATCTCGTCGATGAACTGGGCGACCTGCTCCTGCAGATCGTCTACCATGCGCGCATGGCCGAGGAAGACGGCCTGTTCGACTTCGGCGATGTCGTGTATGCGGTCACGCGCAAGATGATCCGCCGGCATCCGCACGTCTTCGGCGACGAGACGGTGCGGGGCCGCAAGCTCGCAAAGGGCACCTGGGAGCGGATCAAGGCCGAGGAAAAGGCGGAGCGCGCCGCGGCGCACCGCGACGCGGCGGCAAACGGGCAGGGCGAAGTCCCTTCCCTGCTCGACGACGTGCCGCGCGCCCTGCCCGCGCTGATGCGCGCGCTCAAGCTGCAGAAGCGCGCCGCGACCGCCGGCTTCGACTGGGACACGGCGCCGCCGGTTCTCTCCAAGATCCGCGAGGAGTTCGATGAGGTTGCCGAGCGCGTCGAGACTGGCGACCAAGCGGGAATTGCGGACGAGTTCGGCGATCTGATGTTCGCGATGGTCAATCTGGGGCGTCATCTGGGCGTCGAGCCCGAAGCGGCGCTCGAAGCGACCAACGCCAAGTTCGCCCGGCGTTTTCGCGCCATCGAGCGCGAACTGGAACGGCGCGGCCGGACACTGGATGCCGCAACGCTCGAAGAGATGGACGCGATCTGGGATTCGGTGAAGGCGGCGGAAAAGCTGGCTGCGGATTAGGCCGCCCTACCCGGCCTGCCGCTCGCGCTGTTGCTGGCGGCGCGCATAGCCGTCCGCCGCCTCGCGGGTCATCTGCACGGTCACGGCCACCGCGCCGCTGTCGAGGTCGTCGCGATCGCGGACGATCGCATGGTCGTAGAGCCAGGCGACGTCCTCGTAGTTGGCCGCCGGCACGACGAAACGGCGCGTCACCAGGGCGCCGGCGATCTTGCGCTCGATCAGCGCCTTCAGGGCGTCCATGCCTTCGCCGGTCAGCGCCGACAGGGCGACTTCGCCCTCGGTGTCCCCGAGCCGCCGCACGAGCGCGTCCCGCTCGGCCGGGCCCAGCGCGTCGATCTTGTTGTGGGCCTCGATGACGTGATCGTCGTCCGGGGTCACGCCCATGTCGGCGAGCACGGTGCGCACGTCCTCGGCCTGCGCGCCCGCCTGCGGGTCAGCGGCGTCGTGGACGTGGATGACGAGATCGGCCTCCTCGACCTCCTCGAGCGTGGCCCGGAACGCGGCGACGAGATGGGTCGGCAGGTCGGAGATGAAGCCGACCGTGTCCGACAGGATCGCTTCGGTCCCGCCGGGAAGGCCGACGCGGCGCAGCGTCGGGTCGAGCGTGGCGAACAGCATGTTCTCGGCCATCACGTCGGCGCCGGTCAGCCGGTTGAACAACGTCGACTTGCCGGCATTGGTGTAGCCGACCAGCGCGACGACCGGCAGCGGCACCTTCTGGCGTTTGGAACGGTGCAGCGTGCGCGTGCGGCGGACCTGGTCGAGTTCGTTCTCCAGCCGCTTGATCTTGTCGCGCAGGATGCGGCGGTCGGCCTCGATCTGCGTCTCGCCCGGCCCGCCCATGAAGCCCGCGCCGCCACGCTGGCGCTCGAGGTGGGTCCATGACCGCACCAACCGACCGCGCTGATAGTTCAGATGCGCCAGTTCGACCTGCAGCGTGCCCTCCTTCGTCCGCGCGCGCCGCCCGAAGATCTCGAGGATCAGCCCGGTGCGGTCGAGCACCTTGGCGTTCCAGGCCTTTTCGAGATTGCGCTGCTGCACCGGCGTCAAAGCATGGTCGACCACGACAAGGCCCGCCTTTTCAGCGGCGATGACGCCGGCGATCTCGTCGACCTTGCCGCTGCCCAGAAGCGTGGCCGGCACCGGCTTGGCAAGCGGCACGACGAACTGGGCGGCGATTTCCAGATCTATCGCCAGCGCAAGGCCGACCGCCTCGGACAGGCGCTCGTCGGCCGTGCGCGACGGTCCCTGCGCGTCGGGCGTTGCTGCCGGCCGCCGCGAGATGTCGGGCGCGATGACGATCGCGCGTGTCGGCTTTCCGCGTCGGTCAACGCCGCCGAAGCGGCCCTGCTTTGCGGTGCCGGGGGTGGTGTCGAATTCGGTCAATCGGTCTTCTGGCTCGCGCTCTCGCTGTCGAACAGCTGAACGGGCTGGCTCGGCATCACGGTGGAAATGGCGTGCTTGTAGACCAGTTGCGCGCTGCCGTCACGGCGCAGCAGAACGCAGAAATTGTCGAACGACGTGACGACGCCCGTCAATTTCACGCCGTTGACCAGAAAAATGGTCAGCGGGATCTTCTGTTTCCTGACCGCGTTCAGAAACTGGTCCTGAAGGTTCTGCGACCTCTCCGCCATTATTGTTGCCCCGCCTTGGTGCGTGCTGTTTGTCTATTGGCCTGTGCGGCCGTTTGGCTTCTTGTACGGTGGACCGATCTTGTCACGTCTGTGGCTTATGACCCTAGCCATGTGTGAAGATTTGCCAAAAGATCACGGCTTTTCAAGTGCGAGCGATCCGCGCACGGCGATTTTTTCCGCATGGGCGAAGAAGGCGCCGCGCAATTGCCGTGTGATCTCACCGGGATAGCCATTGGCGACGGGCGCCCCGTCGATGCGCACGACCGGCATGACCTGAGAGGTCGCCGACGTCATGAACGCCTCGCGGGCAGCCTTGGCCTCGCCGACCGTAAAACCGCGTTCGACCATCGTCAGGCCGAGCGCGGCCGCCGTGTCGATCGCGGTCGCGCGGGTGATGCCGCGCAGGATGCCGGAGACGGCGGGACGGGTGACCAGTTCCCCCTCGCCCGTGACGATCCACGCATTGGTCGCCGCCCCTTCCAGAACGATGCCGTCTTCGTCAACGAGCCACGCCTCGGCCGCCCCGGCGTCGCGGGCCTGCTGGCGCGCCAGCACGTTGGGCAACAGGCCGATCGTCTTGATATCGACCCGGTCCCAGCGCGTGTCGGGCACGGTGATGACGCCGACCCCCTCTTCGGCCTTCGCGGCGAACGCGGCCCGGTCGGTGGACCGCGCCGTGACGACGAGCGCCGGGCGCGTGTCGGCGGAGGGGAACGGGTGATCGCGCCGTGCCACGCCGCGCGTGACCTGGACATAGACCAGACCGTCGCGCACCCGGTTGCGCGCGGCGACCTCGATCATGATCCGGCCGAGCGCCTCGCGTTCCACGGGCCAGCCGATCGCCAGTTCCGACAGCGAACGGTCCAGCCGTTCGAGATGCCGGGTCCGGTCCAGGATATAGCCGTCCGAGACCTCGCACACCTCGTAGACGCCATCGGAGAACTGGTAGCCACGGTCCTCGACATGCACACGCGCGCTTTGGTGCGGCACGTAGCGGCCATTGACGTAGGCGATGCGTGACATGGGTGCCCTTCCCTTTCGGTTCGGCGGCTTCAGAAGAACTGCAGGCTGACGCGGAACAGCTGCTCGACCTGCTTGACCGCCGAGGTCTTGGCGAAAATGACGACGCGGTCGTGCGCCTTGATCCGCGTTTCGCCGTCTGGGCGGACCACCTCGCCGTTGCGATAGATCGCGCCGATGCGGATGTCCTCGGGCAGGTCGAGTTCGCGCAGGGGCGGACCGACCAGCGGCGAGGTTTCGAGCGCCTCGGCCTCGAGCACTTCTGCCTGCCCCTTCTGCACCGAATGGACCTGGCGGATGCGGCCGCGGCGCATGTGCTGGAGCACCCGCGAGATGGTGACCGCGCGCGGATTGATGTGGGCGTCGATGCCGAGCGTCGCCGTGAATGACTGGTAACCCAGATCGTTGATCAGGCTCATCGTCGCGTCGCAGCCCAGCTTCTTGGCCATCACCGCCGACAGCACGTTGACCTGATCGTCATTGGTCAGCGAGACCATCAGTTCGGCATCCTGGATATCGGCCTCGTGCAGGATCTGCTGGTCGAGAGCGCTGCCGTGCAGAACGATGGTGCGGCGCAGCGTGTCGGCGACGCGGATCGCGCGCTCGCGATTGTGCTCGATGATCTTGACATTGGTGCGGGCGCCCTCGCGCTCCAGTTCGGTGGCGACGAAATGGCCGATGTTGCCGCCGCCGGCGATGACGATGCGGCGCGCCTCGGTCTCCTCGTGCCCGAACAGCGAGAGCGTGCGGCGCACCTGATCGCGATGGGAGATCACATAGACCAGATCGTCGGTCAGAAGCTGGTCGGCCGAATGGGGTACGAACAGCTTCTCGTTGCGCCAGACGCCGACGACGGTCGCGTTCAGATCGGGAAACAGGTCGGTGAGCTGGCTGAGCGGCGTGTTGACGACCGGGCAATCCTCGCTGCACTCGATCGCCATCATCGTCACATGGTCGTCGGCGAACTGGACGACGTCGGTCGCGCCGGGCAGCGCGATGCGCTTGAGGACGACCTGACCGACTTCCTTTTCGGGCGAGATGACGACGTCGATCGGAAGGTGGTCGCGCGAGAAGAGATCGCCGAAATGGGCACCCAGATAGGACTGGGCCCGGACGCGCGCGATCTTGGTGGGCACGTCGAACAGCGAATGCGCCACCTGGCACGCGGTCATGTTGACCTCGTCGTAGAGCGTGACGGCGATGATCATCTCGGCCTGATCGGCGCCGGCGGCGGCAAGGACGTCCGGATGGCTGCCGTGACCGACGATGCCGCGCACGTCCAGCGTGTCGCGCACGCGTTCGATCAACTGCTCGGAGGTGTCGATGACCGAAACGTCATTGCCCTCGGAAGCCAGCCGCTCGGCGATGCCGAAGCCCACCTGGCCGGCTCCGCAGATGATGACGCGCATGGGAAATCACACTCCGAGGGATTTCAGTTTCCGGTGCAGGGCGGAGCGCTCCATACCAATGAATTCGGCGGTACGCGAGATGTTTCCGCCAAAACGCGAGATCTGGGCGAGCAGATAGTCGCGCTCGAAGCGCTCGCGCGCCTCGCGCAGCGGCAGCGACATGATGTGCGTGTCGTCGGCGGTGGGCGCCTTGGGCAGGTTCTCGCTGAGTTCGGCCGGCAGCATGTCCGGCGTGATCATCCGGTCCTCTGGTTCGTCACGGGCAAGGATCAGCAGCCGTTCGACCGTATTGCGCAGCTGACGGATGTTGCCGGGCCAGGAATGCGCCTGCAGCACGGCCATCGCATCGTCGTCGATCATGCGCGGCCGGATGCCGGTCTGCGCGCTGATCTGGCGGACGAACCCGTCGACCAGCATGACGATGTCCTCGCGCCGGTCGGCGAGGCCGGGGACAGCGATCGGCACGACGGCGAGCCGGTTGAACAGATCGCGCCGGAAGCGGCGATGCGAGATCAGCGCCTCCAGATCGAAGGCGGTCGAGGAGATCACGCGCACGTCGACCTTGACCCGCCTTACGCCGCCGACCCGCTCGAACTCCTGCTCGACCAGCACGCGCAGGATCTTCGACTGGGTCTCCTGCGGCATGTCGGCGACCTCGTCGAGATAGAGGATGCCGCCATGGGCCTGTTCGAGCGCGCCGACCTTGCGCTCGGCGCCGTTGGCCTCGGTCCCGAAGAGTTCGATCTCCATCCGGCTGGGTGTGATCGCTGCCGCGTTGAGCGCGACGAACGGGCCGCTTGCGCGCTCGGAGGCGCTGTGGATGGCCCGCGCGACCAGTTCCTTGCCGCAACCGGTCGGCCCGGTGATCATCACGCGCGAATTGGTCGGCGCGATCCGGTCGATCTGCTGGCGCAGCGCGTTCATGGCCGGCGAGTTGCCGGTCAGCTCGGCCTGCCCGCCTGAATGGCGCTTGAGCGCGGCGACCTCGCGCTTGAGGGCGTGCGCCTCGAGCGCGCGCTCGGCGACCAGCACGAGACGGTCGGCCTTGAACGGCTTTTCGATGTAGTCGTACGCGCCGCGCTTGATCGCCGAGACGGCGGTCTCGATGTTGCCATGCCCCGAGATCATCACGATGGGAAGGCCGGGATGCATCTGCTGGATCGCGTCGAGCAGTTCGAGGCCGTCCATCCGACTGCCCTGCAGCCAGATGTCGAGGAAGATCAGGCGTGGCACGCGGTCGGCGATCGCGGCCAGCGCGGAGTCGCTGTCATGGGCTGTGCGCGTCTCGTGGCCCTCGTCGTCGAGAATGCCCGAGACGATATCGCGGATGTCGTCTTCATCGTCGATGACAAGGATGTCGGCTTTCATGAGGTGACCTCCGGACGTCCTTCCCGCGCGGCGGCCTGCGGCGCCGTGGCGGCTTGTTCGATGTCGCCGGCGTTTCCGGTGGGCGCATTCGCACGCAGCGGAAAGACGAGCCGCACCATGGCGCCGATGCCATCGTGGAAATCGGCCGGCGCATCGTGCAGTTCGAGCGCGCCGGCATGGTCCTCCATGACCTTGCGGACGATGGCAAGGCCGAGGCCCGTGCCCTTCTCGCGCGTGGTCATGTAGGGTTCGAGCAGCTTGGACCGGTTCTGCGCCGGCAGCCCCCTTCCGTTGTCGATCACATCGACATGGACGTGGCCACCGTCGGGCGTGCGGTAGCCGCGCACAAGGATATGACCGGCGAGTTCGGCATTGTCGTGACCGGCAAGCCGGGCCTCGATGGCTTCCGAGGCATTCTTGATGACATTGCCGATCGCCTGGCCAACAAGCCGGGCGTCGAAGGTGACGGGCAGCGGCTCGTCGGGCAGATCGCGCTCGACCGTGATCTCGTTGCGGCTGACCTCGACGAGGAACGCCGCCTCGCGGATCGTCTCGCGCAGGTCCTGGCTCGCCATGACCGGCTTGGGCATGCGCGCGAACGAGGAGAATTCGTCGACCATCCGGCCGATGTCGCCGACCTGCCGGATGATCGTGTCGGTGCACTGGTCGAACACTTCCCGGTCATCGGGATCGATCGCCTTGCCGTAGCGGCGCTTGATGCGCTCGGCCGACAGCTGGATCGGCGTCAGCGGATTCTTGATCTCGTGGGCGATGCGGCGGGCGACATCGGCCCAGGCGCTCGAGCGCTGCGCCTCGACCAGATCGGAGACGTCGTCGACGGTGACGACATGGGTCCGCGTCGGCGCCCCCTGCTGGCCGGCCGGCTGCCGGTCGAAATTGACCTGGATGTTGAGGACACGTTCGCGGCCGTCGCGATCGGTGAAGGCCACAGGCGCGCGATAGTCGGCCCGGCGCGACCGGATCGCCTGGACGAAGCCGGCGTGAACGGGCGGGGCCACGTCCTTCAGCGTCGCGCCGGTCTCGATCGGCCGGCCGCCGTTCAGGATCGTCGCCGCCGAGCGGTTGGCGACGCTGATGCGGCCGCGATCGTCGACGCCCAGCACCCCGGCCGAGACGCCCGAGAGCACGGCCTCGGAAAAGCGCCGGCGCTTGTCGATGACATCCTTGGCGCTCAGGATCTCGTCGCGCTGGCTCTTGAGCTGCCCGAGCATGCCGTTGAACGTCTCGCCCAGATGGGCGATGTCGCCGTCGGTGGCGCGCACCGGCACGCGCACCTCCAGATTGCCGCGACCGACCTCGTCGGAGGCGTTGATGAGCTGGCGGATCGGCCGGACGATCCGGTTGGCGACGGCGATACCGGTCCAGATCGCCGACAGCAGCAGGATCAGCGTCAGGCCGAAATAGAGCAGCGCGAAGGCGATCTGCACCGTGCCCTGGTTGGCTTCAAGGTTCTGGTATTCTGTGCGGTTCTGCTGCATAAGCCGCACGGCGTCGAGGGCGCCGGCGTCGACCGTGCGCAGCGTGTAGAGCAGCGCATCCTCGATCTCGCGAAGCTGGATGACGGCGCCGACGAGGTTGGTGCGTCCAGGCGGGATGATGACGGGCGTGCCGTCACCGGCGGCGGCGAGCGCATCGGCGGGCGGCAGCGGCAGCGGCCGGTCGACCTCGATGTCGGCGGAATGGATGACGCTGCCGTCGGGGCGGATCACCGAGGCGCCGAGCATGCCACGCCCGCGCGCCTGCTGCGTCAGCAGGAGCCGGAAGCCGTTGCGGTCCAGATTGAACAGCGTGCGGCGCTGATCGAGCGCGAAGGCCATGTTGATGGTCGAATCACGCAGATTGACCGCGGCCTCGTTGACGTAGGATTCGGCCACCTGGATCGAACTGTCGACGATGGTCTGCGTCCTGATCTCGAACCAGCGATCCAGTCCCAGATCGAGCGTGACCGCGGCGACGACGGCGACGACGATCGCCGGCGCGGCGGCGACGATCGAGAACATGCTCACGATGCGCAGATGCAGCCGGGACGCCGCCTTGCGGTCGCGGCGCGCCTGCCAGATGTTGCGCAGTTCGAGACCGATCAGCACCAGTAGCGCGGCCACGAACAGGCCGTTGATGACGATCGCCGTCAGCGTGACGCTGTTGTCGGGCTGGATCGGGGTCAGTCCGATCAGGATGACGAACGAGACGCTGGCGGTGACGAGCGCGGCGGCGACCACGGCGATCCCGCCGGCCGGGCCGATATGCCCGCCGCCAAGGGTTCGCGTCAGTAGCGAGCGGGGCGTGCCCTGCTCCATCGAAACCATGGTCGATCCCGCCTTGCGCCCCTTGAAACGTCCCGTGACGCCGTCACGGCCGCTTCAGGCCTTTGCGGCCAGCGTCGCATACCTGCAACACATTGTGGCAATATTGCAACGCACCGGGCGCTGACAAGGCGTTTCTTCGCACGGCGCGTGCGGGTCGGGTCAACCCTTGATCACGGTGACGCCCAGATCCTTGATCTTCTTGCGCAGCGTGTTGCGGTTCAGGCCGAGCACGTCGGCGGCGCGGATCTGGTTGCCGCGCGTCGCCGTCAGCGCCGCCATGATCAGCGGATACTCCATCTCGGCCAGCACACGATGATAGAGCCCCGGCGGCGGCAGCGCCTCGCCGAACGAGGCGAAGTAGCGCTGCATGTTGACCTCGACGGCCTGGGCGATCGACATGTCGCCGGCCGCGATCGCGCCCTGCGCCCCCTCGCCGCCGCCGCCCGCGCCCTCCGACGAGCGCAGTTCGCTGGCGACGATCTCGGCCGTGATCTCGTCCTGGGGATAGAGCGCGGCGAGGCGCCGGATCAGGTTCTCGAGTTCGCGCACATTGCCCGGCCAGTCATAGCGGCGCATGAGTTCGAGTGCGTCGGGCAGGATGCGCTTGGCTTCGAGGCCCTCGTCATGGACCTTGGCGAGGAAATGGCTGACCAGATCGCCGATGTCCTCGAGCCGCTCGCGCAGCGGCGGTATGCGCAGCGGCACGACGTTGAGGCGGTAGTAGAGGTCCTCGCGGAACAGCCCCTGGCTGATCAGCGCGCGCAGATCCTTGTTCGTGGCGGCGACGATCCGGACGTTCGTGCGGATCGGGGTGCGGCCGCCCACGGTCATGTATTCGCCCTGCTGCAACACGCGCAGAAGGCGTGTCTGCGCATCCATCGGCATGTCGCCGATCTCGTCGAGGAAGAGCGTGCCGTTCTCGGCCTGCTCGAAGCGGCCGGTCGAGCGGCTGGTGGCGCCGGTGAAGGCGCCCTTCTCGTGGCCGAACAGTTCCGACTCGATCAGGTCGCGCGGGATGGCGGCCATGTTGATGGCGACGAAGGGCCCGTTCTTGCGCTTGCCGTATTCGTGCAGCGCGCGCGCGACCAGTTCCTTGCCGGTACCCGACTCGCCGTTGATCAGCACGGTCAGATCGGACTGGATCATCCGGGCCAGCACCCGGTAGATGTCCTGCATGGCCGGTGACCGGCCCACCAGCGGCATCGCCTCGCCCGCATCGTCGGGCGAGACGCCGTCGCCCGACCCCTTGCGCTTGAGTTCGGTCAGCGACCGGCCGACGATGCCGGTCAGTTCGACCAGATCGAAGGGCTTGGGCAGATATTCGTAGGCGCCCTTCTCGGTCGCTCGGATCGCCGTCATGAAGGTGTTCTGGGCGCTCATGACGATGACCGGCAGGTCGGGCCGCAGTTTCTTCATGCGCGGCAGCAGGTCGAACAGGTTGTCGTCGGGCATGACGACGTCAGAGACGACCGCGTCGCCCTCCCCGGCCGCAACCCAGCGCCAGAGCGTCGCCGCGTTCGATGTCACGCGCACATCGTAGCCGGCGCGCGACAGGGCCTGGCTGACCACGGTGCGGATGGCGGCGTCGTCGTCGGCGACCAGCACCGTGCCGTTGCTCATGCGGTTTCCTCCGCCGTGTCGTGACCGGCGACGGCCTGCGGCGCCATGTGGGGTGGGGCCGCCGGCATCAGGATACGGAAGACCGTGCGACCGGGCACGCTGTCGCATTCGATCACGCCGCCATGATCGCCGACGATCTTGGCGACAAGGGCAAGGCCAAGGCCCGATCCGTTCTGCTTGGTCGTGATGAACGGGTCGAACATGTGCATCTGCATGTCCTCGGGCACGCCCGGGCCGTTGTCCTCGACCGAGAATTCGAGCGGCAGCGAGACGCGCTCGCTGGCGCCGGGAATCGAAAGGTGGATGCCGGGCCGGTAGGCTGTCTTGAGCTTGACGTGCGGCCGGTCGGCCTGGCCGCAGGCCTCTGCCGCGTTCTTGACCAGGTTGAGGAACACCTGGATGAGCTGATCCTGATTGCCGGCCACATAGGGCAGCGACGGGTCGTAATGCTGGGAGAAGCGCACATTTCGCGCGAAACCGGTTTTGGCAATTTTTTCAACGCGATCCAGCACGACGTGAATGTTGACCGCCTGGCGATCGACGGGGCGTTCGTCGGAGAAGACCTCCATCTTGTCGACAAGCTGGACGATGCGGTCGGTCTCGGCGCGGATGAGCTGCGTCAGCGCGCGATCCTCGTCGTTGGCCGACAGTTCGAGCAGTTGCGCCGCGCCCCTGATGCCGGACAGCGGGTTCTTGATCTCGTGGCCGAGCATGGCGGCAAGGCCCGTCACCGAACGGGCGGCACCGCGATGGGTCATCTGCCGGTCGAACTTGTCCGCCATGGACCGCTCGCGGAACACGATGACCATGGCGCCGGCCTCCTCGGGCACGGGTGTCACATGAATGTCGACGATCCGGTCGGGGCCGATGCGGGGCGAGGAAATGTCGACGCGGTACTCGTTGACCGGCGAACCCTCCTCGCGCACCTGGCCGATCAGCGCGATCAGCGGGCTCGAGAAAGGCAGGAAGTCGTCGATCCGGCGGCCTTCCAGATGGGTCGACGAGGACAGGAAGAAATACTCCGCCTCAAGATTGGCAAAACGGATCAGATTGTCCGCATCGAGCAGGATGACGGGATCGCGGATCGTGTTGAGCACCTGAAGAGCCCGCGACGATCCGTCGGTCTGCACGGGCGGCTTGCTCATGCGGCCAGGCTCCGTGGTGCAGTGGCGGCGGTCTCGAAGATGATCGCCAGCTTCTGCCGGACGATGTCGGGATCGCGCTCGCGCAGGATCGCGCCCTTGAAGGCCGGCAGGCCAACAAGATGGGCCGCATGCGCGTCGATGTACCAGCCCAGATGCTTGCGCGCGTGGCGCACGCCCATGTCGGCGCCGTAGTGTGCGAGCATCGCGTCGTAATGGTCAATCACATAGGCGGCGATGGCGTCGGCATCCGGGATCGTGTCGTCCGCCTCGCCGGCGATCTGTCCGGCGAGCCAGGGCCGGCCGCAGGCGGCGCGGCCGACCATCACCGCGTCGGCGCCCGAGGCGGCGAGCGCCGAGCGGGCGGAAGCCGGATCGGTGATGTCGCCATTGACGACGAGGGGCACCGTGATCGCCTCACGCACGGCGGCGACGGCGTGCCAGTCCGCCCTGCCCTCATAGAACTGCTGACGCGTGCGGCCATGCACGGTCATCATCCGGACGCCGGCCTGTTCGGCGCGGCGAGCCAGTTCGGGCGCGTTCACCGAGTCCCCGTCCCAGCCAAGCCGCATCTTGAGGGTCACCGGCACATCGACCGCCTTGACGGTCGCCTCGATCAGCGTCAGCGCATGGTCGAGGTCACGCATCAGCGCCGAACCAGACAGGCCGCCCGTCACCTTCCTGGCCGGGCAGCCCATGTTGATGTCGATGACGTCGGCGCCGGCGTCGACGGCAATGCGGGCGGCTTCGCCCATCCAGCGCGATTCGCGGCCGGCCAGTTGCAGCATGAATGGCCCCTGCCCGGCGTGGCGCATCGCCCGCTTGCGGCTTTCGGCATGCGCCTGGCAGAGTTCGCGGCTGGCAGTCATCTCGCTGACGACGAGCCCGGCTCCATGCCCATACGCCAGTCGGCGGAACGGCGCGTCCGAGATACCCGACATCGGCGCCAGAAACACGCGGTTGCGCAGCCGCACCGGGCCGATGTCGAGCGGCTGGCGCAGAGCGTCATGCGTCGGTGCTTGAGCGTTTTTTGGGCAAACGTTCATCGTGCCTAATCTTTATACAGAGTTGCGCGATTGCGCAATCATGCCGCTTTGATAAACCGGGCCGTTCCCGAAGGTCTTCATTCGATGTCCGCCGTTCCCGACATGCCCGCCCCGACCGCCGACCGCGCGCCCGTGATGGGGCTCGTGATCGTGGCCGCCGGACGTGGCGCGAGGGCGGGGCTCGACAGCGGTCCGAAGCAATATCACCGGCTCGCCGGCCGCGCCCTGATTGCCCGCACGCTCGATGCGTTTCAAGGCTTCGTTGCGCCGGCCGAGACCTGCATCGTCATCCATGCCGACGATGACGCCCTGCTGGCCGAGGCGATCGGCGCGGACCGGGCGTATCGGACCGTGCATGGCGGGGCGAGCCGGCAGGCCTCGGTGCGCGCAGGGCTCGAAGCGCTCGCCGCGACCGCACCCGGTATCACCCATGTGATGATCCACGATGCGGCCCGTCCCTTCGTTTCTCGAGCGCTGCTCGACGGTATCCACGCGGCGGCGACCGCCCATCCCCAAAGCGGCATCCTGCCGGTTCTGCCGATCGCCGAGACGATCAAGCGTGTCGAGAACGGCGCGGTCGGCGGAACCGTGCCACGCGACGGGCTGTTCACCGCCCAGACACCGCAGACCTTTCCGCTGGCCGCCATCACCGACGTACATCGACGGGCGGCGGCCGAGGATCGCGAGGATTTCACGGACGATGCCGCGCTCTTCGAATGGGCCGGCCTGCCGGTCATGACGACCGAGGGCGACAAGGCCAACGTCAAACTGACCTATGCGCAGGACTTTCACATGGCCGAACAGCAGCTTGCCGGAAACGCCGCCCCTGCCCTGCCCGACATCCGCACCGGCAACGGCTATGACGTGCACCGGTTCGGGCCAGGCGACCATGTCATGCTGTGCGGAGTCGCGATCCCGCACACGAAGACGCTCAGCGGGCATTCGGACGCCGATGTGGGCCTTCACGCGTTGACCGATGCGCTTCTGGCCACCTGCGGCGCGGGCGACATCGGTGATCATTTCCCGCCCTCCGATCCGCAATGGAAGGGCCAGGCATCGGCGCTGTTCCTCAAAGAGGCCGCGCGCATCGTGCGCGAAGCGGGCGGCACGATCCTGAACGCCGACGTCTCGCTGATCGCCGAGGCGCCCAAGATCGCCCCGCACCGTCTGGCGATGCGGGAGGTGCTTGCGCGCCTGCTCGGCATCGCCATCGAGCGCTGCTCGGTCAAGGCGACCACCAACGAACAGATGGGCTTCGTCGGGCGTGGCGAGGGCATTGCCGCGATCGCGACGGCGAGCGTCCTCTATGCACCGAAGGGAGAAACCGGATGACCGACCCCGTCGACGCGATTGCCGAACTCTCCGAAGCCATGGTGACGCTCTACGCCGAGCGCGGCATCCTGGCGGCGACGGCCGAAAGCTGCACCGGCGGCATGGTCGCCGCAGCGATCACCGATCATGACGGCGCCTCGCACGCGCTCGACCGGGGCTTCGTGACCTATTCGAACGCGGCGAAGCTGGCGATGCTGGGTGTCGACGGCGAAATGCTCGACACGGTCGGCGCGGTCTCGGGCGAGGTGGCCGGCGCGATGGCCGAAGGGGCACTTGCCCGGTCCGACGCGGACGTTGCCGTCTCGATCACAGGGATCGCCGGTCCCGGTGGCGGGTCCGACACCAAGCCGGTGGGCACGGTCTGGTTCGGCGCCGCCTCCGCGTTCGGCTCGACGCTGGTGCTCAAGCGCGAGTTCGAGGACAATGGGCGCGCCTTCATCCGCCAGATGAGCGTGATCACCGCCCTCGAACTGTTGCTGGAAATCGGCGGCAGCGCGCCTGAACGGTCCGCGGACGCCGAAGGCTCAGGCTGAGCTCGCCGAGCGCAGCGGCCGTCCATAGAGCTGGTCGGCGCGTTCCTCGAAGGCGGCCGAGAACTTGCGAAACGCGCGGTCGAACATGGCGCCCATGAGCCCGCCCAGCATGCGGCTCCTGAACTCGTAGTCGATGTGGAAATGCACGTCGCAGCACCCGTCGCCGCAATCGTCGAAACGCCAGAGATTGCTCAGATAGCGGAACGGCCCGTCCACATAGGAAACGTCGATCTCCAGTTCCCCGGGCTTGAGCACGACCTGGCTGGTGAAGGTCTCGCGGATCGCGCGGTAGCCGACAGTCATGTCCGCGATCAACAGCGTGCGTCCTTCCTTCTCGCGCCGTGACCGCACGGTCAGCGCCTCGCACAGCGGCACGAATTCGGGGTACTTCTCGACGTCCGCGACCAGATCGAACATGGCGCGGGCGGTGTGGTTGACCCGCCGTGTCGATGAGAACTGCGGCATCGTCTATTCGGCCGCCGCCAGCTTTCTGGCGCGGGCGGCGCGCAGCTTCTCGAAATCCTCGCCGGCATGGTGCGAGGAACGCGTCAGCGGGCTCGCCGAGACCATCAGGAACCCCTTCGAATAGGCCGCCGCCTCGTAGGATGCGAACTCGTCGGGGGTGACGTAGGCCATCACCTTGTGGTGCTTCTTGGTCGGCTGCAGGTACTGGCCGATCGTCAGGAAATCGACGTCGGCGGTGCGCAGATCGTCCATGAGCTGCAGCACCTCGTTGCGGCTTTCGCCGAGGCCGACCATGATGCCGGACTTGGTGAACATGGTCGGGTCAAGCTCCTTGACCCGCTGCAAGAGCCGGATCGAGTGGAAATAGCGCGCGCCGGGGCGCACCGTCAGGTAGTTCGAGGCGACCGTCTCCAGATTGTGGTTGAAGACGTCCGGCCGTGCCGCGACGACCATTTCGAGCGCACCGTCCTTGCGCAGGAAATCGGGGGTGAGCACCTCGACCGTCGTGCCGGGCGAACGGGCGCGGATGGCATGGATGACATCGACGAAGTGCTGCGCGCCGCCATCGTCGAGATCGTCACGGTCGACCGAGGTGATGACGACGTGGTTGAGACCCATCTGGGCGACGGCGTCGGCGACATTTTTCGGCTCGTCCGGGTCGATCGCACCGGGACGGCCGGTGGTGACGTTGCAGAAGGCGCAGGCGCGGGTACAGATTTCGCCCAGGATCATGAAGCTGGCGTGCTTCTTGTCCCAGCATTCGCCGATGTTCGGGCAGCCCGCCTCGCCGCACACCGTCACCAGATTGTGCGACTGCACGATGGCGTTGGTTTCGCGATAGCCCTTGGAGACGGGCGCGCGAACGCGGATCCAGTCCGGCTTGCGCAGGCCGGAGTCCTGATCCGGCCGGTGCGCCTTCTCGGGGTGGCGAAGCTTCGGCTTTGCGGTTGCGACCGTATCGACGACGGTGACCATGGCAGTGCTTTCGCTTTCCTTGTTTCGACCTACTCCGCCGGGGATACGTCCGTTTGCTCTTCCAACGTCAGCACCGTTCGATCTATGTAGGTGGGCAGTCGTGTTGTCTCGTCGATGATCGCCCTGCGAAGCTGATCAGCCGTCAGGTTCTTTGCACCGGTAAGATCGGCCCCCACCAGATTCGTCCCGGTCAGGTCGGCCCCTTCGAAGTCGCTGCCGACAAAGCGGGCATTCTGGAAATCGGCACCGGCAAAGTTTGCGTTCTTCAGAATCGCACCGCTCAGGCTGGTGCGGCGCAAGAAAGCCCCGCTCAGGTCGAGAGGTGGCAAGTTGTCGGGCCTCATGTGCGGCGGTCTTGCTCGCTGGGATGCAGCCATATCTCCACGAACTCCATGATTTCCTTGATATCGAGCGGTGGTTCGCTATCGCCATACTCGATTGCGTTTTCTCTCAGATGTGCTGCGAGCAGGCGGTGAACCGGCTTGGACAAATCCGGAAAATCCTCGGCAATCTGCTGCAATATATAGACCGCGCCGAGGCGGACTTCCAACCGTTCGTGGGCAAGTTGTCCGACAGCACGGTTGAAGAGCTCTGCGACGAAGTCACGACGAGCCAGTTCGGCTTGTCTGGTCGATGCTTCCGCCTGTCGGTTCGCCGCAAACACGCGCTTCCAGGCCAAGTAGGTTCCGACCAGTGCAACGACAGCCAGGGCCGCATTGCGCACCAGTTCGGAAAACTCGAGAACGGTCACGCGTTCAGAACCCGTCCATAGGCGTCGAGCACGCTCTCCTTCATCATCTCCGACAGGGTCGGATGGGGGAAGACCGTGTGCATCAGCTCTTCCTCGGTTGTCTCGAGGTTCATGGCGACGACGTAGCCCTGGATCAGTTCGGTCACCTCGGCGCCGACCATGTGGGCGCCGATGAGCTGGCCCGTCTCGGCGTCGAAGATCGTCTTGACCAGCCCCTGGTCCTCGCCGAGCGCGATCGCCTTGCCGTTGGCGCCGAACTGGAAGCGGCCGACGCGCACCTTCCGGCCGGCCTCTTTTGCCGCCTTCTCCGTCATGCCGACCGACGCGACCTGCGGGTGGCAATAGGTGCAGCCCGGAATGAGGCTGGTGTCGAGCGCATGCACGCCCGGCACGCCGGCGATCTTCTCGACGCAGATCACGCCCTCATGCTCGGCCTTGTGGGCGAGCATGGGCGGGCCGGCGACATCGCCGATCGCATAGACGCCCTCGACATTGGTGCGTCCGTAGCCGTCGGTGACGATCGTGCCGCGCTCGGTCTTCACGCCGACGGCCTCGAGCCCGATGTTCTCGATGTTGCCCTGAACGCCGACCGCCGAGATCAGCCGGTCGGCCTCGATCGGCGTCGACTTGCCGTCTTTGGTCTCGACATGGGCGACGACCGAATCGGCCTTCTTGTCGACCTTGGTCACCTTGGCGCCGGTCATGATCTTCAGGCCGTGCTTTTCGAGCTGCTTGCGGGCGAGCTTGGAGATTTCCTCGTCCTCGACCGGCATGATCTGGTCCATCAGTTCGACCACGGTCACGTCGACGCCCATCGAATTGTAGAAGCTGGCGAATTCGATGCCGATCGCGCCCGAGCCCATGACGACGAGCTTTTCGGGCATCTTCTGCGGCACCATCGCCTCGAAATAGGTCCAGATCAGCTTGCCGTCCGGCTCGATGCCCGGCAGCGCGCGCGGCCGGGCGCCGGTCGCGACGATGATGTGCTTGGCGGTGTACTCGCCCTCGCCCTTGACGCCCTTGGGCACCGGCGGCTGCGGCTCCATCGGCTTCTTGGTCGGCTTGGAAACACTGACCTTGCCGGTGCCGGCGAGTTTTGCCTCGCCCCATATCACGTCGACCTTGTTCTTCTTCATCAGGAAGCCGACACCGCCATTCAGGCGCAGCGAGACCTTGCGCGACCGGTCGACGACGGCACCGACTTCGGGCGTGACCTTTCCTTCAAGTTTAAGGCCGTAGTCCTTGATATGGCTTGCATAATTCATCACTTCGGCCGACCGCAGCAGAGCCTTGGTCGGAATGCAGCCCCAGTTCAGGCAGATGCCGCCCAGATGTTCGCGCTCGACGATCGCGGTCCTGAAGCCGAGCTGCGCCGCGCGGATGGCGGTCACATAACCACCCGGCCCCGAGCCGATGATGATCACGTCATAGGAATTGTCAGCCATTGTGCCTCTCTTCTTGTCCTTGGCGCTGCATCAGCAGCCATTGTGTCGTCGCCTGTCCCTTGCCGAACGGCACGAACGGTTCGCTGGCGGTCTGCTGGAAGGCCTCGCTCTCGTAAAGGCCGATGGCGCGCAGATTGTCGTCGGCGACGACCAGGCTCACCGGCCGGTCGCCAGCGAGCGCAATCTGGTCGCGCAGAAGGAGGCGCGCCGTGCCGCGCCGGCGGAACCGGGTGAAGACGGCAAGCGCGTCAAGCAGCCAGGTTCCCGCCGCGCGGGCGAAAAGGGCGAGCACGGGCCGCAGGACCGGGTCCGCCTCGGAAGGCGCCGGCACGTCGGAGGGCAGTGCGTAGCCGACCGCCATGCCGGCGGTCTCGCCGCCCTCGTCGGCGATCCGCGCGTTGCGCCAGTTGCAGGGCTGGCTGTCGTCGCGGTAGCGGTCGCGGCCCCACTCCAGCGCATCTGTCGCCCTGCCGCGCAGGACGGCGCCATGCCAGAGCCAAAGCGGCAGGCCGTGGCCCGCCACATTGTCGAGTATGGCAAGATCACTGCAGTCGGCGATGGCGGCGGAACGGATTTCCAAGCGCCCGGTCTCCTTGCAGGATGCCGGGCGGCGCGGGTCAGCCGGTCAGCATCGCGTAGATTTCGTCCTTGAGGCGCAGGCGCTTCTTGCGCATGTCCTCCATGTTGAAATCATCCGTGGGCTCGACATCCGTCTCGGCGCGGTGAATGGCCCGGTTGATCTCGTGATATTCGTCGAACAGCCGTGCGAAACGCGCGTTCGAGCCCTTCAGCTCGTGCATCTTGTCGACATGCTCGGGAAATTCCTCGGCCAGTTCGTGCGGCGTGTGCGCCATGGACATCGCTCCTTGGTCCGTGTTGGTCGCGCCACCCTATCGGCCGCTGCTCATGCCTCCTTGATCGGTGTCAATCGCGCCTCCAGCATCGACCGGACGACCGGCGCCAGAGCCCGGCCGATGGCCGCGGTGTTCTCGGCGTCCAGATGCACGCCATCGACCGGGGAAGCCTGCGCCACCGTTCCCGCATCGAAGAAACCGCAGCCGTTCTGATGCGCAAGCGCACGGTAGAGATCGGCCAGTTGCCGTGAATGCTCGACGCCACCAGCGAACATGGCCGCGGCCTCAGCGTCGTCGGTCCGCACGATCGGCGGGGGCGCGACCACCAGAATCTGCATCCGGTTCGCCGCCGTCCGATTTGAGATATGACTCGTTGCGATCTGGACCAGCCGCCGCATGCCTTGCGTCGCCGCGATGGCCGTACCGGCGACATGCGGCTTCATGTCGTTCGTGCCGAGCATCAGGATGAGCAGGTCGACGGGCACATGCGTTGCCAGAAGCGTCGGCAGAAGGCGCGCGCCGTTGCGGTCACAGTCGCCGGTATCGTCATCATAGGCGGTCGTGCGTCCGCATAATCCCTCGGCAATAACACTGGTGCCCTCGCCGAGCTCCGTGGCCAGCACGTCCGGCCACCGGCCGTCTTGCGGATGCCGTCCGTCGCTGCTGGGGTCGGCCCCCCAGGTCAGGGAGTCGCCATAGGCGAGGATGGTTCTCGGTTCCGTGGCGGCCATCTCAGGGCTCGCTCGGAAACGGCGTGACCGTGTTTTCGGCAACTGACAGGATCATGTCTGCGGGTTGGGCCATGCAAATCTCCTGATCGCGTCGTCGGGTCGTCCGGAAGAACCCGGCCGGCCGGCTTGTCACGTGCCACCTCAGACCAGCATCCCCATCGGGTTCTCGATATAGCCCTTGAAGGCGGCGAGCAGTTCGGCGCCGAGCGCCCCGTCGACGCAGCGATGGTCGGTCGACAGCGTCACGCTCATCATGGTGGCGATGGCGAGCGCGCCGTCCCTGACGACGGGCCGTTGTTCGCCCGCGCCGACCGCCAGGATCGTGGCGTGCGGCGGGTTGATGACGGCGGAAAAATCCTTCACGCGCATCATGCCCATGTTGGAGACCGAGGTCGTGCCGCCCTGATACTCCTCCGGCTTGAGCTTGCGCTCGCGGGCGCGCTTGCCCAGATCCTTCATCTCGCCGGAAATCGCCGACAGCGTCTTTTCCTCGGCGCGGCGCACGATCGGCGTAATCAGCCCGCCGGGGATGGAGACGGCGACGCCCACATCGGCATGCTTGTGGTGCACCATCGCCTCGTCGGTCCAAGAGACGTTGGCATCGGGCACGTCGCGCAGCGCCAGCGCCAGGGCCTTGATGATCATGTCGTTGACCGACAGCTTGTAGGCGGGCTTGTCGTCCTTGACCGGCGCGGCCTTGTTGAGTTGCGAGCGCAGGGCGAGCAGTGCGTCCAGATCGCAGTCGACCGTGACGTAGAAATGCGGGATCGTCTGCTTGGATTCGGTCAGGCGCTTGGCGATCGTCTTGCGCATGCCGTCATGCTTGACGAGTTCGTACGAACCCTCGGCGAAGTTCGCCAGCACCTGCTGCGAGCTCGGGCCGGCGGCGATCGGCGCGGGGGCCGCGGCCATGCCAGGCGCCTCGGCGGCAGGGGCTTCGGCAGCAGCGGGCACGCCCTTTTCGAGCGCCGCCTCGACATCGCGCTTGACGATCCGACCTTTCGGGCCGGACCCGGTGATGGCGGTGATGTCGATGCCTTCATTGCCGGCGATCCGGCGCGCCAGCGGCGAAGCGAACACGCGCTCGCCGTTCTTGCGCGGCACCGGACCCGCCTTCACGTCATCGGGTATGTCCGCGCCGCTCTTCGATACCGACCGCGGCGGTGTCTCCGGCTGCGGTTTGGCCGCGCCGTTTCCGCCGGATGTCGCTTCCGCCGTCTCGCCCTTGGGCGGCGAATCGTCCTGCGCCGCCGCTTCGGAGGATGCGGATGCGCCGTCAGACGGTCCGGCCCTGGCGGCTTCGCCCACATCCTCGCCCTCTTCGGCGAGGATGGCGATCGGCGCATTGACCTTGACGCCCTCGGTGCCCTCTTCGATCAGGATCTTTGCAACCGTGCCCTCGTCGACGGCCTCGACCTCCATGGTCGCCTTGTCGGTCTCGATCTCGGCGATGACGTCACCCGCCGCGATCTGGTCGCCCTCCTTGACCAGCCATTTGGCGAGGTTGCCCTCCTCCATGGTCGGCGAAAGCGCGGGCATCGTGATGGTGATTGGCATGGGCGTCAGTCTCCCGCCGGTTCGTCGGGTTTGCGTGTGTCGTGATGCGGGTCGCCGCCCGTCTTTGGTTGGTCGAACGGAAACAGCGACATCAGAGGAAAGGATATGGCATCGAACGGCTCGAGGCTGACCTGTTCGTCGCCGGCAGCGGTGCCGTTCAGCAACCAGCGGCCTTCCACCAGCCCGAATGCCTCGAGCAGTTGGGCGTCGGGGTCGAGAAGCCACAGATAGGCCACGCCCGCCTCGCCATAAATTCGGCGCTTGGCCGTGCGATCGTAATATTCGGTTGACGGCGAGATGATTTCGCAAACCCAGTCGGGCGGTGTCTCGATCCAGTTGGTCTCGGGCAGTTCAGTCAAGCGTTCACGCCGCCAGCCGGCGATGTCGGGCACGACGAGTTGTCCGACCAGTGAAAGCTCCGGTTCGGTCAGAAAAATCCACCCGCCGGGACCACCCTCGCCGAAGTCGAACCGATCGCCAAGCTTGCCCGTAAGGACTGCATGAGCGCGCGCATGCCTTGGCCTTGGTCGCGGATGGGTGACCAGGGCGCCGTCGATGATCTCGGCCACCATGTCGGGTGGCGCGGCGAGCACGTCGGCGTAGGTCGCGCGTCTGTGCGCCAGATCGGTCATTGGCGGGCGGGGCTCTTGTTAGCGCGCGGGCAGCATATCATGGCGTCAATCAATCCGCGTAAGCGACGGTCTTGACCGCCTCGACGACCTCGGCGACGCTCGGCAGGGCGAGCTTCTCGAGGTTGGCCGCATACGGCATCGGCACGTCCTTGCCGGCGATGGTGATCGGCGGCGCGTCGAGATAGTCGAAGGCGGCGCGCGTGACCTGGTTGGCGATGTAGTCGCCGACCGAATTCTGCGGGAAACCCTCCTCGACCGTGACGAGACGGCCCGTCTTCCTGACGCTTTCGATCACGGCCGGAAGGTCCATCGGACGCAGCGTGCGCAGATCGATGATCTCGCAATCAATGCCCTGGCCGGCCAGTTCCTCGGCCGCCTTGACCGCATAGGTCATGCCGATGCCGAACGAGACGATCGTGCAGTCGCTGCCGGTGCGGTGAATGCGCGCCTTGCCGATCGGCAGGATGAAATCGTCGAGCTTGGGCACGTCGAACGTCTGCCCGTAGAGAATCTCGTTTTCGAGGAAGATGACCGGATTGGGGTCGCGGATCGCCGCCCTGAGCAAGCCCTTGGCGTCGGCCGCCGTATAGGGCTGGATGACCTTCAGCCCCGGAATGTGGCTGTACCAAGCCGCATAGCACTGCGAATGCTGGGCGGCGACGCGGGCGGCGGCGCCGTTTGGCCCGCGGAACACCATCGGCGCGCCCATCTGCCCG
This sequence comes from Roseitalea porphyridii, assembly GCF_004331955.1. Classification (NCBI taxonomy): domain Bacteria; kingdom Pseudomonadati; phylum Pseudomonadota; class Alphaproteobacteria; order Hyphomicrobiales; family Ahrensiaceae; genus Roseitalea; species Roseitalea porphyridii. The sequence continues at coordinate 1,809,479 of NZ_CP036532.1, read as the reverse complement.
CCCGACATATAGAGCGTCTTGGCGGCCGAATTGACGATCTGGTCGATCGCCTGCATGGCGAAGTTGAACGTCATGAACTCGACGATGGGCCTGAGGCCCGTCATCGCCGCGCCGACGCCGACGCCGGCGAACCCGTGCTCGGTGATCGGCGTGTCGACCACGCGCTTGGCGCCGAACTCGTCGAGCAGGCCCTGCGTGATCTTGTAGGCGCCTTGGTATTCGGCGACCTCCTCGCCCATCACGAAGACCGTCTCGTCGGCGCGCATCTCTTCGGCCATCGCGTCGCGCAAGGCCTCGCGCACCGTCGTCGGCACCATTTCGGTGCCCTCGGGCACTTCCGGGTCGGCCGGCATGGGCTGGGTCTCGGCCTTCGGCACGGCGGCGGGCGACGGTGTGTCCTCCTGCGCCTGGGCGGCCGGTTCGCTGGCGGGCGCCTGCTGCCGGGCGGCACCGGCACCGCCGTTGCGGCCCGACGCGTCGATATCGTCGGCGCTCTCGCCCTCTTCGAGCAGCACTGCGATGGGCGTGTTGACCTTGACGCCCTCGGTGCCCTCGGCAACCAGGATCTTGCCGAGCGTTCCCTCGTCGACCGCCTCGACCTCCATGGTCGCCTTGTCGGTCTCGATCTCGGCGATCACGTCACCGGCGGTGACCTCGTCGCCCTCCTGCTTGAGCCATTTGGCGAGGTTGCCCTCTTCCATGGTCGGCGACAGGGCCGGCATCAAAATGTCGATTGGCATGAAATGGCCCTCAGGCTTCGATCAGAATGTCGGTGTAGAGCTCGGAAACATCGGGCTCGGGATCGTTCTGGGCGAAATCGGCCGCCTCGGCGATGATCGCGCGGACATCCTTGTCGATCGCCTTGAGTTCGTCCTCGTCGGCCCATTTCTTCTCGATGACGCGCGCCTTGACCTGCTCGATCGGATCGCGCTCGGAGCGCATCTTCTGCACCTCGTCCTTGGTGCGGTATTTCGCCGGGTCCGACATGGAGTGGCCGCGATAGCGATAGGTCAGCATCTCGAGGATGATCGGCCCCTCGCCCGAGCGCGCATGCTCGAGCGCAAGATCGGCGGCGGACTTGACCGCACGCACATCCATGCCGTCGACCTGGAAGCCGGGGATCTTGAAGGACAGGCCGCGATGGGAAAAGTCGGTCTCGGCCGAAGAGCGGGCGACGGACGTGCCCATCGCATAGCGGTTGTTCTCGATGATGTAGACGACCGGCAGCTTCCACAGCGAGGCCATGTTGAAGCTCTCGTAGACCTGGCCCTGGTTTGCCGCGCCGTCGCCGAAATAGGTGCAGCAGACCTTGCCGTTCTCGCGATACTGGTTGGCGAACGCGATGCCGGTGCCGAGCGGCACGTTGGCGCCGACGATGCCATGGCCGCCGTAGAAGTTCTTCTCCTTGGAGAACATGTGCATCGAGCCGCCCTTGCCCTTGGAGTAGCCTCCGCGGCGGCCGGTCAGTTCGGCCATGACGCCCTTCGATTCCATGCCCATGGCGAGCATGTGGCCGTGGTCGCGATAGGTGGTGATGGTCTGGTCGCCATCCTCCATCGCCATGGTGACGCCCGTGACCACCGCCTCCTGGCCGATATAGAGATGGCAGAAGCCGCCGATGAAGCCCATGCCGTAGAGCTGGCCGGCCTTTTCCTCGAACCGCCGGATCAGCAGCATGTCGCGGTAGGCCTTGAGTTCGTCTTCCTTTTCGAACTCGGCGGGCTCGGGGGCCTCGATGGCACTCTTGGTCGTCCCCGCCTTGGATTTGGACGGGGACTTGCGCGCGCGTGTCGCCATGGCGTTTCGTCCCTTTTGCGTTTGGCGCACTGTACTGTGCAAACCAGCGACATCAAGCCGCCAATTCGCATAGGATTTATGTCAGTAAGGCTATAGGAACGCTCGAAAAAAGCACAATTAACTGATCTCAAGTTAATTCCTGCGCTGCAGCAATTCTTCAAGGTCGCGCGTCGCCGCATCCGAATTGTGAAGCAGGATCACCTCGTTGGCCTGAACCAGCCCGAGCGCGAGCCGCGATTGCTCGTCGATCATGTCGCGCTGCAGCGATCCGTCGCTCAGCGCAAGCGTCCGCGTTTCAAGGCGTGCCCGTTCGGCGCTCAGCGCGGCAAGGTCCGATTCGAGCCCCGCCAGGCGCGCCTCATATTCCTGCTTGGATTGCAGGCCGAGATTGCCGTTGATGCCGTGAAAGCCGTAATAGCCGAGCGCGACGATCGCGATTGCCGGAATGACGGCATGGCGAAACGGCGATCTCTTGTACTGGCGCGTCCACATCGACCCGGAACCGTATTGGCGTGCGGATCATGCTTAGGCCGGTTTTGGTTAAGCGGGCCCTAAGGGCCCGTCGCCGGCGAGAACCGACCGGTCAGGGCAGGATCGACATGCCCGCGTAGCGGCCGAGATCGCCCAGTTCCTCCTCGATGCGGATGAGCTGGTTGTATTTTGCCAGCCGGTCCGAGCGGGCGAGCGAGCCGGTCTTGATCTGCCCGCAATTGGTGGCGACCGCGAGATCGGCGATCGTTGCGTCCTCGGTCTCGCCGGACCGGTGCGACATGACCGCCGTGTAACCGGCCTTGTGCGCCATCTCGACCGCCCGCAGCGTCTCGGTCAGCGTTCCGATCTGGTTGACCTTGATCAGGATGGAGTTGGCGATGCCCTTGTCGATGCCCTCGGCCAGCCGGGCCGTGTTGGTCACGAACAGGTCGTCGCCGACGAGCTGGCAGATCTCGCCGACCTCATCGGTCAGCGCCTCCCAGCCGTCCCAGTCGTCCTCATGCATGCCGTCCTCGATCGAGATGATCGGATAGGCCTCGACGAGGCTCTTGAGATAGGCGGCCTGCTCGCTGGCGCTGCGCGTGACGCCCTCGCCCTCATAGGCATAGGCACCGTCCTTGAAGAACTCCGAGGCGGCGCAGTCGAGCGCGATGTGCATGTCCTCGCCGGGTTTGTAGCCGGCCTCGGAAATCGCCTCCATGATGAAGTCGAGCGCGGCCTGGGCGCTTTTCAGGTTCGGCGCGAAGCCGCCCTCGTCGCCGATGCCCGTGCTGTGGCCGGCCGCGGTCAGCTTCTTCTTGAGCGTGTGGAAGGTCTCGGTGCCCATGCGCACGGCGTCGAACAGGGTCGCCGCGCCGGTCGGCATGATCATGAATTCCTGGAAGTCGATCGGATTGTCGGCGTGGGCGCCGCCATTGATGATGTTCATCATCGGCACGGGCAGCATGTGGGCGTTGGTCCCGCCGACATAGCGGTAGAGCGGCAGTCCGGCCGATTGCGCGGCGGCCTTGGCGACGGCCAGCGAGACGCCCAGAATTGCGTTGGCGCCGAGCTTGCCCTTGTTGTCGGTGCCGTCGAGATCGATCATCACCGCGTCGATCTTGGCCTGATCGGCCGCGTCCATGCCGCCGACGGCGTCGAAGATCGCGCCGTTGACGTTGTCGACGGCCTTCTGGACACCCTTGCCCATGAAGGCGTCGCCGCCGTCGCGCAGCTCGACCGCCTCGTGAACGCCCGTCGAGGCTCCGGACGGCACGGCCGCGCGGCCGAAGGCGCCATCCTCGAGCAGCACGTCGACCTCGACGGTCGGATTGCCGCGGCTGTCGATGATCTGCCGGCCGATGATGTCGATGATCGCGCTCATGAAGGATGGTCCCCGGTGTTATGGTCTGCGATGGCCGACCCCTTAGCCGAGCTTTGTGAAAAGGAAAACCGCGTCGGCGGCCAAAAGCCCGATCAGTCCGACTTGACGAGCGCGTCGATCGCCATGAGCTGCGCGACCAGCGAGCCCATGCGGTCGAGCGGCACCATGTTGGGCCCGTCGGATGGGGCGTTGTCGGGATCGTCATGGGTCTCGATGAAGACGCCGGCAACGCCGACCGCGACGGCAGCGCGCGCCAGCGGCGGCACCATGGTCCGGTCGCCGCCCGACGACGCGCCCTGCCCGCCCGGCTGTTGCACGGAATGGGTCGCATCGAAGATCACCGGAGCGCCGGTTTCGGCCATGATCGGCAGCGCCCGCATGTCCGAGACCAGCGTGTTGTAGCCGAAACTGGCGCCGCGCTCGGTCAGGAGCACGTTCGGGTTGCCCGATCCGGTCACCTTGGCCGCGACATTCTTCATGTCCCAGGGCGCAAGGAACTGGCCTTTCTTGATGTTGACCACACGGCCGGTTGCGGCGGCGGCGACGAGCAGGTCCGTCTGCCGGCACAGAAACGCCGGAATCTGGAGGATATCCACGACCTCGGCAACCGGCGCACACTGGTCGGGTGCATGCACATCGGTGAGAACCGGCAGGCCGAGCTGCTCGCGGATTTCGGCGAAGACCGGCAGCGCCGCCTCGAGCCCCATGCCGCGCTTGCCGGAAAGCGCAGTGCGATTGGCCTTGTCGAACGAGGTCTTGAAGACCAGGCCGATGCCGAGCTTCACCGACAGCGTCTTGAGCGCCTCGGCCATCTTCAGCGCGTGGTCGCGGCTTTCCATCTGGCAGGGGCCGGCGATCAGCGCCAGCGGCAGGGCGTTGCCGAAGCGCACCGTGCCGGCGGCAACGATCTCGGCCGGACCCCCGGTTCGGCTCGGCGTGCTCGTCATTTCCCCTCTCCACGCATGTCGATCGCCAGGAACGCGCCCTGCCCCGGCGCCCGGTCGATGACCAGATAGTGACTGTGGCGCTGTGCGCCGATGCCGTTGTCGGTCACGATCTTTTCCATCCGGGCGGGGTTGGCTGTCTTCAGCACGATGCCTTCGAGCCGCAGGCCGCGTGTGGGCACCGTGCGCTCGACACCGAAATGCACGCGCAGCCCCTCTGGCGTCATCGCGTCGAACACGGCGTTGGCCATGGCGATGTCGATGCCGAACGAGTGCGCCTGCGTCTCGCGATTGTTGAACACATCCTGCAGGAGATACTGGAAGTCCGTCGGATTGGCTTCCGATGCGACGATGCCGGCGATCCCCGTGACGCCGTTTTCGTGGCGGGTCAGCGCCGAGCGGTCGATGTCGGGCATGGCCACACGCTGACAGCAGAAGAAGAAGCTGTCGGGCGAACGCAGATCGGCGGCAAACGCGTTCTTGAAGGTCGCCCGGCCGGACCGACCCTCGGGGTCGGTCATGGTGCGCCCGAACAGGAGCTTGCGCCCGGCCGAGATGCCGTCCTGCCGGAACCGCTTGTGGTCGGCATCGGCATCATCGGTGGCGAGCGCGATCGCCGAAAAACCATTGTCGCCATTGCGGAAACGGTAGGCCTGATCGCGCGCGGTGAAGACGTTGCCCCTCTGTGCGGTGCGTTCGCAGGTCTCGCGCTGGTCGATGGCGAGCGGCTCCAGGTAGGTGCCGTCAGCGAAGAACACACAGGCGTTCTCCGTACCGAACGGATGCCTGGCGTCCCCGGCGACGATGAAGCCGAGCGCTTCGAGGCGCGCCCGGGCGATGCTCAGTTCCGCGACCGGCAGGACGCAGTGGTCGAGCGCGCGCGGCGTATAGGGCGAAATGCCAGTCATGGCCGGCATGTGCCCCATTTGCCGAAGGCGCGCAAGGCGCCGCCCTCGCCGCCGGCAGCCGGTTTGCCATGGCGCCCCGAGCGCCTATGTTGGGAAAGGAAAAGGAGGTGTCCCATGCCCAATCGACCCCGCCTGATCCCCATGGCGATGGCCATCGCGTCGCTTTTCGCGCTGGCGCTGGCGTTTCTGTTGGCGCCCGCCGATGAGGCCAACGCCGACGAGGGCGCCGCCCGCACCGTCATCACCGATCAGCTCGAGAGCTTTCTCACCGGCGATTTCGACCGTGCCTACGGCCATGCATCCGAGGATATCAAACGCCTGTACCCGACGCTCGACCGGTTCATGTCCATGGTCCAGGGCGGCTATCTGCCCGTTCTCCGGCCCGGAAACTACGCGTTCGGCCGGACCGAGGCGATGCCGGACGGCAGGATCGTGCAGGAAGTGCTCATCCGCGCGCCCGACGGCAGCGACTGGACCGCGGTCTATTACATGGAACAGCAGCCTGACGGCTCCTGGAAAGTGGATGGCGTGAACCTGCGCAAGGGCGCTGCGGGGATGACGTGACATCGTAGCCCCGCCTGAACCAAGACCCCCACCCTTCATCCCTCCCCCGCACGCGTGGGAGGGAAGACATCGAAACCGCGCCACTCGACCAGATCATGCGCCTGGCGCAAATCCTGACGCCAAGGCTGAATGCAGAGGTCCTCCCTTCCATGCGTGCGGGGGAGGGATGAAGGGTGGGGGCAAGAGGTCCGAAGCCCGCAAAGCGCATCAAAGCGCTTCGATGTCGCCCTGCTCCCACACCGCCTCGGTCTCGGCGGCGAACGCAGCGAAGCGGCCTTGCTCGATCGCGCTGCGCATCTCACGCATAAGCCACTGATAATAGAACGTGTTGTGCCAGCTCAGCAGCATCATGCCGAGCATCTCGCCCGACCGGATCAGATGGTGCAGATAGGCGCGTGAATAGTCCCGCGAGGCCGGGCATGCCATCTGATCGTCGAGCGGCCGGTGGTCTTCGGCGTGGCGGGCGTTCTTCAGGTTGACGCGCCCGCGCCGCGTGAAGGCGAGCCCGTGCCGGCCCGAACGGGTGGGCATGACGCAATCGAACATGTCGACCCCGCGCGCGACCGAGCGCAAAAGGTCCTGGGGCGTGCCGACGCCCATCAGGTAGCGCGGCTTTTCCGCCGGCAGGATCGGGCAGACGACGTCCAGCATGGCCAGCATGACCTCCTGCGGCTCTCCCACCGCCAGACCGCCGATCGAGTAGCCCTTCAAATCCATCGCGGTGAGCGCCCGGGCCGATTGTTCGCGCAGGCTCTCGTCATCGCCGCCCTGCACGATGCCGAACATCGCCTTGCCCGGCTGGTCGCCGAAAGCGACCCGGCAGCGCTCGGCCCAGCGCAGCGACAGTTCCATCGCCGCCTTCATCGTGTCCGCGTCGGCCGGCAGCGCGACGCACTCGTCGAGCTGCATCTGGATGTCCGAGCCCAGAAGCCCCTGGATCTCGATCGAGCGTTCCGGGCTCATTTCGTGGATGGCGCCGTCGACGTGGCTCTTGAAGGTGACGCCCTCTTCGCTCATCTGCCGCAGCGCGGACAGGCTCATTACCTGGAAACCGCCCGAATCGGTCAGGATCGGCCTGTCCCAGCCGATGAAGCGGTGCAGCCCGCCGAGCCGGTCGATCCGCTCGGCGCCGGGGCGCAGCATCAGGTGGTAGGTATTGCCAAGGATGATGTCGGCGCCGGCGTCCTTGACCTGATCGAGATAGAGGCCTTTGACCGTGCCGGCCGTGCCGACGGGCATGAAGGCAGGCGTCGCGATGGCGCCGCGCCCGGTCGTCACCGTGCCGCGCCGCGCGCCGCCGTCGGTCGCGTGAAGGGCGAAGCCGAATTCAGCCATCGGGATCGTTCCGGAACAGCAGGCTGGAATCGCCGTAGGAATAGAAGCGGTAACCGGCGTCGATCGCATGGGCATAGGCGCGCCGCATGGTCCCGAGCCCGGCAAAGGCCGAGACCAGCATCATAAGGGTCGAGCGCGGCAGGTGGAAATTGGTCATCAGCACATCGACGCAGCGGAACCGGTAGCCGGGCGTGATGAAGATGTCGGTCGCGCCGGCGAACGGCTGGATGGTGCCCGCCTCATCGGCGGCGCTTTCGAGCAGGCGCAGCGAGGTCGTGCCGACCGAGACGATCGAGCCGCCCCGCGCACGGGTCTGGTTGATCAGCGCGGCGGTCGCCTCGGAGACATGGCCGATCTCGGCGTGCATCCTGTGGTCTTCGGTATTGTCGGCCTTGACCGGCAGGAAGGTGCCGGCGCCGACATGCAGCGTGACGAAGGCGCGGTTGATGCCGGCCGCATCGAGCTTGTCGAACAGCCTGTCGGTGAAGTGCAGGCCGGCCGTGGGCGCGGCGACGGCGCCGTCCTCACGCGCATAGACGGTCTGATAGTCGGCGCGGTCGCGTTCGTCGTCGGCACGTTTCGAGGCGATATAGGGCGGCAGCGGAATGTGGCCCGCCAAGGCGATCGCCGCATCGAGGTCGGGACCGGCCAGATCGAAGGCCAGTTCCACCTCGCCGCCCTCGCCTTTTGCGATGACGGACGCATCGAGCGTGCCGAGAAGACACGCATCGCCGGTCTCGCCGAAGCGGACTCGGTCGCCGGGTTTGAGTTTTTTCGCGCCGCGCGCGAATGCCATCCAGCGGTTCGGCGCGGTGCGCATGTGCAGCGTGGTGCCGATCGTGGCGATCTGGCCGTCGCGCTCGCGGGTGCCTTCGAGCTGGGCGGGAATGACGCGCGTGTCGTTGAACACCATCAGGTCGCCGGCCGACAGGAAGGACGGCAGGTCCATGACGCCCGCATCGGTCAGCGTGTCGCCGCGCACGACGAGCATGCGCGCCGCATCGCGCGGGCTCGCAGGCCTCAGCGCGATGCGGTCTTCGGGAAGCTCGAAATCGAATTCATCGACGCGCATGGGCGGACCGTCGGTCTAGCGGTTGAAGGACCTCCAGGCAGACGACACGGTCGCATCGCACGGAAGTCAGCCCGCCCGCATTGATCAAAGATCCGCCGCGACCTTCATCGACACGATCGAATCGGGATCGCGAACCGGCTCGCCGCGCTTGATCTGGTCGACATTGTCCATGCCGTCGATCACCTCGCCCCAGACCGTGTACTGGCCATCGAGGAACGAAGCGTCCTCAAAGCAGATGAAGAACTGAGAGTTGGCCGAGTTGGGGTTCTGTGCCCGCGCCATCGAGCAGGTGCCGCGGGCATGGTTGGCGTTGGAGAACTCGGCCTTCAGGTCCGGCCGGGACGAGCCCCCCATGCCGGCACGGGCCGGGTCGAAGTGCGGTCCGCCCTGCTTGCCGAAGCGCACGTCGCCGGTCTGCGCCATGAAGCCGTCGATGACGCGGTGGAAGACGACGCCGTCATAGTCACCGGCGCGTGCCAGTTCCTTGATGCGGTCGACATGGCCGGGCGCCAGATCGGGCTTCATTTCGATCACCACCGTGCCCTTGGTGGTTTCCAGGACGAGCGTGTTCTCGGGGTCCTTGTAGGTCAATTGCGTTCCCTCTCCGTGTTTGCTGGTGATGAGCGGCCTATCGGTCCGCCGCGACGGTGACGTCGATCATCCGGTCGGGATCATCGACCGCGCCATTCCGGGCCTGGGCGCCGCGCTTGATGTTGTCGACATGCTCCATGCCGCTGACGACATTGCCGACCACCGTGTACTGCCCGTCGAGGAAGCGGCCCTCGTCGAACATGATGAAGAATTGCGAGTTGGCCGAGTCGGGGTTCTGGGCCCGCGCCATGCCGACGGTGCCGCGTACGAACGGCTCGTCGGAGAATTCGGCCGGAAGGTCGGGCAGATCAGAGCCGCCTGTGCCGGCGCGACCGGGCGCGAACCCGTCTTCCATGTCGCCGAACTGGACGTCGCCGGTCTGCGCCATGAAGCCGTCGATGACCCGGTGGAAGGCGACATTGTCATAGGCGCCCTGGCGGGCGAGCGTCTTGATCTGCTCGACATGGCGCGGTGCAAGGTCCGGCCGCAGGTCGATCACCACCTCGCCGTCCTTGAGTTCGATGATCAGCGTGTTTTCCGGGTCGGACTGGGCGGTCACGGGACCGGCCATGGTCATCGCCAGCGCCATGCCGGCGGCCGCCGCGGTCAGGGTTCGTCGTGTCAAACGCATCAAGGTGCCTCGTTCAAGTGGATCGGGTTCAGGCGGAAAAGCGCGCACGCAGCGCCTTTTCCACCGATGGCGGCACGAAGGGGGAAACGTCGCCGCCCATCGCCGCGATCTGGCGCACCAATGTGGCCGCGATGGGACGCGTCTCGGCCTCGGCCGGCACGAAGACCGTCTCGATGTCCGGCGCCATGGCCGTGTTCATGCCCGCCATCTGCATCTCGTAGGCATAGTCGGTCGAATCGCGCAGACCGCGCAGCATGGCGATGGCGCCGTGCGCGCGCGCGGCCTCAACCACCAGCCCGTCGAACGCGGCCACCGAAACCCGTTCGCCGGCGAGACCGGTCTCCCCGAGCGCCGCATGGATAAGCCGTTCGCGTTCCTCGAAAGCGAACAGGCCCTTCTTGCCCGCATGCACGCCGATCGCCACGGTGACGCGATCAAACAGCACCAGGCCCGCGCGCAGCACCGAAAGGTGGCCGTTGGTCAGCGGATCGAACGAACCCGCATAGATCGCCGTGCGTTGGGTCATGGGAAGCGTGTAGGCAAATATGGCGCGCCTGCAAAGCCCCTCGCGCCCGAAGGCAGGCGCTGGCCGGCCGCCCTCAGCCCGAGACGCAGACGATTGGCCAGGCGCCCCGGCCGGCGACACGCACGATGCCCGCCTCCGCGCCGGCCTTGTCCTCGAAGGCGCGCTCGATTCGCACGCTCACGAGGATTTGCTCGATGTTCGGATCGGTGAAATCGGCGCGCAGCCGGTCGCCATCGGAGAAGCCCTGTCCGAAGACGATGGGTTCCGCATCCGGATTGACGTCCGTGTCGGTTGCATAGGTCGTCCCCTCCGCCTCGATCACGGCGCCCAGGACGGCGAGGACCGGAAGCCGGCCGACCGACAGGAAGACACTGGCATCGGCGCTGTCGGCGCCCGTGCATTCCACCGTGCCGGTGGCGGCGGCCGGGCTCCCCGAAAGGACCGCCAAAACCATGCCGATCGGCGCAATTTTCATGATCGTCTTCATGGATCGCTCCCCATAACCGGCGATCGGCGCGCGCCGTTCACGTTGCTTTGACCGCCCCGTGTGCAACTTCGCACATCCGCATGTCGTTGTTGGAAGCATAGTCGACAACACAAGCAATCGGGAGGTTCCCATGTTCACGATTTACGCAGTGACCGTCGCAGTTGCCGTCCTGACGGGCGCGAGCGCCCTTTCCTTCGGCCTGATGCTGCGTCCGCGCCAGTGATTCCGCGCCCGGAGGGCCGGTAACGCGGCGCGCAAAGGAAATCGGCCGGCGGTTAACCGGATTTTATTGCTTGCGGAACACAACTGGAACAGTTAACGTCTGTTCGACGTTTGTTTTCGTTTGTTTCCGGAATCGCCATGCTGACGCGCAAGCAACTCGACCTTCTGATGTTCATCAATGAGCGGCTCAAGGAGACCGGTGTCCCTCCTTCCTTCGACGAGATGAAGGAAGCGCTGGACCTGGCCTCCAAGTCGGGCATCCATCGCCTGATCACGGCGCTCGAGGAACGCGGCTTCATCCGCCGCCTGCCCAATCGCGCTCGTGCGCTCGAAGTGATCAAGCTGCCCGACGCGATGCAGCCGATTAACCAGGTGCGCCAGCGTTTTTCGCCGAGCGTCGTCGAAGGCGGTCTCGGCCGCCCGTCGGCACCGGCCGAATCGCCGCCAGCGATGCCGCAGGCCGGCGCCAATGACGACCGGGCCGTTCCGGTGATGGGCAAGATCGCCGCGGGCGTGCCGATTTCAGCGATCGAGAACCAGACGCGTGTCCTTTCCGTGCCGCCGGACATGATGGGCAAGGGCGAGCATTACGCGCTCGATGTCGAGGGCGATTCGATGATCCAGGCCGGTATTCTCGATGGCGACACGGTCGTCATCAAGCGCACCGACACCGCCAATCCGGGCGAGATCGTCGTCGCTCTCGTCGACGAAGAGGAAGCCACGCTCAAGCGTTTCCGGCGCAAAGGTGCCTCGATCGCACTCGAAGCGGCCAACCCTGCCTACGAGACCCGCATCTTCGGCCCCGACCGGGTGCGCATCCAGGGCCGGCTCGTGGGCCTCGTACGGCGCTACTGACGCGGCACAAGCGGCCGGTCGACCGGTGGTCGCGGCCGGGTCCGCGCGATCGGTAGGCGGTCAATAGGGTGCCAGATTGCGCGCGGCCCGGCTCCAGCGGCGAGCGTCATGCCAGGGGCGCAACGGCGTCGAGACGGCGTGGCGGACGGCGAGCCTTGGCGAAACCGCGCCACTCTTCTTTGCGGTCCCCGCCTCGGCCTCCAAGCGTTCCGATTCGGACCGGGTCTGCGGTGCGGTTTCCTGCGAAAGCCTTGTTTCATGCGGCGGGTCGGGTGCCGTTCCATTTTCCCGAGTTCGCAGACGACCCCGCGGCGCAGGTCTGATCTCCGCACTGCCGGCGAACGCCAGATCCCGTGCCGTGAGCACGAGCGTTCCGTCGTCGCAGGGTGACTCCGCCGGCGCGTAGGCGAGAACGATCAGATCGAACCGCCCGCAGAGGACGGACGCGTGGTGGTGGCCGCCGTCATGGGCCTCTGCATCGATAGCCTTCAACCCACCGGTCTCCGCCGTCGCGTTCGTGGGACCGTCTGGAAAAGGCGCTGACAGGATCACAAGATCGTATCGCTCGGCGCCGCGCCAGACCGTCGCGATGCAGATTTGTTCGGCGCAGCGCATCGGGGCGACAGGGTCGGCGCCTTGCGCGCGGCGACCGCCCGGCTCGGCATCGGCCGCGCGATGCGCAGGAACCGCCGCTGCCGCGTCCGGGAGCACCCATTCTGCAACACCGTCTTCCAGACCAACCGGCTTGATCACCGTCCGCGCCGCATAGGCCTGCTGCCATTGCTCGACGATGAACGCGTTCGGCCGCGCCCTGTTCACGGCGAGTGCGCCGCTGGTGCCGACGACGGCCATCTGGCGGCCGTCCTCGGAGATCACCGCCAGGGGCAGGTCGCGCTGGCCCATGAACATCGTCGCGGCCAGCGCCGGCAGCACCGCGCCCCAGCGCAGCCACGTGCGGCACACGCAAAACCAGACCATGGCGGCCGTCGCCCACAGCATCGCCGCGTTCGACATGGCGCCGACCATGCCGTCCGGCGAACGGGCGGCGACCCATTGGGCTATGGCGAGGATCCAGCCCGCGCTGGCCGCCATCATCGCGTAGAGCGGGCCATCGACACCGAACGGTATGGCCAGCGTCGCCAGGATCGCCAGCGGCATGGTGATCAGCGAGACGATCGGCATCGCCGCAAGGTTCGTCACGAGGCCCAGAACGGCGACGCGCTGGAAGTGGTAGGCGGCATAGAGCCCGCTCGCCGCGCCGGCGACCAGCGATGTGGCGGCGAGCGCGACGAAGAAGCGAAACGCGCCACTGCCGGCGGCCGCGATCCCCTCGGGCCGCGGTTTCGCCGGGCTTCGGCTTGCCCGCTCTGCGCGGCGGCGGTTCCAGAGGTCGTAGAGCGCGATCAGGGCGAGCGTCGCCGCAAACGACATGTGGAAGCTGGGCCCGACGACGGCGGCCGGATGCAGCGCGATGATGACGATCGCCGCGATCGCCAGGTTGCGTTTGGATATGGCGCGCCGGTCGAGCAGCAGCGCCGCGAGCATCACCGCCAGCATGGTGAAGGAGCGCTGCGTGGCGACGCCCGCCCCGGCCATGAACAGATAGACGAAGATCGCCGCCAGCGCTACGAGCGCCGCATGCTTCTTGACCGCGTGTCCGGCCACCAGCGGACCCGACAGGGCAAGGCCCGCCCGCAGCCCGATCATCACCGTGCCGGCGACGAGGGCCATATGAAGGCCAGATATTGTCAGAATGTGCGCAAGGCCGGAGATGCGCAGCGCCTCGTTGACCGGTTCGGGGATCGCCGACTTGTCGCCATTGACGAGCGCGGCGGCGACCGTGCCGGCTTCGCCGGGCGCGGCCGCGCGGATGCGTTGGCCGAGCCACAGCCGGGCGTTCTGCAGCCGTGCCGCGACGGCCGCGCGCCAACCGTCCGGCGGTGGCGCGGCGACCTTTTCCGGCGCGCCGTAGAAGAAGCCGTTGGCGCCATGGCCGGCGAAATAGCCGTGAAATGTGAAATCGTAGCCGCCCGGCCGGGCCGGACCGGACAGCGGGAACAGCCGCGCGACCCCTTTCAGTCCGTCGCCCGCGCGCACGTCGCTTACCGGGACGCGGGCGGTCACGCGCAGCCGGTCGGGCACGTGCCGAAGCCGCGGCCGCTCGGTCGCCAGCACATCGAGCGTGTAGCGGACCGACCCGTCGGGCCGCTGCTCCATGCGCACGATCCGGCCGGTCAGATGGGTGGTGACTTCCGCGCCGAGCATCTGCGTCGCCTGTGCCATGGTGTGCCATTGCGCCAGCGCCATGCCGGCGAGCAGCAGCACGCCCGTCAGCAGCACCCGCGCAACCGGTCGCGAGCGTGACCGGGCGATGTGCCACAGCAAGGCACAAAAGCCCAGCGCCAGCGGCAAATTGTGGGCCGCCGGTTCGGCCGGCAGCGCGAAATAGCCTGCGACGCCGACGAGCAGCAGGACCGGGACGAGCAGGAAAGGCGTGCCGAACGCCGCCTCGTCGTCGAGCGCGCGCGCCAGATGCGCCGTCCATCGCGCGCGCAGGGCCTGAAGGCGCGGGCGGGCGCGCGGAGACGGTGCGGCCGGTGCAGGCGCCGGGATTTCGGCGGCCGTGCGCTCGGCGCGTTTTTCAGCCGATGTCGGTCTCTTCGGAATTGCAGGCGCATGCAGGAACGCGCGGCATTCGGCCGGTGCGGCGGTCTCGTCCGCTACCGGTTCCCAGCCACGTCGCTTCCTGGTCGTTGTCTCACCCGGACCCGCCACGACGCCACCCTGACGGCCACGTCCTCAGCCGTGACCCCGGTCATCCTGCGGCCGGGCGGGCGCGCTTGCAAGTTGGCAATTGTGTGGTACCAGAGCGCGACATCTGCGGCCTTCACATGTATTGGCCGCCATCGGCCGTGCCAGCACTGACGGCCCACTGCCAACAGAACCGGAGCGGACCATGACGAGCGGCGTTGTCACGCGCTTTGCCCCCTCGCCCACGGGCTACCTGCACATCGGCGGCGCGCGCACCGCGCTGTTCAACTGGCTCTACGCCCGCCACACCGGCGGCAAGATGCTGCTCAGGATCGAGGACACCGACCGCGCCCGGTCGACGAAGGCCGCGGTCGCGGCGATCCTGGACGGTCTGAGCTGGCTCGGCATCGGCTGGGACGGCGAGCCGGTCTCGCAGGCGGCGCGGGCCGAACGGCATGCGGAAATCGCCCATCAGCTTCTCGAGGCGGGCAACGCCTATCGCTGCTACGCCAGCCAGGAAGAACTCGCCGCCATGCGCGAACAGGCGCGGGCCGTGGGCCGGCCGCCGCGCTATGACGGGCGCTGGCGCGATCGCGATCCGGCCGAAGCGCCCGAAGGCATCGATCCGGTGATCCGCATCAAGGCGCCGCGCGAGGGCGAAACGGTCGTGCGCGACCAGGTGCAGGGCGACGTGCGCTTTCCGAACGTCGATCTGGACGATTTCGTGATCCTGCGCTCTGACGGCTCGCCGACATACATGCTGGCGGTGGTCGTCGACGACCACGACATGGGCGTCACCCACATCATCCGTGGCGACGACCATCTGACCAACGCCGCGCGCCAGCAGATCATCTACGGTCATCTGGGCTGGGAGGCGCCGGTCATGGCGCACATTCCGCTGATCCACGGACCGGACGGGGCGAAACTGTCCAAGCGGCACGGCGCGCTTGGCGCCGAGGCCTACCGCGCCATGGGTTATCTGCCCGAGGCGCTGCGCAACTATCTGGCCCGGCTCGGCTGGAGCCATGGAGACGACGAGATCATGTCGACCGACCAGATGATCGAGTGGTTCGAGGTCACCGACATCAACAAGGGCGCGGCGCGCTTCGACATCGCCAAGCTCGAGGCTCTGAACGCCCATTACATCCGCCAGGCGGACGATGCCTATCTGGTCGAGCGGATCGAAGCTCTGCTGCCGGAGATCGAAGGCGGCGCGGCGATCGCGGGCCGACTGGACGATGACAGGCGCGGCCAGCTTCTGGCTGCCATGCCGGGCCTGAAGGAGCGAGCGCGCACCCTGGTGCAGCTCGTCGACAGCGCAGGCTACCTGTTCGCCGTCCGCCCGCTCGCGCTCGACGAGAAAGCCGCCGGCATCCTGACCGAGGATGCGCGCGCCATGCTGACGGGCGCCCATGCCGCGCTTTCGGCCGTCGGGACATGGGACGCCGATCACCTGGACGCCGCGGTGCGCGCCTTCGCCGAAAGCCAAGAGCTGAAACTGGGCAAGGTCGCGCAGCCGCTGCGCGCGGCCCTGACGGGACGGGCCACGTCACCGGGCGTCTTCGACGTGCTCGCGGTGCTCGGTCGCGAGGAATCGCTCGGCCGTATCGCCGACCAGATGGCTTGACCCGGTGGCGGCAACGTGATTTGTGCGTCGCACAATAGGGCTTTGGGCTAGCTTGGCACCCATCGGCAAATGGGCTAGCAAACCGCAAACCACAATCCGCCCCCGGACCCCCTGCGCAGCGCGGCACCGGACAGGAAGCGGAATCCCACACGACGACAGGAGGAGAGGTTATGGCTGACAAGAGTGCAACGCTGAACGTGGATGACGCCGAACACTCCTTCGCCGTGAAATCGGGCAGCGTGGGTCCGGAAGTCATCGACATCTCGAAGCTCTATGCGCAGACGGGCAAGTTCACCTACGATCCGGGCTTCACCTCGACGGCGAGCTGCGAATCCAAGATCACCTTCATCGACGGCGACAATGGCATCCTGCTGCATCGCGGCTATCCGATCGACCAGCTCGCCGAGCATGGCGACTTCCTGGAGACCTGCTATCTGCTGCTCTACGGCGAGCTGCCCAACAAGACGCAGAAGGCCGATTTCGACTACCGCGTGACGCACCACACGATGGTGCACGAGCAGATGAACCGGTTCTTCACCGGCTTTCGCCGCGATGCGCACCCGATGGCCATCATGTGCGGCGTCGCCGGCGCCCTGTCGGCCTTCTATCACGACTCCACCGACATTTCGGACGAACACCAGCGCATGGTCGCCAGCCTGCGCATGATCGCCAAGATGCCGACGATCGCGGCGATGGCCTACAAATATTCGATCGGCCAACCCTTCGTCTATCCGAAGAACGATCTGGACTACGCTTCGAACTTCCTGCGCATGTGCTTTGCGGTGCCGTGCGAGGAGTATGAGGTCAATCCGGTGCTGGCCCGCGCCATGGACCGCATCTTCATCCTGCACGCGGACCACGAGCAGAACGCCTCGACCTCGACGGTGCGGCTCGCCGGCTCGTCGGGCGCCAATCCGTTCGCCTGCATCGCAGCCGGCATCGCATGCCTCTGGGGACCGGCGCATGGCGGCGCCAACGAGGCGGCGCTGAACATGCTGGCCGAGATCGGCACGCCGGACCGCATTCCCGAGTTCATCGACCGCGCCAAGGACAAGGACGATCCGTTCCGCCTGATGGGCTTCGGCCACCGGGTCTACAAGAACTACGATCCGCGCGCCAAGATCATGCAGAAGACGACGCACGAGGTGCTCGGCGAACTGGGCATCAAGGACGATCCGATGCTCGAGGTCGCCATGGAGCTTGAGCAGATCGCGCTGACCGACGAGTATTTCATCGAAAAAAAGCTCTATCCGAACATCGACTTCTATTCGGGCATCACGCTGAAGGCGCTGGGCTTTCCGACCAACATGTTCACAGTGCTGTTCGCGCTGGCGCGCACCGTCGGCTGGATCGCCCAGTGGAAGGAAATGATCGAGGATCCGAGCCAGAAGATCGGCCGGCCGCGACAACTCTATACCGGCGAGCCGCAGCGCGACTACATCCCGCTCTCAAAGCGCTGAGGTCAAGGGGCCGCCGGCAGCCCCGTCTCGTTCAGCCATCGCGACGCAGGGCCGCGGCGACGATGTCCGCGCCCTTCTCGCTGGGCGGCACGTCAACGCTCATGCGGGCGCGGATATCCGCATAGTCATCCATCATGCGGGCCCGTTCGGCACTGCCGGGGCGCGCGAGCGTTTCGGCCAGCCGCGCCAGCATGCCCGGCCGGATCATCTCGTCATAATATTCGTTGATCACCACCTTGTCGGCGATGATGTTGGGCAGCGCCGCCGACCAGGTCGTCAGCATTCGTTCGGCGACACGCCGGATCAGCGGATCGGCGCGGTAGCACGAAATCGCCGGCACGCCGGCCAACGCCAGTTCGAGCAGGACGGTGCCCGATGCCGCCAGCGCCACGTCGGCACGTCCATAGGCCTCGATCTGTGCTTCACGCCCGGTTGTCACGCGCACCATGTCGGGCCATTCCAGAACGTGATCGCGCACCGGTCGCTCCAGATGCGGAAGCGTCGGCAGGCTGATGGACAGCGCCCGGCCCCGCTCGCGCAGGATTTCGACAGCCCGGCGGAAATCGCCGAGCAGGGCGCGCACCTCCGAGCGGCGTGAGCCGGGCAGCAGAAGCAGGTTGATCGTATCGTCGCCCTGGGCGCGTGGGCCGCGCGTGCGGTTGGCCTGCCAGCAGCGCTCAAGCTCCGCGTCCGCCATCAGCCGGTGGCCGACATAGTGTGTCTCCGGCCCGCCGAGATCAGCCATCACCTGCGGCTCGAACGGCAGGATCGCCAGGACATGGTCGACGAAGGCCGCCATGTCGCGGGCGCGGCCGGGCCGCCAGGCCCAGACCGTCGGGGCGACATACTTCACGACCGGCAAATGCGGCAGCCGCAGCTTCACCCGTCGCGCGACGCGCAGCGAAAAATCGGGGCTGTCGACGATGATCAGGCAGTCGGGTTTTGCCGCGATCAGCGCATCGGCGGTCTGGCCGATGCGACGGGCGAGACGCGGCAGGCTCTTGAGTACCGCGCTCAACCCCATCAGGGCGATTTCGTCCGCGTCGAACAGCGAGTTGAGGCCGAGTGCATCGAGCGGCGGGCCACCGACGCCGATCAGCCGGGCCGGCGCGCCGAGCCGGGCATTTAGCGCCTCGATCAGTTCGGCCGCCAAGAGCTGGCCCGAGGTCTCCCCGGCGACGATGCCGATCAGCGGCGCGCGCGCGACGTCACCGGTCATCCCGGCCCCTCCCCCGCGATCAACGCCACGGGATCGGGCGTCAGGCCGACCAGAAACAGGCCGGCCCGGTCGGCCGCCTCGACCGTCGCGGCCCGATCCATGACGAGCGTGTTTTCGCCGTGGACTGCGATGCCGGAAAGGCCTGCGGCGGCGGCGTTGCGCACCGTCTGCGGGCCGATCGTCGGCATGTCGACCCTGATATCCTGGCCCGGCTTGCGCAGCTTCACGAGGACGCCCCCCTTCTTGCGGCCGAGCCGGCCGATCGCGCGCAACTGCGCGACGCGTTCAATCATGGCGTCGGTGCCTTCGGCGCCTTCCAGCGCGACAACGCGCCGACCGACGACGACCACAGCCTGGCCGGCATCGAGCGCGCCGAGCGTGGTGGCGGCCGCAACCCCGGTGTCGATCGACGCGCGCTGCCCCCTTGGTACCGCGACCGACCCCAGCAGGCCGGCGGGCGCGACCAGATCGGGCTCGAGTTCGTGGGCCCCGACGACGGTGAGCCCGCCGTCTTCCATCATGCGTACCACGGCGCGCAGCAGCGCGTCGTCACCCCGGCCAAGAGCGCCGACGATGCGGCCGATGAAGCGCAGGGTCGTCCAGTCGGGGCGGAAGCGCCCGATGTCGGGCCGGCCGCGGACCGAGCCGACCAGCGTGACCGTTCGCACGCCACGATCAAGCATGAAGCGCTTGAAGCGCGCCAGTTCGACCGGGTTCACCGCGATGTGGTCATAGGCGGCGAGCGCCGGATCGGCATCACCCTTGAGCATGACGACCACGAACGAAAGGCCGCGATCGGCCATCGACCGGGCGAGATGCACGGGCACCTGCCCGCCCCCGGCGATGATCGCGATCGGTGCGCCGGAACCGTCCTCGGGCGCCCGGGCCATCGTTTACTCCGCGCGGCCTTCGGCCTTGCGCGCGCCCGCGCCGCTGAGCGGGGTGGTGAGCTGGCGCTTGGCCTGTTCGAGCACGAAATGGACGATCTGCTGGACCGGTTCGATGTCGGCGAAGTCCGAAGCCAGGCGCCTTGCGTTGTCGCGCACCGAAAGTCCGTTGTCTGCGAACAGTTCATTGAATGCCTGACGGACGCGACCGATCTGCTCCCGGCTCATGCCGGCACGCTTCATGCCGACCAGGTTGAGCCCGCTGAGATAGGCGCGGCTGCCCATCGCCAGGCCGTAGGGGATGACGTCGTGGGCGACGCCGGTCAGACCGCCGATGAAGGCATTGTTGCCGATCGTGCAGAACTGGTGGATGGCGCCGCCACCGCCGACAATCACCCGGTCTCCGATGGTCACGTGGCCACCGATCATGACGTTGTTGGCGAAGGTGACATGGTCGCCGATGATGCAGTCGTGGGCGACATGGGAATAGGCCAGAAACATGCAATGGTCGCCGACAACGGTCTCGCCGCGCGCATTGCCGGTGCCACGGTGCATGGTCACGCCTTCGCGGATCGTCACGTTGCGGCCGACGATCAGGCGCGTGGGCTCGCCCTTGTAGGCGGCGTTCTGCGGCGCCCCGCCGAGAACGGCCTGCGGATGAACCGTGCAACCCGCGCCGATCTCGGTCGGGCCGGTGATCGAGACGTGGCTCATCAGCTCGACATCGTCGCCAAGCGTCACATCGGAGCCGACATGGCAGAACGGGCCGATGCGCACGTTCGCGCCCAGTTGCGCGCCGGTCTCGACGAGCGCGGTGGGATGGATGAATGTGGGCTTTGCGTCCATGATCACACCCCGCCGCCGCGCTTGGCGTCGTCGGGCGAAAGCATGGCGGTCAGTTCGGCCTCGGCGACCGTCTCGCCGGCGACCCTGGCGATGCATTCGTAACGGCAGATCGAACCGCGCCGCTTGATCAGCCGCACGTGGTATTCGAGCACATCTCCGGGGACGACGGGTTTGCGGAACTTCGCCTTGTCGATCGACATGAAATAAACGAGCGCCGGCCTGTCCATGCCCAGGCTGCGGATGCCGATCGCGCCTGCCGTCTGCGCCAGCCCCTCGATAATCAGCACGCCCGGCATGATCGGATTGCCGGGAAAATGGCCAAGAAAGTGCGGCTCGTTATAGGTGACGTTCTTGATGCCGACCGCCGAATCGAGCCCGTCAATATCAACGATGCGATCGACGAGCAGCATCGGATAGCGGTGCGGCAGGGCCTTGATGATGTCGGCGAGATCGGCGGTTCCGAGCGCGCCGTCGGTCTTTGTTTCTGTCATTGCGGCCCAGTTCGGTTTCACTCGGATCGAGGCGACCTCTTACGGTCATCGGCGAGCTTGCGCAACGCCAGCAGTTCGCGAAGCGCCTGCTTTGCCGGCCGGGCGGGCGAGCCGCCCCACCGTTCGCCGGAGGGAATGTCGTCCATGACGCCAGAGCCGCCGGCAATCTGCACCTTATCACCGATGGTGATCTGGTCGGCGATGCCGACCCCGCCACCGATCATGCAGCCGCTGCCGATGGTGACCGAACCGGAAATGCCGCAGTGACCGGCGATCACCGTGTGCATTCCGATGCGCACATTGTGGGCGATCTGCACCAGATTATCTATCTTGGTGCCCTGCCCGATCACCGTGTCGCCGAGCGTGCCCCGATCCACCGCGGTGTTGGCGCCGATCTCGACATCATCCTGAATGATCACACGGCCGAGTTGAGGCACCTTGCGCAGGCCGTCCTCGCGCGGCACGTAGCCGAAACCGTCCTGGCCGATCGCCGCGCCGGGCAGGATGCGTACGCGGTCGCCGATCAGCGCATACTGGATCGTGCTGTTGGCGCCGATGCGGCTGTGGCGGCCGATGCGGCAGCCCCGCGCGATGACCGCGTTGGCGCCAACGATAGTCCCGGAGCCGATCTCGACGCCATCGCCGATGATCGCGCCGGCTTCGACGACGACACCGTCCTCGAGCCGCGCGTTTTCGGCGATCACCGCACCCTGTTGCGTGGGCCGCGTCGCGGCCGGATCGATGAAGGGCGAAGCGTCCCCGATGCTGGCGGGAAAGAGCGCCAGCGCGATATCCTGAAACACATGGCGCGCCCGCCGTGCCGGCACGAGGACGGGTCCCGCCGGTAGCCTGTCCTGCAGATCATCCGCGCCGATCACCGCCGCGCAGACCGAAAGCGCCTGAAGATCGATGCCGCGGGCATTGTCGACGAAGACGAGGCTGCCCGGTGCGGGATCGGCGGCCGACGCAAGCGTCTGGATCTGCACGGACCGAAGGCCATCATCGCCGAGGTCGATCCCGGCCAGCTTGACCAGATGGCCAAGCGTCGCCGGCAGGTCGGCATGGTGGAAATGCGGGTCAATGGCCAAAGCGGCACCACTGGCTGCGCCCGGCCGGCTGGCCGGGCGTTCACAGGCCGATCAGAATGCGGTCGACACCGAGAAGTTGAAGCGCTGCTCGTCGTCCTGCGGTTCCTTGACCAGCGGCCAGGCATAATCGAAGCGCAGCGGAGCGAAGGGCGACTGCCAGATCACGCTGAGACCGGCCGAAGCGCGCCATTCGAGATTGGTGTTCTGGGCACCGGCGACATCGGAGCCGAACAGCGTCGCCGCGTCAGCGAAGACAGCGCCCTTGAAGCCGAGATCGCGCGGCAGCGCGGGCAGCGGAAACTGCAATTCGGCGGTGGCGTTGAAATAGGTCTTGCCGCCGATGAAGTTGCCGGCCGCATCACGCGGACCGATGCCGTTGAAGGCGAAACCGCGCAGCCGGCGCGGGCTCATCTCGAACTGGTCGAAGCCCTCGACGCTCTGGCCAAGCCCGGTCACGTTGCCGGCGCCGCCCCGCAGCAGGCCGATCAACTCGGCATCCTCGGCGAGCGTCATGTAGTAGGACGCGTCCGCCGTGGTCCGGATGAAGCGCGCATCGCCGCCAAGGCCCGCAACTTCCTGGTTCACGCGCATGAACAAGCCGTCGCGCGGATCGTTGCGATCCTCGATCGTGTTGTAGACGAGCCCGTAGATGACCGAGGACTTGATCCGTGCCTGACCGCTGACGATGCGGCCCTGAACGAAGGCCGGCGCGCCGCAGTTGGCGTCCGGATCGCCCGGCAGATCGGTACAGTCTGTGCCATCGGCCGAATAAACGTCGCGCTGATAGTTGTAGCCGACATTGGCCGTCAGATCGTCGGTCAGTGGCAGGCCGAACGACACGGTACCGCCGGTGCTAGTGCGCTCGTAGTCGCCCAGATCGTTGCGGTTCTGGTAGAGGCCGAACGTGGCGGCGACACGATAGCCGAGGAAGTAGGGCTCGGTGAACGACAAATTGTAGGTGCGCGAGGATGTGCTGCCACCGATGCCGATCCGGATCGCCTGACCGCGGCCAAGGAAGTTGCGTTCGGAAATCGAACCTTCGAGATTGACGCCCTCGTTCTCACCGCCGGTGGCATAGCCAACGCCTGCACCGAACTCGCCGGTCGACTTGTCCTCGACCTGAACGACGACGATGACGCGGTCGGGCGAAGAGCCGGGACGCGTGGAGATCCGCACCGTGCTGAAGAAGTCGAGCGCCTCGAGGCGGCGCTGGGCGCGACGGATCAGGACCTGGTTGAACGCATCGCCTTCGGAAACATCGAACTCGCGGCGGATGACGTAGTCGCGGGTCCGGGTGTTGCCGACGATCTCGATCCGCTCGATGAAGGCGCGCTGGCCCTGATCGACGATATAGGTGACGTCGATCGTGCGGTTGTCGAAGTTGCGGTTGCCGACGGGCGTGACCTCGGCGAACGGGAAACCGGCACCGGCCAGCCGTTCGGACATGGAGATCAGCGTGTCCTCGACCTCGCGGGCGCTGTAGACGCTTCCCGACCGGGTCGAGATGGTGCGCGCGAGCGCGTTCGTGTCGGCGCCGGTGACCGTGCTGTCGATCTCGATGTTGCCGAACGTGTAGCGATCGCCCTCGTCGACCTCGATGTTGATGACGATGTTGCCGGTCGACGGATCGACCTCGGCGGACGAGGAGATGATCCGGAAGTCGGCATAGCCGCGGTTGAAATAGAAGCGGCGCAGCGCTTCCTCGTCGGCCGCCAGACGCTGATCGTCATAGACGTCATTGCGCGTCAGCCAGGACAGCGGGTTGGACGCCTTGGTCGAGATCACCGCCTGCAGGCGGCGGTCGCCGAACGCGTTGTTGCCGGTGAAATTGATTCGCGCGATCTTGGTCCGGTCGCCTTCCAGGATCTGGAAGATCACGTTGACCCGGTTCTCGCCCAGATCGACGACGCTGGCATTGACCGTCACGTCGCTGCGGCCGGTGCGGCTGTAGGCCTCGACGATCGCCTCGACGTCCGCATCGAGAATCGCCTGTTCGAAGCGGCTGCGCGGCGTCAGTTCCACCACGTTACGCAGGCGATCGTCGTCGAGCCGACGGTTGCCCTGGAAAAGCACCTGGTTGACGGTCGCATACTCCTCGACGGTGACGACGAGCGTCGACCCGGAAGTGACGACAGCGGCATTGGCGAACAGGCCCGAGCGGAACAGCGCACGCACGGCATCGTTGATGTCCGAACCCGAATAGTTGCGGCCTGAGCGGTAGCCAACGAAATCGGCGATCGTCTGTTCGGAGACGCGCTGATTGCCGCGCACGGAAATGGACGTAACGACAGCGGCTTGTGCGCTTGCGGTTGTCAGCACGCTGACTGCCACCGCACCGCCGACAGCCGGCGCAATCGCCAGAGCTGCTGCCGAGACGGCGCTTAGAAACCTAGGAGCCGCTTTCATGCGGTAGTGTCCCCAATCTGCTTGGGTCCGAGCCAGACCAGAACCATCACTCAAATGCCGAAATCCGTATTGCAGGGTTTTTCCGCACACGCAAGCAGTCGGGTTAAAAAGCGTTTAGCTTGTGCCGCTTAGTGGCGTTTTCGCAACGCATCGCGCCCCGCTATGGTAAACGAAATATCTCAAATCCGACCGATTTCGCAGCCGGCCGGCGTGGCGTCACGTTCTATCCGCTGCCGAAAAGAATCGTGATGTCGTTCCACGTCGCGAACACCATCAGGCCCAGAACCAGCGCGAATCCGATCCTGTAGCCATATTCCTGCGCGGCTTCGGAGAGCGGCCGGCCGCGCACGGCCTCGTAGGCGTAGAAGAGCAAGTGGCCGCCATCGAGAATCGGCACCGGAAGCAGGTTCAGAAGACCGATGGAGACAGACAGGATCGCGGTCAGGTTGAGCAGTGCGACGAAACCGAGCGTGGCGACCTGACCGGAGACCTGCGCGACCCGAATCGGTCCGCCGATCTGGTCGGCGTTCTCGCGGCCCGTGACGACGCCCGCGAGATAGCCGCCGGTGCGGGCGATGACGTACCAGGTTTCCTGAAAGCCGAGGCCGACGGCCTCGACCGGGCCGTATGTCTCCACGCGGTAGCGCCCGAGTTCGGGATTGTTGACGACGCCGATGATGCCCTGCTCGATCTGGTTGCCGAACCGGTCCTCGATTTCCAGGCGCTCGGGCGTGATTGTCAGCGCAATCTCGGCGCCGTCGCGTTCGACGACCATGTCGATCGGCTGGCCGGCGCGCGGGGCGACGTAGCGCTGAACGTCTGAAAAGCTCGAAACGGGTCGGCCATCGAGGCTGACGAACCGGTCGCCCACCTCAAGACCGGCTTCCTGCGCGGCGCCACCGTCGCGCAGTTCGGCGACGACGGGATCGGCGACCGTGCGGCCGAACAGCGCCAGCACGAAGGCGAAGATGACCACCGCCAGGATGAAGTTGGCGGCCGGGCCGGCAAAGACGGTGGCGGCGCGGCGCCACACGCTCTTGGTGTGGAAGGCCTGACGCCGCTCCTCTTCGGTCAGATCGTCTTCGTCGGTCGCGCCGGCCGATGCGGCGTTCATGTCACCGATGAACTTGACGTAGCCGCCGAGCGGAACCGCCGACAACCGCCAGCGCGTGCCCCGGCGATCGGTGAAGCCGACCAGTTCCGGGCCGAAGCCGACCGAGAAGACCTTGGCGCCGATGCCGCACCAGCGGCCGACCAGATAGTGCCCCAACTCGTGGAAAAAGATGACGATCGTCAACACGAACAGGAACGGCAGCAGGATGCCGATGATGAAGCCGTCGGTGGAAGCCAGATTGGCGAAGAAATCGAGCATGGAACGTCCGGAAGCGGTCAGAAGAAGGCCCGGGCCGGCTCGGTCATGCCGGCGCTGAGCACACATGCAAACCATAGGCCAATCGCGGCGAAAACAAGACCGTCGACGCGATCCATGACACCGCCATGGCCCGGAATCACGCGGCCTGAATCCTTCACGCCGGCGCGCCGCTTGATCCATGATTCGAACAGGTCACCGGCCTGCGACAGGACCGACAGGAAAACGGCCAGTGCGGCCGCCGCGCCCCATCCCGAGACGCCGAACGCGGCATGGACGATCAGGGCTGCAACGATCGCGCCGGCAAGTCCGCCGAGCGCGCCGGCGATGGTCTTGTTGGGCGACACGCGCGGCGCCAGCTTCGGCCCGCCGACGGCGCGCCCGACGAAGTAGCCGCCGATGTCGGTTGCCCAGACCACGGCCACCAGGAAGATGATCGCCACCAGGCCCGGCTGAAAGCCCCAGTGCCCGCGCAAGAGGCCAAGGCTCGTCAGCAGCAGCGCGGCATAGAGGAACCCGCCGATCGCGCGGCGGTCCTTGAGGCCGATGGCGGCGATCGCGAAAAGCGCGAGCACGAGAACCAGCAGCAGGCCCTGGACCGACGCCGGCGCGAACAGCACGATCAGCGCGCATGCGATCAGCGCCAGAATGCCGGTGCCCTGCAACCGGTCGTCCGCGCCAGGCATCTTCATGCCGATCCATTCGGCCCAGAAGACGGCGGCCATCAGCGTGACCAGGATGACAAAGGGCGTGCCGCCCGCCAGCGTCGCCAGGAGGAAGATCGTGCCGAGCACCACGCCGGACCAGACCCGGGTGGCCAGATTGCTCATAGGGCGGCGTCCCGCGCCGTCGCCACCGCGCCGTAGCGGCGCTCGCGCCGGCCATATTCCTCAAGCGCCCGGACCAGTTCGGCCTCGTCGAAGTCCGGCCACATGCAGTCGAGAAACACGAACTCGGAATAGGCGGCCTGCCAGAGCAGGAAATTGGACAGACGCATCTCGCCGCTGGTGCGGATGATCAGGTCGGGATCGGGCAGACCGGCGGTATCGAGTGCCGCGGTGATGTCGGCGCTGGTCAGGCGGCGGTCGCAATCGGGGCTCTGACGGGCCTGATCGACCAGCTTCTGGGCAGCCCTGAGGATCTCGTCGCGCGAGCCGTAGTTGAAGGCGATGTTGAGGTTGAGCCGAACATTGCCGCGCGTGCGCTGCTCGGCACGCTCGATCAGGTCGAGCAGATCGGGCTGAAGCCCTTCGCGGCCGCCGATGACGCGCACGCACACGCCGTTCGCCGCCAGTTCGCTCAGGTCGCGATGGATGTAGAGCCGCAAGAGGCCGAGCAGATCGCGCACCTCGTCGGGCGGCCTCGACCAGTTCTCCGAGGAGAAGGCGTAGAGCGTCAGGTGCCGGATGCCGAACCGCGGGGCTGCCCTGACCGTGCGCCGGACCGCTTCCACCCCGGCCTTGTGGCCGAAGGCGCGCGGCATCGAGCGCGCATTGGCCCAGCGACCGTTGCCGTCCATGATGATGGCCACGTGTTCGGGACCGGCGATCTCGTCAACGGGCGCTTTGGACAGCAATGGACCTCTCCGTGGGGACGCCGGGCGCCGGGACTGGATATGGGAAACGGGTGCGCGTCAAACCTGAAGGACTTCGGTCTCTTTCTCGGCCAGCAGTTCGTCGATGCGGCCGATGTAATGATCGGTCTTCTTCTGCACCGCCTCGGATTGCGAGCGGCTCTCGTCCTGACCGATCTCGCCGTCTTTTTCGAGCTTTTTCAAGGTCTCCATGCCGTCACGGCGCACATGGCGCACAGCAATCCGCGCATTTTCCGCGTATTGGTGCGCGACTTTGACCAGATCGCGGCGACGTTCCTCGTTCAGTTCGGGCAGCGGCACGCGAACGGTGGTGCCGTCGGTCATCGGATTGAGACCGAGCGTCGATTCGCGGATCGCCTTCTCGACGGCGCTGACCATCGACTTGTCCCAGACGTTGACCGCCAGCATGCGCGGTTCGGGCACGGTGACGTTGGCCACCTGGTTGAGCGGCATCTCGCTGCCATAGGCCGGCACCATGATCGGATCGAGCAGGGATGCCGAGGCGCGGCCGGTGCGAAGGCCGCTCAGATCGCTCTTGAAGGCATTGATGGCGCCTTCCATGCGCCGGGTCAGATCGGCAATGTCGAATTCACTCATGGCACCAGTTCCTCCGGAACGTCGGTCGTTAGGATTCATGGACGACGGTCGAGCGGCCCTGCCCCTTAAGGATGAGGGCGAGGCCCCCATGCTCGTGGATCGAAAAGACGACGATGGGAATGCGGTTCTCGCGGGTCAAGGCCACCGCCGCGATGTCCATGACATTCAGGCCCTTTTGAATGACCTGGGCGTGGGTCAGCCGGTCGTAGCGTTCGGCCGAGGGGTCGGTCTTGGGATCGGCCGAATAGATGCCGTCGACCTGCGTGCCCTTGAGCAGCGCGTCCGCGCCGATCTCGGCCGCCCTGAGCGCGGCGGCCGAATCGGTCGTGAAATAGGGATTGCCCGTGCCGCCGGCGAAGATGACCACGCGGCCCTGCTCGATGTTCCACATCGCCTTGCGCTGCGAGAAGCTCTCGCAAAGCTGCGGCATGGCGATCGCCGACAGCACCACGGCATCGAGACCATACTTGACGAGCGAAGTGCGCAGCGCGAGCGAATTTATCACCGTCGCCAGCATGCCCATATGGTCGCCGGTCACCCGGTCGCCGCCGCGCGAGGCCACCGCCACGCCGCGGAAGATGTTGCCGCCACCGATGACGATGGCGACCTGCACGCCAAGATCGACCGCCTGCTTGACGTCCGCTGCGATGCGGTCGGCGACCTCAACGTCGATGCCGAAACCCTGATTGCCCATAAGCGCCTCGCCGGACACTTTGAGCAGCACGCGTTTGTAGGCAATCGGATCGGTCATGAAGGGTTCGCTGGAAGGGCGGGCGGAATCGTTGCGTCCCGATACAACACGGGCACCGCCTTGTCACGCGATGCCCGCAGTCGTTGCGGCCGCGACCCGGCCGTCATGAGGCGGGAGCCTCAGCCCTTGGCGGCTGCGGCAACCTCGGCGGCGAAGTCGCTTTCTTCCTTCTCGACGCCCTCGCCCAGCGCGAAGCGTTCGAACGCGGTGACCTTGGCCGGCGCGCCGATGTCCTTTTCGGCTTCCTTGAGCGCCTGCTCGACGGTCAGGTCCGGGTTGATCACGAAGGACTGCTTGAGAAGGCAGACCTCCTCGTAGAACTTGCGCAGCCGGCCCTCGACCATCTTCTCGATGATGTTCTCGGGCTTGCCGGAGGCCTTGGCCTGCTCGGAGAAGATCGCGCGCTCGCGCTCGATGGCGGCCGGGTCGAGATCGTCGACATCGATCGCCATCGGGTTGGTCGCGGCGACATGCATGGCGATCTGCCGGCCGATCGCGCCGGCCGCATCGGCATCGCCCTCGGTCTCGACGGCCACGAGCACGCCGAGCTTGCCCAGATCGGTCTTGACCGCGTTGTGCATGTAGGTGGCGACCGTGCCCGAGCCGACGGAGACTTTGGCCGAACGGCGCAGGCTCATGTTCTCGCCGATCGTGGCGACGGCATCCTTGATCGCCTGTTCGACGGTCTTGTCGGCGCCCGGATAGGGGGCAGCTGCGACCGCTTCGACCGAACCGTCGGTGTCGAGCGCGACCCTGGCGATGTCGGCGACCAGCGCCTGGAAGGCGTCGTTGCGGGCGACGAAGTCGGTCTCGGAATTGACTTCGACCACGACGGCGCTCGCGCCGGCCGAGGCAACACCGATCAGCCCTTCGGCGGCGGTCCGGCCGGACTTCTTCTCGGCCTTGGCGATGCCCTTCGTGCGCAGCCAGTCGACGGCCGCGTCGAGGTCGCCGCCGGTTTCCTCGAGCGCCTTCTTGCAGTCCATCATGCCTGCGCCGGTCAGTTCGCGCAGCTGTTTCACCAATGCGGCGGATATGCTCATTGTCGTGCCTCTCATCGCGCCAACCACGCCGTGGCGCGGTCGGCCTGAACTCGAATTATGCTTTTGAACCGGGCTCTTGCCCGGTTCGTGTGACGGGGTCATGAACGGCCGGACCGATGGTCCGGCACGCGTTCACGCCTGGGCGGGCTGATCCTCGGCGGGAGCTTCGGCCTTCGTTTCGGCCGGCGCCTCGGCGGCGGCGGGCTCGGCGCTTTCGAGGATCGCCGTCTCGGCGGGTGCCTCGGCCTGCGCGCCCACGTCGACGCCCGAGGCGCCCTGCTGGCGCTCGATGCCGTCGATGGCGGCGCGTGCGATCAGGTCGCAATAGAGCGAGATCGCGCGCGCGGCATCGTCATTGCCCGGGATCGGGAAGTCGACGACGTCCGGATCGCAGTTGGAATCGATGACCGCGACGACCGGAATGCCCAGCCGGTGGGCTTCCTGGATGGCGATCGCTTCCTTGTTGGTGTCGATGACGAACATCAGGTCGGGCAGGCCGCCCATGTCCTTGATGCCGCCGAGCGCGCGGTCGAGTTTTTCGCGTTCGCGCTCGAGGTTCAGACGCTCCTTCTTGGTGAAGCCCTGCGCATCCCCTTCGAGCAGTTCCTCAAGGCTGCGCAGCCGCGAAATGGAGTGCGAGATCGTCTTCCAGTTGGTCAGCATGCCGCCGAGCCAGCGGGCATTGACGAAATACTGGGCCGAGCGCTTGGCCGCGTCGGCGATGATCTCGGATGCCTGGCGCTTGGTGCCGACGAACAGCACGCGACCGCCGCCGGCGACGGTGTCCGACACCTTCTTGAGCGCCTGCTCGAGCAGCGGCACGGTCTGCGACAGATCGATGATGTGGATGCTGTTGCGGTCGCCGAAGATGTACGGCGCCATTTTCGGGTTCCAGCGGTGCGTCTGGTGGCCGAAATGAACGCCAGCCTCGAGAAGCTGGCGCATGGAATAGTCTGGCATTGCCATGCGGTTTTTCCTTTCCGGTTTGGCCTCCACGGCGCGTCAGCGGTTTCCCGCCACCGGTGGCCCGTCCGGATGTCTCCCGAAGCAAGCCGTGCGCCGTGTGTGGAATGGACGGGCGCTTATCGCAAAGCGCCCGTCATTGCAACTGCCGAACAGATGGAGGGTTCAGTCGCACTCTTCAAGTTCGAACAGTTCCAGTTCCTCCATCGTCCCGGTCAGGCTGAAGTCGCCATAGTCCATCTCCAGCGAGCGGGTGATGCCGTTGTCGTGCATCTTGAAGGCGATGCGGTAGTCGGGAAGCCCCTCGCCTTCGCCCTGGGCCAGCTCGTCGAAATAGGCGACCGAGACGTTGCGGAACGGGCTGTCCGCGATCGGATCGAGCGCGTCCCGGTCCTCCGCTTCCTCGGTCTTTTCCGGCCCGATGATCACCGTCGTGGTCATCACCTTGTCGGCGTCGTCCGAGCCGTCATAGATCTTCTTCTCGTAGAAGCGCTCGCCGGCGTCGGCCCTTTCGATGAGGTCGATCATGTGCGCGGTCGGAAATGCGGCCGGGTCGAGTTCGAACGCGGCGTCCTCGGGTTCGGTGAGCGTGACCAGCGTGGCATCATCGGTCCGTTCCGCCGTGCCCTCTATGGTGCGGTCGGGTTCCTGGTCGACGAAGGTGCGCGTGACGAACCGGAACAGCGAGCCGTCGCCTTCCTCGAACGTGGTGGTCTGCTGGTCGGTGACGCGCGCGCCGGCGCGCGAGGCGATCTGCGTGACGAAACGGAAGTTCGTCGTGTAGCCGGCGCAGGCGGAGCCGCGAAACTCGTAGACGATGCGGCCGCGCATGTCGTTGATGCCGCTCCGGTCGCTGGCCTCGTCGAGCGCGACGGCGTAGACGGCGCGGTGCGGCACCAGTTGCACGCCCGCCGCCAGCGCAGGCGACATCGATGCGGCCAGCGCGCAGACGGCAACGGCCAGCGTGCCGGCCTCTCGATAATCAGTCATCGGGACTCACTTTCCTTTTTGCCGCCACTATAGGAAACCTATTGGCGGAAGCGAGGCAAGAGGGCCAAGCGCCGCGTCATTGGGGACAGGAAGAAACAGATATGAGCCAGACGATCGAAGAAAGCCTTGCGGCCATGGGCATCACCATTCCGGAAGCCACGGCGCCGGCGGCCAACTATCTGCCGTACACGCGCAGCGGCAATCTGCTGTTCACCTCCGGGCAGTTGCCCTTCCGCGACGGCGCGCTGACGGCGACCGGCATCGTGGGCGCCGACGTCTCGCTCGAACAGGGCCAGGAAGCGGCCCGCTGGTGCGCGGTCAACATCCTGTCGCAGGCCCGTGCGGCGCTCGGCGATCTGGATGCGATTCGGCGCATCGTGAAGATCTCCGTGTTCGTCGCCTCGGCGCCCGATTTCACCAGCCAGCATCTGGTGGCAAACGGAGCGTCCGATTTTCTGGTCGAAGTGCTCGGCGATGATGGCCGCCACGCCCGCTCGGCGATCGGCATGGCCTGCCTGCCGCTGAACGCGCCGGTCGAGATCGAGGCGATCATCGAGAGCTGATGGCCGATACCGGTTTCCTGACCGTGCGGCCGATCGCCCATCGCGGCCGGCATGACGGCAACAACGCACGCTGGGAGAACACCGCCTCGGCGTTCGATGCGGCGATCGCGCGCGATTTCTCGATCGAGCTCGACGTCCAGCTCTCGGCCGACGGCGTCGCGATGGTCTTCCACGACGACACGCTCGACCGGCTGACGGACCGGGAAGGGCCGGTGGTGGCGTGGACGGCGGCGGCGCTCGGCGCCCTGCCCGTGGGCGGCACGGCGGACACGATCCCGACGCTGGCCGAAACGCTCGCGCGGATCGGCGGCCGCGTTCCGGTGGTCATCGAGATGAAGGACAATGGCGCGCGCAATGGCGAACTGGCGCGCGCCGTCGCCGACGATCTGGCCGACTATGGCGGGCCTTGCGCGGTCATGTCGTTCAAACACGATCTGATCGCGGCGTTCGCCGCGACGGGCTCGCCCGTGCCGGTCGGCCTGACCGCCATGGGGACCGGCGAGGCCGCCCTCGCCTCCCACGAAAGCGCGTTCGATCTCGGCATCGCGTTCGTGTCCTATCATGTCGCGGCGTTGCCGAACCGCTTCGTCGAACAGGTCCGGGCGCGTGCCATGCCGGTGATCACATGGACGGTGCGCACGCCCGAGGAGGTGGCGCTGACCCGCGCCCATGCCGACCAGATGACGTTCGAGGGGTTCGATCCGGACGCGCCATGAAAAGCGTGCCCGGCGACTTGCGGCGCCGTTGCGCTGCAATAGATGGTTAGCATGGCCGCATCGACCGCATCCGAAGCTTCACCAGCCACCTACTCGGTGCGCGTGCACGAGCGCGTGGCCGACGTGCCGGCCGAGGTGTGGGCCGGGTTCACCGGGGCGAGCCGCGCGAGCGGCACCGATTACAACCCCTTCATCAGCCACGCCTTTCTCAGCGCGCTCGAGGAGGCGGGGTGCGCGGTGGCGCAGACCGGCTGGCACGGCCAGCACCTCGTTCTGGAAGACGCCGAAGGCAACGCGCTCGCCGCTGTGCCCGCCTTCCTGAAGGGCCACAGCCAGGGCGAGTATGTGTTCGACCATGCCTGGGCGGACGCCTGGGAGCGCGCCGGCGGGCGCTATTATCCCAAACTGCAGTGCTCGGTGCCGTTCACGCCCGCCACCGGCCCGCGTCTGCTCGTCGGCCCGAACGTCAATGCCGAGGCGGCGCGCGCGGCACTCGCCGGCGCGATCGCGCAACTGACCGAGCGTCTGGGGCTGTCATCGGCTCATGTCACCTTTGCTCAGCAACAGGACATGGACGCGCTCGTCGGCGCCGGTTTCCTGCATCGCACCGACCAGCAGTTCCACTTCACCAATGAAGGCTATGGCTCCTATGGCGAGTTCCTGGAGACGCTGTCGTCGCGCAAGCGCAAGAACCTGAAGAAGGAGCGCGCCACGGCGGTCGAAAACGACATCGAGATCATGTGGCTGACCAGCTCGGACATCACCGAGGATGCGCTCGACGCCTTCTACGGCTTTTATACCGACACGGGCAGCCGCAAATGGGGCCGGCCCTATCTGAACCGGCGGTTCTTCTCGCTCGTCACCGAGCGGATGGCCGAGGACATTCTGCTCGTGATGGCGGTGCGCGGCGGACGCTACATCGCCGGCGCGATCAACTTCATCGGCGGCGACACCATCTTCGGCCGGCACTGGGGGTGCGTCGAGCACCACAAGTTCCTGCATTTCGAGGTTTGCTATCACCAGGCCATCGATTTCGCGATCGACCGCAAGCTCAGGATCGTGGAGGCCGGCGCACAGGGCGAGCACAAGCTGGCACGCGGCTATCTGCCGGTGACGACGCACTCGGCCCATTTCATTCCGCACGAAGGGTTCCGGCGCGCGATCGCGGACTATCTGCATCATGAGCGCGCCGACGTCGCCCGGTTCGGCGAAATTCTGTCGGACGCGGCCCCGTTCAAGAAAAGCGGTTGAAGCGCCCGCGCCGCGCCGCTAGCAGACGGCGACCGACACCCGGGAGAACGCCATGGCCGACTATGATCCGGACAACATCTTCGCCAAGATCCTGCGCGGCGACCTGCCGAGCCACAAGGTCTACGAGGACGACGACACGCTGGTGATCATGGATGCGATGCCGCAGGCGCCCGGCCATGCGCTGGTGCTGCCCAAGGCGCCGGCCCGCAACCTGCTCGACGCCGAGCCGATGACCGTCGGCG
Source organism: Roseitalea porphyridii (assembly GCF_004331955.1). Classification (NCBI taxonomy): domain Bacteria; kingdom Pseudomonadati; phylum Pseudomonadota; class Alphaproteobacteria; order Hyphomicrobiales; family Ahrensiaceae; genus Roseitalea; species Roseitalea porphyridii. Next base: position 1,774,838 of record NZ_CP036532.1, on the reverse strand, counting down.
CTTTGATCGCGGTCGTCCAGCGCATCGCGCGCGCCTCGAAGACCGCCTTTGCGGCCGACGGGATCACGGTCATGCAGTTCAACGAGGCGGCTGGCGGTCAGTCCGTCTTCCATCTGCACTTCCATGTCATCCCCCGCCATGACGGCCAGGCGCTGAGGCCGCATTCGGGCCAGATGGAAGACAATGACGTGCTGGCGGCCAACGCCCGGAAGTTGAAGCAGGCCCTGGCCGACCTCTGACAGGCCCAGGCCTCGCACAGTTGAATGTGTGCGTACAATTGTGCATAATTCCGACGTGAAGATCGCCGGGATCGATTGGGACGAGGCCAACTGGCCGAAATGCGGCAAGCACGGCGTCGGCCAGGACGAGATCGAGCACGCGTTGCGGCACATGACTTTTCGCATTGCCGACCCCGATCCGTCCGAGCGCCGGTTCAGAACTGCATGCAGACTGCCGTCGGGCCGCGTCGTCTTCGTCGTGTTCACCCACCGTGACCGTGCCGGGAAGACCTTTCTGCGCCCGATAAGCGCGCGGTTCATGCACAGCAAGGAGATCAGGCATTATGAGCAAATCGAAAAAGCCATGGCCGACCCTTCCGACCGATGAGGAGGCGGAGAGGTTCGTCGAACAGGCCGATCTGACGGAGTATGACTGGAGCGCGGCCGAACCGGTTCATTACGAGTTCGAAGACAAGTCGGCCCGTGTCACCATGCGGCTGCCGGAGAGCCAGCTTGAGCGGATCAAGGCCGAAGCGGCCAAGCGCGGGGTCAAATACCAGCGGTTCATGCGCGAACTCATGGAACGGGGCATGCGGACGCTCTGAAGCGACAGCCGCGCCACGACTTATCACCGCCTTCCCTTGAGGAGACAAGAAAAGGCCCGCCGGTCATGGCGGGCCTTTGTCGTCTGCAGGTTCTGTCGCGGCCTACTTGCGCGGCACGCGCGGTACGGCGGAACGGGCCTTGGCGCGGCTGTCCTCGCCGCCCTCCGGACCCGCTTCGGGCTTGGCCGCACCGTCATCGCCCGACTTGGTCTCGCCATCGCCCTTGCCGGCCGTCTTCGAGCCGGATTTGGCGGTGGCCTTGGCCTTGCCGCGCGTCTTGCGCTTTGCGGGCGTCTCGCGCTTGGGCTTGACGGGCACCTCGTCGGCGATCGCCTCCAGATGCAGCTTGTCCTCGCCCAGCTCGTCCTTGTCGACGGTGACCTTGACCGTGCCGCCCTTCTTGAGCTTGCCGAACAGCACCTCGTCGGCCAGCGGCTTCTTGATCTGTTCCTGGATGACGCGGCCCAGCGGACGCGCGCCCATGCGCTCGTCATAGCCCTTGTCGGCCAGCCAGGCGACGGCCGCCTTGTCCAGATCGAAGGTCACGCCACGCTCGGAAAGCTGCGCCTCGAGCTGCATGACGAACTTCTGGACGACCTTGTGGATCACCGGCACCGGCAGCGGGCCGAACGGAATGATCGAATCGAGCCGGTTGCGGAACTCGGGCGTGAACAGGCGGTTGATCGCCTCCATGTCGTCGCCCTCGCGCCGCGATGAGCCGAAGCCGATCGCCGGCTTGGCCATGTCGGCGGCGCCCGCATTGGTCGTCATGATCAGGATGACGTTGCGGAAGTCGATCTGCTTGCCGTTGTGGTCGGTCAGCTTGCCGTGATCCATCACCTGCAACAGGATGTTGAACAGGTCCGGATGTGCCTTTTCGATCTCGTCGAGCAGCAGCACGCAGTGCGGATGCTGGTCGACACCGTCGGTCAGAAGACCGCCCTGATCGAAGCCGACATAGCCCGGAGGCGCGCCGATCAGCCGCGAGACCGTGTGGCGCTCCATGTACTCGCTCATGTCGAAGCGCAGCAGTTCGACGCCCATCGACGTTGCGAGCTGGCGCGCGACCTCGGTCTTGCCGACGCCGGTCGGTCCCGAGAACAGGTAGGAGCCGATCGGCTTTTCGGGTTCGCGAAGGCCCGCGCGGGCCAGCTTGATCGATGAGGCGAGCGCCTCGATCGCCAGATCCTGGCCGTAGACGACGCGCTTGAGTTCCTTCTCGAGGTTGGCGAGCACCTTCTCGTCGTCCTTGGAGACCGACTTGGGCGGAATGCGCGCCATGGTCGCGATCGTCTCTTCGATGTCGCGCACGTTGATGGTTTTCTTGCGCTTGTTTTCGGGCACGAGCATCTGCCGCGCGCCGGTCTCGTCGACCACGTCGATCGCCTTGTCGGGCAGCTTGCGGTCGTTGATGTAGCGGGCCGAGAGCTCGACCGCCGACTTGATCGCGTCCTCGGTGAACTTGACCTTGTGGAAGTCCTCGAAATAGGGCTTCAGGCCCTTCATGATCGCAACCGCATCATCGAGCGTCGGCTCGGCCACGTCGATCTTCTGGAACCGGCGGACGAGCGCACGGTCCTTTTCGAAGAACTGGCGGAACTCCTTGTAGGTGGTCGAACCGATACAGCGGATGGTGCCGTTCGACAGCGCCGGCTTGAGCAGGTTCGAGGCATCCATCGCCCCGCCAGAGGTCGCACCGGCGCCGATCACGGTGTGGATCTCGTCGATGAACAGAACCGCGCCGTCGAACTCCTCGAGTTCCTTGACGACCTGCTTGAGCCGTTCCTCGAAATCGCCGCGGTAGCGGGTGCCCGCGATCAGCGCGCCCATGTCGAGCGAGAAGATGGTCGAGTCGGCCAGCACCTCGGGCACGTCGCCATCGACGATGCGCTTGGCCAGCCCCTCGGCGATGGCCGTCTTGCCGACGCCGGGATCGCCCACATAGAGCGGGTTGTTCTTGGAGCGCCGGCACAGCACCTGGATCGTCCGGTTGATCTCGTCGGTGCGGCCGATCAGCGGGTCGATCTTGCCGCTCTTGGCCTTGGCGTTCAGATCGATGCAGTAGGCGCCGAGCGCGCTCTCCTGCTTCTTTGCGCCCTCTTCGGCCTCGCCGGCCGGACCGGCCTCGCCCTCTTCCTCGGCGCCGGACGGCGTGCGGGTGACCGAAGCACCCGGGCGCTTGGCGATGCCGTGCGCGATGTAGTTGACCGCATCGTAGCGGGTCATGTTCTGCTCTTGCAGGAAGTAGGCGGCGTGGCTCTCGCGCTCGGCGAAGATGGCGACGAGCACGTTGGCGCCGGTCACTTCCTCGCGGCCCGAGGACTGCACGTGGATGACGGCGCGCTGGATGACGCGCTGGAAGCCGGCGGTCGGCTTGGCGTCCTCGTCATAGCCCGTCACTAGGTTGGCGAGGTCATTGTCGACATAGTGCGCCAGCGTCCGGCGCAGCGCATCGAGATCGACGTTGCACGCATCGAGCACGGCGCGCGCGTCCTTGTCGTCGATCAGCGCGAGCAGCAAATGCTCGAGCGTGGCGTATTCGTGGTCGCGTTCATTGGCGTAGGTCAGTGCCTGGTGCAATGCGCGTTCGAGGGTCTGGGTGAAGGCGGGCATCTATTTCTTCTCCATCACGCATTGCAGGGGATGCTGGTTCTGGCGGGCGAAATCCATCACCTGGGTCACCTTGGTCTCGGCGACCTCATAGGTAAAGACGCCGCACTCGCCGACCCCGTGATTATGCACGTGCAGCATGATCCGCGTGGCCTGATCGCGGTCCTTCTGGAAGAACCGCTCGAGCACGTGCACGACGAATTCCATCGGCGTGTAGTCGTCGTTGAGGAGCAGGACCCTGTAGAGGCTGGGCTTCTTGGTCTTGGGTTCGGTTCGGGTGATGACCGAGGTCCCGCGGCCGGCCCCACCCTTCTCGTCGTCGCCCGCCGCCCGCAGCGGCCAACTCATCGCGGCTGCGGCGCGGCCATCGGTTTGCTTCGTTTCCGGCAAGCTGTGCATGATCTCCGGCTTGGATTGTCTGCGGGGGGTGATCGGCGGCTCCGATTCTCAGGTTCGATCCCTCGCCTAATCTAGGTCATGTTCGGACCATTTTAAGACCCTCGGTCAAACGCGCAAGACGGCCTTTTCGAAGCGGGGCGTCGCGTGCGCGTGACGATGCCCTCGAACGCAAAATACCCGCGCGCCGGACGGCACGCGGGTATCGAAGAGGCGGCCGAAGCCGCCGGACGCGAAGGCGCGCTTACTTGGAAGCGGGAACCATCGTTTCGAAGGGCTTGTACACTTCCTTGGCGAGGTCGGTGTACAGTTCGCCCATCTTGGTGGCCTGTGCAACCATCGACTCGTAGGCGCCCTTGGCATACTCGGTCTGCACTTCCATCGCCTTTTCCAGCGACTTCGAAGCGGCCAGCTTTTCGAAAGCGGCGGCGCCGGCTTCGTAGGACTGCTTGGAATAGTCGGTGGCTTCGGTCGCGATGGTCTGCATGCCCTTGGTCATGGCCGCATAGCTCTTCAGAGCGCTGTCCATCATTTCCTTGTTGGATTTGCTCATGTCTTCGAATGCTTTCATCATAATGTCACCTGTCGGTTTGGCATTTGGTATCGGATCATCGGGAGGCGACGTCCTCGACACCCTGTATAGTGTGCACTGCACAAAATTGCAAGGGCGGATTTTGCAACGCACAAAAACAATTCGATGAAAACTGGCCTCGACCGGGCAAGGCTTCGGTTACCATAAACCGATTGGTAACGCCGGCACCCTAGCCTGCGGGCAATGGGCGGCCAGACGCCGCCCCGTGTGCGTCCCGTGTAACGAGAGTGCCCGCCCCGTGTTTCAGTCCGTCCCAAGCGCCCGCCGCGCCGCGCCCGCAGCCCGGCTCGCCTTTTCCGCCCTCCTCGCCCTTTTCGCCCTGGTGCTGGTCGCGCCCGTCCAGCAGGCCCAGGCGAACCCAAAATATGCCGGCATCGTGATCGATGCGAACACCGGCAAGACGCTCTACGAATACCGGGCCGACAACACCCGGTATCCGGCCTCGCTGACCAAGATGATGACGGTCTACATGATGTTCGAGGCGATGGAGCAGGGCAAATTGCGGCCCAACACGCCGATCCGCGTCTCCAGCCACGCGGCCTCGATGGTGCCCTCCAAGCTCGGTATCCGGGTCGGCGGCACGATCACCGCCGAAGCGGCGATCAAGGCACTGATTACCAAGTCGGCCAATGACGTCGCCGCGGCCGTGGCCGAACATCTGGGCGGCACCGAAAGCAATTTCGCGCAGATGATGACGCGAAGGGCGCGCCAGCTCGGGATGAGCTCGACAACGTTCCGCAACGCGTCCGGCCTTCCCAATTCGGGACAGGTGACCACCGCGCGCGACATGGCCAGGCTCGGCATCGCGCTGCAGGAGCACTTCCCGCGTCAGTTCGAACTGTTCACGACGCGCTCGTTCACGTATGCCGGCGTGACGCACCGCAACCACAATCGCCTGCTCGGCCGCATCAAGGGCGTCGACGGGATCAAGACCGGCTACATCCGCGCTTCCGGCTTCAACCTCGTCACCTCGGTGAACACGGGCGGCCGCTCGATCGTCGCGGTCGTCATGGGCGGACGCACCGGCGCCTCGCGCAACGCGCAGATGGAAAAGCTGATCGGTGAATATCTGCACAAGGCCTCGCGCCGCGACCGGGGACCACTGGTGGCGCGCAACGGCCGGGCGAGCTTTGCGATCAAGGGGGCCTCGATCGCCTCGATCCCGCTCGATCGCCTGCCGGTTCCGTCGGTGACGCGTCCGGTCGGCTCCAGCGGCGGCGCGCCGGTCGTCGCCTATGCGCCCGAGCCGAAACCCGCCGCGCCGGTCGATCCGATCACCACCGCCTCGGCGCCGGACCGCTCCGGCTGGGTTATCCAGATCGCCGCCCTTGAAACCGAGGGCCAGGCCGTCGCCTTCCTGCGCAACGCCCAGAACCGTGCGGCCGGCGTGCTCGGCAACCGCGAGCCCTATGTCGAGCAATTCGTCAAAGGCGGGGTCACGTATCACCGCGCCCGCTTTGCCGGCTTTGCCTCCAAGTCGCAGGCCTGGGGCGCCTGCTCGGCGCTGGAGAGCTACAACTATTCGTGCCTGGCCTACCAGAACTAGGCCGGGCGCCCTGCCCGGCCCAAGCGTCCCGTTTCAAGTTTTCGCGTATCAGGACCGCTCGTCATGAAGCCGCAACAGAAAGTCCTTCGCTTCGTTAATCCGTTGCGCAAGAAAGGAACTGCCGCCGAGATCGGGGTGGACGCGCTGCATCAGGCCACGATGGGCCTTGCGAATGTCCGCAACGGACGCGCCCGGCTCAAGACCAAGGATCTGGTAGGCCTCCTGCTCTGTCATGGCGCCAGACTCGGGCGTGCGTCGCTGCCGCGCACCGTCGTCCGGCTCCGCGTCGTCGCGCCAGCCGGGCATGCGGCGGTCAAGATACGCCTCAAGTAGCTGGGCGCTCTCGGCGTCATCGTCGACCTCGCGCGCCAGATCCATCAGTTCGGCATCGCTCATCTCGCCAAGACGGCGCCCCTCGAACGTGCCGCCGAGCACCATGCCGTCCATCTCGCCGGTGTCGTGATCCAGCATCATCTCGAGCATCGCGCTGCGCACGGTCGAATGCTGGCCAGGGGTCGACCGCACCGACGCGCCGCGCCGGGCTCGCGTGAACAGCGCATAGGCGAAGAACAGAAGCGGCGCCCCGATCCCGATCCGGCCGGTGAAGGTCAGCGCCGCACCGAGAAGACCGAGCGCGCCCGGGCCGACATAGCGCAGCGCGGTCGCCACCTGCGCCGGGGGCGTGACCACGAAATACCAGACCGCGAGCGCGGCGAAACCGAGCGTTCCGACCAGTGCGATCAGCGCGGTCATCGGCCCGAACCGCCTCCCTTGAGCTGGGTGAGAAGCTTGCGGTCCGAACCGGTGCCGCGCGCCTCGAGCGCTTTCAGGCCGCCTGTGGCATAGACCGCGATCGACTTGAGCAGATCAGCCAGCACCTGCGGCGCCGACGGATCGAAGCGGAACCAGCCGCCGCGCGTCAGCCGCGCGATCTCGCGGAACATCCGCTCGGCGCCCGGCTCATGCCCTTCCTGGAAGACAAAAGCCGGCACCCCGCGCACGCCGAGCTGTCCGGCAGCATGACCCAGCGCATCGGGATCCTCCTCCATCGCGTCGCCGATATAGACCAGCGCGGAGATGGGCGACTTGTTGTGCTCCTTGAGCGCGTGCTTGAGCACCTTTTCGATCTGTGTGCGGCCGGCGCGACAATCGATCCGGGTCATCATGGCTGCCAGCTCCGGGCCGTTGCGAGCCCAGCGCGAGGACCGGCACTCGCCGAAGCCGCGGAAATAGACAAGCTGCATGGTCAACGCGGTTTCCCGGGCGACGTTCTGAAACATCTCGGCCTGGATCTGGGACGCCATGTCCCAGGTCGGCTGCCGGCTCATCGTTGCATCGAGCGCCAGCACGATGCGCCCGCCTCCGCCGGCGCCGGGCTTGATGGTTCTGGCCGCGTCCAAGAACGCGGCGATGTCGCCGGACGAGGAGGCACGCTTGTCCGGCGACCGTTGCGCATCGGTTCTGACCGGTGTCTTGCTCATGGAAGCAAAATGGCGTTTCGGCCAGCCATTGCAAGATGGCAATGACGCCGCAGGGCGCCCGCGCATCGATGCGGCGAGACAGTCCGGCTACAGAAGACCCAGATCGGCCAGTTCGGCACGCATCGAAGGCGGCATCTCGGCAAGTCCCGCCGCGCCGTCGCCGAGATCGGCCGGCGCGTCCTCGGGCTTGAGATAGCGCCAGCCCTGGAACGGGCGACGCGGCTGCGGCACGGTGAGGATAAGTTCGGGATCGAGCACCAGATCGCAGCGCGAAATGCCCTCATCATCGACGAACGGCCGGATGTCGATCACCCGCTGGCGGCTCTGCACGCGGCCCTTGGTCACCCAGTAGAGCGAGCCCTGACCGATGATCTCGTCGGCGCGCTTCGGAATCATGCGGGTGGTGTGGATCGATTCCTCGGCCAGTCCGAGACGGCGCTTTTCGGCCATGCGCGCCGCGATCCAGGCGCGATGATCGTCGACGCTTTCGGCACCGACGCACAATTTGAGAAGATGCAAAGCCATGTTTTGAAGATGGATCATCGTGCGCGGCGATCAACGTCCCGGGCCGATCGATCCACAGCTTGCACCGGTCGCAGGCCGTTTCAGCACTCGGGCAGGTTGACGGCCAGCCCGCCCAGCGAGGTCTCCTTGTAGCGGCTGTCCATGTCCGCGCCGGTCTGGCGCATGGTCTCGATGCACGCGTCGAGCGGCACGATGTGCGTGCCGTCGCCCTTCAGCGCCAGCGACGCGGCCGTCACCGCCTTGACCGCGGCGATGCCGTTGCGCTCGATGCACGGGACCTGCACGAGCCCGCCGACGGGATCGCAGGTCATGCCAAGATGGTGTTCAAGGGCGATCTCGGCCGCGTTCTCGATCTGCTGCGGCGTGCCGCCCATCACCGCCGCAAGGCCGGCCGCCGCCATCGCCGCCGCGCTGCCGACCTCGCCCTGACAGCCGACCTCGGCGCCGGAGATCGACGCATTGTGCTTGATGATGCCGCCAACAGCCGCCGAGGTCAGGAGGAACGTGCGCACATCCTCGCGCGAGGCGCCCTCGTGGAACTGCATCATGTACTTGATCACCGCCGGCACGGTGCCGGCCGCGCCGTTGGTCGGCGCGGTGACGACACGGCCGCCGGCCGCATTCTCCTCGTTGACCGCCATCGCGTAGACGGTCAGCCAGTCATTGCCGACGAGCGGATCGAACCGGTTCGATTTCGCCTTTTCGCGCAGATGATCGGCGAGGCGGGCCGCGCGACGGCGCACTTTCAATCCGCCCGGCAGTTCGCCATGCGCCGACATGCCGCGCGCGATGCAGCCGTCCATCGCATCCCAGACCGCGTCGAGCTTCGCATCGAGATGGCCCTGGGGGTCTCGGGCGATCTCGTTGGCCCGCTTCATCTCGGCGATCGACCGGCCGGACTGTTCCGCCATCGCGACCATTTCGGCGGCACTTGCGAACGGGTAAGGCACGTGGTCGTCCTCGGCCTTTTCGCCGTAGACCGTGGTCTGGTCGATCTCTTCCTCGCCGACGATGAAGCCGCCGCCGACCGAATAGTAGCCGCGCCGCAACAGCAGCCTTCCGTCGCCGTCATAGGCGTAGAAGGCGAGGCCGTTGGCGTGACCGGGCATCGGGTTCTCGCGGTCGAAGCGAAGGTCCTCGTCGGGATCGAAGCCATAGGCCGGATGGCCCGGCGGCGTGACTCGCCCGCTCTTGCGGACGCTTTCGACGATCGCTTCCATCGCGTCCGGATCGACCGCGTCGGGTCGCTCGCCGGCAAGGCCCAGGATCACCGCCCGGTCGGTGGCATGGCCGACGCCGGTGAAGGCGAGCGAGCCGTGTAGCGACCCGCCAAGCCGTTCGACACGGGCGCCGGCGGGACGCGGCCAGGCACCGGACTTCAATTCGTCGAGAAACCGCGCGGCGGCGCTCATCGGCCCCATCGTGTGCGATGAGGAAGGACCGATGCCGATCTTGTAGAGGTCGAAGACCGAGAGGAACATGCGCGTGCCGCCCTGGTGAAGATGCATCATTGTCGGCGGCCAAGGCCGGCCGGGCGCGGTCCGCACCGACATGCGATGGCGCGCCGGCGACACCGTACCCTTCATCGGCACCGATGCAAAAGGGCCGCCCCGTGGCGGCCCTTCGAGAATCCCGTCTTTGGCATGAGGCGGTTCAGGAAACCGCGCTGACCTCGGTGACGGCCATGTCCTGGCTGGTCTTGCCACCCGCCACGTACACGGCGAGCGCGACGATGAGAAATCCGGCCAGAGCCCAAAGTGTCAGGTTCCAGCCCGGCTTCGCAGTCTGTCGATCCATGATTGCTCCTGTTGTCCGCCTCGGGGCGGGGTCCATCGGCTATGGTGGCGCGGCCTATAGGCAGATCGTTTCGACCCCGCAAGGGGGAAAAAGGGCCAAATTGCGGCAGTAGTTCCGGAGGGCCGGTGGACGGAAGGAACTTTCTCCTTTTTGATCAAACGCTTGAGACGAACCGTAAACGTTCATCAATCGGCAATATTTCGGGCGAAAAACAGGCCGTGATCAGCGCGGCGCACAAGACCGGTTCGCGGTGCAGCAACGGCAGCGCAGCATGCGGCGCCAAAGCGACCCTCACGCATCCCCGATCGCGGCAAGAAAACGCTCCGAATCTTCGCGCACGGCGCGCCGTTTTTCGTCGCCCATGCGATCGAGCGTGCCGAACATCATGCCCATGCGCTGGTTGCCCGACAGCCGTTCGCGATTGTCGATCAGAAAGTTCCAGTACAGATAGTTGAAGGGACACGCCTTCGGACCGTTCTTTTTGGTCACCGCGTAACGGCAGTTGCCGCAATAGTCGGACATGCGGTTGATGTAGGCGCCAGAGGACGCATAGGGCTTCGAGGCGAACAGCCCCCCATCGGCATAGAGCGCCATGCCGACCACGTTCGGCATTTCCACCCACTCATAGGCGTCGTGGTAGACGATCAGGAACCATTCCTGGACCTGCTTCGGGTCGAGCCCGGCCAGAAGCGCGAAGTTGCCGATCACCATCAGCCGCTGGATGTGATGAGCGTAGGCGTTCTGCCGGGTTTCCGTGATCGCCTGGCGCAGGCAGTTCATGTGGGTTTCGCCGGTCCAGAACCAGTCCGGCAGGTCGCGACGGGCGTCGAGCGCGTTCTCGTCGGCATAGGCGGGCATGTGCAGCCAGTAGACGCCGCGGATGAACTCGCGCCAGCCGATGATCTGGCGGATGAAGCCTTCGGCCGCGTTGAGCGGCACGCGCCCCTCGCGCCAGGCGGCCTCGGCCCTGTCGCAGCACTCGCGCGGATCGAGCAGGCCGATATTGATCAGCGCCGACAGGTGCGAATGGAACATCAGCGCCTCGCCCTGCACCATCGCATCCTGGAACGTGCCGAAGTCGGCGAGCGCATGGTCGACGAACCAGTTCAGATAGTGCGTGGCCTGCCGGCGGGTGACCGGATAGGCGAACGGTTCGAGATCGCCGAAATGGTCGTCGAACCGGCTCGCAACGAGATCGAGCACGGCGCGCGTGGTCTCGTCCACGGACCAGTCGGGCCGATCGGGGAACGACAGTCCTTCCTTGGGGGGCGCGCGGTTTTCGGCGTCGTAGTTCCATTGACCGCCAGCCGGTTCGCCATCGTCCATCAGGTAGCCGGTCCGGGTACGCATCCGGCGATAGAAGAACTCCATGCGCAGGCTCTTGCGGTCCTCGGCCCAGCGGGCGAACTCGGCGTGGGTCGCAATGAAGCGGTCGTCGGGCCTGATCTCCACGGGTATGTCGAACCGATCCTTCCATGCCTCCTGCATCGACAGCACGCGCCATTCGGCCGCTTCCGTGACGATGATGCGCTCGGGGGTATGCCGTGCGACGGCCGCTTCGAGCGCGTCGGTGAACGAAGTGATGGAAACGTCATCCTCGTCGAGGCGACGATAGTCGACCTCGAAACCGTCGCCGGCGAGGTCGGCAGCGAAATGGCGCATGGCCGAAAGGACGAAGGCGATCTTCTTGACATGGTGGCGCACATAGGTCGCCTCGTCCGAGAGTTCGGCCATGACGATCACGTCCCGGCCGGGTTCGGCGTCCTTCAGGCTGGAGAGATTGCGCGAAAGCTGGTCGCCCAGCACCAGGCGCAGCGTCTTCGCCACGGGTTCAGCCCTTGGTGCGCAGGGTGGACCGGCCGCCATCGACGCCGATGACCTGGCCGGTGATCCAGCTGCCGGAGTCGGTCAGGAGCACCCGCGCCAGCGCGGCCATATCGTCGGGCGCACCGATGCGCGGGATCGCGTGCATGCCCGATATCGCCTTCTTCATCTGGTCGGAGGCGAGCATCGGACCGGCGAGCGGCGTCTCGGTGAGGCTCGGCGCGATGGCGTTGACGCGGACCTTCGGCGCCAGTTCGGCCCCGAGCGCCCGGACGAGCCCCTCGACCGCGCCCTTGGCCATGGCGACGGAGGCGTGGGCGGCGAAGCCCTGCTGAACGGCGACCGTCGAAAAGAGCAGCACCGAGCCGCCCTGCCCGGCCTTGAGCGCATCGAGCGAGGCCTTGATGGCGAGCGCCGCGCCGGCGGCGTTGACGCGGAAATCGGTCAGGAAATCATCATGGGTCAGCTTGCCGATCGGCTTGAGGTTGATCGTGCCGACCGCGTAGACGAGACCGGCCAGATCGTCGCCCGCTTCGGCCGCCGCGTGCGCGATCTGGTCCGCGTCGGTGATGTCCGCGACGGTGTGGCTTGCGCCCAGTTCGCCGGCGGCCCGCGCCAGTTCGTCCGCGTTGCGGCCGACCAGATGCAGCGCATGGCCGTCCTGCGTGAGACTTCTCGCCACCGCATTGCCGATTCCGCCATTGCCACCATAGATCAGATATTTCGCCACTGGCTGTTCCGCCTCCTTTGCGCTGCGATGGAGTGCTCGACATTGCGCGCGATCGGTGAACGTCAAGCCGCGTGGCGACGATAGGTCCGTCGCCTGCCCGGCCAGCGCGGCGTTGCGCGCCTTGCGCTTCGGTGGCAGGGGGGTGGGCAGAATCCGGTAAGGACGCCCACCATGCCGCTCGATATCAACGATCTGATCATGATCGCCGTTGCGGTGGTCATCTACGTGGCGGTGACGTATGCGCGCGATCGCCGGTTCCCGGACCTGAAGTTCCTGGCGATCTTCGCGGTCACCGCGCTCATCGCCCTGGCGCTCGTGCGGCTGATCGTCTGAAAAGCACGCATGAAAAAGGCCGGCGCGACGGCCGGCCTCGATCAGATCTTCATGCCGGATGGGCCTACTCGGCCTTGTCGGCTTCGGCTTCCGCCGGCGCGTCGTCGGCCTTCTTCTTCTTGGCCGGGGCCTTCTTCTTGGGCGCAGCCTTCTTCTTGGCCTCTTTCTTGGCCGGCACGATGTCGTCTTCCTCGTCCTCGGCCATCAGCTCTTCCTTGCTGACGGTCTCGTCGGTGACATTGGCGACGGCGAGCAGATGGTCGACGGTCTTCTCCTCGAAGATCGGCGCGCGCAGGTTCGCGACCGCATCGGGCGTCTTCTGGAAGAATTCGTAGACCTGCCGCTCCTGGCCGGGATATTGCTGCACGTGCCGCATGACCGCCTGCTGCAGTTCGGTTTCGGTCACCTCGACGCCGGCCTCTTCGCCGATGTGCGAAAGCACCAGCCCGAGCCGCACGCGGCGTTCGGCGAGCTTGCGATATTCCTCGCGCGCTTCCTCCTCGGTGGTCTCCTCATCCTCGAAGGTGCGGCCGGCCTGCTCGAGCTCGGCGGTGATCTGCGCCCAGATGTTGTTGAACTCGGTTTCGACCAGCTTTTCGGGGCTGTCGATCTGGTACATCTCGTCGAGCGCATCGAGAAGCTGGCGCTTGACCTTCTGACGGGTCATGCCGGCGTACTGGCCCTCGATCTGCTCGCGCACGACCGACCGCAGCCGCTCGGCGTTTTCAAGGCCGAGCTTCTGGGCAAGATCGTCGTCGATCTCAACCGGTGCAGCTTTTTCGACGAGCGTGACCTTGACGTCGAAGACCGCTTCCTTGCCGGCCAGATGCGCGGCCTGATAATCTTCGGGGAAGGTTACGGTGACCTGCGTTTCGTCGCCGGCCTTGGCGCCGACGAGCTGTTCCTCGAAGCCGGGAATGAAGGTGCCGGAACCGAGCACGAGCTGTGCGCCCTCGTCGGCACCGCCCTCGAAAGGCTCGCCGTCGAGCTTGCCGACATAGTCGATCGTCACGCGATCGCCGTCGGCGGCCTTGCCCTTCTTCTCGGAATACTCGGCTGCCGACTGGGCCACGCGCTTGACCTGCTCTTCGACTTCCTCGTCGGAGATCTCGACCACCGGCCGGGTGATCGCAATCGACGAGAAGTCCTTGGATTCGATCGGCGGGATGACCTCGTACTTGAGCGAGAACTCGAAATCGCTCTCGCCGGTCAGCACCTTTTCGGCCTCGCCCTCGTCCTCGGTCATGTCGACCTCGGGCTGGGTGGCCGACTTCTCTTCACGCTCGGCGAGGATCGAGCGCGGGGTCTCGGACAGGATCTCGTTGACGATCTCGGCCATGAACGACTTGCCGTACATCTTGCGCAGATGGCTGACGGGCACCTTGCCGGGGCGGAAGCCGTTCAGGCGCACCTTGCCCTTGGCGTCGTGCAGCCGGTCGGTCAGCTTTGCCTGGAGATCGGACTTGGGCACAACGACCTTGATCTCGCGCTTGAGCCCTTCATTGACGGTTTCGGTGACCTGCATGTTTGAACCTTCGATTTGCCGGCGCGTCGGCCTGTCCTCGTGTGGGGCGCCGGTGGTGTTGGACCTGCTGGGTGGCGAATTGGTGCGGATAGAGGGAGTCGAACCCCCACGCCTTGCGGCACCGGAACCTAAATCCGGCGCGTCTACCAGTTCCGCCATATCCGCGACGCAACACGCCGGGGCATGTCGCCAGTGGCGGCCCCTATAGCATCATGGTCCGGCGCATCAAATGAAAAACGCCGGCTCGCCGGATGTAGGAGCGGTCGCGGCCGAACGCTAGTAGAGCGGCTCGGTGATGATGGTTTCGCCGGCCTGCCGCAGTGCCTTGATCTGCGCGGTTCCATCGGGCGCAACGGCCACCACGATCTCGGTCAGTGCGCCCTCGCGCATGCGGCGTTCGAGTTCGGGGGCGCGGTGCTCGTTGGTGTAGAACCGGCCGATGCCGAAATCGAGGAACAGCCACGTCATGTCGTGTGCGACGCGGGTCGCGCGGGCACGGATGAAGAGGCCCTCGTCGGGTTCCGCCAGCGAGACCGCGACAGGCTCATGGTAACCGTCCGGCCCCTGTCGAAGCGTGACGTAGACGGTGGCGTCGTCGATGGTCTCGCCCTCGCCGATTTCGGCGCGCAGAGGGTCGAGCAACGGGCCACCGATCCGCTGAGACGGATAGCCGAGCACGACATAACGGCCACGCAGCAGATCGCGCGGGTCGATCGGCTCGCTTTGAAGCACAATCTCGGTGCCCTCGCGCAGGATCACGGCGCGCGACTCGATCATCCAGGCGATCAGCCCGCAAAGGACGAGGGTCGCGGCAATCGCGGCCGGCAACAGGAAGGGCTTGGCCGGGGTCGCTTGCGCCATCACCGTTCACTCCCCGCCGCGCGCCGCCTGAAGCGCTGCTCGGATGCATAGATCACCGCGGCAAGCACGGTCAGCATCAGCCCGATCGCAAAGAAGAAGCCCGCCGTGCCCAGAAGCGTCGCGACGGTGGCTGCATAAAGGAACAGGATCTCGCCGACGAACAGCGCATAGGCCAGGTACCGGATCGGGCGCGAGGCGGCGCCATGCGCGAACAGCGCGAACAGCGCGACCGCCAGCGCAAGCGGGCCCACGACGATCAGCGGCAGCAGCGTCTCGCTTTCGGCATGCAGCACCGCGAGCGCGCCCACGCCGAGCGCGAACCCGATGGCCGGAGCAAGGCGCTGCGCCCCTGCCCTTTCTTCGGTCGTGCCGCGCGACAGCCGCAGGATGATCACGCCGGCGACCAGAACAAGCAGCCACAATGCGATCCGCGTGCCTTCGGGCAGCCCCTGATAGAACTCGACGGCGGCCTCGATCATGTCGATGATCCACGGCACGACGGTGGCGATCAGGAACGGCAGCATGCTGACGAGCACCGCTGCAACGGCGACGATGCGCATTCGCCGCATGCCCGTTAGGTGCGCAAAGACGAAGCAGGCGGCGCAGACCGCGACCACGATGGCGAACTGGCGATCGAGCAGGTTGGCCGCGTTTGGCGTTTCGACGTACCACCAAGCCAAAGCGCCAAGCGCACCGGCGAGCAGGACATTGCCACGCACGAGCACGCCGGCAATGCCGAGACCGAGGGCAAAGCCCGCCATGGCTTCGCCGATCGTGCCGGGCAGATGATACATCTGGCCGACAAGGGCGACGCCCCCGACATAGGCCGCACCGGCGAGGAGGTAGAACGCCTCTTCCAACCGCGGCCCGATACGTCCACCGCGGCTGCGCACGAGCGCTCCGCCGACGAGCCCGGCGCCGATCAGCATCATGACGCCGGCCGCCTTGACCAGGCGCGGGATCGCCTCCCAGTTCGCCGAGATGAACATCAGGATCGCCGCGGCAAACGAGACCGCCGCGAAAAGGGCGACGATCCGGAAGAAGGAGAAGCGCCGTGCGGCGGAATTGGGAGCGTTTTTCACGCCCTTGCGAACGTCTTCGACAAGCGCGGCCGCGACGGCGTCGTCGATGACGCCACGATTTCGCCAATCTCGGATCTGGTGCTCCAGCCAGCTTGCCACGTGCCGCGGAATTCCCTCTTCAAGAACAGTATCTTAGGTTTTCGCTGGCCGGCGGCGCCGGTTAAGGATCATGGCCGGATTGTGCAATGCAAAAGCGCATATGTGCCATGCACAAATGTCGCTTATCAGCGCCCTGCCCCAAGCCTATATCGGCGTCGTGAAACAACGACAAGCCGGATAAAACCGCGAGTCAACCGAAAGGAAGAACAATGAACATCGCTCGCTCATTCACCGAATGGCGGAAAGCCCGCCGTACCTACAACGAACTGAGCCGCCTGACCACGCGCGAACTGGACGATCTGGGCATTGCCCGCGGCGATATCGCCGAGATCGCACGCCGCTCGGTCCGCGGCTGACGCTGCAACCGTTTCGCCCGCCGGTCTTTCCTCCTCCCGGACCGGTCGGGCCATGAAGGTGCACGGCACCTCCTCCCTTGCCGCACCTTCATTCGAAGAACACCCGCCGGTCCTCCCCCGGCGGGTGTTTTTCGTTTCAGCCCCGGTTTCGAGATCATGCCGCACTGCAATATCCTCATGGCTGCCATACCCAAATGGCGCTTCTCAGATGGCGTGGAGGTGCCCATTTAGGGGTCGAACGAAGACAACCATCCGGAACAGGAAAGGACAGAACGATGATCAAATTCGCTCACTCGCTCAAGCAATGGCGTTCGGTCCGGAACACCGAACACCAGCTCCGCCGTCTCTCCGAGCGCGAGCTGGAAGATATCGGTTTCGCCCCCGGCGACATTCCGGGCGTGGCCCGCTCCGCCGCGCTGCGCTGATCGCGCGACGGACAACCCGATCATTTGGACCCGTCGGCTTGGCCGGCGGGTCTCTTGTTTGCGCGGACCGGGGCTCCTCGCCGATGATGTTGAAGCCCGCCCGGCCTTGCGCTACCTGCAGAGCATGAACGCTACACCCGTCCATGTCATCGGCGGCGGCCTCGCCGGCTCCGAAGCGGCCTGGCAGATCGCGCAGGCCGGCGTGCCCGTGATCCTCCACGAAATGCGCGGCGTGCGCGGCACCGACGCGCACAAGACCGACGGGCTCGCCGAACTGGTCTGCTCGAACTCGTTCCGCTCCGACGATGCCGAACTGAACGCGGTCGGGCTTCTGCACGCCGAGATGCGGCTTGCGGGCTCGCTGATCATGGCCTGCGGTGACGCCCACCAGGTGCCGGCCGGTTCGGCGCTGGCCGTCGACCGCGACGGGTTCTCGCAGGCGGTGACCGAGAAGATCGCCGCCCACGCGTTGATCACGGTGGTGCGCGAGGAAGTGGCCGGCCTGCCTCCCGAAGACTGGGACCAGGCGATCATCGCCACCGGCCCGCTCACGGCGCCGTCGCTGGCCGAGGCGATCGCCGCCGAGACGGGTCAGGACGCGCTCGCCTTTTTCGATGCGATCGCGCCGATCGTCCATACGGACACGATCGACATGACCATCGCCTGGCACCAGTCGCGCTACGACAAGGTCGGGCCCGGCGGCACGGGCAAGGACTATATCAACTGCCCGATGAACGAGGCGCAGTACAACGCCTTCATCGACGCGCTGCTGGCCGGCGACAAGACCGAGTTCAAGCAGTGGGAAGGCACGCCCTATTTCGACGGCTGCCTGCCGATCGAGGTGATGGCCGAGCGCGGCCGCGAGACGCTGCGCCACGGGCCCATGAAGCCGATGGGGCTGACCAACGCGCACAGGCCCGACGAAAAACCCTATGCCGTCGTCCAGCTTCGCCAGGACAACGCGCTCGGCACGCTCTACAACATGGTCGGCTTCCAGACGAAGCTGCGCTACGGCGCGCAGGCGGACATTTTCCGGATGATCCCGGGTCTGGAGAACGCCGAGTTCGCGCGGCTCGGCGGCATCCATCGCAACACCTACATCAATTCGCCCGTCCTTCTGGGCCCGGACCTGACCCTGAAGTCGCGGCCTGGCCTGCGCTTTGCCGGCCAGATCACCGGCTGCGAGGGCTATGTGGAATCGGCGGCCATCGGGCTGCTCGCCGGCCGTTTCGCGGCCGCCGAACGGCGCGGCCAGGCGCTCGACCTGCCGCCGCAGACGAGCGCGTTCGGTGCGCTGCTCGGCCACATCACCGGCGGGCACCTGACCGCCGACGACGAGCCGGGCAAGCGCTCGTTCCAGCCGATGAACATCAATTTCGGCCTGTTCCCGCCCCTGCCCGACGGCGCGATCCGCAAGCCGGACGGCCATCAGGGCCGGTTTCGCGGCAAGGACAAGGCGATGGCCAAAAAGCGGGCGATGACCGGCCGGGCGATCGCCGACGCCAGAGCATGGCTCGGCCTCGAGGCGCCGATCGCCGCCGAATAACGCGTACGCCGTTGACGCACGGGCCGCATGCCGCCAATCATGTCGTCAAAGGCGACACGAGGGGGCTATTCGGGTCGATGCGTTCTCGGAATACGATTGTTTCTGGCTCGGTCGCCATCATTGCGGCCTTTGCGGTGCCCGCTCATGCCACCACCGTCGGCTGCGATGCCGACACACGCGCGGTGATGGTCGACGTGAACCATGCCGTGCCGATGCGGCAGAACGTGATCACCGAAATGGGCGACACCACGATCGAGAGCGCCGCCCTTTCGACGCCAAACGGGCGCGGCATGGCGCTCGACGCGAACGACAATCCCGTCAGCCTCTGGATCGGCGGGCGGTTCTATACGACCGGCGATGGTGGCGAAACGTGGACCTTGTTGCGTGAGCAGTCCGACGCGGAAATGGACCAGCAGGCCGCCAATCTGCACAAGCAGGCCGAGGAGGCGACGGGCTTCATCTGTGACTACGACATCGCGCTCGATGGCAGGACGGTGCACCGGTTCGAGGCGGAGTATGTGCTCATACCCTCCGGCGTTCCCGCCCGAAGCCGCTACTGGGTGGACGCCGAGACCGGATTTCCATGGAAGGTGATGCACGAGTTCGGCGGCGACGCGCCCATGACGATCACGCAGCAGAACGAGCCCGCGCCGGATCTGACCATCCCCGATCCGGAGCGCTGAGGGCTCATCGGACGACAAGGCCTTTGCCGATGGCCCTCGCCAATCCGTGACTTGCCCGTGTTCGCCCACCGGTGCTTTGTCGGCACTCCAGTCGCAGACCACCGGGGGAAATCATGCTCGTACCACGCCAGAAAGTGCCCGACCTTGTCGTTCCGACGCTCGATCACGGCATGTTCGACCTGTCCAGGCAGGACGCCGAGCGC
This sequence comes from Roseitalea porphyridii, assembly GCF_004331955.1. Taxonomy (NCBI): domain Bacteria; kingdom Pseudomonadati; phylum Pseudomonadota; class Alphaproteobacteria; order Hyphomicrobiales; family Ahrensiaceae; genus Roseitalea; species Roseitalea porphyridii. The sequence goes on along the minus strand of NZ_CP036532.1, from coordinate 1,755,401 downwards.
GGCACGGTGATCTGTTTCTATCGCGGGCTGCATTGCCCGATCTGCGCGAACTACCTGACGGAGTTCGACAAGCAGGCTCCGGAATTCGCCAAGCGCGGGGTCGGTGTGCTCGCGCTGAGTTCCGATGACGACGAGCGTGCCCGCGCCATGGCCGACAAGATCGGCAACAAGAACCTGCGCTTCGGCTACGACCTTTCGCTTTCGAAGGCGCGCGAATGGGGGCTCTACATCTCCACCTCGCGCGGGACGACGTCGATCGGCATCGAGGAGCCGGCGCTGTTCTCCGAGCCCGGCCTGTTCATGGTGACGCCGGCGCAGACCCTTTACTACGGTTCGGTGCAGACCATGCCGTTCGTGCGTCCGCATTTCCGCGAGCTCGTCTCCGCGCTCGATTTCACCATCGAGAAGAACTACCCGGCGCGCGGCGAGTATACGGGCGAACTGCCGCAGACCGCCGCGGCCTGACCGGACAGGGTCGCCCTATTCGGCCGGCACGCGGCGTGCACCATTGCCCGCCTCGTTCACGCCGTCACGGCCGCCCGGCAGCCCCGGCATGCCCGCCTGGTCGGGATGGCGGGCCACATAGTCCGCCTTGATCCTTGCGGTGTCGGCGCGGCTGCCGTCATGGCTCCAGCCGGGCGGCATGACGATGTAGCCGAGCCGCTCTCTCAGCGTCAGGCCCGGCCGGCTCGCATCGGCGAACATCGCCCACCATTCGTGAAACGCCACCTTGATCGGGTTGAACGTGCCGATGTTGCGCACCAGCCCGTAGCGCGGCATGTCCTCGTCGAGTTCGGGCACGAAGGTGCCGAACATGCGGTCCCAGATGATCAGCGTGCCGGCATAGTTGGCGTCGAGATATCGCGGATTGGTGGCGTGATGGACCCGGTGGTGCGAGGGCGTGTTGAAGATCGCCTCGATCGGCTTCCACATCCTGCCGATCGCCTCGGTGTGAATCCAGAACTGGTAGACGAGGTTGAGCCCGCCGACGAAGGCGATCATCACCGGGTGAAAGCCGATCAGGACCAGCGGGATGCGCAGGATGAACATGCCGGTGAAGGTTCCCGTCCAACTCTGCCTGAGCGCGGTCGACAAATTGTAGTGCTGGGAGGAATGGTGATTGACATGTTCGGCCCACACCCAACGGGCGCGGTGCGCGATGCGGTGGTACCAGTAGTAACGCAGATCATCGAGGATGAAGCACAAGAGCACAGCCCACCACGAAAAGCCGAAATCGTGGATGCGGAACTGCCAGGCCCACATCAGCACGCCGAAGGCGATGAAACCGAACAGGAGGCCGGAGACGACATTGCCCGTGCCCATCAGCAGCGAGGTCAGCGTGTCGCGCGTCTCGAAGCCGGCCTTGCGCTGGTCGGCGAAGCGCTTGAGCAGATACAGCTCGGCAATGATCGCGATGATGAAGAACGGGATCGCCACCTGCGTGACGTCCGGATAGTTCGGAATGAGCTGGTCGAGGTTCATCAGGCGGCTTTCGAAACGGGAACGACGGACAGGCCGAGCGCGGCCATCGCCTCGGCGCGGGCCTCGGCATCGGCGAAGCGGATCGCAAACGGCGGCAACGTCATCTCCCCGGTCCTGAGCAGGATCGACCGGCTGTCCTGCAGCTCAATCATCGCGGCGAATTCGGCGTGCGTGTACCGGCGGGTCAGCGCCTTCGAGCCGACGGCGTGGACCAAACCGATATCGCCGCCCTCCAGCGCCAGCAGGGCATCGAACCCGTCCGCGCTCAGCACGCAGTGCCGGACGCCCGCATCCGGATAGTCCTCGGCGAAGCGGTTGCGCACGGTTGCCTTGTCGTCGATCGGCGTCGGCCGCGAGCCGCCCGTCAGATGCACGAGCAGCACGATCAGGCCGATCCCGAAACCGACGATGGCGACCAGGACCAGGAGATTCATGGCCTCACCTCCCCGACACAGGAGACAAGTATAGCGATTTTGACGTAAACGTCAAAGAAGAAGGCGATGTTCAGAAACCGAACGCGCGGCGGGTCATCGCCCACTGCACGGTCACCGGCGAGAGCGCAACGGGCGTGGTGCGCGACCTGCCCCCGGCCTTGTCCGCGCGCGCGAAGACGGCACGCGCGACACCGAGCACGGCGAACGGCGAACGCAGCGGCTTGGGCACCTCGGCCAGCGCCCTGTCGGCGCGCGCAAGATGGTCGCGGCCGAGGGCGATGAAGGCGCTGACGGCACGCCCATGCGCCGGATCGTCGGCCTCGGCCAGCCAGCCGCCCGAATCCGTGCCGGCGGCGGCGAGCAGGTCGGCGGGCAGATAGACCTGCCCGCGCGCGCGGTGCACCGGCATCTGTCGGATCAGGTTGGCGATGCCGTAGGCGACGCCGGCATGGCCGGCCGCATCGGCCGTCGGCGGCGCCGCGCCGCCATCAAGGATCTGACAGGCCATCTGGATCAGCGCCGAGGCGGTCTCGCCGAGATAGCCCTCAAGATCGGTGCGCGATGGCATCGGGTCATCGTAGAGATCGAAGATGCGCGCTTCGAGCAGATTGTCGAGGGCCGTCGCAGGCAGGTCATAGCGGTTGATGGTCTCCAGAAGCGGCGCTGCGAGGGGGTGCTGGCCGGCCTCGTCGGCGCGGTCGCCGTCGATCACCTCTCGCCACCATTGCAGGCGGATCTCGCCGGGCAGCGGTTCGGAGACGATGTCGCGCAGCCGCGCTGTCTCCGCGTTGAACAGGAACAGTGCCGCCAGCGCGGCACGATGGCCCTCGGGCGCAAAAAGCACCGACAGGTAGCGCTCGCGATCGGCCTCGCGCAGCTGGTTCAGAAGATCGCCGGAGGTATCGCCCATGGGGCCGATATGGCACCGGTGGATGGTGTTGGCCAGTGGGGTGGGGTTGAGCGGACGTCAGACGGTGCGTCTTGCTTGATCGGTCAGGCTGGGGCGGTTGTTCGGCGGCTTCCTTCTCCCTGCGGAGCGGGGAGAAGGATACGAGACACAACGAAGCGAAGCTGAGTTGATGTCGCAGTTGGATGAGGGGCCGCTATTTGGGAAGTGCCCCCTCACCCAGTTGCGGCTAGTTCGCTTACGCTCACAAGCCTCACATCCCTCTCCCCGCAAGCGGGGCGAGGGAGGCGGCGTGCACCCTACCTCGCCTCCTCCACCGCGATCAGCGCCGCGGCGACGGCGCGTTCCTCGGCGAGCAGCACGTTGAAGGTGCATACGGCGGCGCCGGTCGCCATGCCCGGCTCCGTCATACCGGGACTTGATCCCGGTATCCACGGCGCCTTCTTCGACGCCACGCCGTTGCCAGTTTGCGAACCGCGCCGAAGTCGATGCCACTGGATTCCGGAAACAAGTTCCGGAATGACGCGGCGCAAGGGGCGCCGTGCGGCGCTTTGGGGTCCAGTCCGTCTGCGAAATCAAGCGATTCGTAACGAGTTGGGAGAACTCCGGTTCAGGCGTTCAGCGCGCCTCCTCCACCGCGATCAGCGCCGCCGCCACCGCGCGTTCCTCGGCGAGTAGCACGTTGAAGGTGCGCACGGCGGCACCGGTCGCCATCGTCTCGGTGACGATGCCGTGCTCGGTGCGCAGCGTGTCGCGCAACGCCTTCGGCAGCACGCGCAGGTCCGGCCCGCAGCCGACCAGCAGCACCTCGATCTCGTCGGCGTCGGCGACCACCTTCTCAAGGCGCGTGAGGTCGATGTCCTCGAAGGTCGCCGCATCCCAGCCATAGATGCCCGATGGCAGCGCCAGGATCGAGCCGCGATGGCTCATCTCGGCGAAGCGGAAGCCGCCATTGCCGTAAGCGTCGATCGGCGCGCGGCCCGGAAAGTGCGCATCGCGGATCTCGATGCCGGCGCGGATGGAGTGGGCCACGACGCGCCTAAGCCGTGTCCATGTCGACGGGCGCGGTGTTGGCGGTCGCCGCCTTTTCCTTTTTCGCCTCGTCGTCCTCCTGCGACAGGGCGCCGGGGCGCAGGCGGAACATGATCAGGATCGGCGCCGCGATGAAGATCGACGAATAGGTGCCGATCACCACGCCGAAGATCATCGCCGAGACGAACGAGCGAAGCACCTCGCCGCCGAAGAAGAACAGGGCCAGCAGCGCCAGAAGCGTCGTCACCGAGGTCAGGATGGTGCGCGGCAATGTCTGGTTCATCGACATGTCGAGCAACTCGGGAATCGGCATCTTCTTGTATCGTCGCAGATTCTCGCGCACGCGGTCGTAGACGACCACGGTGTCGTTCAGCGAATAGCCGACGATGGTCAGGATCGCCGCGATACTCGACAGGTTGAATTCGAGCCCGGTCACCACGAACATGCCGATGGTAAGAAGCACGTCGTGCGTGGTGGCGATGATCGCGCCGAGCGCGAACTGCCACTCGAACCGCAGCCAGATATAGATCAGGATCGCCGCGAGCGCGGCGAGAACCGCGATGGTGCCGGCGGTCGCCAGTTCGCCCGAGACGGTCGGCCCAACAACCTCGACGCGGCGGATGTTGTAGTCGTCCTCGAGCACGGCGCGCACCTTGGCGATGGCGCTCTGCTCGGCATTGTCGCCACCGCCCTGGCTCTCGATGCGTATCAGCGCGTCGCTCGGCGCACCGAAGCCCTGCACCTGGACGTCGCCCAGATTGAGGTCCGAAAGGTCCGTGCGGATGGCGCCGATGTCGGCCTCGCCCTCGATCGCCTGTACCTCGACCAGCGAGCCGCCCTTGAAATCGATGCCAAGGTTCATGTTGACCGTGGCGAACAAAGCCATCGAGGCGACCACGACCAGCGCCGACAGGGTGAAGCTGTAGCGGCGCAGCCACATGAACTTGATGTGGGTGTCGGGGCGCAGATGCCTGCCAAGGCCGAGCGGCAGTTCCTTGGGTTTGCGGCGGCGCAACCAGAAGGCCATCATCCAGCGCGTCAGGATGAACGCGGTGAAGACGGTGGTGACGATACCGATCGCAAGGGTCACCGCGAAGCCGCGGATCGGCCCGGAGCCGAGATAGAACAGGATGATCGCGGCGATCAGCGTGGTCACGTTGGCGTCGACGATCGTGGTGAAGGCGCGCTGGAAGCCCGCGTCGATCGCCTGGATCAGACTTCGCCCGCCAAGCCGTTCCTCGCGGATGCGCTCGAAGATCAGCACGTTGGAATCGACGGCCATGCCGACCGTCAGGACGATGCCGGCGATGCCCGGCAATGTGAGGGTCGCGCCGAGCGCCGAGAGCGCCGCGATCACCAGCGTGATGTTGATCAGCAGCGCCAGATTGGCGATCAGCCCGAGAAAGCCGTAGGCGACGAACATGAAGCCGACGACGAGGATCGCGCCGATGATGCCGGCGATCTCGCCGGCCGCGATCGAATCGGCGCCAAGCGAGGGCCCGACCGTGCGCTCCTCGACGAAGGTCGGCTTGAGCGGCAGCGCGCCGGCGCGCAGCAGGATGGCGAGATCGTTGGCGCCATCGACCGTGAAGTTGCCTGATATCTGGCCCGAGCCACCCAGGATCGGCTCGCGGATCACCGGCGCGGAGATGACCTGGTCGTCGAGCACGATGGCGAACGGACGGCCGACATTCTCCTGCGTGGCGCGGCCGAAGCGCTGCGCGCCGGTGCCGTCGAAGCGGAAGGTGACGATGGGCTCGTTGGTGCGCTGGTCGAAGCCGGCCTGCGCGTCCTCCAGGTTCTCGCCGGTGACGATCTCGCGCGTCTCGAGCACATAGGGCACGGGCGGATCGTCGGTCGAATAAAGAAGCTCGGTGCCGACCGGCGGGCGCGACTGCAGCGCCTCCTCGGTCGAAACGGTCGTGTCGACCATCTGGAAGGTCAGCCGCGCGGTCGTGCCGATCAGGTCCTTGAGACGCTCGGGATCGCCGAGCCCGGGCACCTGCACGATGATGCGATCGGCGCCCTGGCGCTGGATCACCGGTTCGGTGGTGCCCAGTTCGTCGATCCGGCCGCGAATGACCTCGACCGTCTGGCTGAGCGCGCTCGCCATGCGGTAGTCGAGCCCCTGATCGGTGATGTCGAGCACGAAACGGCCATCGGCGCCCTCGTCGATCGTGACCTCGCGCACCGTGCCGCCGGTCAGGACGCCGGTCTGGATCGGCGTCGTCAGGTCCGAAAGGGCCTCGCGCGTGGCCTCCGCGTCGGCCGGATCGCGCAGGGTGAAGCTGACCCGCTGGCCGCGACCGGACAGGCCGGTGTAGCCGATGCCTTCGGCCCTGAGCGCCCTGCGCACTTCGTCGGCGACGCTTTCGAGCCGCTGTTCGACGAGATCCTGCCGGTCGAGCCTGAGCTGCAGGTGCACGCCACCCTGAAGGTCGAGCCCGAGCGCCAGCGTGTCGTTCGGGATGATCTCCGGAAGGCTGTCGCGGACCGACTGCGGATAGAGGTTCGGCAGCGCGAACAGCACGCCGACCGCGACCGTCAGCCAGATCAGAACCGTCTTCCAGGGGGCGAAATAGAGCATGTCAGATCATGTCCCGAAACTGTCCGTCGGCCAAGGCCTGCCTGCCGGCGCCGCCTGGCGAAATTGGGGCGTGTTGTCGTCCGCGCGCGCTGGGGCGCGTCGCAGGCGCCGACCCTAGCCCTTCTTGGCGTCGTTGGCCGCGACCGGCTCGCCCTTCACGCGCACATCGGCGACCATCGAGCGCAGCACGCGCACCTTGGTGCCCTGCGCGATCTCGACCTCCAGTTCGCCCTCGTCCTCGTGCACCTTGGTCACCTTGCCCACGACGCCGCCGCCGGTGACGACGGTGTCGTTGCGGCGGATCGCGGCGAGCATTTCCTCGCGCTTCTTCATCTGCTGGCGCTGCGGGCGGATGATCAGGAAATACATGATCACGAAGATCAGAACGAACGGCAGCAGGCTCATGATCAGGCTTGGCCCCTGGGCCGCGCCGCCAGCCTGTGCGAACGCCGGTGAAACAAACATCAAACAGAACTCCATGGAACGGTTCGGCCCGCAGCGGGCCTTGAAATTTGCCGCGAATATAGTCAGGCAAAGCCCCGATGCAACCGAAACCGGGGACAATCGGCCGGCCGTGCCGGACCGGTGCCGAGCCCGACAGGATCGCATGAACCGGACCGATGCCGACATCGCCACCACGCTGAGCGACAGGCTGGACAGGCTCGTCGCCGCGCTCGACCGGCTGGCGCCGCCACCCCCGCCGGACCCCGATCTTGCCGCGGCGGACTGTTTCATCTGGGATCAGGGCCATCTGTCGGCCGTGCCGAAGGTCAATCGCATCGACATCGGCCTGATCAAGGGCGTCGACCGGGTCCGCGACATCCTGGTCGACAACACGCAGCGCTTCGCACGGGGGCTGCCGGCCAACAATGTGCTGCTTTGGGGCGCGCGCGGGATGGGCAAATCCTCGCTGGTCAAGGCGGCTCACGCGGCGATCAACGCCGCCGGGGCCGAACCGCCGCTCAAGCTGATCGAGATCCACCGCGAGGATGTCGACGCCCTGCCCCGGCTCCTGACCCGCATCAAGGCCGAGCCATTCCGTTTCATCGTCTTCTGCGACGATCTGTCCTTCGACCAGGACGACACGTCCTACAAGTCGCTGAAGGCGGCGCTCGACGGCGGCGTCGAGGGCAGGCCGGACAATGTCATCTTCTATGCCACCTCGAACCGGCGGCACCTGCTGCCGCGCGACATGATCGAGAACGAGCGGTCGACGGCGATCAATCCGTCCGAAGCGGTCGAGGAAAAGGTGTCGCTGTCGGACCGGTTCGGCCTGTGGCTCGGCTTTCACAAATGCTCGCAGGACGAGTATCTGGCGATGATCGACGGCTATGTCGCCCATTACGGGCTCGATGTGGAACCCGAGGAACTGCGCCGCGATGCGCTCGAATGGGCGACGACACGCGGCGCCCGTTCGGGGCGGGTCGCCTGGCAGTTCATCACCGACCTGGCGGGGCGGCTGGGAACGCGGCTGGAGGGGTAGCGCCAACCCTTCTCCCCGTGTGCGGGGAGAAGGTGGCCCCAAGCGCAGCGAGGGGACGGATGAGGGGCGGCGCCATCGCTCGACACGTCAAACCGGCGCCCCTCACCCAACTGCGACCAGCGCTCGCATCGCTCGCGCGGTCTCGTATCCCTCTACCCGCCGAGCGGGGAGAGGGAAAAGCGTGTCGCGCCCCTCCCCGCCATCCACGGTCTTCCGTCGACATTGCATTCCGTGATGCAACCGAGAAACGCCCGCTACGAGAACCGGCGCTCGCAGTTTATCACCGATCTGGCGGGGCGGTTGGGGCAGCGCCTGGAGGGGTGACGGCACCGCCGTCATCCTCGGCCTTGAGCCGAGGATCCATTCCGTGATGCCAACGAAAAGCGCCCGCTCACGAAGAGCGGGCGTGCTTAGGCAGCGGAAGGGAATGGACCCTCGGGTCAGGCCCGAGGGTGACGAACCAAGGTTGGCCCGCCACCCTTGGTTCGTCACTCCGCCGGCACGGCGAACTGGTTCATCGTGTTCTCGGTGCCGCCGGCCTTCAGCGCCGCCTCGCCGGAGAAATACTCCTTGTGGTCGTCGCCCATGTCCGAGCCGGCCATGTTCTGGTGCTTGACGCAGGCGATCGTCTGGCGGATTTCCTCGCGCTGGACGTTCTTGACGTAGCCCAGCATGCCCTGCTCGCCGAAATATTCGCGGGCGAGATTGTCGGTCGAAAGGGCGGCCGTGTGGTAGGTCGGCAGCGTGATCAGATGGTGGAAGATGCCGGCCTGCCGCGCCGCGTCCGCCTGGAAGGTGCGGATGCGCTCGTCGGCTTCGGCGGCAATATCCGATCCGTCATAGTCGACGCTCATCAGCCGGTCGCGGTCGTAGCTGGAGACGTCCTTTCCGGCCTCGACCCAGGCGTCATAAACCTGCTGGCGGAAGTTCAGCGTCCAGTTGAAGGACGGCGAATTGTTGTAGACCAGCTTGGCGTTCGGCACCTCGGCGCGGATGCGGTCCACCATGGACGCGATCTGGCCGATATGCGGCTTCTCGGTCTCGATCCAAAGAAGATCGGCGCCGTTCTGCAGCGATGTGATGCAGTCGAGCACGACGCGATCCTCGCCCGAACCCTTCCTGAACTGGAACAGGCCGCTCGGCAGGCGCTTCGGGCGCATCAGCTTGCCGTCCTGGCGGATCAGCACGTCGCCGTTGCCGATCTCCTCTTCCGACACCTCCTCGCAATCGAGGAAGGAGTTGTACCGATCGCCGAGATCACCGGGCTCGTTGGAAACCGCGATCTGCTTGGTCAGGCCGGCGCCGAGCGAATCGGTCCTCGTGACGATGATGCCGTCATCGACGCCCAACTCGAGGAAGGCGTAGCGGCAGGCGCGGACCTTGGCGAGGAAATCGGCGTGCGGCACGGTGACCTTGCCGTCCTGGTGGCCGCACTGCTTTTCGTCCGAGACCTGGTTTTCGATCTGCAGGGCGCAGGCGCCCGCCTCGATCATCTTCCTGGCAAGCAGATAGGTCGCTTCCTCGTTGCCGAAGCCGGCGTCGATGTCGGCGATGATCGGCACGACGTGCGTCTCGTGATTGTCGATCTTCTTCTGGACGGCCGCCGCCGTCACCTCGTCACCGGCGTCGCGCGCCTTGTCGAGCTCCCGGAACAGGCCGCCCAGCTCGCGCGCATCGGCCTGCCTGAGGAACGTGTAGAGTTCCTCGATCAGTGCCGGCACGGAGGTCTTCTCGTGCATGGACTGGTCGGGCAGCGGGCCGAACTCGGAGCGCAGCGCGGCGACCATCCAGCCCGAAAGATAGAGGTAGCGGCCCTTGGTCGTGCCGAAGTGCTTCTTGATGGAAATCATCTTCTGCTGGCCGATGAAACCGTGCCAGCAGCCCAGCGACTGGGTGTAGTTGGCGGGGTCGGCGTCGTAGGCGGCCATGTCCTGGCGCATGATCCTCGCCGTGTAGCGGGCAATGTCGAGGCCGGTCCGGAACCGGTTCTGAAGCCGCATGCGGGCGACATATTCGGCGTTGATGCCGTCCCACGGCGTCCCCTGCGCCGAGATCAGGTCGGACGCGGTCTGGATTTCTGTCTGGTAGCTCATGGTCGGCTCCTTGGCATGGCGTCCCGGCGTGTCGGGATCGCGTCGGAATTTGTAAAAGCCTGTCATAGCCTCGGTCAGGAAGACGCCTTCTGCGGCGCGGAACCGGTCTCATAACGGCCTGATGCGCTTTTCGATAGCGATTCCGGGCGCCGATGGCACGCGAATGCTGCATATGCGTTGTCAAATTCGTGTAAATCGGGCGCGTGATTGGGCGCCGACGTGTCGAGTTGTAACGATTGTGACAGGCGCCATGCTTGATACGTGCGGCGGGCGCGCGCTTGCCGGGGCGCGGTCGATCGACTAATTCCACACCCGGCCGTACCGTCCAGATTGCAGGGGCACCGACCGCTTGACCGACCAGACCGTTGCCACCGCGCTTCTTGCGGCAGCACCGCTTGCGACGGTCATCGTGGCGATGGCGGTGCTGCGCTGGTCGGCAATCACCGCCGGGGCGGCTGGCCTTGCCGTCGCGCTCGTGCTGGCCGCGTCCGTCTTCGGGATCACGCCGGCCACGGTGCCCGGGCCGGCTGCTGCGGTCGCCGGCATCGCCGCCGAGACAGCCCATTCGGCCGCCTCGATCCTGTGGATCATCCTGGCAGCGCTGATCCTGTTCGAATACCAGCAGCGCTCGGGCGGGATCGGCCGCATCCGCGCCGCGCTCGCCGGCGTGACCAGCGACCGGCGGATCGAGGCGCTGCTGATCGCCTGGTTCCTGGGCCTCTTCTTCGAGGGCGCGGCCGGCTTCGGCACGCCGGTGGCGCTTGCCGCGCCGCTGCTCGTCGGCATCGGCTTTTCGCCGCTGCGCGCGGTGACGATGGCGCTCGTCGGCCATGCGGCGGGGGTGCCGTTCGGCGCCGTCGGCACGCCGACGCTTGCGCAGATCGAGATCACCGGCATCGACCCGCAGGCGCTCGCCGGCATGGCTTCCGGGCTCAACGCGGTGATCGGCATCGGCCTGCTGCTCGTGCTGGTGCGGATCGCCGACGACCGGCCGCTGACTTGGCGCGATGCGGGCTGGGCGCTCATCGCCGGCGTGTGCTTTCTGGTGCCGTTCGTCGCGCTCGCCGCCTTCACCGGGCCGGAACTGCCCGCACTTGCCGGCGCGATGATCGGACTTGGCCTGTTTTTGGGCATCCTGCGCGCCTTCACGCCGATGCAGCGGGTCGATCTGCGGTCGCTGCTGCCGGACCTTCTGCCCTACCTGTTCCTGACCGTTCTCATTCTCGCCACCCGGCTCGCCTCGCCGGTGCGCGCATGGTCGACCGGCATCAGTTTCGACTGGCGCTGGCACGACGTGTTCGCGGGCAGCTTCGCGCCGCTCTATCATCCGGGCACGCTGATGATGGCGAGCATCGTCGCCGGGGCGCTGCTCGTCGGCCAGTGGGCGGTCGTCGGCCCGTCGCTCGGCGCGGCGCTCAGGCGCCTCGTGCCGGTCGGCGTCGCACTGGTGATCATGCTCGCCCTTTCGCGGCTGATGGTCCATTCGGGCATGATCGAGACGCTGGCCGCGACGGCGGCGCTGACCGGTCCGGCATGGCCGGTGCTGGCGCCGTTCGTGGGCGCGTCGGGCACGTTCGTGTCCGGTTCGGCGACGGCCTCCAACATCCTGTTCAGCCAGTTCCAGACCTCGGCAGCGGCCGCGCTCGACCTCGCCCCCGTCGCCATGGCGGCAGCGCAGGGCGTCGGCGCGGCGATCGGCAACATCATCGCGCCGCACAACATCATCGCCGGCTGCGCGACGGTCGACGCGGCCGGGCGCGAAGGCTCGGTGATGCGCAAGACAGCGCCCGTCGCGCTCGTCGGGCTGATCGCTGCCGGGCTGATGGTGTGGGCGATTGCCTGAGGGCGGGCTCAGGACCCCCCGCACGCACGGTTCAGTTATGCCCCCACCCGTCATACCCCCCCCGCAAGCGTGGGAGGGATGAAGGGTGGGGTTTAATTGGCAGAGGCCGCCGAGCGCCCTACCCCTCGGCTTCCTTCACATGGCCCTTCACGTCAAGGAAGCTGTCCGGCGTGACCGAGATGGTGTCGATGCCGGCCTCGACCAGCAGTTTCGCATAGGACGGGGAGTTGGACGGCGCCTGCCCGCAGAAGCCGACCTTGGCCCCGACCTTGTGCGCGCGTTCGACAATCGACCTGATCATCCACAGGACAGCCGGGTCGCGCTCGTCGAACACGTCGGCCAGTTCGCCCGAATCGCGGTCGACGCCGAGGGTGAGCTGGGTCAGATCGTTCGAGCCGATCGAAAAGCCGTCGAAGCGCTCGGCGAACTGCTCGGCGAGGATCACGTTGGCCGGTATCTCGCACATGACATAGATCTCAAGCCCGTTCTCGCCGCGCTTGAGCCCGGCGCCTTCCATCACCTCGAGCACCTTGTCGGCCTCGGTCAGCGTCCGGCAGAACGGGATCATGACGATGACATTGTCAAAGCCCATCTCCTCGCGCAGCTTCTTGATCGCCTTGCATTCGAGCTCGAAACCGGGCCGGTAACCGTCGGCATAGTAGCGCGAGGCGCCGCGCCAGCCGATCATCGGGTTTTCCTCCTTCGGCTCGAAGTCGCGGCCGCCCAGCAGTTCGGCATATTCGTTGGTCTTGAAGTCGGACATGCGCACGATGACCCGGTGCGGATAGGCGACCGCGGCGATGCGCGACAGGCCGCGCGCCAGTTCGTCGACGAAGAAGTCGGCCTTGTCGTCATAGCCGCGCGTAATCTCGGCGATCTCGGCCTTGGCGTCCTCGTCCTTGAGCGTGTCGAAATGGATCAGCGCCATCGGGTGGACCTTGATGACGTTGTTGACGACGAACTCCATGCGCGCCAGGCCCACGCCTTCGGCGGGCAGCCGCCACCAGCGGAACGCGGCCGACGGGCTTGCCATGTTGAGCATGATCTTCGTCTTCGTCTCTGGCACGTCGGTCAGCGAGATTTCCTCGGACGCGTAGTCCGCAAACCCCTCATAGACGAAGCCGTGGTCGCCCTCGGCGCAGGAGACCGTGACCTCCTGGTGGTCGTGCAGGACGTGCGTTGCATCGCCCGTGCCGACGATCGCCGGCAGGCCCAGTTCGCGGCTGACGATGGCCGCGTGCGAGGTGCGTCCGCCATGGTCGGTGACGATCGCCGAGGCGCGCTTCATGATCGGCACCCAGTCGGGATCGGTGGTCGAGGTAACCAGGATCGCCCCGTCGATGAACTTGTCGATGTCGCGGGCGTGCTCGATCAGGCAGACGGGCGCGGCGACCACCGCGCCGCCGACCGAAAGGCCGGTGAGCAGCGTCTTGCCCTTGTTGTCGATCGTGTAGTTCTTCAGCGTGCCCGCATTGGCGCGCGACTGCACCGTCTCGGGCCGGGCCTGGACGATGTAGAGCTTGCCGGTCTCGCCGTCCTTGGCCCACTCCATGTCCATGGGCTGGCCGTAATGGTCCTCGATCGTCACCGCCATGCGTGCCAGTTCGATGATCTCGTCATCGTCGAGCACGAACGCGGCGCGCTCGGCCTTCGAGGTCGGCACGTTGCGGGTCATCGCCCCGTCCTCGCGCGCATAGACCATCTTGATGTCCTTGGAGCCGCGCGTCTTCTCGATGATCGGCTTGAGCTTCTCGTTGGTCAGGAACGGTTTGTAGACCTCGTATTCGTCCGGGTTGACCGCGCCCTGGACCACGTTCTCGCCAAGGCCCCAGGCGGCGTTGATCAGCACCGCCTTGTCGAACCCGGATTCTGTGTCGATCGAGAACATCACGCCCGAGCCGCCGATGTCGGCGCGCACCATCTGCTGGACGCCGATCGAAAGGGCGACCTCCAGATGGTCGAAGCCATGGTGGCGGCGATAGGTAATCGCCCGGTCGGTGAACAGCGATGCGTAACAGCGCCGGCACGATTCGAGCAGCGCGGTTTCGCCATGGACGTTCAGATAGGTCTCCTGCTGGCCGGCGAAGCTTGCCTCGGGAAGGTCCTCGGCGGTGGCCGACGAACGCACGGCAACCGACAGATTTTCCGTGCCCGCCCGTTCGGAGAGCTCCTTGTAGGCGGTCAGGATGTCGGTGCGGATGTCGTCGGGCCAGTCGCCGGCGAAGATCGCCTCACGGATGGCTTCACCGGCCTGCTTGAGGGTCAGCCGGCCATCATCGAAGCGCTCGACCTGATCGCGGATGAAGCTGTTGAGGTCATTGGCGGCGAGATAGGCGCGGAACGCATCCGAGGTCGTCGCGAAACCGCCGGGCACCGAGACGCCCTTGCCGCCAAGCTGCTGGACCATCTCGCCGAGAGAGGAATTCTTTCCGCCGACCTTGGCGACGTCCCCGCGCGCCAGTTGCTCGAAAAAGATCACATTTTGGTTTGAGCTAAGCACCGGGTTCCCTCCCTTGCGGCCTGATCATCGCTGCACCACCCCTATCGGTGTTGCGAAGCGCGTTCCTTGACCCGTATCAAGGGAGGGCGCGCAACGCCGAATAAGGTGCTGATGAGGTGAACCTGCGGGAGGCGGATATGAATGAAGCGGAGCTGAAGGCGTTGCACGAGCGCTGCGAGGCGGCCGAGGCGATGGACGACACGCTGGCCGACGCAGCCGCAAGGATGCTGGAGGATCGGCTGGACGGAAAGCTCACCGCGCGCGACGCGAGAGCGGCCCTTCTGGCCGGAACCGATGGCGCGGTGAACGTGGTCGGCCATGCCTATCCGGGCTGGGCGCTGTCGTTCGACGGCCACGCCAGCAAGGCGCCCAACACGGTCTGGCGGTGTACGCTGAAGGAAACGCGCGGGCCCGACGACGACCAGCTCGTCGGTATCGGCAACGCCAAGGCCATGCCGCTGGCGCTGCTCGCCGCCGTGGCGCATCTGAAGATGATGCACATGGCGGGATATCGGTAGGCGTCAATCCAGCCCTCCCTCTCCCCGCTGGCGGGAAGTGGGATACGAGACCGCGCGTGTGAAGCGCGCACTTCTCGCAGTTGGGTGAGGGGCGACCGATTACAGGTCTCGGTTCTTCTTCAGCGGGTTGAAAGAGGAGCGCAAAGCCTCGATCCGGTGCCGCCAGCAGGCTCGGCATGGCTCTGGTGATGGCCCCTCATCCGACCCCGCGCTACTCGACGTCTTCCACTTCGACTTGCTCGCCCGAGACGCGGTGGGCGAGCGCGGCCTCCATGAACGGATCGAGCGCGCCGTCGAGCACGTCCGAGGGCGCGGTGGATTCGACGCCGGTGCGCAGGTCCTTGACGAGCTGATAGGGCTGCAGGACGTAGGACCGGATCTGGTGGCCCCAGCCGATCTCGGTCTTGGAATCGAACTCGGACTGTGCCGCTTCCTCGCGCTTTTTCATCTCAAGATCATAGAGACGGGCGCGCAGCGCCTTCATCGCGTTGGCGCGGTTCTGATGCTGCGACTTTTCCGAGGACGTCACGACGATGCCGGTCGGCAGGTGGGTGATGCGCACGGCCGAGTCGGTCGTGTTGACGTGCTGGCCACCCGCGCCCGACGAGCGGTACGTGTCGACACGGATGTCCTTGTCCTGGATGTCGATCTCGATGTTGTCGTCGATGACCGGGTAGACGCCGACCGACGAGAACGAGGTGTGGCGGCGCGCATTCGAATCATAGGGGCTGATGCGCACGAGCCGGTGCACGCCGGTCTCGGTCTTAAGCCAGCCATGGGCGTTGTGCCCCTTGACGAGAAGCGTCGCCGACTTGATGCCGGCTTCCTCGCCCGCCGAATATTCCTGAAGCTCGACCTTGAAGCCGTGGCTCTCCGCCCACCGGGTGTACATGCGCAAGAGCATGTTGGCCCAGTCCTGGCTCTCGGTGCCCCCTGCCCCGGAATGGATTTCGACGAACGTGTCGTTGGCGTCCATCTCGCCGGACAGCAGCGCCTCGATCTGGCGCTCTTCGATCTGGCCCTCGAGATCGCGAATGGCCTTTTCGGCCTCGGCGACGGTTTCGTCGTCGCCTTCCTCCTCACCGAGTTCGATCAGTTCGACATTGTCCTCGAGCGCCTGGTCGAAGCCGCGGATCGCGGTGATCATCTCCTCGAGGCGCTGGCGCTCCTGCATCATCTTCTGCGCCTCGGCCGGGTCGTTCCACAGTTCGGGATCTTCGGCGCGCGCGTTCAGATATTCGAGCCGCTTGACGGAGGCATCCCAGTCAAAGATGCCTCCTCAGCAGGGCTATGGCCTGCCTGATGCTGTCGGTCAGGGTCGCGATTTCAGCGCGCATGGGATGCGTGATGCCTCGTACCGATGGTTGGATGGCTGCCGCCGTTACGGCGCAACGGCCGACACTTAGGGGTGCCGGCCGACGCTGTAAAGCCCGGCGGTCAGAACAGGCCGCCGGAGCCGCTCTGGATCGCCTGCTGGGCCGTCGGCGAGATCTCGCGCTGGCGTTCGGCCTGCTGGGCCTGGATCGCCACCTGGTCCGCGCCGATCACGAAGTAGCTGTCGGCGGGTCCGGTGCCGGGCTTGAAGGCCTCGACGATCAGGTCGCCGCCCTCGGCGCGCATGCCGGTCTTCCGGTCAATCTGGATCTGCGTCATGCCCTCGGGAATCTTGAAGTCCGTCATCGGCCGGTCCTCGAGAACCGACGCCATGAAGGTCTTGAAGACCGGCGCGGCAAGCCCACCGCCGGTCGCGCCCCGGCCCATCGGCGTCGGCTGGTCGAAGCCGATGAAGACGCCGGTGACGAGATTGGGCGTGTAGCCGATGAACCAGGCATCCTTGTAGTCATTGGTGGTGCCGGTCTTGCCGGCGATCGGCCGGCCCAGTTCGCGCAGGATCGTCGCGGTGCCGCGCTGAACGACGCCTTCCATCATGGAGGTCATCTGATAGGCGGTCATCGGATCGAGCACGATGTCGCGCGTGTCGACCAGTTGCGGTTCGTCCTGGCCGAGCCACTGGTTGGCGTCGCACCCCTCGCACTGGCGGCTGTCCTGCTTGTAGACGGTCTTGCCGTAGCGGTCCTGGATGCGGTCGATCATCGAGGGCTGGATCTGCCGGCCGCCATTGGCGAGCACGGCATAGGCAGAGACCATGCGCAGCACGGTCGTCTCGCCGGCGCCGAGCGCCATCGCCAGGACCGGCGACAGGTCGTCATACACACCGAACTGCTCGGCATATTCGGAGACGAGCTGCATGCCCATGTCCTGGGCGAGCCGCACCGTCATCAGGTTGCGCGAGCGTTCGATCCCCAGGCGCAGCGTCGAAGGCCCCGCGACCGAGCCGTCATAGTTCTTCGGCTCCCACACCTCGCCGCCCGAAACGATCGAGATCGGCGCGTCCATGATCACCGAGGCGGGCGTGTAGCCATTGTCGAGCGCGGCCGCGTAGACGAACGGCTTGAACGACGAGCCGGGCTGCCGGTAGGCCTGCGTGGCGCGGTTGAACTGGCTCTCATAGAAGGAGAAGCCGCCGGCCATGGCGAGCACGCGGCCCGTGTTGGGATCCATGGCGACGAGCGCGCCAGAAACCTCCGGCACCTGCTGCAGCGAATAGGTCCCTTCGGCCGCATCTTCGCCGGTCCGCGCGGACACGTAGACGACGTCTCCGGGCGAGATCACCTCGTCCATGCTTTCGGCGCGGCGGGTTCCGTCATCGTCGCGCAGCCGGTAGGCCCATTCGAAATCGCCGGCCGGAATGGTGCCGACGGCGCGATCGTCGACGACACCGCCCTCGAGCTTGCGGTCGGGCCGAAGGCCGATCTGCACGCCCTCCTCGCCGGTGGCGAGGACGACCGCGAGGGTCCAGTCGGGCACGTCGCGCAGCAGGTCGAACTCGCCCAGCGCAGGGCCCCAGTCGCCGGAGATGTCGATCTGGCCGACCGCGCCGCGCCAGCCCCAGTCGCGGTCGAAGTCGACCAGCGCATCCTGCAACGCCTTGCGCGCCTCGTCCTGCATGTCCGGATCGAGCGTGGTGCGGACCGACAGGCCGCCCTCGTAGAGCGCATCGGTGCCGTAGCGCTCGATGATCTGCTGGCGCACTTCCTCGGTGAAATATTCGGACGCGAAGACGAAGTCACCCGAGCGGCGGAAATTGACGCCCAGCGGCTGGTCCTTGGCGATCTCGGCCGCTTCCAGCTCGACATAGCCGTTCTCGACCATGCGATCGATGATCCAGTTGCGGCGGGCCAGCGCGGCTTCGGTGTCGTCGAACGGATGATAGTTGGACGGCGCCTTGGGCAGCGCGGCCAGATAGGCCGCCTCGTGCAGGTCGAGTTCGTTGACCGCCTTGCCGAAATAGGTCAGCGCGGCGCCGGCGATGCCGTAGGAGCCGGCGCCGAAGAAGATCTCGTTCAGATAGAGTTCGAGGATACGGTCCTTCGAATAGGCCTGCTCGATCCGGAACGACAGCAGAGCTTCCTTGACCTTGCGGTCGATCGTCCGGTCCGACGACAGAAGGAAGTTCTTGGCCACCTGCTGGGTGATGGTCGAGCCGCCCACGAGCCGGCGGTCGCCGCCGGTGAACACGATCTCCGCGTTGGTCGCCATGGCGCGCGCCAGTGCAAGAAAATCGACGCCGGAATGGTTGTAGAAGTTCTTGTCCTCGGCCGACAGGAACGCCGCCTTGACGCGGTCGGGCACGGCCTGGATCGGCAGGAACAGCCGGCGCTGGCGGGCGAATTCGCCCATCAGCTGGCCGTCGACGGAATACATCCGCGTGGTGACAGGCGGCTCGTAACGCGCCAGAACCTCGTAGTCGGGCAATTCCTCGGCGAGATCGCCGATATAGATGATCACGCCGGCCGCCACGAGCAGAAAGGCGGCCAGGCCGATCCCGAAGAAATATCCCAACAGTCGAATCATCGTGTCTGTCTATCCCGTTGCGATGCCCTTGCGAGGCACCGATACGCCCCCTTGCCGCTAGCGCTGCGGGCACAATGCGACATCAACATGGCAGTCGCCATCATAGCAGAGATTTCAGCGCATTGGCGCGTGAGCGGCGCCGAAATCCCGCGTAACGGTTACGCGCCGCACCCATCAGGCCGGAACCCGCGATCACTCCGCCGGCGCGTCGGTACCCGCGACCAGCCGCCGGCCGGAAAGTTCGGCGAATTCGGTCACCGCGGCGGCAAGTTCCTCGGCAAGCGCGGCACGCCATTCGGGCCGGTTGAGCAGCTTTTCGTCTTCGCGATTGGACAGATAGCCAAGTTCGACCAGCACCGAAGGCACGTCGGGCGCACGCAGGACGCGGAAACCGGCGAACCGGTGCGGATTGTTGATGATGCGCGAGGTGCGCGAGATGTGCGAGACGGCGAGCCGCGCGAACTGCACGGAAAAGCCCAGCGTTTCCTGCCGGGCAAGATCCACCAGGATATCGGTGACGGGGCTGCGTTCGTCCTCGCGCACGATACCGGCGATCGAATCGGACAGGTTCTCCGATTCGGCGATCTCGGCGGCCACCGAATCCGAGGCGCGATCGGATATCGTGTAGACGGTGGCGCCGCGCACATAGGACTGGCGCACCGAATCCGCATGGAGCGACACGAACAGGTCGGCGCTGTGCTGACGCGCAAAGCGGACGCGCTCGTCGAGCGGGATGAAGATATCGTCCTCGCGCGTCATCACAACGCGCACGCCCGGCACTTCCTCGAGCTCGGCGCGCATCTGGCGGGCGAACTTGAGGACCACATCCTTTTCGCGCGTGCCGCCGACACCGACGGCGCCGCTGTCGATGCCGCCATGGCCGGCGTCGAGCACGATCGTGAAGGGGCCGTCGCCCGTGCTGGTGGCGAGCGGGATCGCGCCGAGACGGTCGGATTTGGTGCTGCGCGCGACGATGGAACTGGTCGCCATCGTGTCGAGCATGGCGGCCTGGAAGGTCTCCTGGTCGGCGCGCCGCACGTCGATGATCAGCCTGTAGAGGCCGTCGGCTGAGCCGGTGGACAGTTCGACCACCTCGAAGGGCTTGTCGAGTTCAAAGATGATGCGCGAGGCATCCTCGCTCATGTCACCATAGCGCATGGTCGAAACCAGGCCGTTGAACGACAGCGCGTCGGGGTCGAAGCCGTAGCCGATCCGCTCGAAATCGAGGACAAGACGATAGGGATGGCCGAGCAGCTTGTGGTCGACCGAGACCGGCCGGTCGAAGCTGATGATCAGGCGTGAGGCCTCATCGTCGCCGGCGGCCCGGACATCGATCGCGACCGGCGCGTCGAACGCGGCAAGGGCCGCCATCGTCGACAGGGCGAGGCTGACGAGCGCCGCGCACAGCAAAGCGGCCAGCCGGCGCATCGCCCCGGCCGGCGAACCCGGTCCGCACTGATCCGGCCGTTCCATCAATCGCCCGTCCCGCAATCGTCCCACGCCATGGCCGCAACCATAGGCGTCCATGGTTAACCGCATCTTTCCGGTCGCGCAAACCAGGCGCGAATCGGCGCGATATTGATCGGCGTCAAGGCATCGCCGGAAGGCGGCGGCAGACTTCTTCCATGCTGTCATCGCGACGGCGGAACAATGGAGTGTTGAACATGGCTGACAAGAAACCTGCAGGCGTTCCCTCGCTGTGGTCGTCCAGCGTTTTCGACGACTTCCGCAAGGAAATGGACAATGTGTTCGAAGGCTTCTTCGGCGACCGCGCCAGCGCCGCGGCCCGAACGGGATTGCCGTCCCTTTCGAT
This sequence comes from Roseitalea porphyridii, assembly GCF_004331955.1. Lineage (NCBI taxonomy): Bacteria > Pseudomonadati > Pseudomonadota > Alphaproteobacteria > Hyphomicrobiales > Ahrensiaceae > Roseitalea > Roseitalea porphyridii. The sequence continues at coordinate 1,734,794 of NZ_CP036532.1, read as the reverse complement.
GAGCGGCGCGATCCGGCCGGCCATCGACATCGCCGAGAACGACACGGCGATCACGATGACCGCCGAACTGCCCGGCATGGACGAGGACGAGGTCGATCTGACGGTGCGCGACGGCGCGCTGATCCTGAAGGGAGAAAAGAAGATCGAGCACGATTCCGACCGGGACGACGTGCATGTCGTCGAGCGGTCCTATGGCAGCTTCCAGCGATCGTTCCCGCTGCCCGACCGGGTCGACGCGGACGCGATCACGGCGAAATTCGATCGCGGCGTGCTGGTGGTGACGATGCCGAAGAAGGACGAAGCCAGGACCGCCCAGCGCAAGATAAAGGTCGGCGGCTGAAAGGCGATCACGGATCGGGCGCGCCGGGTTAGCCCCCGATTTCACCGAACACCGCCGGCAACGCGTCGGCGATGTCCTCGGCGATGGCATGGCTTCCCGCCCGCCGGCCCGCCTCGCCGTGCAGCCAGGCGGCGGCGCAGGCCGCTTCGAAGGCCGGCATGGACTGGGCGGCCAGTCCCGCGATGATGCCGGCCAGCACGTCGCCAGAGCCGGCGGTGGCGAGGGCCGCCGTGGCATTGGCGTTGATCGCCGCGCGCCCGTCCGGGGCGGCGACCACGGTGTCGGCGCCCTTGAACAGAACGATGCCCCCCGACCGGTCCGCCGCCTGGCGAGCCTTTGCCAGCTTGCCGCCATCGCCGTCGGCGATATCCGGAAACAACCGCGCGAATTCGCCCGCATGCGGCGTCAGGACCAAGCGCTCGGCGCCACCCGTGCGGGCCGCCTCGAACAGCGGCGAAGGGTCGTCGGCAAAGGCCGTGATGGCGTCGGCATCGAGCACCAGCATCGCCTCGGTCTCAATCAGGATCGCGGGTGCAAGTCGCCGCGCCAGGGCGAAATCGCCGAGACCCGGGCCGAGCACGACCGCGCCCAGCCCCTTGAGCGCCTGCAACGCGGCGAGCGGATCGTCGCCGAGCGGCCGCAGCATGATCGAGGTGATGTGCGCGGCATGGATGTCGAGCGCGTCCGGATGGCCGAGGATGGTCGCCGCGCCGGGACCGGACCGCTGCGCGCCCATCGCCGACAGGCGTGCCGCGCCCGTCCCATGGCGCGGCCCGGAAAGGACGGCCACGGCGCCGCGTGCATATTTGTGCGTGTCGGCGCGATGACGCGGCAGGGTCCAAAGCGCCGGGCCGTTCTGCCAGGTCCGGGGCGGCTCGGCCGCGCGCACGTCGATGTCGACCGTCTCGATCGTCCCGCAGAGCGTCCGCCCGGGAAACAGCAGGTGCCCGGGCCTCTTGCGGTAGAAGGTGACGGTCGCGGCGCATTGGACGGCGTCCTCGCCCTCGCCGGTGTCGCCGTTGACGCCGGACGGCAGGTCAACGGCCAGAACGGGGCAGCCGGCATCGCGGCACCGAACAAGCGCCGTCTTCACCGGGTCGGGCAATCCGCCCGAAAAGCCGGCGCCGAACAGCGCGTCGATGACGAGGTCGCCGGCATGGGGAACCAGCGCGTCGAGCGTTTCGACCGCTCCGGCCCAGCGCCGCGCGGCCTGTTCGGCGTCCGAGTCCGGCCGGGGCGGTTTGAGCGCGTAAACGCACACGACGACGCCGCGCTCGGCCAGGATGCGCGCGGCGACATAGCCGTCCCCGCCATTGTTGCCAGGACCGCACAGGACATGCACGCGCGCCGCACCGGCGAACCGGGCCAGCGCCGCGGCGGCGACGGCGGCGCCGGCGTTTTCCATCAGCGCGGGTCCCGAAAACGCGCCGCTGTCGATCGTCGCACGGTCCGCCGCGGCCATCTCGGCGTTGGACAGGATTGCATCTGCCGCAATGTCAGCCATGGCGCGCCTGCCGCATTAGCATGGCAATCTGCCTATCGATTGTGCATATTGCCCAATAATCGTGCAGAACCGTGCTTCGTTTGCCGCCATCGGTGGAAAGCTGCTGCCGTTCCGGCACCGATCGCCCGCTTTTTCGGCGTTTTCGGTGGTCGCGTCGCCGGCGCGCAACTTGGCATGGCATCTGCATGAGGAAGGTCAACTCAACCGGTCGGAGGCATCGCAACGATGAAAAAGATTGAGGCGATCATCAAGCCCTTCAAGCTTGATGAGGTCAAGGAAGCGCTGCAGGAGGTGGGCCTGCAGGGGATCACGGTGACCGAAGCCAAGGGATTTGGCCGGCAGAAGGGCCATACCGAACTCTATCGCGGCGCCGAATATGTGGTCGACTTCCTGCCCAAGGTGAAGATCGAGATCGTGGTGCCCGACGAGACGGTCGAGCGCGCCATGGAGGCGATCAGGAATGCGGCCCAGACCGGCCGGATCGGTGACGGAAAGATCTTCGTCTCGCCGATCGAAGAGGTGGTGCGCATCCGCACCGGCGAAACGGGCGCAGACGCAGTCTGAGCGCTCGAACTCAAACCCCAACATGCCACTTGAAAGGAAAAAAGGGACCACGATGAGTGCAAGTGACATTCTCAAGCAGATCAAGGACAACGACGTCAAATTCATCGATCTGCGTTTCAGCGATCCGCGCGGCAAGATGCAGCACGTCACCATCGACTGCGGCGTCGTCGACGAGGACTTCTTCGCCGATGGCGTGATGTTCGACGGCTCCTCGATCGCCGGATGGAAGGCGATCAACGAATCCGACATGACGCTGATGCCCGACACCGAGACCGCGCACATGGACCCGTTCTATGCGCAGTCGACGATGGCCATCTTCTGCGACATCCTTGATCCGATCTCCGGCGAAGGCTACAACCGCGACCCGCGCATGACCGCCAAGCGCGCCGAGGCCTACGTCAAGTCGGGCGGGTTCGGTGACACGGCCTATTTCGGTCCGGAGCCGGAGTTCTTCATCTTCGACGATGTGCGCTTTTCCAGCGAGCCCTATGACACCGGCTTCATGCTCGACAGCGTCGAGCTGCCGTCCAACATGGGCACCGAGTACGAAACCGGCAACATGGGGCACCGGCCGCGCACCAAGGGCGGCTACTTCCCGGTCAACCCGGTCGACAGCGCCCAGGATATCCGCTCGGAAATGCTCACCGTGATGAGCGAGATGGGCATCGCCACCGAGAAGCACCACCACGAGGTGGGCGCGGCGCAGAGCGAACTGTCGATGCTGTTCAACACGCTGACGCGCAAGGCAGACGAGGTGCAGCTCTACAAGTACGTCGTGCACAATGTCGCGCACGCCTACGGCAAGACGGCGACCTTCATGCCCAAGCCGGTTTATGGCGACAACGGCACCGGCATGCACGTGCACCAGTCGGTCTGGGGCGACGGCAAGCCGCTGATGGCCGGTGACGAATATGCCGGCCTGTCGGAGATGGCGCTGTTCTACATCGGCGGCATCATCAAGCACGCCAAGGCGCTGAACGCGTTCACCAACGCTTCGACCAACTCCTACAAGCGTCTGGTTCCGGGCTTCGAGGCGCCGGTCCTGCTCGCCTACTCGGCGCGCAACCGCTCGGCCTCCTGCCGTATCCCGTTCTCGGGCTCGCCCAAGGGCAAGCGCGTCGAGGTCCGCTTCCCCGATCCGACCGCCAACCCCTATCTGGCGTTCGCGGCCATGCTCATGGCCGGTCTCGACGGGGTCAAGAACAAGATCCATCCCGGCGACGCGATGGACAAGGACCTCTACGACCTGCCGCCCGAGGAACTCGAAGGCATTCCGACGGTGTGCGGCTCGCTGCGCGAGGCGATCGAATCGCTGCGCGCGGACAACGACTTCCTGAAGGCCGGCGGCGTCTTCGACGACGACCAGATCGAGGCCTATCTCGAGCTGAAGGAAGAAGAGAACATCCGCTACGAGCACACGCCGCACCCGGTCGAGTTCGACATGTACTATTCGGTCTGAGGACCGGACATCGGAAGGGCCGCCTCAAGCGGCCCTTTTTTCGTCATTTTCCAGACATTTCGACAGCGCCGGGCCCCGATAATTCGGGACTGGCGGTCAAAGCGCTTTGGGCTATGGTGCCCGACACGCTTGATGCAGGGGCGCGCGCATGGCCAACGGTTTCAGCTTCCGACGTTCCGATTTCGCCGATGATTTCCTGTTCGGCGTGGCGACCTCGGCCTACCAGATCGAGGGCGCGTCGTTCGGCGGCGCCGGGCCATCGCATTGGGACACGTTCGCCGCCACGCCCGGCAATACCAAGAACGCCGAGGACGGCGCGGTCGCCTGCGATCACTATCATCGCTACGAAACCGATCTGGACCTGATCGCCGGTGCCAATCTGGACACCTACCGCTTCTCGACCTCCTGGGCGCGCGTGATGCCGGACGGTCGCACGGTGAACCCCGAGGGTCTGGACTTCTACGACCGGCTGACCGACGCCATGCTCGAACGCGGCATCAAGCCGATGCTGACGCTGCACCATTGGGACATGCCGGCGGCGCTCGCCGACGAGGGCGGCTGGCGCAACCGGGCGATCACCGACCATTTCGCCACGTTCGCGGGCCATGTGATCGACCGCATCGGCGACCGCATGTTCGCCTCCGGTACCTTCAACGAACCCTGGTGCATCGGCTGGCTGAGCCACTTCCTCGGCCAGCACGCGCCGGGATTGCGCGATATCCGCGCGACGGCACGGGCAATGCATCACGTGCTCGTCGCGCACGGCAAGGCCGTCGACGTTCTGCGCGCCGCCGGTCAGGACAATGTCGGCATCTATCTGAACTTCGAGCCGGCCGAACCGGCGAACGGCGACGACGGCGACGCCGAGGCGGCGTTGACCTACCACGCGATCTACAATGAATGGTTCCTCGGCGCGCTGTTCAAGAAGCGCTATCCGCGCCGGGCGCTCGCCGGCCTCGAGCCGCACCTGCCGGAGGGCTGGCGCGACGACATGGAGCTGATCGCACGGCCGATCGACTGGCTGGGCATCAACAACTACACGCGCAAGCTGGTCGCCCGCGCTGCCGACGCGCCGTGGCCCTCGCTGGAAGAAGTGCCCGGGCCGCTTCCGAAGACCGACATGGGCTGGGAAATCTCACCGGAGAGCTTCGCCTGGCTTCTGAGCTGGATCGCGGAAAGCCACACCGGCGACCTGCCGCTGATCGTCAGCGAGAACGGCATGGCCAATCCCGATACACTCGCGGACGGGCGCGTCGACGACGCCGCCCGCATCGCCTATCTGCAGGCCCACATCGACGCGATGAAGGGCGTGATCGAGGAAGGCGTGCCGATCAAAGGTTACACGGTCTGGTCGCTGCTGGACAATTACGAGTGGGCGCTCGGCTACGGAAAGCGCTTCGGCATCGTCCATGTCGACTATGACACGCTTGAGCGCACGCCCAAGGCGAGCTGGCATGCGCTGCGGGACGCGCTGGCGCGCCGATGACCGCTGCGCTCAGTGGGAGACGCTGCCCGACAGCGTGTTGATGATGATCACGCCGGCAAGGATCAGCCCGATGCCGACGATCGCCGCCCAGTCGAGCGTCTGACCGAACGCGATCAGGCCGATCAGCGCAATCAGCACGATCCCCGCGCCCGCCCAGATCGCATAGGCGATGCCGACCGGAATCGTCTTGAGCGTCAGCCCGAGGAAGAAGAACGCCGTGCCGTAGGCGGCCACGGTCGCGATCGACGGCCCCAGCCGCGTGAACCCTTCGGTCGCCTTGAGCGCGGTCGTCCCGATCACCTCGCCGACGATCGCGATGGTCAGATAGATCCAGGGCATCAGGGTCTCCTTGACGGGTTGGGGCGGCTTGCCTGCCGCTGCGGCCCTGCTACAACAGGCGCGCCGCCACCGATATCCCCGAAAAAGCACGACCCGACCGAGACGATAGGACGCCAAGGCCCGCCATGGACCATCAGCCCGTCGTGACGATTACGCTCAATCCGGCCGTCGACATCGCCGCCGATGTCGAAACGGTGCGCCCCGACGTCAAGCTGCGCTGCAAAGCGCCGCAGTTCGATCCGGGCGGAGGCGGCATCAACGTGGCGCGCGCGATCACCAAGCTGGGCGGGCGTGCGCGGGCGTTGATCGCCGTCGGCGGCGCGACCGGAGACATGCTCGCCACCATGCTCGCCGGCGAGGCGATCGATACGATCGCCGTCGACACGGGTGGCCAGACCCGGCAATCCTTCACCGCAAGGGAGACCTCAAGCGGCCATCTCTACCGCTTCGTCCTGCCCGGTCCCGAGTGGACGCGGGCGGCGGACGACGCCCTGTTCGAGGCGCTCGCGACGCTGCTCGCGCCGGGAACGCTGGCTGTCCTGTCGGGCAGTCTGCCGCCGGGAGCGGGCGCCGAGATCGTCGAGCGGATCGAGGCGGCATGCGAGAAGGCCGGCGCGGCACTCGTCGCGGACACGTCCGGTCCGGTGCTGACGGCGCTGTGCGCCCGATCCGGCCAGCCGCTGCACCTGTTGCGGATGGACCGCGACGAGGCGTTGACCGTCTCCGGCAGGACGTTGAGCACGCCGTCCGACTTCGCCGCCTATGGCGCCGAACTGGTCTCGGCGGGCGTCGCCGACCACATCGTCATCGGCCTTGGCGCGCGTGGTTCGGTCGGCGTTTCGGCGGCCGAAAAGATCCTGTGCAGCCGGCCGGTCGAAAAGCCGCTCAGCGCGGTCGGCGCCGGCGACAGTTTCGTCGGCGCGATGGTGCTGGCGCTCGCGCGCGGACTTGCGTTCGAAACCGCGATCGCGCATGGCACAGCGGCGGCCGCCTCGGCCGTCGTCACGCCGGGCACCGCGCTGTGCGAGCGCGCGACCACGGAGGCCTTCATCGCCGAGGTCGAGACGACCCGCCTGGCATGACCCGCGCAAGGCGTCGCGCCGGCCTTCCCCTGCCCCGGCAAATCTGCCACATCTCGGCCACGACGATGGGGAGACGATCATGGCAACGCTGACCTTCTACGGCGCCGCGGGCACCGTCACGGGTTCGTGCTCGATGCTCGACACGGGCACGACGCGCTTTCTGGTCGATTGCGGCCTGTTTCAGGGCAACAAGACGATCCGCAAGCTCAACGACGACGATTTCGTCTTCGACCCCGCCTCGGCGGAATTCCTGATCCTGACCCACGCCCATATCGACCATTCGGGCCTGCTGCCCAAGCTGGTCAAGTACGGCTTCTCCGGCCCGATCCACGCCACCGAGCCGACCTGCGACCTGCTCGAATTCATGCTGCGCGACTCCGCCAAAATCCAGATGTCGAACGCCGAGCGCTGGAACCGCAAGCGCAAGCGTCAGGGGCTCGAGCCAGTCGAGCCGCTCTACACAGACACCGACGCGGAGAACACGCTCAAGCTGCTGCGGCCCGTCGGCGGCTACGAGGAATGGTTCGAACCGGCGCCGGGCGTGCATGTGCGCTTCTGGAACGCGGGACATATTCTGGGCTCGGCCTCGGCCGAGGTGAAGTTTCCCGACGCCGACAGCGGCAACACGATGCGGCTGCTGTTCTCCGGCGACATCGGGCCGGAGGAGAAGGTCTTCCATCCCGAGCCGGACGCCGAGAAGGGCTTTGACTATATCGTCTGCGAATCCACCTATGGCGACCGCGAGCGCGACGACTACACGCTGGAGCGGCGCCGCGACAATCTGCGCAAGGAACTGGTGCGGGGACTTTCGGCCGGCGGCAATGTCGTCATTCCGGCGTTCGCGGTCGAACGCAGCCAGGAACTGCTGCACGATATCGGCGTGCTGCTCGCCGAGGGCGACATCCCCGATGCGACCGTCTTTCTGGATTCCCCGCTCGCCCGCAAGGTGACGGGCGTGTTCATCAAGCACGCCGCGACGCTGTCGGACGTTGCCATCGACAATGCCGACCTGTTCCGCAGTCCGAAGTTCAAGATCGTCGAGAGCGTCGAGGAATCAAAGGCGATCAACCGCATCAAGGGCGGCGCGGTGATCATCTCGGCGTCGGGCATGGCCGATGCCGGCCGCATCCAGCATCACATCAAGAACAACATCTGGAAGCGGGACGCGACGATCCTGTTCGTCGGTTACCAGGCGCCCGGCACGCTCGGCCATGTCATCACGTCGGGGGCGGACATGGTGCGCATCCACGGCAAGGAATATGTGGTCAAGGCCGAGGTCCGGAAGCTGGGCAACTACTCGGCGCATGCCGACCAGGGCGAACTGATCGAGTGGATCGCCGATCGCGGGCCGGTGGCGGGCGGCATCTTCCTCAATCATGGCGACGATGACGCGCGCGAGGTACTGGCGCGGATGCTGGCCGATCGCGGCATCGATGCGGGCAAGATCCACATGCCGCAGTTCGACGAGAGCTTCGAGCTGGTCGCGGGCGATGCCCGTTCGAAGGGCCGCGTCGCCGCGCGCATCCCGCAGGACGCGTTGCTGACCGACTGGAACAACGACTACGCCGCCTTCATCGTCGCGCTGACCAAGCGGCTGAACAGTGCGGACAGCGACGCCGAACGGCGGTCGGTGATCAAGCGGTTGCAGGGGGCCTTGTAGAGCGCTCGGCCCTCGGCGCGACACCATGCCGACAAAGCCCTCGTCCTTCGAGGCTCGCTGCGCTCGCACCTCAGGATGAGGAGCTTGTCGGCGTGGCCCGATGCGAAGCTACCTCCTCCGAAGCCGTAAGCCTGAAGACGTCGGGCGAGGCGTGAGAGGTAGAGTCCGAGCGATGACCGCTATTCCTCGGCGCCCTCGGCCTCGTCGAAGCCAAGCAGGTTCCAGCTCTGCACCATGTGCGGCGGCAGGGGCGCGGTGACGTTGATGACGCCGCGATCGGGGTGCGGAATGCGCAGCCGGCGGGCGTGCAGGTGCAGCTTCTTCTGGATGCCGCCGGGAAAATCCCAGTTCGGATCGTCGTCGAAATATTTCGGATCGCCGATGATCGGGCAGCCCATATGCAGCGCGTGGACGCGAAGCTGGTGGGTGCGGCCGGTCTCGGGCTCGAACTCGACCCAGGACAGACGCTGGCCCGCCGTCTCGATCAGCCGGTAGCGCGACACGGCATGGTCTGCATCGATCTCGCCGTGCCTGACCACGCGCATGCGGTCGCCGTCGGGCGTCTGCTCCCGTGCGAGCCAGGTGGAGATGCGCCCTTCGGGCTTTTTCGGCGTGCCCTTGAGAAGCGCCCAGTAGATCTTCTCGGTATCGCGCGTGCGGAACGCGGCGGTCAGCTTCTGGGCCGCGCCGCGCGTGCGCGCCACAGCCAGAACGCCGGACGTGTCGCGGTCGAGCCGGTGCACAAGCCGCGGCTTTTCGCCCTTCTTGTTGCGCAGCGCGTCGAGCATGCCGTCGATGTGGCGCGTCACGCCCGAACCGCCCTGGGTTGCGAGCCCGGCGGGCTTGTTGAAGACGAACACCTTGTCGTCCTCGTAGAGCAGCATCTTGCGCAGCGCGTCGGCGTCGCCCTGGTTGCGGATCGTCTTGGCCGTCACCGGACCGTCGTCGGGTCCGGTCGCCTGCGGCGGCACGCGCACGCTCTGGCCCGGCTGAAGCCGCGTGTCGGCCTTTGCGCGCCTGCCGTCGACGCGCACCTGGCCGGTGCGCAAGAGCTTCTGCAGGGCGCCGAAGCCGAGCCCGGGATAGTGCGTCTTGAACCAGCGGTCGAGGCGCATGCCGGCCTCGTCGCCGTCGACGGTCCTCTGCTCGACGCCGGCCATCGCCTCACACCCCCGCGCGCATGATCGCAAGGCCGGCGAACAGCGCGGCGATGGAGGCGGCCATCGAGATCAGCGCGTAGAAGATGGCGCCGGCGGCCTCGCCGCGCTGCCATAAAAGCGCGAAATCGAGCGAGAAGGCCGAAAAGGTGGTGAAGCCGCCCAGCAGGCCGACGCCGATGAACAGGCGCAGGCCCTCGCCCGTTCCGCCCCGGCGCACAAGCCAGCCGACGAGCAGGCCCATCAGCAGCGAGCCGGCGACGTTGACGGTCATCGTCGCCCAAGGGTAGCCGCCACCGACCGCGCGGCCGACGCCCAGATAGGTCAGATAGCGCAGCGACGCGCCGACGGCGCCGCCGAGCGCGACAAGGACGAGGTTGGCCAACATGGCCCGTCGTCTACGCGATCATCGCTGCCCGGCAAAGCGCAAATCAGACCTTGCCGGCGACCGCGGGTGCGTCCTTCAGGAAGCCGTCGAGGAACATGTCGAGCGCGCCCCAGTCGGTGAACTCGTAGTCGTGGGCGGTGTCGGTCGGTGCGTCCTTCTTGTCGGCGATGCGGCGCAGCATCCATTTGCGGAAGAAGTCGTACTCGGTGTATTTGAGCGCGCCGGCGGCGTGGTGGACGGTGACGGGCCACCAGCCGGTTTCCTCGCTGAACCGGGCGGCGATCTCGCGCAGTTCCTCCCATTCGGACTGGTCGTCGCCGGCCGCCGTGAGCGACACGGTGACGAACGCGCCGGGCCGCGCCATCAGTTCACGCACATGGGCATGGACGTAGCGGCGCAAGGGAGCCGGAAACGTGCCGATATGCACCGGGCCCGCGCAGATCACCGCGTCGACATCGTCGACCGACAGGGATTTGGGCGGATGGGTGGCATCGATGGTGACCGCCTCGTGGCCGTTATCCTTCAGGTAACGGCCGATATGGTCGGCGATCTCCCGCGTCTGGCCCTCGATCGTCGCAAAGATTAGCAGAACGCGCATGATGTCCTCCATTGCCGGTGCGGCATGACCGGGTCATCCTAGGGCTTCGGCGGGGCGACCGGTTTGACCTTCGTCAAGCGGACCGCGCCAGCGCGACTCACCCGACCAAGGCGTGGGCGATCGCCGTGCCGAGCGCGACGCCGGGGACGAACCCGGCCGCCGTGGCCAGCGCGTTGGCGCGCGAGACGATGCCGTTCTCGAGCGCGTCGGCGGCATCGCCGATCCGCGCCGTGGTATGGCCGACCGCGCATGCGGCGATGCCCGCCGCGTCCAGCATCGCGAGCCCGGCAACTCCGGCCTCGTCACGGCCGATCCCGGCATCGTTGAAGACGTAGAGCGCGGCACGCACGGCCTTGGCATAATCCGCCGCCGATACGCCGCCGTGAGACCCGGTGACGACGATCCGGCCGGCATCCTCGCCCGTCACCTGCGCCACCGAATCGATCAGAACGACCGTGCGGCCGCGATGGTCGACGACGCGCCGCTCAGCCATCGCCGTCGCTCCCCTGCCCGGCCCGGTCGGCGCGCAGGCGGGCCCAATAGTCGAGCCGCCTTGCGATCTCGCGCTCGAAGCCGCGCTCGACCGGCTCATAGAAACGCCGGCGGCCCATTTCGGGCGGGAAATAGTCCTGTCCGGAAAAGGCGTCGGGCTGATCGTGATCGTACTGGTAGCCCTCGCCGTAGCCTTCGGCGCCCATCAGCTTCGTCGGCGCGTTGAGGATGTGCTTGGGCGGCAGCAAAGAACCGTGTTCCCTGGCCGCCCGCATCGCGCCTTTCATGGCGGTATAGAGCGCGTTCGACTTGGGCGCGGTCGCCAGATAGACGCAGGCCTCGGCCAGCGCCAGTTCGCCCTCGGGCGAGCCGAGATAGTCGAACGCGTCCTTGGCCGCGAGCGCGATCGTCAGCGCCTGCGGATCGGCCAGACCGATATCCTCGGACGCCATGCGCACCAGGCGTCGGCCCAGATAGAGCGGGTCCTCGCCGGCATCGAGCATGCGCGCCAGATAGTAGAGCGCCGCATCGGGATCGGAGCCGCGCACCGCCTTGTGCAGGGCCGAGATCAGATTATAGTGGCCGTCCTGGCTCTTGTCGTAGACCGGCGCGCGGCGCTGCAGGACCGCGCGCAGACCGTCGGCATCGAAGCTGTCACCCGGCCGCGCCACGCGCCAGACCTCCTCGGCCAGCGTCAGGATCGCGCGGCCATCGCCGTCCGCCATGCCGACGAGCAAGGCCCGCGCTTCGTCGTCGACGGGCAAGGTCTGTCCGGTCTCGCGCTCGGCCCGGTCGAGCAGCGCGGCAAGCGCGTCGTCCTCGAGCCGTTTGAGCGTCAGCACGCGGGCGCGCGACAAAAGCGCGGCGTTCAGTTCGAACGACGGGTTCTCCGTGGTCGCGCCGATCAGCGTGATCGTGCCGTCTTCCATGACGGGCAGGAAGCTGTCCTGCTGGGCGCGGTTGAAGCGGTGGATCTCGTCGACGAACAACAGCGTCATGACGCCGTCGCGGCGGCGGGCGCGCGCGGCGTCGAACACCTTTCTCAGTTCCGCCACGCCCGAGAAGATCGCCGAAATCTGCTCGAAGTGCTGGTCGGCCTCGGCGGCGATCAGCCGGGCGAGCGTCGTCTTGCCGGTGCCGGGCGGACCCCACAGGATCAGGCTGCCCAGCGAACCGGATGCGAGCATGCGGGTGACGGCGCCGTCGGGACCGGTCAGATGCTCCTGCCCGACGATCTCGCCGAGCGTCTTCGGGCGCAGCCGGTCCGCCAGCGGACGGCTGGTCGTCTCCTCGGAGATCTGGTCGAAAAGGCTCACGATCAGAAACGCAGGAACTGGTTGATCGTCCGCCCCTGCCGATCGATCGTCAGGCGCCAGTTGCGGCCGCCGCCATCGGCGAAACGGACGACGTCGTCGACGGTCTCGATCCGCTCCCCGTTGATGGCCTCGATGATGTCGCCGGGCCTGAGGCCCGCCCGCATCGCCGGCGCGCCGCGCTGGATCTGCGTGATGACGACGCCGTCGTTCCGGCCGGGAAGGTTCATGCGCTGCCTGAGACGCGGCGACAGGTTCGCCACGACCGCACCGGCGAACGGCGAGGCGCCTTCGATCAGCGTTTCCTGGGCGGGCCGCGGCTCTGGCGGCCGGGCCAGCACCACATCGATGTCGCGTTCGCGGCCGCGTGCCAGAACGCGCAGCGTCACCGTCTTGCCCGGCCCGATCGTCGCCAGCCGGTAGCCGAGCGCGTCGGGATGCTCCACCGTTGCGCCGTCGATCGCCAGAACCACGTCGCCGGCGCGCAGCCCGGCCTCGGCCGAGGGCCCTTCGTCGTCGACGTCGCGCACCAGCGCGCCGCGCGGCCGGTCGAGCCCGAGACTCTCGGCGATCTGCGGCGTGACGGGCTGGAAGCTGGCGCCGAGCCAGGGCCGTTCGAAGGCGTCCGAGCCACCCTGCGCCTGGCGGACCACGGCGGACACCATGTTGGAGGGGATGGCGAACCCGATGCCGTTCGATCCGCCCGAGCGCGAGAAGATCGCGGTGTTGATGCCGACCAGCCGCCCCTGCATGTCGATCAGCGCGCCACCCGAATTGCCCGGATTGATCGCCGCGTCGGTCTGGATGAAGAAGCCGAAATCGGCGACGCCGACGCGCGTGCGCGCCAGCGCCGAGACGATGCCCGAAGTGATCGTCTGGCCGACGCCGAACGGATTGCCGATCGCCAGCACGAGATCGCCGGTCAGAAGCTCATCGGAATTGCCGAACGGAAGGGCCGGAAAGGTCTCGTCCGTGTCGAGGCGCAGAACGGCGAGATCGGCGCGCTCGTCGCGCAGGATCACCTCGCTGTCGAACTCGCGCCCGTCGGCCAGCGCGACGCGGATCTCGTCGGCGCCCGAAATGACGTGGTTGTTGGTGACGACCAGACCCGCCTCGTCAACGATCACGCCGGAGCCGAGCGAGGACTGCACGCGCGGCGGGCCGGAAAACTGGTTGCCGAAGAACTGTTCGAAGAACGGATCGCCGGCAAAGGGCGAGCGCTGGCGCACCGTGCGGGCGGCATAGACGTTGACGACCGACGGCGCCGTCCGCTGCACCAACGGTGCGAACGAGAGCTGGACCTCCGCCTCGCCGAGCGGCACGCGCCGGGCGGCGGGTGCCTGCGGTTCGGGCGCCGGGGCGGGCCTTGTCTCGTCCTGTGTGCCGCCAAGGCCGCCGCGCAGGTCCTCGAGCAGGCCGCGCAGGCCGCCCGCCTCCTGCGCCGCGGCCACGGTCAGGGCAAGTGCCAGAAGAAGGAAGACGGCGGAGAGCGATCGCAGCAAGCGTGTCATCTATTGCGCCTCGTCATGCCAGAACCGGTGAGTCGCGATGCGACCTTGCTATCACAATCGCGGCTGAATTTGGGAGAGCCCGGCAGGCCTTGCGCCAATGCGCGCTTGCCTCCGGAGGCCCACCGGTACCTCCATTCGTTCACCGCCCCTCCCAAAGAAAAGGGCCCGCCCCGAAGGGCCGGCCCAGAGACAGTCGACTGATGTGGCGTGCCGATCATCGCAGCGACGCCATCGTTTTGAAAGCTTACGCGGCCGCTTCCGCCTCGGCGGCTTCCTCGGCCTCGAGGCGCGCCCGGTCGGCCGCGCCCTTGGCGTCGACGTCGCGGTCGACGAATTCGATCACCGCCATCGGCGCGGAATCACCGTGCCGGAAGCCGGCCTTCATGATGCGCAGATAGCCGCCGTTGCGGTCCGCATAGCGCGGCGCGATGTCGGCGAACAGCTTGCGCGTCTGGGTCTCGTCCTGGATCTGGCTGGCCACCTGCCGGCGCGCATGCAGATCGCCGCGCTTGCCCAGCGTGACGAGTTTTTCGACGATCGGCCGCAGTTCCTTGGCCTTGGGCAGCGTGGTGACGATCTGCTCGTGCTCGATCAGCGATGCGGCCATGTTGGCGAACATGGCCTTGCGGTGGCTCGAGGTGCGGTTCAGCTTGCGGCCTGCCTTGCGATGGCGCATCAGCCTTCTCCTTGGATGTTCCGGCCAGTCGCGCCGGCACTGTGGTTAGTAGTGATCTTCGTAACGCTTGGCCAGATCTTCGATGTTTTCCGGCGGCCAGGCGGGCACTTCCATACCGAGGTGCAGGCCCATCGAGGCCAGCACTTCCTTGATCTCGTTGAGCGACTTGCGGCCGAAGTTCGGCGTGCGCAGCATCTCGCCCTCGGTCTTCTGGATCAGGTCCCCGATGTAGACGATATTGTCGTTCTTCAGGCAGTTGGCCGAGCGAACCGAAAGCTCCAATTCGTCGACCTTCTTCAGAAGCGCCGGGTTGAAGGCCAGTTCCTGAACCTGCTCCTCGGCGGCCTCGCGCTCGGGCTCTTCGAAGTTGACGAACACGCCGAGCTGATCCTGCAGGATGCGCGCGGCGAACGCGACCGCGTCCTCGCCCGAGATCGTTCCGTCGGTCTCGACGTTCATGGTCAGCTTGTCATAGTCGAGGACCTGGCCCTCGCGGGTGTTCTCGACCTTGTAGGAGACCTTGCGCACCGGCGAATAGAGGCTGTCGACCGGGATCAGCCCGATCGGCGCGTCCTCGGCCCGGTTGCGGTCGGCGGCGACATAGCCCTTGCCCGCGTCAACCGTGAACTCCATCCGGATCTCGGCGCCCTCGTCGAGCGTGCACAGCACATGGTCGGGATTGAGCACCTCGACGTCGCCGACGGTCTGGATGTCGCCGGCGGTCACGGTGCCCGGACCCTGCTTGCGCACGACCATGCGCTTGGGGCCGTCGCCTTCCATGCGAATGGCGATTTCCTTGATGTTCAGGATGATGTCGGTGACGTCCTCGCGCACACCGGCGATCGAGGAGAATTCATGCAGCACACCGTCGATCTGAACGGCGGTGACGGCCGCACCGCGCAGCGACGACAGCAGGACGCGGCGCAGCGCGTTGCCGAGAGTCAGGCCGAAGCCACGCTCGAGCGGCTCGACGACCAGCGAAATCTTGTTGCCCGAGCCCTTGAACTCGACCTTGTTTGGCTTGATCAGCTCCTGCCAGTTCTTCTGTATCACGGCGTCTTCCTTCAGCTAGCCTGCCACCATCCATTCGTGGCAACAGCTTTATGCGGGTCAGCGGAGGATTGGCGCTGCCCGGACGGACAATGGCGCGTCAGACGCGGCGGCGCTTGCGCGGCCGGCAGCCATTGTGCGGAATGGGGGTGACATCACGGATCGAGGTGATCGTGAACCCGGCCGCCTGCAGCGCGCGCAGCGCGGATTCGCGTCCCGAACCGGGACCGCAAACCTCGACCTCGAGCGACTTCATGCCATGATCCTGGGCCTTGCGGGCGCAATCCTCGGCCGCGACCTGGGCGGCGAAGGGGGTCGACTTGCGCGAGCCCTTGAAGCCCTGCATGCCCGCCGACGACCAGGCGATCGCATTGCCCTGCGCGTCGGTGATGGTGATCATGGTGTTGTTGAACGTCGAGTTGACGTGGGCGATGCCCGACGTGATGTTCTTGCGTTCACGACGGCGAACGCGTGCGGCTTCTCTTGCCATTTTTCGTCCTTCGATCTCTACACCGCCGTAATGCCAGCGGCTCCACCTGGAAGTGAACAGTGAATGGTGAAGTGGTGAATGGTTGAAGGCACCATTCACTATTCACCATCGACCATTCACCAAGTTACTTCTTCTTGCCTGCGATCGGCTTGGCCGGGCCCTTGCGGGTGCGGGCGTTGGTGTGGGTGCGCTGGCCGCGCACCGGAAGCGAGCGGCGATGGCGCAGACCGCGATAGCAGCCAAGGTCCATAAGGCGCTTGACGTTCATCGAGGTCTCGCGGCGCAGATCGCCCTCGACCTGGTATTCGCGGTCGATGGTCTCGCGGATCGCCAGCACCTCGGCGTCGGTCAGTTCGTGAACACGGCGCGCCGGATCGATATTGTTCCGGGCGACGATGTCGTTTGCATATTTCGAGCCAATCCCGTGAATATACTGCAACGCGATCACAACGCGCTTACCGGTCGGGATGTTGACGCCAGCGATACGAGCCACGCGGCTTCTCCTCTCATGCCCGGCAGCACCGGGTCTCGTCTTTCTTCCGGGGATCCGGGATGTTCCATGACACCAGCGACCAAAACAAAAAGACCGGAGCGGGGTGCCGCAGCCGACCTTTGTCATTACGCTGGCGTGATCAGCGTGCATATCGGGGAATCGCGGTCCAATGTCAACTCCCCGGGTGGATGTTTTTGCGTGCGCGAGATGGCCGGTCAAAGCCCGTCGAGCACACCCTGAATCTGTTCGGTCACGCCCTCGATCGAGGCCATGCCGTCGACCGGCCGCAGCTTGCCCTTGGCGTGATAATAGCCGACCAGCGGGGCGGTCTTCTTGTAGTATTCGCGCAGGCGCTCGTCGAAGACTTCGGGGTTGTCGTCCTTGCGCACCGGTTGGCCGGCGGCGGCGGCATCCTCTGCGCGCTTGACGATGCGGCCGACGAGCGCCTTGTCGTCGACGGTCAATTCGATCACCGCGTCCAGTTCGAGCCCCTTGTCGGCCAGCATCTTCTCGGTCGCGTCGGCCTGGGCCAGCGTGCGCGGATAGCCGTCGAGGATGAAGCCGTCCGCGCAGTCGGGCGCGTCGATCCGCTCGGAGACGATCGCGTTGACGATGTCGTCGGACACGAGTTCGCCCGCATCCATGATCGCCTTGGCGCGCTGGCCGACCTCGGTGCCGGCGGCCACCGCGGCGCGGAGCATGTCACCGGTCGAAAGCTGCGGAATCGAATAGCGGTCGACCAGGATCTGAGCCTGGGTGCCCTTGCCCGCTCCCGGCGGACCCAGCAGAATCAATCTCATCGGCGCCTTTTCCCCCCACGCAGCTTGGACTTCTTGATCAAGCCTTCATACTGGTGGGCGATGAGATGTCCCTGCACCTGCGCCACCGTATCGAGCGTCACGCTGACGACGATCAGCAGCGACGTGCCGCCGAGATAAAACGGCACCCCGGTGCCCGCAATGAGAAATTCGGGTAACAGGCAGACCAGCACCAGATAGATCGCGCCGACGACCGTGATCCGGGTGAGCACATAGTCGATATATTCGGCGGTGCGCTGGCCGGGCCGAATGCCGGGAATGAAGCCGGAATGGTTCTTCAGATTGTCCGCCGTGTCCTGCGGATTGAAGACGATCGCGGTGTAGAAGAAGGCGAAGAACGCGATCATCCCCGCATAGAACAGCATGTAGAGCGGCTGGCCGTGCCCGAGCGCCGCAAGCACCGTCGTCGCCCAGTCGGGCAGCGTCTGGGTGTCGGAAAAGCCCGCGAGCGTCGCCGGCAGCAGCAGCAGCGATGAGGCGAAGATCGGCGGAATGACGCCGGCCGTGTTCAGCTTGAGCGGCAGGTGCGAGGTGTCGCCCTGGAACATCCGGTTGCCGACCTGGCGCTTCGGATACTGGATCAGCAATCGCCTCTGGGCGCGCTCGACGAAGACGATCAGCGCGATCACGGCGATCGCCAGGACGATGATGGTGATGATGAAGGGCGTCGACATGGCGCCGGTGCGGCCCAGTTCGAGCGTGCCGGCAACCGCGCCCGGCAGACCCGCCACGATGCCCGCGAAGATGATCAGCGAGACGCCGTTGCCGATGCCGCGCGCGGTGATCTGCTCGCCGAGCCACAGGAGGAACATGGTGCCGCCGACGAGCGTGATGACCGTCGAAATGCGGAAGAACCAGCCCGGATCGGCGACGATGTTGGCGCCGCTCTCAAGGCCTACGGCAATGCCGTAGGACTGCAGCGTCGCCAGCAGCACGGTCAGATAGCGCGTGTACTGGTTGATGACCTTGCGGCCCTGCTCGCCTTCCTTCTTGAGCTGCTCGAGCGTCGGGATCACCGAGGTCATCAGCTGCACGGCGATCGCCGCGGAGATGTAGGGCATGATGCCGAGCGCGAAGACGGCCATGCGCTCGACCGCGCCGCCCGTGAACATGTTGAACATGCCCAGGATCCCGCCTTCCTGATTGGCGAAAGCCTGGGCGTAGGCATCCATGTTCAGGCCCGGAATCGGGATGTAGGTTCCGAGCCGGTAGACCAGCAGGACGCCCAGCGTGAACCAGATGCGCTGCTTGAGCTCGGTGGCCTTGGCGAAAGCGCCGAAATTGAGATTGGAAGCGAGCTGTTCCGCAGCAGATGCCATGAACGGTCTCCGTCTTGGGGCGCGCCGGCGCCGGTCGGCTCGTTCCGGCGCGCGTGCGGTCCGGTCGCAGATAGGCGCTGGCCCGGAGGGGCGCAAGCGGTAAGTGAGCCCGGCGCGATGCCGGGCTCACACGATCACGCGATCAGTTTTCGGCCTTGCCGGCGTCCGAGGCGGCCTTCGGCGCAAGGATGGTGACCTTGCCGCCGGCCTTCTCGATCTTCTCGACGGCCGACCTGGATGCCCCGGCGACCTGCAGATCGAACTTCGTCTTGGCATCGCCATCGGCGAGCACGCGGACGCCGTCCTTGACCCGGCGCAGCACGCCAGCCTCGACGAGCGCCTCGGCCGTGACCGGCTTCTTGGCGTCCAGCTTGCCGGCTTCGACGGCCTGTTCGAGCCGGGCGATCGAGACGATGTTGTAGTCGGTGGCGAACGGGGCCGTGAAGCCACGCTTGGGCAGGCGCCGGTAGAGCGGGTTCTGGCCGCCCTCGAAGCCCTTCAGCGCGACGCCCGAACGCGACTTCTGACCCTTGACGCCACGGCCCGAGGTCTTGCCCTTGCCCGAGCCGATGCCGCGGCCGACGCGCACGCGGCGTGTGCGGGCGCCTTCATTGTCGCTCAGTTCGTTGAGTTTCATCGGTTCACTCCGGAACTTATTGTTCGTCCACGATGCGCACCAGATGGCGCACCTTGTGGATCATGCCGCGCACGGCAGGGGTGTCTTCCAGCGTGCGGCGGCGGTGCATCTTGTTCAGGCCAAGCCCGATCAGCGTCTGGCGCTGGTCGGCCGGGCGGCGGATCGGCGAACCGATCTGCTCGACGGTGAGGGTCTTCTTCGCATCGGCCATGGTCTTATTCCTCGGCGCCGATCAGCTCGCGGCGACGTGCCTGGAGCGTGGAATGCTTGATGCCGCGCTGGGCCGCGATGTCCTTGGGGTGCATCTGGCGCTTGAGCGCGTCGAAGGTGGCGCGGATCATGTTGTAGGGGTTGGAGGTGCCGGTCGACTTGGCGACGACGTCCTGCATGCCCACGGTCTCGAACACGGCGCGCATCGGGCCGCCGGCGATGATGCCGGTACCGGCCGGTGCGGCGCGCAGCAGCACCTTGCCCGCGCCGTGGCGGCCCTCGACGTCATGGTGAAGCGTCCGGCCCGAACGCAGCGGCACGAAGATCATGTCGCGCTTGGCGCTCTCGGTCGCCTTGCGGATCGCCTCGGGCACTTCGCGCGCCTTGCCGTGGCCGAAGCCGACCCGGCCCTTCTGGTCGCCGACGACGACGAGCGCGGCAAAGCCGAAGCGACGGCCGCCCTTGACAACCTTGGCGACGCGGTTGATGTGGACGAGCTTGTCGACGAATTCGCTGTCGGCTTCCTCGCGGTCACGCCGGCGGTCACGTCCGCGTCCGCCGCGCTCCTGTGGCTGCTGTGCCATGTCCTTGTCCTTTGTTCTTTTCCGGTTACTGGCGGTTGGTTGTCATGGAGCGACGGCCGGACGGGGATCGGTGTCCCCTGCCCGTCCGGCGCCGGTGATCAGAAGCTCAGGCCACCCTCGCGGGCGGCATCGGCCAGCGCCTTGACGCGGCCATGATAGAGATAGGCGCCGCGGTCGAAGATGACCTCGGTCACGCCGGCCTTGGTGGCACGCTCGGCGACGAGCTTGCCGACCGCGGCGGCGGCGTCTGAATCGGCGCCGGTCTTGAGCGCCTTCTTCAGATCGGCATCGAGCGTCGAAGCGGCGGCCAGGGTGCGGCCGGCGCTGTCGTCGATGACCTGCGCATAGATGTTCTTGGACGACCGGAACACGGAAAGCCGCGGCCGGCCGTTTGCGACCTTCTTGATCTGGCGCCGCACGCGGCCGGCGCGCTTGACCAGGGCCTGTTTGGAAGCTGGCATGGGTGCGGTTCCTTACTTCTTCTTGCCTTCCTTGCGGACAATCGTTTCCTCGGCGTACTTGACACCCTTGCCCTTGTAGGGCTCGGGCGGCCGGAATTCGCGGATCTCGGCTGCGACCTGGCCAAGCTGCTGCTTGTCGATGCCGTTCAGCACGATCTCGGTCGGCTTGGGCGTGGCCGCCGAAACGCCCTGCGGCAGTTCGTAGATCACGTCATGGCTGTAACCGAGCGCGAGCTGCAGCTTGCTGCCCTGCATCGCCGCGCGATAGCCGACGCCGTTGATCTCGAGCTTGCGCTCGAAACCGTCCTTCACGCCGGTCATGATGTTCTGCAGCATGGTGCGCGACATGCCCCATTTGGAGCGCGCGTCCTTGCTCTGCTGGCGCGGCTCGACGGTGATCGCGCCTTCTTCCATGGCGACCAGCACCTCGTCGTTGACGACATAGGTCAGTTCGCCCTTCGGACCCTTGGCGGTCACGGTCTGCCCGTCCACCGAGGCGGTCACGCCGTCGGGAATGGCGACCGGCTTCTTTCCGATACGAGACATGGTCTTATCCGTCCGTTCTTACAGTTCGGTTGAGGATATGTGCGGGCCTAGAAGACCCGGCACAGATACTCCCCGCCGACGTTCTTCTCGCGCGCCTCATGGTCAGCCATCACGCCCTGCGGCGTCGACAGGATGGCGATGCCCAGACCGTTGGCGACATGTTCGATCGACTTGGCGCCGACATAGACCCGGCGACCGGGCTTGGAAACGCGCTCGATCTTGCGGATCACCGGATCGCCCTCGTAGTACTTGAGCTCGATCTCGAATTCCGACTTGCCGCTGTCGAACTCGACCTGGCTGTAGCCGCGGATGTAGCCTTCGGACTGCAGCACGTCGAGGATGCGCGCGCGCAGCTTGGAGGCCGGCGTCGAGATCGAATTCTTGTGCCGATGAAGGCCATTGCGGATGCGGGTCAGCATATCGCCGACGGGATCAGAAACCGACATTGCAGCCTCCCCTTACCAGCTCGACTTGACGACGCCCGGCACCTTGCCGAGCGAACCGAGTTCGCGAAGCGCGATGCGCGACATCTTCAGCTTGCGATAGTAGCCGCGCGGACGGCCCGACACCTCGCAACGGTTGCGGATACGCGAGGGCGCCGAGTTGCGCGGCAGTTCGCTCAGCTTGAGCGTTGCGCGGAAGCGCTCCTCGATCGGGCGCGAACGGTCCATCACGATCGCCTTCAGCTCGGCGCGCTTGCCGGCATACCGGTCGGCAAGCTTGCGGCGATGCTTGTTCTTTTCGATTGCACTGACTTTTGCCATCTGGCTTTCCTTTCTACGCCTGCCGTTAGTGCTGCTGGGCGAACGGGAAGTTGAAGGCACGCAGGAGTTCGCGTGCTTCGTCGTCCGTCTTGGCACTCGTACAAACGATGATGTCCATACCCCGGACCTTCTCGACCTTGTCGTAGTTGATCTCGGGGAAGACGATGTGCTCCTTGAGGCCCATGGCGAAGTTGCCGCGGCCATCGAAGCTCTTGGGGTTCAGGCCCCGGAAGTCGCGCACGCGCGGCAGCGCGATGTTGATCAGCCGGTCCATGAACTCGAACATGCGGTTGCCACGCAGCGTCACCTTGGCGCCGAGCGGCATGCCCTCGCGCACCTTGAAGCCGGCGATCGAGTTGCGGGCGCGCGTGACGACGGCGCGCTGACCGGTGATCAGCGACAATTCGTCCGCCGCCGTTGTCGGCCGCTTGGAATCGGTCACGGCGTCGCCGACGCCCATGTTCACGACGATCTTGGTGACCGTCGGGATTTCCATGACGTTGGCGTAGTCGAAACGCTCGCGCATCTGGCCGCGAATGGCGTCCCGATATTGGGCCTTCAGCCGGGGCTCGTAAGCGGTATCAGCCATCGATCAGTTCTCCGGAGCGCTTGGCGAAGCGCACTTTCTTTCCATCTTCGACGCGGAAGCCGACGCGGGTCGGCTTGCCGTCCTTGGGGTCGGCGATCGCCAGGTTCGACAGGTCGATCGGCGCTTCCTTGGCGATGATGCCGGCCTCGCGCGAGGGCGTCTGGCTCTGGTGGCGCTTGACCATGTTGATGCCCGACACCAGCGCCTTGCCGTCCTTCGGCATGACCTGGATGACGCTGCCCTTGCGGCCCTTGTCCTTGCCGGCGAGCACGACGACTTCGTCGCCCTTCTTGATCTTCTGCATCGGACCTGTCCTTACAGCACTTCGGGGGCCAGCGAGATGATCTTCATGTGCTGTTTGGCGCGCAGTTCGCGCGGCACAGGACCGAAGATGCGGGTGCCGACCGGTTCCCGGTTGTTGTTGACGAGCACGGCGGCGTTTCCGTCGAAGCGGATCACGCTGCCGTCCTGGCGACGAATGTCCTTGGCGGTGCGCACGACGACCGCCTTCATGACATCGCCCTTCTTGACGCGGCCACGCGGGATCGCCTCCTTGACCGAGACGACGATGATGTCGCCCACCGAGGCGTACTTTCGCTTGGAGCCGCCCAGCACCTTGATGCACTGGACGCGGCGCGCGCCGGAATTGTCGGCGACATCGAGATTTGTCTGCATCTGAATCATGACGCGATGCCCTTGTTGTTCTTTTCTGGCGATCACGCCATTGCGTGGCCGCCTCATCCTCGTTTGCCGCAGCTCGGACGACGGACCCAGGTCCGTGACGTCCTTCCTGCATACCGACGCCGCAGCGCCCCTACCTTGCCCGGACGAGCCGGGCGCGATCTTCCTAGGCCTCGGCCGCAGCCTGGTCGGTCACCACCGCCCAGCGCTTGTTCCGCGAGACCGGCGCGCACTCGATGATCCGCACCATGTCGCCCACCTTGAACTGGTTGTTCTCGTCATGGGCCTGGTACCGCTTGGTGCGGCGCACCGTCTTCTTCATCAAGGGGTGTGCGAAGCGACGCTCGACGCGCACGACGACCGTCTTGTCGTTCTTGTCGCTGACCACGACACCCTGCAAAATTCGTTTCGGCATTGTCGTTTATCCCTGCGCCTTGGCGCCGTTGGCCTTTTCGGCGGCAATCGTCTTGATGCGCGCGATGTCGCGACGCACCTGGCGCACGCGCGCCGAGTTCTCGAGCTGTCCCGTCGCCGCCTGGAAGCGCAACGAGAACTGCTCCTTCTTCAGTTCGGCCAGCTTGTCGGCCAGTTCGTCGGCGGTCATCGCCCGGACGTCTGCGGATTTCATCGGCTCCACTCCTATTCGGCGATGCGCTGGATGAAGCGCGTCTTGACCGACAGTTTGGCCGCACCAAGGCGCAGCGCTTCGCGCGCGATATCCTCGGGCACGCCGTCGATCTCGAACATCACACGGCCCGGCTTGACGCGGGCGGCCCAGTAGTCGACCGAACCCTTGCCCTTGCCCATGCGCACCTCGGTCGGCTTGGAGGTGACCGGCACGTCCGGGAAGATGCGGATCCACACGCGGCCGGCACGCTTCATGTGACGCGTGATGGCGCGGCGGGCGGCCTCGATCTCGCGGGCGTTGACGCGGTTGGGCTCGAGCGCCTTCAGGCCGTAGGCGCCGAAGTTCAGCTCGGTGCCGCCCTTGGCGATCCCGCGGATCTTGCCCTTGAACTGCTTGCGGAACTTTGTCCGTTTGGGTTGCAACATCTACTTCACTCCTGCCCGCGATCAGGCGTTCTCGCGGCGGCGCGGGCCGGAACCCGGACCGTCCTGCTCGGTGGCGCGGCGTTCGGACGCCATCGGGTCGTGCTCGAGGATCTCGCCCTTGAAGATCCACACCTTGATGCCGATGATGCCGTACGCGGTTTCCGCTTCGGCCGTGCCGTAGTCGACATCGGCGCGCAGCGTGTGCAGCGGCACCCGGCCTTCGCGATACCATTCGGTGCGGGCGATCTCGGCGCCGCCAAGACGGCCTGCCGAGTTGATCCGGATGCCCTGGGCGCCAAGGCGCATGGCCGACTGCACGGCGCGCTTCATGGCGCGGCGGAAGGCGACCCGGCGCTCGAGCTGCTGGGCGATCGACTGGGCGACCAGCGTCGCGTCGATCTCCGGCTTGCGGACCTCGACGATGTTCAGCACGGTCTCGGCATCGGTGAACTGGGCCAGCTTGCGGCGCAGCTTCTCGATGTCGGCGCCCTTCTTGCCGATGATCAGGCCCGGACGCGCCGAGTGGATGGTCACGCGGCACTTCTTGTGCGGACGCTCGATCACGATCTTGGAGACGGCAGCCTGCTTGAGCTCCTTCTCCAGATATTCGCGGATCTTCAGATCCTCGTGCAGCAGCTGGCCGTATTCGCCGGTGTTGGCGTACCAGCGCGAATCCCAGGTGCGGTTGACGCCGAGGCGGAACCCGACCGGATTGATCTTCTGGCCCATCAGGCGACCTCCTCTTGGACTTCACGCACCACGATCGTCAGGTGCGAGAACGGTTTCATGATCCGGCTCGCCCGGCCGCGACCGCGCGCATGGAAGCGCTTCATGACGATCGACTTGCCCACATAGGCTTCCGAGACGACGAGCGCGTCGACGTCGAGATCGTGATTGTTCTCGGCATTGGCGATCGCCGATTCCAGCGTCTTGCGGACGGTGCCGGCAATGCGCTTGCGCGAGAATTCGAGATCGGCCAGCGCCGCGTCGACCTTCTTGCCGCGGATCATCTGGGCGACCAGATTGAGTTTCTGCGGGCTGACGCGGACCATCCGCGCCACAGCGCGGGCTTCGTTGTCCGCCAGCCGCCGTTCTGCCTTCGGCTTGCCCATCGTTACTTCCTTCTCGCCTTCTTGTCCGCGCCATGGCCGAAATAGGTGCGCGTCGGCGCGAACTCGCCGAACTTGTGGCCGACCATGTCCTCGGACACGGAGACCGGAATGTGCTTCTGGCCGTTGTAGACGCCGAAGGTCAGGCCGACGAACTGCGGCATGATCGTCGAGCGCCGGCTCCAGATCTTGATGACGTCGTTGCGGCCGCTCTCGCGGGCCTTCTCGGCCTTCTTGAGCAGGTAACCGTCGACGAACGGGCCTTTCCAGACTGAACGGGCCATGGGGTACTACCTTTACTTCTTGCGCTGGTGGCGCGAGCGCATGATGAACTTGTCGGTCTGCTTGTTCGAGCGCGTCCGCTTGCCCTTGGTCGGCTTGCCCCAGGGGGTGACCGGGTGGCGACCGCCCGAGGTGCGGCCTTCGCCGCCGCCATGGGGGTGGTCGACCGGGTTCATGACGACGCCGCGCACATGCGGACGGCGGCCGAGCCAGCGCTTGCGGCCGGCCTTGCCCAGATTGGTGTTGGCGTGGTCCGGATTGGAGACCGCGCCGACCGTGCCGAAGCACGATTGCTGCACGAGGCGCTGCTCGCCCGAGTTCAGGCGCAGGATCGCCATGCCTTGGTCGCGGCCGACGAGCTGCGCATAGGCGCCGGCGGACCGTGCCATCTGGCCACCCTTGCCGGGCTTGAGCTCGACATTGTGCACGATCGTTCCGACCGGCATCGCGCTCAGCGGCATCGCATTGCCCGGCTTGACGTCGACGCGCTGGCCGGCGACGACCTTGTCGCCCGGCTGCAGGCGTTGCGGCGCAAGGATGTAGCTCAGCTCGCCATCGTCATACTTGATCAGCGCGATGAAGGCGGTGCGGTTGGGATCGTATTCGAGCCGCTCGACCGTCGCCGACATGTCGTGCTTGCGCCGCTTGAAGTCGACGCGCCGATAGGTCCGCTTGTGACCGCCGCCGATGTGGCGGGTGGTCATCCGGCCGGCATTGTTGCGACCGCCCGACTTGGTCAGCCCCTCGGTCAGCGTCTTGACCGGCGCGCCCTTGTGCAGGCCCGACCGGTCGACGATGACCAGTTGGCGCTGGCCCGGGGTCGAGGGTTTGAATTTCTTCAGTGCCATCTTGCTAACTCCCCGAACCCGCTCACAGGCCCGTTGCGACGTCGATCGACTGGCCCTCGGCCAGCGTCACGACCGCCATCTTCTTGTCGGACTGACGTCCCTTGATGCCGCGGAAGCGCTTGGTCTTGCCCTTGCGGATCAGCGTGTTGACCGCGGTGACCTTGACCGAGAACAGCGCCTCGACGGCCGCCTTGATCTCGGGCTTGGACGCATCGCGCGCGACGTTGAAGACAACCTGGTTGTTGTCGGAAACGAGCGTCGACTTTTCGGTGATCACCGGCGAGACGAGCACGTCGTAATGGCGAAGATCAGTCATTGGAAGCGCTCCTCGAGAGCCGCCACGGCGTCCTTGGAAAGGACCAGCGTGTGGCGGCGCAAAATGTCATAGACATTGATGCCGGCGATCGGCAGCACGTCGACATTGGCGATGTTGGCGGCCGCCTTGCGGAAGCCGTCGTCCAGTTCGGCACCGCCGATGACCAGCGCGTTGGCAAGACCCAGACCCTCGAACATCTTGGCGAGCGACTTGGTCTTGGCGTCCTTGGCGGCCAGTTCGTCGACGATGATCAGGCCGCCATCCTTCGCCTTGGCCGACAGCGCGTGGCGCAGGGCCAGCGCGCGCACCTTCTTGGGAAGGTCGATGGCGTGGTCGCGAACGACCGGGCCGTGCGCCTTGCCGCCGCCACGGAACTGCGGCGCGCGCGCCGACGAATGCCGTGCCCGGCCGGTGCCCTTCTGGCGGTACATCTTGGCGCCGGTCTTGGCGATTTCCGAACGGCCCTTGGTCTTGTGCGTGCCGGCGCGCTTCTTGGCGAGCTGGTACTGCACCATGCGCTGCAGGATGTCGGCGCGCGGCTCGAGACCGAACACGTCGTCCTTCAGCGTGATCTTGCCGGCCGACTTGCCGGCGAGCGTGGTGACTGCGAGTTCCATTATTCGGCTCCCTCCTGGGCGGGGGCTTCGGCGGCAGCGGCGGCGCGCAGGGCGGCCGGCATCGGCGCCTCGGACGGAACCGGCTGCTTGACCGCGTCGCGGACGAGGATCCAGGCGCCCTTGGAGCCAGGGATCGCGCCCTTGACCAGGATCAGGCCACGGTCGTCGTCGGTCGAGACGATCTCGAGGTTCTGCGTGGTCACGCGCTTGGCGCCCATATGGCCGGCCATCTTCTTGCCCTTGAACACCTTGCCGGGGTCCTGGCACTGGCCGGTCGAACCGTGCGACCGGTGCGAGATCGAGTTGCCGTGCGTGGCACGACCACCACCGAAATTGTGGCGCTTCATGACACCGGCAAAGCCCTTGCCCTGGCTGACGCCGGTGACGTCAACCTTCTGACCGGGCACGAAGTGGCTGGCAACCAGTTCGGCGCCGACGTCGAGCATGTTGTCGGCCGACACGCGGAACTCGGCGAGCTTGCGCTTGGGCTCGACATTGGCCTTGGCGAAATGGCCGCGCATGGCACGGGAGACGTTCTTGGGCTTGGCAAAGCCCACGCCGAGCTGCACGGCGTCATAGCCATGCGTGTCGGCGGTGCGCTGCGCCACGACCTGGCAGTTCTCCAGCCGGAGCACGGTCACCGGCAGGTTGACGCCCTCGTCGGTGTAGACGCGCGTCATGCCGAGCTTTTGTGCAATCACTCCTGAACGCATCGGTTCATTCCTCATTCGTCGGTCGTCGGTCGTTATTCGTCATTCGAACATGCGGTCCGGGTCTGTGCGCGATCGGGACGACCGGCGGACAACGGACTGCGACCCACTCCCTACAACTTGATTTCCACATCCACGCCCGCGGCGAGGTCGAGCTTCATCAGCGCGTCGACGGTCTGCGGGGTCGGGTCGACGATGTCGAGCAGGCGCTTGTGCGTGCGCATCTCGAACTGCTCGCGGCTCTTCTTGTCGATGTGCGGCGACCGGTTGACCGTGAACTTCTCGATGCGGGTGGGCAGCGGCACGGGGCCACGCACGCCTGCGCCGGTGCGCTTGGCGGTCGAAACGATCTCGCGGGTCGACGCATCCAGCACGCGATGGTCGAAGGCCTTCAGGCGGATGCGAATGTTCTGGCCGTTCATGGGACCAATTCCTCGTTCAAATCAAAGAGCGCGGCAGCTTCGTGCCGCGCCCCCAAAGCGTGTGGTGCGGCGTCACTCGATGATCTTTGCGACGATGCCGGCGCCGACGGTGCGGCCGCCCTCGCGGATGGCGAAGCGCAGGCGCTCTTCCATCGCGATCGGCGTGATCAGCTCGACGTTCATCTCCGCATTGTCGCCCGGCATCACCATCTCGGTGCCCTCGGGAAGCGTCACCTCGCCGGTCACGTCCGTCGTGCGGAAGTAGAACTGCGGACGGTACTTGTTGAAGAACGGCGTGTGGCGGCCACCCTCTTCCTTGGTCAGGATGTAGGCCTCGGCGGCGAACTTCTTGTGCGGGGTCACCGAGCCCGGCTTGGCCAGAACCTGGCCGCGCTCGACGCCGTCGCGCTCGACACCGCGCAGCAGCGCGCCGATGTTGTCGCCCGCCTCGCCGCGGTCGAGCAGCTTGCGGAACATCTCCACGCCCGTGCAGGTCGTCTTCTTGGTGTCGCGGATGCCGACGATCTCGATCTCGTCGCCCACATTGATCACGCCGCGCTCGACGCGGCCGGTCACCACCGTGCCGCGGCCCGAGATCGAGAACACGTCCTCGATCGGCATCAGGAACGGCTGGTCGATCGGACGCTCGGGTGTCGGGATGTGCTCGTCAACGGCGGCCATCAGCTCGCGGATCGCCTTCTCGCCGATCTCGGCGTTGCTGTCTTCAAGCGCCGCCAGCGCCGAGCCCTTGACCACCGGAATGTCGTCGCCGGGGAAGTCGTAGGACGACAGAAGCTCGCGCACTTCCATCTCGACCAGCTCGAGCAGTTCCTCGTCGTCGACCTGGTCGACCTTGTTCAGGAACACCACGATCGCCGGAACGCCGACCTGGCGGGCCAGAAGGATGTGCTCGCGGGTCTGCGGCATCGGGCCGTCAGCGGCCGAGACCACAAGGATCGCGCCGTCCATCTGCGCGGCGCCCGTGATCATGTTCTTGACGTAGTCGGCGTGGCCCGGGCAGTCGACGTGCGCATAGTGGCGCGCATCGGTCTCGTACTCCACATGCGCCGTCGAGATCGTGATGCCGCGCGCCTTCTCCTCGGGCGCGGCGTCGATCTGGTCATAGGCCTTGAAGTCACCGAAGAACTTGGTGATCGCCGCCGTCAGCGACGTCTTGCCATGGTCGACGTGACCGATCGTGCCGATGTTCACATGCGGCTTGTTCCGCTCAAACTTTTCCTTGGCCATTTTCTACTCCATCTGGACCCTTGCGGGCCGATACTGGTTCGTTTCGCGCCGGCGAGCGGCAGGTTGCGGTCAGGCGTATTTCGCCTGGATTTCCTGGGCCACGGCCTGCGGCACCGGGTCATAATGGTCGAAGTGCATGGTGTACTGCGCCCGCCCCTGGCTCATCGAGCGCAGCGAGTTGACGTAGCCGAACATGTTGGCGAGCGGCACCATGGCGCTGATCACCGTGTCGACGCCGCGCGTCTCGGTACCGGCGATCTGGCCGCGCCGCGAGTTCAAGTCGCCGATTACGTCGCCCATGTAGTCTTCGGGGGTGACGACCTCGACCTTCATGATCGGCTCGAGCAGCTGTGCACCGGCCTTCTGCGCGCCTTCGCGGAAAGCCGCGCGAGCGGCGATCTCGAAGGCCAGGACCGAGGAGTCGACGTCGTGGTAGGCGCCGTCCAGCAGCGTCGCCTTGACGCCGAGCATCGGGAAGCCGGCGACCGGACCGGAGTCGAGCACCGAATTGATGCCCTTTTCGACGCCCGGAATGTATTCCTTGGGCACGTTGCCGCCGACCACGACGCTTTCGAACACGAAATCGTCGCCATCGGGGTTCGGCTCGAACTTGATCTTGACGCGCGCGAACTGGCCCGAACCACCCGACTGCTTCTTGTGGGTGTAGTCGATCTCGGTCTCGCGGGTGATCGTCTCGCGGTAGGCGACCTGCGGCGCGCCGACATTGGCCTCGACCTTGAACTCGCGCTTCATGCGGTCGACGATGATGTCGAGGTGCAATTCGCCCATGCCCGAGATGATCGTCTGGCCCGATTCCTCGTCCGACTTGACGCGGAAGGACGGATCCTCGGCGGCCAGCCGGTTCAGCGCCAGGCCCATCTTCTCCTGGTCGCCCTTGGTCTTGGGCTCGACGGCGATCGAGATCACCGGATCGGGGAACTCCATGCGCTCCAGGATCACCGGCTTGAGCGGATCGCACAGCGTGTCGCCCGTGGTGGTTTCCTTCAGGCCCGCGATCGCGACGATGTCGCCGGCGAAAGCTTCCTTGATGTCCTCGCGCGAGTTGGAGTGCATCTGTAGCATGCGGCCGATGCGCTCGCGCTTCTCCTTGACCGTGTTCATCAGCGACGAACCGGTTTCGAGCTTGCCCGAATAGATGCGGCAGAAGGTGAGCGAGCCGACGAACGGGTCGTTCATGATCTTGAAGGCGAGCATGGACAGCGGCTCGTCGTCGGACGATTTGCGGGTGGTTTCCTCGCCGGTCTTGGCGTCGATACCGCGGATCGAGGCGACCTCGATCGGGCTCGGCAGGAAATCAACCACTGCATCAAGAAGCGGCTGCACACCCTTGTTCTTGAAGGCCGAACCGCAGAAAACCGGGAAGAACTCGACGCCACAGGTGCCCTTGCGGATCAGCTTGCGGATCGTGTCGTTGTCCGGCTCGGTGCCCTCGAGATAGGCTTCCATCGCGTCGTCATCCATCTCGACGACGGTCTCGATCAGCTTCTCGCGATATTCGGCGGCCTGGTCGGCCAGATCGGCGGGGATCTCGTGGATGTCCCACTCGGCGCCCAGGTTCTCGGACTTCCAGATCAGCGCCTTCATCTCGATCAGGTCGATGACGCCGGCGAAATCGTTCTCGGCGCCGATCGGCAGCTGCATGACGACCGGCTTGGCGCCGAGGCGCTCCTCGATCATCGTGACACAACGGAAGAAGTCGGCGCCGAGCTTGTCCATCTTGTTGACGAAGATCATGCGCGGGACGTTGTACTTGTTGGCCTGGCGCCAGACGGTCTCGGTCTGCGGCTCGACACCGGCATTGGCGTCGAGCAGCGCAATCGCGCCGTCGAGCACGCGCAGCGAACGCTCGACCTCGATGGTGAAGTCGACGTGGCCAGGCGTGTCGATGATGTTGAAGCGGCGCTTCTTGCCGTCGCGGCCTTCCCAGAAGGTGGTCGTGGCGGCCGACGTGATCGTGATGCCGCGTTCCTGCTCCTGCTCCATCCAGTCCATGGTGGCGGCGCCGTCATGGACTTCACCGATCTTGTGCGACTTGCCCGTGTAGAACAGGATGCGCTCGGTGGTCGTGGTCTTGCCGGCATCGATGTGGGCCATGATGCCGAAATTTCGGTAGTCCTTGAGTTCGTAGTCGCGGGCCATGGGAAGGATGCCTCGTTAGCGGGTGTCTTGCGGTTACCAGCGGTAATGCGAGAAGGCGCGGTTGGCTTCGGCCATCTTGTGCGTGTCTTCGCGCTTCTTGACAGCGCTGCCGCGGTTGTTGGCCGCGTCCATCAGTTCGCCGGACAGCCGGTCGATCATCGTGGTCTCGTTGCGCTTGCGGGCGGCGGCGATCATCCAGCGGATGGCGAGCGCCTGGCGCCGCTCGGGACGCACGTCGACGGGAACCTGGTAGGTGGCGCCACCGACACGGCGCGAGCGGACCTCGACATGCGGCGCGACATTGTCGAGCGCGGCGTGGAAGACCTCGACCGGCTCCTGGCTGGTCTTCTCGGCGATCGCATCGAACGCGCCGTAGACGATCCGTTCGGCCACGGACTTCTTGCCGTGGTACATGATGGCGTTCATGAACTTCGACACCACCAGATCGCCGAACTTGGGATCGGGGTTGATTTCGCGTTTTTCAGCACTGTGACGACGGGACATGTCCGGATCTCACCTTATTTCGGCCGCTTGGCGCCGTACTTGGAGCGACGCTGCTTGCGGTTCTTGACGCCCTGCGTGTCGAGCACGCCGCGCAGGATGTGGTAGCGGACACCCGGCAGGTCCTTGACGCGGCCGCCGCGGATCATGACGACCGAGTGCTCCTGCAGATTGTGGCCCTCGCCCGGAATGTAGCCGATCACCTCGAACCCGTTGGTCAGGCGAACCTTGGCGACCTTGCGCAGCGCCGAGTTCGGCTTCTTCGGCGTCGTGGTGTAGACGCGCGTGCACACGCCGCGCTTCTGCGGGTTGGCCTGCAGGGCCGGAACCTTGTTGCGCTTGACCGGCGCCACGCGCGGCTTCCGGATCAA
Organism: Roseitalea porphyridii; assembly: GCF_004331955.1. Taxonomy (NCBI): domain Bacteria; kingdom Pseudomonadati; phylum Pseudomonadota; class Alphaproteobacteria; order Hyphomicrobiales; family Ahrensiaceae; genus Roseitalea; species Roseitalea porphyridii. The sequence continues at coordinate 1,701,946 of NZ_CP036532.1, read as the reverse complement.
CTGGTTGACTGTGGGCATAAAGCCGTCCTTCTTCATCCTGCGCCGTGGCGCACAATTGCTCACATGCGTGCAAACAACGAAGGGCAATCCCGCCCTTTCGCGGATTGCCCGTGCGATACAGAGGAAGCCGGAGGCTTCGTGTGTTCGGTTCGGTTTGCGCCGTATGATGAGTCTTGTTTGGAGCCACATGTCTGGCGCAAGCGAGCGCCGACGCCGATGCTCCACATCGACTCGTTGGCGGCGTATGTACTGTCGGCGCGACGCCCCGTCAACAGGCCGACGCCCGGTTTTTGGCGTTTTTTGCGCCGTTGGCAACCGGATCGGCCCGCAAGGGTTTACCGGAGCCCGATGGCCGTGCGAGGAGGCACCAAACGCCACCCCGCCCTGCGCAAGCGAAGGCCCAGCCCATGTCCGACACTCCGACCGACGATCCGCTGGCGGACGCCGCCATCTACATCCTGCTCGGCCGCGTCTGGGCCGACCAGAACGGGCCGGAAATTCCGGTCCACATCCTGCTGCGGGCACCCGACGACGACACCGCCATCCGCGAGGCGCTGAACGCGCTCGCCGAGGACGGCTACGAGGAGGCCGAGTTCGACCAGATCGGCACGCTGACCGGCGCCCCCGACGAGGAGCCGCACGCCTCGGCCTATCAGGGCGCGATGGAGGGCGAGGTCGCGATCGTCACTTTCGTCGAGGAGGAAGGGCCGATGGAGGATGGCATCGACGGCGAGGCGGCCGACAACGTGCATCCGTTCGAAGCGCTGAAAGGCTGGAAGGGCGAAGGCTAGACAATAGCATCAGGTCGGATAGCATCTCGTCGATCGTACGGTGGTGGGGGATCATGTCGAACGAGAAGACGGGCGTTATTGAATACTCGAAACTACGGGCCATAAGGCTCAAGTCAGGCTTCATCATTACGCGACGCCGCGATCCTTCCGAGGATCTCGATGCCGAAATCAGGCACTTCTGCTCTCAGCAACGGCAACGCTTCAACTCCATTGTCGCCTCAACGTTCGAACTTCCCGACGATGGCTTCACGAAGTTCGAGTTTATCTGGACGCCCAAGCGGGCGCGAATCATCGGTGGCGGCACCGACTACATTGCTACGACAAAGGTTGCCTTTCGGTCCGAAGCCGACGTCACCCTTCTATATCTGAAGGATCGATCGCTGATCCTGTTCAATACGAAGTACCGTTTCGCCATTACGGAGCCCGGCTGTGGAGGCAACGGAACCATATTCTACACCGGCGGAACCAATTTCACGCTCGAAGAGATATACTTCAACAAGATCACGACGGTTGGCGCCTATCACAACGAAGAGATTTACAGGGTCGTCAGCCCCGGCTGCGGTGGCGGCACGGAAACCAATTACACAGTGATGAAGGATGGATTTGTCATTCGAGCCGGCGAGTCGTTCCGCATCATTGCCTCGGAAGATGCTTCGGACGAATTGCGGGATGCGCGGCAGTTGATAAACAAGAAGATATCAACATCCAACTAGCGATGGCTACGTTTGGCGGGCTCGTTGCAAGCTACGTATTGGTAGTCACCTTCATCGGTGCCTACCGTTGGTGGACTATGAGGTCGGCAACGATCCAAAGAGGCCGGTATTCCGATCTTAGTGTTCGTTGGGCTTGGGACCCCGATTTGCACGAGTTCGACGGAATTCGCTTCCCAACGCCGGATCAGTATTGGCTTGCCAAGCCGCATAAACTGCTACCCGTGTTCATGATCGTCGCCTATCAAATCGCTACACGGCTGTTGCCCGGCAGCTTCTCATGTCCACAGGAACCCAACTGCTCCAATTATGCGATTGGATTGATCCGCAGACATGGAATTGCCCCCGCTCTCGCACACGCAACCAAGCGCGTTCGCGATTGCGGATCACACATCGGTCTTCCTCACTTCAACGAGGAAGATTGAAAGGCCTGTGGCGGCTCCGTCGTGACCTTTTGGGCGTGCCGAGAGAGGGCAAGGCAGGTCAGCCGACCGCCCCGTCCATTGCCGCGTGTTGCCAGCCCGACCACGCGCCGCCCGTCAGGCGCCCGTCCACGCCGTCGACCCGTACGGCCAGACGATGTTCAGGATGACGATCGCAACGAAGACGCCGATCACCTTGAACAGCGTCTTGCGTCCCTTGGACGCGTTCTCGAACGCGCCGGTGTGATCGACGAGCCAGATCACCGCGAAGACGATCAGGCCCGTGGCGAGCATGTGGGGAATGTCGAAGGTCATGGCACGGGCTCCCTACCCTTCTAGCCTGACGATCTGCTGCGGCGCCCGAGCGCGCTGCACAGCGCGGCGACGAGCGCGATGTTGATCAGCGGCGCGAGCGCGGCGGCCCATGGACGCAGCGGGCCGGGCAGCGCATCGATCGCCATCACCCAGGGCTGACCCAGAACGACCAGGAAGATGCCCGAAAGCGGGTCGCGCTCCTGGCCGAACCAGCCGAACGTGCCGACCGCCAGTATGAAAAGCGCGAACGCCCAGAGGACGACCAGCGCGCCGACGACCAGGCGGCAGAGCGTCATCGCCCCGCCGCCCGGATGTTGTCAGGCTTTCCGCCGGTCACAACGCGCCTTCGCTGCCCATGAACATCACCGACGGGTTGCTGCCGTCCGCCGATACGAGGCAGCGCCATGGCGCGCCGTTGGCGCCCACGCGCATGTAGATGGCCGTGGCCGCCCGGGATGTCTCGGCGCCGACGACCTGCACGCCGCCCTGGGTCTGCGCGGCCAGCGTGGTGCGGCACGATTCGATCGCGGCCGAACTCACGGATGGATCGATCGTCTGGATGAAAGGCGGGCCGCCCGGCGCGGGCTGCATCGGCGACTGGGTCTCGGTCATCGCCGGCTGCTCGACGCAGCCGGCAAGAGCCAGGCTCGCAAGGCCTGCGGCCGCGGCAGTGATCGTGTGTCTCATCGGTACCATACTCCCTTTGATGATCCGTTTGGTGGTGAATTCCTCTGGCGCCAGCGCCCGACCGGTGACGCGGGCAGCGCTGCCAACGGTGCGACCGTCCAGTTCGTCCCTGGTTCGGTTCTGGTCCTGACAGGCTCCATTCAAGCGGCCGCCTTGCGGATCAGCCGCACGATCACGATCAGGATCACCGCGCCCAGCAGCGCCGCAAGAAAGCTGCCGAACGCGCCGCCGATCGAAATGCCCATGAGCGGCAGCAGATAGCCGGCGAGAATGGAGCCGCCGATGCCGAAGAGAATGTCGCCGATCAGTCCCGAGCCGCTGCCCTTGACGATCATGCTCGCCAGCCAGCCGACGACGGCGCCGATCACGATCATCAGGACGATCCCGATGATGCCGCCGACCGCCATGCCGACGGCCTGTGCTGTTTCGTCCTGGGCGGCGGCCGGCAGGGCGACGAGCACACCGGCCCACGCCACCGGTGCAACAAGAAGTCGGGTCATGTTGGCTCCCTCCTCTCCATGATGAACGCCTGACGGCGCCGCACCGTCACTGGATGCCGAAGATGACGTTGAAGGACTGGGCGCCGTTGGCGGTGTTGAAGACCTCGACGACCAGGTCAGCCGGTTCATGTTCGGCATCGGCGTATTGTTGTAGGTCGACGAACGGTGGTCGGCGTCCTTCTGTAGGACGGTGAAGACGCCGGTCGGCGTCGAATGGCCGGGCTTGCCCGTCGAGCAGGTCGACACGGCGATGCGGACACCATTGCGGTAGACGTGAACGAGCTGCTCGGGCAGCGAGACGATGACGGCGACCGCGCCACTGGGAGACAGATCGGGCTCCCAGGTGAATTCGCCCGGCTGAAGCTCGGTCGCGTCCTTGTAGACCTGTCTTGAAAGCGCATTCGGCGCGGCCGTGAGCGCCACGATGCCTGTGCCTCCCGCCAGAAAAGAACGTCGCGTAAGCATACCGATCACCTCCCAGACCTGATCAATTCGCTACCGAACCGTATTCAGACACTAATTTGTTCGGTATCGGGACATTCATCTTCAAAACAACTTGCCTGCCCGGCATTGTAACGATACGATACATTCAGACCGTCCGCGCCCCATCTTGCCGACCGCCGCGCAATATCGCCCGGCGTTCGATGTTCGGACGGCCTGATGGCAATGCTGCCGGATGGCGTTCGGTCACCGGATGCCGCACCGCGTAGACCCGCAGTTGTGCGGCGCGAAACCGACCCTGTCGATCCTGTCCAATCTCAAGCTTTGATGCGCCACGGTCTCAATCGGCCGATCCGGCCTATTCGGTAAAGCTTTCATAGAGCCGCTTCAGGCGGGCCTGGGTGAGTTCCAGTCCGGCCGGCGCATCGTCGGAACGACCCGCTGCCGGCTGCGCTCCCGCGCCGACGCCCCGAAGCGATCGCTGCATGCCGACGATCTCGCCCGGTCGCGCGCCGAACTGGCGAAGGAACGCGTCGCTGAACTGGCTGGCCGAGCCGAAATGCCAACGGTCCGCCGTCAGGGCGACGATGCCGCGGCGGCCGTCGCTGCCGGCAAGCTCGTTATAGGCATGCTGGAGCCGGCGGGTCCTGATGTAGTTCATCACCCCGCCAAGGTGGTGGAAATCCCTGAACAGGGTCGCGCGCGAAACGCCGAACTCGCGTTCGAGCGTCGCCGGGCTGAGCTCGGCGTCGGCAAGGCGTGCCTCGATGAAGGCACACATCGCCTTGAGCCGCGACCCGCGGATTTCGTCGGATCGTGCGGTCATCGTCGCGCCTTCGAGCGCGCCCCTGATCATTCCGACAAAACTCGCCTCGAGCGTTTCGGCGTCGCTGTCGTCGGTCCCATGCACCTGCTGGAGAAAGGCCGTCAGGCCGGCGTGCAGAAACCGGCCCACGCCGCCGCCGGTCGAAAAGCGCATGCAGACGGGAAACCGGTGGGGGTCGTAGCCGATCAGCCCGTGCGGCACGAAGACGGAAAGCTGCTCGTGATCGCCATAGGCGATGTTCCAGCTCCGCGACTGATCGATCATGTAGACGGCGCGGCCGTCGAGCTGATGGCTGCGGCCGCCCTCGAAAAGAACGGCGCCGCCGCGCAGGAAAAGCTTGATCTTGACGAACCGTGCGGCGTGGCGGGCGACGTTCTCGTCCGGGCGCGCAACGACGTAGGAGCGGCTCGAAAAACGGGACGCGGCAATGCCGCCGTGCCGCCAGATCGACAGGCGCACGTCGAGCGGGACCAGCCGGTCGCCAAGGTTCCGCACCGCGTAGGCGGTCGGGGCCACGCCCTGCCAGTACTCACGCTGAAGGGCGGGGTCCGCGCCCCTCAAATCCAGCTTCAGGTCCGTCATCTCGGTCAGGACGCGATCCGGTCGGCCCTTCCGGTTCGGCTCCGAACCGGACGGCGATCCGGGATCGCTCACGCTCCACGCTGCTCCACCCATGGATGTGTGGCAGGCGGACGCAACGTCAAGATGAGGCGCCGGTGGAGGCGGATGGCCGCCCGTCAGGTGTGCCGGGCAGGCTCGGAGCGGCGTCCGGTCCGTGCAAAAAAGAGCCGGGGCAGTTCCCTGCCCCGGCCCGTTCTTCCTCCTAGCGATGACGCTTGCGCGCCGGCCGGCCGAAAGGCCTTACTCGGCCGGTGCGTTCTCGTCCTCGCGCATGTCCTCCAGCATGGCATCGGCCGCTTCGGCCTCCGCCTCGGCGCGGCGCTGATCGAGGATCAGATCGTCGCGGGAGGTGGCGATGCGCCGGATCTGGTTCATCGCGCCGCCCGTGCCGGCCGGGATGAGACGCCCGACGATGACGTTTTCCTTCAGGCCCTGCAGCGTGTCGATCTTGCCGGCGACCGAGGCCTCGGTGAGCACCTTGGTGGTCTCCTGGAACGACGCCGCCGAGATGAAGGACGGGGTCTGCAGCGAAGCCTTGGTGATGCCGAGCAGGACCGGCTCGCCGCTGGCGGGCTGCTTGCCTTCCTCGACGAGGCGTTCGTTGACGTCCTCGAGCTCGATCCGGTCGACGCTGTCGCCGGCGATGTAGCCCGAGTCACCCGGTTCGGTGATCTCGACCTTCTGCAGCATCTGGCGAACGATCACCTCGATGTGCTTGTCGTTGATCACCACGCCCTGCAGCCGGTAGACCTCCTGGATCTCGTTGACGAGATAGGATGCCAGCGCCTCCACGCCCTTGACCGCAAGAATGTCGTGCGGGGCCGGGTTGCCGTCGAGGATGTAGTCGCCCTTCTCGATCGGGTCGCCATCCTGAAGGTGGAAAGGCCGGGACTTCGGAATGAGGTATTCCGCAGGCTCGACGCCCTCCTCGGCCGGCTCGATGGAGATGCGCCGCTTGTTCTTGTAGTCGCGGCCGAAGCGGATCGTGCCGTCGATCTCGGCGATGACTGCGTGATCCTTCGGGCGACGGGCCTCGAACAGTTCGGCAACACGCGGCAGACCGCCGGTGATGTCCTTGGTCTTGGCGCTCTCCATCGGGATACGCGCGATCACGTCGCCGGGCTTGACCTTGGCACCCGGCTCGACCGAGAGCACCGCGTCGACCGACAGCATGAAGCGGGCATCGCCGCCGCGCGAGAGCTTGGCGACCTCGCCGTCCTTGCCCATCACGGTGATCGCCGGCTTGAGCTCGGCGCCGCGCGGGTTGGACCGCCAGTCGATCACCTCGCGCTTGGTGATGCCGGTGTTCTCGTCCGCCGATTCCTGGATCGAGATGCCGTCGACCAGATCCTCGAACGAGACCGTGCCCTCGACCTCGGTCATGATCGGGCGGGTGTAGGGGTCCCACTCGGCGAGACGCTGGCCGCGCTTGATCTGGTCGCCATCGTCGACCATCAGCTTGGCGCCGTAGGTCAGCTTGTGGGTGGCCCGTTCCTCGCCCTTCTCGTCGCGGATGATCACCGCCATGTTGCGGCCCATGGCAACAAGGTTGCCGGTGGAGTCGCGCACCACGTTGCGGTTCTTGATCTCGACCACGCCGTCATAGGACGCTTCGACGAAGGAGGTGTCGACCACCTGCGCCGTGCCGCCCATGTGGAAGGTCCGCATGGTCAGCTGCGTTCCCGGTTCGCCGATCGACTGGGCGGCGATCACGCCGACCGCCTCGCCATGGTTGACCGGGGTTCCGCGAGCCAGGTCGCGACCGTAGCAGACCGCGCACACGCCCGACTGCATCTCGCAGGTCAGCGCCGAGCGAATCTTCACCGACTGGATGCCGGCTTCCTCGATCTTTTCGACATGGGCCTCCTCGACCATCGTGCCGGCCGGCACGAGGATCTCGTCGGTCTTCAAATTGACCACGTCCTCGAGCACCGTGCGGCCGAGCACCCGCTGACCGAGCGAGGCGACGACCTGGCCGGCATCGACGATCGGCGTCATGGTCAGGCCCTTGTCGGTGCCGCAATCCTCGGCGGTGATGATGCAGTCCTGCGCCACGTCGACGAGGCGGCGGGTCAGATAGCCCGAGTTGGCCGTCTTCAGGGCGGTGTCTGCGAGACCCTTGCGGGCACCGTGGGTCGAGTTGAAGTACTCGTTCACGGTCAGGCCTTCCTTGAAGTTGGAGATGATCGGCGTCTCGATGATCTCGCCGGACGGCTTGGCCATCAGGCCGCGCATGCCCGCGAGCTGCTTCATCTGGCGGGTCGAGCCACGCGCGCCCGACCGGGCCATCATCCAGATCGAGTTCATCGGCTTCTGGCGGCCGTTCTCGGCGAACTCGACGGCCTGAATGCCGGCCATCGTCTCCTCGGTGAGCCGGTCGTCGCAACGCGCCCAGGCGTCAACCACCTTGTTGTACTTCTCGCCGAAGGTGATCAGGCCGTCATTGTACTGCTGCTCGTACTCCTTGACGATCTTGTCGGTCTCCTCGACCACCTTGGCCTTGGAGGCCGGGATGACCATGTCGTCCTTGCCGAACGAGATGCCAGCCGTGCAGGCATGGCGGAAGCCCAGATCCATGATCCGGTCGGCGAAGATCACCGTCTCCTTCTGGCCGCAGTGGCGGTAGACCGTGTCGATCATCGCCGAGATGTTCTTCTTGGTCATCTCGGTGTTGCAGATGTCGAACGGCACGCGCGCGTTGCGCGGCAGAAGCTCGCCGATGATCATCCGGCCCGGCGTCGTCTCGTGCAGCTGCCAGACCGGGTTGCCGTCCTCGTCGACGGTCTTGAACCGGCCCTTGATCTTGGTGTGCAGGGTGACGACCTTGTTCTCGAGCGCGTGGTGCAGTTCGCCCATGTCGGAGAACACCATGCCCTCGCCCGGCTCGTTCTCGGCGACGATCGACAGGTAATACAGGCCCAGCACCATGTCCTGGGACGGCACGATGATCGGCTGTCCGTTGGCCGGGTGCAGGATGTTGTTGGTCGACATCATCAAGACGCGCGCCTCGAGCTGCGCTTCCAGCGACAGCGGAACGTGCACCGCCATCTGGTCGCCGTCGAAGTCGGCGTTGAACGCGGTGCAGACCAGCGGGTGAAGCTGGATCGCCTTGCCTTCGATGAGGACCGGCTCGAACGCCTGGATGCCCAGCCGGTGCAGCGTCGGCGCGCGGTTGAGCAGCACCGGATGCTCGCGGATCACCTCGTCGAGGATGTCCCAGACTTCCGGCTTTTCCTTCTCGACCAGCTTCTTGGCCTGCTTGACGGTGGACGAATAGCCCTTGGCGTCGAGCCGCGCATAAATGAACGGCTTGAACAGTTCGAGCGCCATCTTCTTGGGCAGGCCGCACTGGTGCAGCTTCAGTTCGGGGCCGGTCACGATGACCGAACGGCCCGAATAGTCCACGCGCTTGCCGAGCAGGTTCTGGCGGAACCGGCCCTGCTTGCCCTTGAGCATGTCGCTGAGCGACTTCAGCGGACGCTTGTTGGCGCCGGTGATGACGCGGCCGCGCCGGCCGTTGTCGAACAGCGCGTCGACGGACTCCTGCAGCATCCGCTTCTCGTTGCGGATGATGATACCCGGCGCGCGCAGTTCCATAAGCCGCTTGAGGCGGTTGTTGCGGTTGATGACGCGGCGGTAGAGATCGTTGAGGTCCGAGGTCGCGAAGCGGCCGCCGTCGAGCGGCACCAGCGGCCGCAGGTCGGGCGGGATCACCGGGATGATGCTCATGATCATCCATTCGGGACGGTTGCCCGAATCGATGAAGTTCTCGACGACCTTGAGCCGCTTCATCAGCTTCTTGGTCTTCAGCTCGGACGACGTGGCATCCAGTTCCTCGCGCAGATCGACCGCCGTCTTTGGCAGGTCGAGCGTGCGCAGGATTTCCTGGATCGCCTCGGCGCCGATCATGGCGGTGAACTGGTCCTCGCCATATTCCTCGGCCGCGAGCATGTACTCCTCCTCGCTCAGGAGCTGGTGCTCCTTGAGCGGGGTCAGGCCCGGTTCGGTGACGATGTAGTTCTCGAAATACAGAACCCGCTCGATGTCCTTGAGCGTCATGTCGAGCAGCGTGGCGATGCGGCTCGGCAGCGATTTCAGGAACCAGATGTGCGCGACAGGCGCGGCCAGTTCGATGTGGCCCATGCGCTCGCGGCGCACGCGCGACAAGGTGACCTCGACGCCGCACTTCTCGCAGATGATGCCCTTGTACTTCATCCGCTTGTACTTGCCGCACAGGCACTCATAGTCCTTGATCGGACCGAAGATGCGCGCGCAGAACAGGCCGTCACGCTCGGGCTTGAACGTGCGGTAGTTGATCGTTTCGGGCTTTTTGATCTCGCCGAACGACCAGGACATGATCTTTTCCGGGCTCGCGATGGAGATCCGGATGGAGTCGAAATTCTGCGAAGTGGCCTGAGGATTGAAGAGATTGGCGATCTCTTGGTTCATGCCGTTCTCCTTGTGGGCATAGCGCCCTTTGCAAATGGTGGCAGGTCAGCCACCGGAAACGTACGGGTGCGGCGGGCCGGCGCGTAGCCGGCCCCGCCTTGATCATTCGGCCGCGTCGGGCAGCATCTCGGCGTCATCGTCGACCAGCGGGCGGGTCGAGGACAGTTCGACGTTCAGACCCAGCGAGCGCATCTCCTTGACGAGCACGTTGAAGCTCTCGGGAATGCCTGCCTCGAACGTGTCGTCGCCGCGCACGATCGCCTCGTAGACCTTGGTGCGGCCGGCCACGTCGTCCGACTTGACCGTCAGCATCTCCTGCAGCGTGTAGGCGGCGCCATAGGCTTCGAGCGCCCAGACCTCCATCTCGCCGAAGCGCTGGCCACCGAACTGCGCCTTGCCGCCCAGCGGCTGCTGGGTGACGAGCGAGTACGGACCGATCGAACGGGCGTGGATCTTGTCGTCGACCAGGTGGTGCAGCTTGAGCATGTAGATATAGCCCACCGTCACCGGCCGGTCGAACGCCTCGCCCGTGCGCCCGTCGAAAAGGGTCGACTGGCCGCTCTGGTTGAGGCCCGCCTTCTCCAGCATGGCGTTGATCTCGGGCTCGATCGCACCGTCGAAGACCGGGGTCGCGATCGTCACGCCGTTGGCGAACTGCTCGCCGACCTTGACCAGGCTGTCATCGTCCATCTTCCGGATCGGCTCGTTGCGGTTGTTGTCCGGAATGATGTCCTCGAGCGTGGCGCGAAGCGGCTTGATGTCGCCGGCCTCGCGATAGGCCTCCAGCATCTCGCCGATCTTCTTGCCCATGCCGGCGCAGGCCCAACCCAGATGGGTCTCCAGGATCTGGCCGACATTCATGCGCGAGGGCACACCGAGCGGGTTGAGCACGATGTCCACATGGGTGCCGTCATCGAGGAACGGCATGTCCTCGTTGGGCAGGATGCGGCTGACCACGCCCTTGTTGCCGTGGCGGCCGGCCATCTTGTCGCCGGGCTGGATCTTGCGCTTGACCGCGACGAAGACCTTGACGGTCTTCATCACGCCCGGAGGCATCTCGTCGCCGCGCTGGACCTTCTCGACCTTGTCCATGAAGCGCTGTTCGAGCTGCTTCTTGGTCTCGTCGTACTGGTTGCGCAACTGTTCGAGACCGTCCTGACGCTTCTCGTCGCCGACGGCGAACTGCCACCAGTTCGAGCGCGGGTAGCTGTCCAGCACATCCTGATCGATCTTGGTGCCCTTCTTGAAGCCCTTGGGACCGGCGATCGCCTCCTGCCCCGTCAGCATCTCGGCCAGACGGCTGTAGGTGTTGCGGTCGAGAATCGACTGCTCGTCGTCGCGGTCCTTGGCAAGACGTTCGATCTCCTCGCGTTCGATCGCCATGGCGCGTTCGTCCTTTTCGACGCCATGCCGGTTGAACACGCGAACCTCGACCACGGTTCCGAAGCCGCCGGGAGGCATCCGCATGGAGGTGTCGCGAACGTCCGAGGCCTTTTCGCCGAAGATGGCGCGCAGGAGCTTTTCCTCCGGCGTCATCGGGCTTTCGCCCTTCGGCGTGATCTTGCCGACCAGGATATCACCGGGGCCGACCTCGGCACCGATGTAGACGATGCCGGCCTCGTCGAGGTTCTTGAGCGCCTCTTCCGACACGTTCGGGATGTCGCGCGTGATCTCCTCGGGACCGAGCTTGGTGTCGCGGGCGTTGACCTCGTATTCCTCGAGGTGGATCGAGGTGAAGACGTCGTCGCGCACGACGCGCTCGGAAAGAAGGATCGAATCCTCGTAGTTGTAGCCGTTCCAGGGCATGAACGCGACGAGCACGTTGCGGCCGAGGGCGAGGTCGCCGAGGTCGGTGGACGGACCGTCGGCGATGATGTCGCCCTTGTCGATCCGGTCGCCCACCTTCACCAGCGGACGCTGGTTGATGCAGGTCGACTGGTTCGAACGCTGGAACTTCTGCAGCCGGTAGATGTCGACGCCCGGTTCGCCCGGATCGAGTTCCTCGGTGGCGCGGATGACGATACGCATCGCGTCGACCTGGTCGACCACGCCCGACCGGCGCGCGGCGATCGCCGCGCCCGAATCGCGGGCGACGATCGGCTCCATGCCGGTGCCGACATAGGGCGCCTCGGCGCGCACCAGCGGCACGGCCTGACGCTGCATGTTCGAGCCCATCAGCGCGCGGTTGGCGTCATCGTTCTCGAGGAACGGGATCAGCGCGGCGGCGACCGAGACGAGCTGCTTTGGCGAGACGTCCATCAGGTCGATGTTCTCGCGCGGGGCCATCATCACGTCGCCGGCATGGCGGGCGATGACGAACTCGCTGGTCAGTTCGCCATTGTCGCCGATCTCGGCGTTGGCCTGGGCCACGTGGTGCTTGGCCTCTTCCATCGCCGACAGGTAGACGACCTCGTCGGTCACCTTGCCGTCGACGACCTTGCGGTACGGGCTTTCGATGAAGCCGTACTTGTTGACGCGGGCGAAGGTGGCGAGCGAGTTGATCAGGCCGATGTTCGGGCCTTCCGGCGTCTCGATCGGGCAGATGCGGCCATAGTGCGTCGGGTGCACGTCGCGCACCTCGAAGCCCGCCCGCTCACGGGTGAGACCGCCCGGTCCAAGCGCCGAAAGCCGGCGCTTGTGGGTGATCTCGCTGAGCGGGTTGGTCTGGTCCATGAACTGCGAGAGCTGCGACGAGCCGAAGAACTCGCGCACGGCGGCGGCCGCCGGCTTGGCGTTGATCAGATCCTGCGGCATGACCGTGTCGATGTCGATCGAGGACATGCGCTCCTTGATCGCGCGCTCCATGCGCAGAAGGCCGACGCGGTACTGGTTCTCCATCAGCTCGCCCACCGAGCGCACGCGCCGGTTGCCGAGATTGTCGATGTCATCGACTTCGCCCTTGCCGTCGCGCAGGTCGATCAGCGTGCGGACCACCTCGATGATGTCGTCCTTGCGCACGACGCGCACCGTGTCGTCGGCATCAAGACCAAGGCGCATGTTCATCTTGACCCGGCCGACGGCCGAAAGGTCGTAGCGCTCGGAATCGAAGAACAGCGAATGGAACATGGCCTCGGCCGTTTCCATGGTCGGCGGCTCGCCCGGGCGCATCACCCGGTAGATGTCGAACAGCGCGTCCTGGCGGCTCTCGTTCTTGTCGGCGGCCAGCGTGTTGCGGATGTAAGGACCCACATTGACATGGTCGATATCGAGGATCGGGAAGCTGGTCTGGCCGCTCTCGATGAGCACCTTGAGCGTCTTCTCGTCGATCTCGTCGCCGGCCTCGAGATAGATCTCGCCCGTTTCGGGATTGACGATGTCCTCGGCCAGATAGGAGCCGTAAAGGTCCTCGTCGGTGGCCTTGAGCGCCTTGACGCCCTTTTCCTCGAGCTGCTTGACCGCGCGGGCGGTCACCTTCTTGCCGGCCTCGATGACGATCTCGCCGGAATCGGCGTCGACCAGATCGGTCGCCGGCTTCTGGCCCTTCAGCCGCTCGGCCGAGAACGGGATACGCCAGGTCTCTCCGTCACGCTCGTAGGTGACGAAGTTGTAGTAGGTCGACAGGATCTCCTCGGGATCCATGCCGAGCGCCATCAGCAGCGACGTCACCGGAATCTTGCGGCGGCGGTCGATGCGCGCGTGCACGATGTCCTTGGCGTCGAACTCGATGTCGAGCCACGAACCGCGATAGGGAATGACGCGGGCGGCGAACAGCAGCTTGCCCGAGGAATGAGTCTTGCCCTTGTCGTGATCGAAGAAAACGCCCGGCGAACGGTGCATCTGGGAGACGATCACGCGCTCGGTGCCGTTGACGATGAAGGTGCCGTTGGACGTCATCAGCGGCATTTCGCCCATGTAGACGTCCTGCTCCTTGATGTCCTTGATCGACTGGGCGCCGGTGTCCTCGTCGACATCGAACACGATCAGGCGCAGCGTCACCTTCAGCGGCGCCGAATAGGTCAGGTCGCGCTGGCGGCATTCCTCGACGTCGAACTTGGGCGCCTCGTAGTCGTAGCGCACGAACTCGAGCTGTGCCGTGCCGGCGAAATCCTTGATCGGGAAGACCGACTTGAACGCGGCCTGAAGACCCTCGTCGGGACGCCCGCCATCGGGCTCGTCCATCATCAGGAACTGATCGTAGGAGGCCTTCTGCACCTCGATCAGGTTGGGCATCTCGGCGACGTCCGGAATCTCGCCGAAGAACTTGCGTACACGTTTGCGACCGTTGAAAGTAATGGTCTGAGCCATTGCCGCTCCTCGTCATCTCGCCCTGGCCGGGCGGTCATGTCCATGCCGGGCGGTCACCACACCGCGCCCGGCCAAACGGTGGGGCGGAACCCATGCGCCCGGTCCCGCCACCTCAAAACGGATAAAACCCGTTTCCGGAAACCTGCCTTCAGGCTTCAGGAAAAGGGTTCACGCACAACACAAGGCCTGCCCACATCGGTGAGCGGCGGGCGCGCGAACGCGCCCGCCAGAGCCCTGAACGCTTACTTCATCGACGCCTTGGCGCCGGCTTCCTCGAGCTTCTTGACGATTTCCTCGGCTTCGCCCTTGGAAACGGCTTCCTTGACCGGCTTGGGCGCGCCTTCGACCAGGTCCTTGGCTTCCTTCAGGCCCAGACCGGTGATGGTGCGCACTTCCTTGATGACGTTGATCTTCTTGTCGCCTGCCGACTCCAAGATCACGTCGAACTCGTCCTTTTCCTCTTCCGGAGCAGCTTCGGCGGCACCGGCGCCACCGGCGGCCGCGACGGCAACCGGAGCGGCGGCGGAAACGCCCCACTTCTCTTCAAGCATCTTGGACAGTTCGGCCGCTTCCATCACGGTCAGCGACGACAGGTCATCTACGATTTTGGCGAGATCAGCCATTTTTCATCTTCCTTCGGATATCAGGTTCGAACAGTTGGTTTGACGGTTCAAAGACAGCCTCACGCGGCTTCGTCCTTCTTGGCATAGGCGCCGAACACGCGGGCCAGCTGGCCGGCCGGCGCGCTCGTGACCTGGGCAAGGCGGGTCGCCGGCGTCTGGATCATGCCGACGAGCTTGGCCCGCAGTTCATCAAGCGAGGGCAGTTCGGCCAGAGCCTTCACGCCACCCGCATCGAGAACGGTGGGGCCGAGCGCTCCGCCAAGAACGACGAGCTTGTCGTTGGTCTTGGCGAACTCGCTTGCCACTTTCGGAGCCGTTACCGGATCTTCGGCATAGGCAATCAGCGTCTGACCCTGGAACAGGTCGGACATGCCCTCGGCTTCCGTGCCTTGAAGAGCGATCTTGGCGAGGCGGTTCTTCGCAACCTTCACGGTGCCGCCCGCATCACGCATCCGGGTGCGCAAGTCACCCATCTGCGCGACGGTCAGACCCGTGTAGTGGGCCACCACCACCGAACCGGACTGCTTGAAGACCGAGTTCAGCTGGGTGACGAATTCGCGTTTTTCCGCTCTATCCACTTCGTCTCTCCGTCGTGCGATGGAAGGCTTGGCCTGCCATCGCGGTTTGCCTTTGCCGCGCCCCGGGTTTGGACCCCGCGCCGCGACGCTCGAGGATCCTGCCCCCTTACGCCTCAGGCGCCCGACGGGCCCCTTGCGGCACAAGGCAATACGGTTCGAACCGTTCTCCGCCCGTTCCGTCGCCGGTTCGGGCATGAAACGTCCGCACCCGTCTCATGCAGGCTCATGCGAATTAAGGCGAGCCGCCTGCAATCTCGGACAGGGACCGGTTTCCCGGCCATCCGGCCCCGCCAGGCGGAGCCGGAATTCTTCAACGGAACCAGCCGCTTATCGCGACCGGCTCCGAATTCGATTCATTCGGCGGCCGAAAGGCTCGCCGGATCGATCTTGACGCCCGGACCCATCGTCGAGGTCAGCGCGACCTTGCGCACATAGGTGCCCTTGGCGCCGGCCGGCTTGGCCTTTTGCACCGCATCGGCGAAGGCGCGCACGTTCTCGGCGATCGCCTTGGCATCGAAGGAGGCCTTGCCGACGCCGGCATGAACAATGCCGGCCTTTTCGACGCGGAACTGAACGGCGCCGCCCTTGGCGGACTTCACCGCGGCGGCCACGTCGGGCGTGACGGTGCCGACCTTGGGGTTCGGCATCAGGCCGCGCGGACCGAGCACCTTGCCCAGACGGCCGACCAGCGGCATCATGTCCGGCGTCGCGATACAGCGGTCGAAGTCGATCTGGCCGTTCTGCACCGTCTCCACCAGGTCCTCGGCGCCAACGATGTCGGCACCGGCGGCCTTGGCTTCCTCGGCCTTGTCGCCACGGGCGAACACGGCGACCTTGACGTCGCGGCCGGTGCCGTTGGGCAGGTTGACCACGCCACGGACCATCTGGTCGGCATGGCGCGGATCGACGCCCAGGTTCATCGCAAGCTCGATCGTCTCGTCGAACTTGGCGGTGGCCCGCTGCTTGATCATCTCGACGGCTTCCTCGAGCGGCAGCACGGCGTTGCGGTCGATGCCCTCGCGCAGCGCGCGGGTGCGTTTTCCAAGCTTTGCCATGGTCAGCCCTCCACCTTCAGGCCCATGGCCCGCGCCGAACCCTCGATCTGGCGCATGGCGCCTTCGATGTCGGCTGCGTTGAGGTCCTTCATCTTCAGTTCAGCGATCTCGCGCACCTTGTCGCGGCTGATCGAGCCGGCCGATTCCTTGCCCGGCGCCTTGGAGCCCGACTTCAGGTTCGCGGCCTTCTTGAGCAGGAACGCGGCGGGCGGCGTCTTCGTCTTGAAGGTGAACGACTTGTCCTGATAGTAGGTGATTGTCGTCGGAATCGGCGCGCCTTTTTCCATTTCCTGCGTGGCGGCATTGAACGCCTTGCAGAATTCCATGATGTTGATGCCGCGCTGACCGAGCGCCGGCCCGATGGGCGGCGACGGGTTGGCGGCTCCTGCGGGGACCTGCAGCTTGAGCAGGCCTGCAACCTTCTTGGCCATTTGTCGTCTTTCCTTCCAAGGCCGGCGTCACCCGGCGGTTGAGACGTCGGTGGTGCGGCTTCGGCACGCCCGGCTCAGGCGCGCCTGCCTCCCACCTTTGCGACCGGACCGAGAACACGAAGGCCCCGGCCGGCACTTCGGACTAGCCTTTTTCGACCATTCCGAATTCCAGATCGACCGGGGTCGCCCGGCCGAAGATCGACACTTCCACCTTCAGGCGCGAACGTTCCTCGTCGACTTCCTGAACGATGCCGTTGAACGAGGCGAACGAGCCCTCGGTGACGCGCACGCTCTCGCCGACCTCGAAGGAGACCGACGGCTTGGGGTGCTCGACGCCTTCCTGGATCTGGCCCAGGATCTGCTCGGCCTCGCGATCGGAGATCGGCACGGGCTTGTTGTCGGAGCCCAGAAAGCCGGTCACCTTCGGCGTGTTCTTGATCAGGTGATAGACATCGTCGGTCAGATGGGCGCGCACCATCACGTAACCGGGAAAGAACTTGCGCTCGGCATCGACCTTGCGGCCCTTGCGCACCTCGATCACCTTCTCGACGGGCACGAGAATCTGCTCGAACCGGTCCCACAGCCCCTTGGCCTTGGCGTTCTCCTCGATCGCCTCGGCCACCTTCTTTTCGAAGTTGGAGTAGGCATGAACAATGTACCAGCGCGCCGTCATCAGCGTCGGAACCACCCGTGATCTTGTTTTTCGTTTATCGTGCCGGACCGAAGATCAGGTCGAAGACCCAGGAATAGATCTGGTCGACCGTGAAAAAGAACAATGCCGCGATCACCACCATGATCAGCACCATGATCGTCGAGATCAGCGTCTCGCGGCGCGACGGCCAGGTCACCTTGGCCGTTTCCGCGCGCACCTGCTGAATGAAGGTGAACGGATTGGTGCGTGCCATCTAGATCGTCCGGTCCATGGCGGCGAAATGCGCCCGCGCCGCCTTTCCTGCTGCGTAACGGGGTGATCGTCGACACGCAAAGGGATGCGCCGTCGATGTCAGTTCCCGTTCGTGTTGGTGAAAGCGCAACCCGCCCGCAAGGGCAATTCCAGCGCAGGGGATCATCTAGCGGCGATTCGGGGCGAGATCAAGGGCGCACGGCAAAAAAGTCAAGCGCCGCCCGGAGCCCTGTGACCGGCGTGCCGCGAACCTCTGGCAGGGGCACACGGGCTCGAACCGTGGACCTTCGGTTTTGGAGACCGACGCTCTACCAACTGAGCTATACCCCTATCGGTGACCGGACTGATAATGCGCGCCGAAGCGCGTTTCAACCGAAAAAGGCGGGCCGCGGCCCGCCTTGATCGCCATGCCGACCGCCGGCCGGCTGATCGGGGGTCGGTCGTCACTGCGCTCCGGCAGCGCGGACCAGCGGCGTGATCCGCCGGACGACCGCGCGACGGTTGGCGCGGATGTCGCCGGCCTGTTCCACCTTCAGGAACCGCTCGCCATAGCCCTGGGTGACGAGGTTTTCGGGCGGAATGTCGAAATACTCGGTCAGCGCGAGGGCGACGCTCTCCGCGCGTCGGTCGGACAGGGCCAGATTGTAGGCGGCGGCGCCGACCGTGTCGGTGTGGCCCTCGACGAGGAAGAGTTCGTCCGGATCCTCGGCGATCATCCGCTCGACGGTCCGGCCGAGTGCGGTCAGCGCTTCGGCTTCGCTGGGCGGAATCGCCGCCGAGCCGGTGGCGAAATTGACGGCCAGATCGATGCCCGGCACCAGCGCGCGCAGTTCACGCACGTCTCGCACCTGCTGCAGCGAATAGCGGCGGTCGAGGCGCGGCACTTCGGCGGCAAGCGCCGAACGGATCGTGTCGACGTCGGCCTCGCCATATTCGATCACGCGGGCGCGCGGCGCAGACGGCAGCCGGGTGATGTCGACCGGTTCGGGCTCGTACTGCCGCTCGTCGATCAGGACGACGCGCTGGCCGTCCGGCGCCACACGGGCCCGGTAGAGGATCGTGCCGTCGGCCGCGCGGATGGTGACGATCCGGACGTCGTTTTCGCGGATCACCACGGTGCGTGTGCTGCCGTCGGCGAAGGTGCGCGTGCGCACCCGCGTTCCGGGCCGGCGCAGCAGTTCGTTCTCGTCGCGCAGCACGACCAGTTCGCCGTCGCGTTCGACGACCACGCGGTCGCCGGCCGGCTCGACCACGTTGAACTGGTTGCCGAGGACGGCGCCGACGGTGGCGCCGGCGGCAATGCCCAGAATGTTGCGCAGAAGCTGGTCCGTGTCCTGCTGCGCCGTCGCTTCGGCCTCGACCGTTTCGTCGCTTCGACGCGCGGTCTCCTCGGTGACGGTTTCGACCTGAACCTCGGCCTGGCTTTCGGCTTCTGTTTCGGCCTCGATCTCCTGATCGGCCGCCTGCAGTGCCTCCGCGTTGCCGCGATCGGCCTGCCTCTGCGCCTGGCGCTCGGCGCGCGCGGCGCGCTGCTCCGGTGTCGGCTCGGGCGCGACCTGATCGGCCTCGGCTTCAGCCCGGGCGGCGGCTTCGGCGTCGGTCTCGGCTGTTTCGGCAGCGGCTTCGGCTTCAGCCGTCGCATCGGTCTCTTCGGTGGCCGCGGCGGCGTCGCCGGTCGGCTCGGCCGGCAGTTCATCGCCCGTTTCCTGGCCGGTCTCGTCGACAGCCGTCGTCTCGGCCTCGGTTTCCGTTTCGGCCTCGGCAGCGGCTTCGGCGCCGGTCTGCGCAGGCGTTTCGGACTCGGCCTGCTGCTCCTCGCCCTCATTTGCCGCGTCTTCAGTGGCTGTTTCAACGGGCGGCGCTTCACCTTCCGCACCGGCCTCCGCCGCAGCGCCCGCCTCGGCATCGGTTTCGGGCTGCGGTTTCTCGACGACTTCGCCGGCGGCCTGCTCGCCCTCTTCAACGGCTTCCATCGCTTCGTCGACCGCATCGGACGGCTCGGCCACGTCCGTGGTCTCCTGCCCTGCGGCGGTCTCGTCTTCCACGGGGGGCGTTTCGGCCGTATCGGCATCCGCCTCGGCCGCAGCTTCGGTCTCGGCCGGTGGCGTTTCGGTCTCGGTCGTCTCCAGCTCCCCAGCGGTCACGCCGGCTTCGGGCAAGGCCTCGCGAATGCGGGCTTCGGCGTCGGCGATCGTCGCGCCGGTCTGGTCGGCGAGCATCTGTGCGGCCGCACTGATGTCGGCGTCGGTCGCGTCCGGGCACGGTTGCTGTTCCAGAACGCAGCGGACGAGTTCGGCACCGACACCCTCCTGCATGCCGGCATCGTCCTGTGCGTGAGCAACGCCGGCGCCCACCACCATCGTCAACAGGCCAATGGCCGTCGTCGTCTCGAGCAATCGTCTTGTCATGGCTATCTCCTCGGAGGCCCCTTCGGCGCAAGAACGCCGCAGAACGCGGTATGTTCCGGCAAGGCGAAACCCGGTACGTGGCCCGAACGAAAAATGGCCGCTCGCGCGGCCATCTTCCATCATTCGGTCGGGGCGGCGCCCGAAGGCGCCGAGGGCGTCACTCGATGATCCTTGCGAGTGAGCCCGGCCGCAAACAATCCGGTGAATCGTTTGCGGGGCGAACGCCGGCGCCCGATGGCGCCGCGCGCGTCACTCGATGATCTTTGCGACGATGCCGGCGCCGACGGTGCGGCCGCCCTCGCGGATGGCGAAGCGCAGGCGCTCTTCCATCGCGATCGGCGTGATCAGCTCGACGTTCATCTCCGCATTGTCGCCCGGCATCACCATCTCGGTGCCCTCGGGAAGCGTCACCTCGCCGGTCACGTCCGTCGTGCGGAAGTAGAACTGCGGACGGTA
The DNA here is from genome assembly GCF_004331955.1 of Roseitalea porphyridii. Taxonomy (NCBI): domain Bacteria; kingdom Pseudomonadati; phylum Pseudomonadota; class Alphaproteobacteria; order Hyphomicrobiales; family Ahrensiaceae; genus Roseitalea; species Roseitalea porphyridii. Next base: position 1,681,484 of record NZ_CP036532.1, on the reverse strand, counting down.
CTTGTTGAAGAACGGCGTGTGGCGGCCACCCTCTTCCTTGGTCAGGATGTAGGCCTCGGCGGCGAACTTCTTGTGCGGGGTCACCGAGCCCGGCTTGGCCAGAACCTGGCCGCGCTCGACGCCGTCGCGCTCGACACCGCGCAGCAGCGCGCCGATGTTGTCGCCCGCCTCGCCGCGGTCGAGCAGCTTGCGGAACATCTCCACGCCCGTGCAGGTCGTCTTCTTGGTGTCGCGGATGCCGACGATCTCGATCTCGTCGCCCACATTGATCACGCCGCGCTCGACGCGGCCGGTCACCACCGTGCCGCGGCCCGAGATCGAGAACACGTCCTCGATCGGCATCAGGAACGGCTGGTCGATCGGACGCTCGGGTGTCGGGATGTGCTCGTCAACGGCGGCCATCAGCTCGCGGATCGCCTTCTCGCCGATCTCGGCGTTGCTGTCTTCAAGCGCCGCCAGCGCCGAGCCCTTGACCACCGGAATGTCGTCGCCGGGGAAGTCGTAGGACGACAGAAGCTCGCGCACTTCCATCTCGACCAGCTCGAGCAGTTCCTCGTCGTCGACCTGGTCGACCTTGTTCAGGAACACCACGATCGCCGGAACGCCGACCTGGCGGGCCAGAAGGATGTGCTCGCGGGTCTGCGGCATCGGGCCGTCAGCGGCCGAGACCACAAGGATCGCGCCGTCCATCTGCGCGGCGCCCGTGATCATGTTCTTGACGTAGTCGGCGTGGCCCGGGCAGTCGACGTGCGCATAGTGGCGCGCATCGGTCTCGTACTCCACATGCGCCGTCGAGATCGTGATGCCGCGCGCCTTCTCCTCGGGCGCGGCGTCGATCTGGTCATAGGCCTTGAAGTCACCGAAGAACTTGGTGATCGCCGCCGTCAGCGACGTCTTGCCATGGTCGACGTGACCGATCGTGCCGATGTTCACATGCGGCTTGTTCCGCTCAAACTTTTCCTTGGCCATTTTCCGTCCTGTTTGTCCTGACGGCCGATGCGCATCGGCGCGCCCCTTTCACGAGCGCGCCACATAAGGGTTTGATGCAACGGGCGCAAGTGCGCGGGACGGTGCAGTTCAGGTCATTCGAAACCGACCGAGCGATTTGCGAACTGCAATCGCCGCGACCCCGACGGCCAGACCCAAAACAAGGCCGAACATGACAAACGCGACCATCGGGATGAGCGGCCGAATGCCCACCATGCCGGGCTCGAGAACAACAAGCGCAAGACCTTGCTCGCCGAACGGACCGTCCTCCAGCTTCTCCAGGACGCGCTCGACGGATTGATCGCTTCTTACGGAGTTGATCGCCGCATCGAGAATCGGCAAGCCGGGCACCAGGTCCCTCGATTGCACGCGAGACCGCAGCGCCTCCATCTCCTCATCGATCGCGCGATAGCCGCGCAAATAGCCAGGCGCATCCGAACCGACGATCACGACAACCGGTTGACTTCCGCCGTCACCGCCAGATCCGCTGCCGGGCTCGCCGGCGGACGCCGAAAATGGCCATTCAATCTCCAGGCGACGGGCGATATCGGCCTGCTCCTGCAAGATCGCGATCTCCCTTCTCAGGTCGGCCTGATGGAGCGCGACCCTCAACCTTGTGCGGCTTTGGAGGTGCTCCACCGCGCTCGCCTCTCTCTGCTCGCGCTCGTCAACCGCGGCGACCACGCGCCGGACAACAACGTCGCGCGTGCTAGCGACGGCGCCTTCCACAAGCGCGTCCACGAATGCACGCAATTCGGAGGGCGCACCGTCAATAGACAAAGACATCATCCAAGGCCGGGCGACCGTTCCTCCACCGTCTGGCGTGGAAAAGTTCATGTCCGCAATTGCTGCGGCGGCTGCAGACAGACCGATCCCATCGCGGCCTGTCACGTCGCCCGACAAACCCGAACTCGCGAGGGCCTGAGCGACAATGGCGGGATTCTGCAACTCCTCGACAAACATTCCCAGAACAACTGCCGGCGTCAGTTGCAATGGCACTTCGCGCTGGAATATCGGACTGAGCTCACTCAGCTCCTGATCAACGAGGATCGGGTCGAAGATCAGCGCCTGGTTCAGGTCCTCGACCTGGCCACCTTCCAACTCGGGGGCAGCGATTATCGGAACGGTTGCTCTGTAGCTGCCGCCAGCAACGAATGCTATTGCGAAACCGAAGACCAGTCCCGCCAGGGCGCAGGCGAGGATTGTCCGCCTGCCCTCCCACAGAAACATGAAGATGTCGGTGAGCGACAACACCGTCTCGGTATCATCCGCACGACGGTCCGGACGGCTCATTCGCAATCCCCTCAATCATAACGGCTAGCCCTCGTAGACCTGCCAACCATGCAGGTCAATCGAGGCCGTCGCTGGTATCCACTCCTATCGAGTTTATCCTACTGGACCAGGGATCCGCATATCATCGCACGCCACGACAAGGAGACCGCCCGCGATGCAATCGAGCCCGAACCTGTCCCTGCCCTACATCATGCCGGCGCAGGCCCAGCCGCATGTCACCCACAACGAGGCGATCCGGCGGCTTGACTGCCTGACGCAGCTTTCGGTCCTCGACAGGACGCGAACCGCGCCGCCCGCCACGCCCGATGAAGGCGACCGGCACATCGTCGCCGTGACGGCAACGGGCGCCTGGGCCGGACACGAGGGCGAGATCACCGCGTTCCAGGACGGCGCGTGGGCCTTCTATGCGCCCGCCGCGGGCTGGACCGCCTGGTGCGTCGCGGAAGCGGGCTGGCTCGGTTTCGACGGCACGGACTGGCATATCGTCACCGGTTCGGGAGGGCCGGGCAGTTCCGTCGGCCAGCTCGGGATCAACGCCGCCGCCGACGGCATCAACCGCCTCGCCGTCGCGTCCGATGCAAGCCTGTTCACGCACGATACGGCCGGCGATCACCGCATGACCGTCAACAAGCAGGCAAGCACGGACACGGCTTCGGTCCTGTTCCAGTCCGGCTGGAGCGGCCGCGCCGAGATGGGCCTGACCGGCGGCGACGATTTCGCCTTCAAGGTCAGCGCCGACGGCAGCACCTTCGTCGACGCGATCACCATCGACGCGGCGACGGGCGTGCCGGATTTCCCGCAGACGAGCCTGCTGACCGGATTTGCCATGAACCTGTTCCAGGACAGCGGGCGGTTCGCGGGCAACGGCGCCCTCGACGTGACGATCGGCGGGTTCGCATGGCCGGACTACCTGACCGTCTATAACGGCGCCACGCCGCTCGCCCATGCCAAGTTCGTGCAGGACAACGCGACCTATGACGGGCCAGGCGCGGCGCTCGACCCCGAAGTCGACGCCCTCATCTCGCAGCTTCGCGAACCGGGCTACCGGCGCTGGGGCAGCGAGTTCTGGATCGCAGAGATCACCATGGGCAGCGGCGCGTCCGGCGTGTTCGACCATGCCGGCAACACCTATACGCTGTGCCTGTTCAGTGTTCAGCGGCCGCGCATGCCTGCCATGACCTTCCACGCCTATCTTCGGGCGATCGACGCGCCGGTGCTGGTGCCGCGCCTGGCCGGACAGACCCTGCTGCGCAACGGCGTGGCCGAACCCGATGCCATGCTGATCGACCCGTCCGAGGGTTGGGTCTCGGTGACGGTGCGCGACAGCCAGCCGCCGCGCCTCTCCTATGGCTACAATCCGTCGGTCTTCTACATCTACGCGCTGAGCGCCGGCGACCGGGTGCGCCTCGCCTGCCCGGCGATGATACCGGGCCTGACCAAGGTGGACCCCGATATCGGCGTGATCGCCTCTATCCTGTCCTATCCGGCCTGATCGAGAGCCCGCACGGACAGTCCGGCGCCGGGGTCGACGATCGTCGCCCCCGGGTGGCGAAGGGCTTCGTGTGGCCCGTGCCAATCGTCGATGAGGTCCATATCGCCGGGCCGTTTTCCCGATGCCCAATGCAGGCGGGCGTCGGCCCACGGCCTGGGCGCGGCCTGGACGTATCGTGCGTTTGCCGTTGGTTCCGGATCTGTAGGGGGTGGTCCGGATATGCCTGAGCGCCAACCCGGTCCAAGCCATGCGAAATGCTTGTGACGCCTGGCAACTGCCAGTATCCGCCATGACCCGCTCAGCCCTGATTACTCGACCGGTCAATTGCAATTGAGCCACGACAAGCACGCACGCTCGGGGCGCTGTCGCCGGTCGACGAGGTACCCGAGTGCATGACGATGTGCTTGCCGGTCTCGCGCCGGCGCAATCGGGCGACAAGGCGATAGATGAAGTTTGAACCAGCCGCGTTGGAACGATGCCGCGGGTGCGACCAGCGGTCGATGATGCAGACAGGCTCTCCGGCCTGGTGGCACTCGACCCAGCGAGCCGCGAAACTCGGCGAAGCACCGTCGGTCCGGTCATCCTGCGCCTCGGTTGATCGACATTCACGCCGCAAGGCGCCACCTTCTCTCGACGGGGCGGCGTCGAGAGGGCAGTCCCGTGAATGTCAACCCGGGCTCTCCGAAGAATGCCGAAGCTTGGCAACTCCAGTCACATCGACCCGCCCGATTGGAAAATCTCCCGAAGGATCACGGCTCAGCCTGTCGCCGTGCTGGAAACCGTGCCATACCCCGTCACGTAGCGCTGGAGGATCTTGCGGACAGCGTGGGTGTCGCGCTTGTCGAGAGCCTCGCCGACCTGCTTGAGCATGGCCGCCACCTCGATCTCCGAAAGGCCCGCCTCGCACGCCCGCAGGATCTTCTCGTGCGGCGTCTGGATCAGGCTGTCGTCGTCGATCAGCAGTTCCTCGTAGAGCTTCTCGCCCGGCCGCAGGCCGCAGAAGACGATCTCGATATCGCCGCCCGGATTGTCGGCGTCGCGCACGGTCATGTTGGCAAGCTTGATCATCCTGCGGGCCAGTTCGACGATCTTCACCGGGGCGCCCATGTCGAGCACGAACAGATCGTCGCCCTCCGAATAGGCGCCGGCAAGCAGCACGAGCCGCGCCGCCTCGGGAATGGTCATGAAATAGCGCGTCACTTCGGGATGTGTGACGGTGACCGGCCCGCCGCGCCGGATCTGCTCGTGGAACAGCGGCACCACCGATCCCGACGAGCCGAGCACGTTGCCGAACCGGACCATGGCAAAGCGCGTGCCCGACGAATTGCGCTGGGCGTCGTGCGCGACAATCTCGGCAAGGCGCTTGGTGGCGCCCATCACGTTGGTCGGCCGCACGGCCTTGTCGGTCGACACCAGAATGAACCGCTCGATCCCGGCGAGCCGCGCCGCCTCGGCGACGATCCGCGTGCCGATCACGTTGTTTCGCACGCCCTCGAGTTCATTGCCTTCGATCAGCGGCACATGCTTGTAGGCGGCGGCATGGACGATGATGTCGACATCGTCGCGTTCGATGACGGCGTCGACCGTCGGCCGGTCGATCACCGATCCCAGACAGGTTGCGATCTCGATGCCCTTTTCCTTCGCAAGCGGCAGCAGCGTGCGCTCGATTTCATAAAGGGCCAGCTCGCTTCGCTCGAACAGGACGATCCGGCGCGGGTCGCAATCGACCAGCTGCCGGCAGAGCTCCGATCCGATCGATCCGCCCGCCCCGGTGACCATCACGCAACGCCCCGCATAGGCCTTGGCCACCTCCGGGATGTCGAGGTCGACATTGGCGCGGTCGAGAAGCTGGTCCGGCGAGATCGCCTTGAGATCATCGACCCAGTTCCGGCCGGCGATCAGATCGATATAGGAGGGAATGGTCTGCACGAGGCAGGGCAAGGTGTCGAGCCGGCGCTTGAGCGTTTCGCGCTGGCCGGCGGTGAGCGAGGGAATGGCGATCAGCACCCGCTCGATACGGCCGGACGCGGCCAGTTCCTCGAGCTTGTCGGGCGAAAAGACCCGCGTGCCGCCGACGATGATGCCGTGCAGCGCCGGGTTGTCATCGACGAAGGCGACCGGCCGCATCTCGCGCGACTGGCGCAGCGCGGTCGCCAGCTGAAGGCCCGCGGCGCCGGCGCCATAGATCGCCACCGGCGTACGAGAGCGGCCCGTCAGACGGTGCATGAGGTCGAACAGCAGCAGCCCCACGAGGCGCGCGAACACGGCCATGGTGAAGAAGACGACGCCGAAGATGAAGGGCACGGAGCGCGGCGCCCACAGGTCAGCGACGTAGCTGATCAGGACGGCGGCGAGGATGAGGGCGGCCGAAGAAAGCGCGATGCGGCCGATCGCGTGCATGTCGAATGCGTGGAGCTTCAGCCGATTGAGCCGCAGCAGGCGGATGATCGGCACACCGGCGGCGGAGACGAGCGCGAAATAGAGCAGCGAGACCTGGCCATAGGTGTGCGGCTCGATCGTGTTGAGCCGAAGCGCATAGGCGATGAAAAGGCTCAAGGGGACGAGCGTTACGTCCACCGCAAAGACGATCGCCTTCTTGACCGATCGCGGCCATGTTGCCGGGTCAACCAGTTTCGAAGCCTGCATGACCGCCAGTTCCCGCCATTGTTGTCTGATTCAGGGCGATGTCTTCATGGAGCCGCGGCCGCCAACCAGCCTTGGATCGACAGTTCTGTTCCCGCCTGAACGGCAGCGCTCTTAGCGCAATTGGGACAATGTGGCGAGTCTTACGAATGGCGACGTCCCGCTACCGGTCCGAGACCGTCGTGCGCAATCTCCGGCACGACGGAAAATGTGCGAGAAAGGCATTAGATCGATGCTGGTGCGTTGAAGGCGCAGGCGCTATCAGGGTTCCCCCAAGCGTAGCATGGCGGGGCGTATTCGTTGTTCTGGTTCTCGCGGTCCGCAGCGATGACGGCCGCAGTCACACTCATCGCACTTGTAGCGTTCTCGCCACTGTGGGTGGAGACGGATGCGTACCGCTTCGCCTGGCTGGTCGCCTGCGTCCTTGCGGCTGTGCATTTCTTCGGCGTCGAGATCCGGAGGCCCGACCGCTTGCATCTGGGCCTTGCGGCATATCTCTGCATGGGCTGGGCGGTCTATGTCGCTTTGCGATATGGCATCTACGCCATCGCTCAGGATCGGCTTGTCGTGGGATCGGCCGAGGAGATCTATCTGTTCGCAGGGCTCTATTCGACGAGCGGATACGCTGTCTTCCTTGCCCGCCGCCATCTCGGCTGGCTGGTCCCTGCCTTGGTTTTCCTGACAACGGCCAAGCTAGGAGCCGCATTCCCGACCGTCGAGCTCGCCGGGGCGCAAGGCGTCGACGTCCTTTTTGCAAATAACTCGATCCACGCATCCCTGATGTGTGCCCTCTTGCTTGTCATTCACGCTGGCTTTGCGCTCCACATAATCCGGACCAAGCACAGGTGGGCTTGGACGACGTCCTTCCTGGTTTTTTTGACCGTGTTCAACATCTCCGGCTGTCTGTTCTACATCATCGTCCTGAACTCCAAGGGCGTATGGCTTGCCCTGTTTCTGGTATTGCCCCCCGTCCTGTTGTCGACCGTCTGGATGCTCGGCAGAAGTCGGGACCGCGTGTACGGTTTCGTGGCGGTGTTTTTCGCACTGGCTCTTTCTGCGGCAGCCTATCTCAGCCACGAACGGATCGTGTCCGTGGCCGGGCCAACTGCAGAAAGAGGGTTGTCGCTGCTTATCGGTCTCGTGCGGTCTGAGACACCGATGGAATTGCTGCGGTCGTCTGCCGAGGATCCGGCAATCCCCGCGTCGGCGAGAGTACGGCTGCAGCTTACGCTGGACAGTCTCGACCTGATCGCCGCCAAGCCACTGTTTGGCTGGGGACCGGAGTGGGCGGATGCTTGGCAGAACCGAACATACTTTGAGTATCCATACCGACTGCTCCACAACAGCGTGCTGGAGGTCGCGGTCCGCCATGGCCTGTTCGGTCTTGCGTTCTACGGCTTCATTCTCGCTTGGGCGCTGGCGCAGATGTTCCGGGCTTCGGGCGATGCACTCGTCCCGCGCGAAGTGCCGCAGACGGCCGCCGTGGCGCTGGCCCTGTTCTTCATCGCGTCGCTGACGAACTCGCATATCCGCCTGGCGATCGGCGAATCCTTCATGTGGGCGTTCGTTGCGATCGGCTTCGCCTGCTTCTACGCGCGCCAGGCAGCCGGCCGTGCCGAGCGAGTCACAAGAGACCCGTAAGCGGAACTGACGGTCAATTGTGTGTCTCAGATGCCGCGCGTGCGGGCGCAGGCAGCCAGCCGCCGGAAGAACTGGGCGGTGCGCGTCCAGTAGGTGGGCAGCCTGCGATAGGGCGGATATTTGACGGCGTAGGTCGGGCCGGACGCGGCGATCGTCGAGTCGGGCGGCCTCGGGACCGGCATCAGATTCGGCTTGACCTGGCAGAAACGCACGTCGGTCTCCCAGCTCCGCTCCTGCATCACGTCGAACGGGCAATAGACGGGCAACATGCGTTCCACGAGGGTCGCGGCTGCAGATCGTGTCAGCCAATAGGCCGATCCGCTCCCGGTCGGCCCGAGCCAGCACTGGCCCACGCGGGGGCCACCTTCGAGCGGACGTTCAAACGCCTCGAACAGTTGCAGACGGTGCGATGTCAGACGCACGAGGAGCGTTCGGTCGCTGAAGCGATCGTCAAGGGCGGATGCAAACGGGCCGACCGCCGCATGGGGCTCGGCATCGTCTTCCATGATGACGGCCGACGAATAGCCGCTGTCAAGAAACGTCCGCATCGCCTTGATATGGCTGAAATAGCAGCCATACTCGCCGGGCAAGGGCTCGCGACCGTTGAACCGGCGGAAACGGTCGAGGTCAAGCCCGTCCCATCCGTCCTGCGTCGCCACCTTGCCATCGACGGCGTCGACGCGTTCCACCTCCAAACCGGCGTCCGCGGCCAGAGCGGCGAAGCTCCGGTAGCGCTCCACCGACCGCGCAAGGTTGATGACGTAATAGCCGATCATGATCGCGATCCTGGTCGGAGGATAGTCGGTGGAGGTGCCTTAACCGTTGTTTCCGCGCCATCCACGTCACATCGAGAAACGAGCGGACACCCCTTACCGGCTGGCTCTGCCGCGGTAAACAGCCAAGCTCGCCCCGCCCCAAAATGACCAACCACGACAGGGCGAGCTGTCGTGTGCCCTACCATCCTCTCCCTCTGCCCTCTTCGCCATCCTTTTGCGCTGCGCTGGACACGCGGCGGGCCCCCGACTAACAAGCGGAACGCCCGGGTCCGGACGGTTCTTACGAGCCCGGCATCCACCCTCTCGGCACATCGAACATGGCAATCATGGCGGATCAGCAGCGCGAAGGGCCAGCCGAGCTTCACCGGATTTCGGTTGTCGCGCTGGCGCTGGTCGTCGGCGCGACCGTCTTCTGGACGGTCTACCCGCACCTGACCCAGCTCAACCTCGATGCCTATATCGACATGCTGGAGAACCATGCCTGGGGCATACGCTGGCAATGGGGAAATCCGAACCATCCGCCCTTGTTCGGCTGGCTGACGGCCGGGTGGTTCGAGGTCTTTCCCCGCACCGACCTCAGCTACCGGCTGCTTGCCGCTCTGAACATCGGAGCGGGGCTTGGCCTGATGGTGCTGATCGCGCGCCGTTTCCTGACGCCGCCGGAACAGGTGGCCGCCGTGATGGTAGCGCTGGTGATGCCGCCGCTTGGCTTTTTGGCGTTCACCTACAATGCCAATTCTGCGATGCTGCCGTTCTGGGCCGGCACGATCCTGTTCTATCTCCGCGTGATCGAACATCGGCGCATGGCCGACGCCGCCCTGCTGGGGGCCTTTGCCGGCGCGGCGATCCTGTCGAAATATTTCGCGGCCGTCCTGCTGCTGGCGCTGCTGGGGCACGCGCTGTCGAACCGGCAAACCCGCGCCATTGTCGCGACGCCGATCCCCGTTGTCGCCGCGATCGTCTTCCTCCTTGTGGTCGGGCCGCATCTGCTCTGGCTCTTCGGCAACGGCTTTTCGTCCGTCGTGTTCGCCACTAGAAAACAGGGCGATGCCTCGATCGTCGCGCTCATGCGCTCGCAGATCGAGTTCCTGATCGCCCAACCGCTTTACGCGCTGCCCGGGCTTGCCATTCTGGGCCTGCTGCGCCGGCCGGACGACGGTGCCCCGTGGTTCGACCGCAGGGCGATCGCCGCCGCATTCGGATCGACGCGCGGCAAGGTCCTTCTTTGGGCCGGACTCGCCACGGTACCGCTGACAATGGCACTGGCCTTGGCCCTTCAGGTGCCGCTGACCAGCAACTGGTCGCTTCCGATCTTCTCGGTGGTTCCGATCCTTCTCACGCTGCTGCTGCCGCGGCCCGTCGCCGAACGCATGCGCGGATGGACGATCGGTCTGTCGGTCGGTTTCATGGTCCTCATGCTTGCCCTGTCGCCCCTGATCCGCGGCCAGATTCTGGAACGGGCGCACGCCAACAACGCGCTGCCGCTCAGGGCGCTTGCCGAGGCATCGGGCACGCTTTGGACCGAGAGCGTGAACGACGACATCGCTTTCGTCGCGGGCCACCGCTTCTACGCGATGGCGGCGAGCTTCTACCTGCCCTCCCGCCCGCATTTCCTCGAAGGGCCGGACATCGCCCGGCAGCCTTGGGCGCAAGGCGAGACACTGACGCGCTCGGGCGTGCTGGTCATCTGCGGCTGGCCGGCCGAGACCTGCATCGAACCGTGGCAAAGCGATGCCAACTGGCGCGTCGAGCCCCTCGGAACGGCCGAGGTGCCGGCCGTTCCCGGTGCGGGAGGGCCGCCGTCCTATACGCTCCTGGCGTTTCGCGCTGTCTACGCATCGGGCTGGTGACGGCTTGACGTATATGGAGTGCGGAGGGTCCTCAGAAGCCGGTCAGGTTCGCGCGGCGTCCCGCTCGCGCCAAACGCTTTCGTAGACCCGTTCCAGACCGTCGGCTTCCGTCTCGATCGAAAAGAGCGCGCAGGCGCGTTCGCGCCCCAAACGCCCCATCTGCGCGCACAGGGCCGGATCGGTGAGGAGCTTCTCGAGCGCCCCGGAAAGGGCGGGGTGGTCGTCCTTCGGAATGATATATCCGGTCCGGCCCTCCTCGACCATCGAGGCGAAGGCGCCGGTCCGGGTCGCGACCACCGCGCAGCCGCTCGCCATCGCCTCGATCGCGGTCAGGCCGTACCCCTCGTAGAGCGGGCAGCAGACGGTGATCGCGACGCGCCGGTACCACTCGGGCATCTCGCCGGGCGGGATCTCGCCGACCCAGACGAAGCGGTCTTCGAGGCCCGCCATGCGGATCTCGCGCTTGAGCCCTTCGGCATAGGGCGCGTCATCGCTCTGGCACAGGCCTCCGATAACCGCCGTCACGTCGGGGTAGCGCGGCAGAAGCGGCAGCAGCGCGCGGACGAAGATGTGGATCCCCTTTTCCTCGCGCACACGGCCGAAGATCCCGATCATGCGCGGGCCGGTCGGCGGGGCGTCTCCGGCCAGGTCGCCCTGTTGCCGCGCGGGCCGAAAGTGCTCGACGTCCACGCCGTGGCCGATGATGTCCGCGCCCGGAAAGAACCGGGCGGCGGCCGGCGAAGTCGCGACGATCCGGTCCATGCGGCCGATCAGCCAATTGAGGGCGGGCGAGTGCTTCCGGATCGCCGACGAGGTGAAGACGAGACGGATCGGGCGGCGCAACACGTCGCGGAGAACGAGGCCCAGCATCATCTCGACGTCGCGGCGGACATGCCAGATCCGCGGCCGGCCGTCGGCCAGCGGACGAAGCGAAAGCCGGATCGCCTCGGCGAGCGTGAGCCTTGTGAAAGCGTCGGGTGCCACCGCGCGGGCCTGCTCGACGCCGGGGAGATCGGGGCCGACATAGCCGATCGCCCGTCGACCGGCCTGGATCGGCAGAAGCGCGCTGATCGTGGTCGAGACACCCGAATGGCGTCGCTTCAGACAGGTGATGATGACGGCGGGATCGCCCGTGCGGGCCGGATCGGGCGCCGGCGTGCCGGCATGGTCCCCAAGTGTCATCACAGGCGGCTTCCGGGTCAACCGAGCCACCGGCGGCGCGCGATGGCAAGGCCCAGCTTGGTGTTCTGCTTGACCGCACGAAATCCGTAGCCGCCAAGGCTGAGCCGGACGATGGCGTATCGGCTCCCGTTGCCGCCGCGCCTGGCCGTGGTCACCGCGTTGTCGTAGCCCAGTTCCTCGGCCAGCCGCACGGTGATCTCCGAATAGGACCCGTACGGATAGGACAGGGATCTGACCGGTCCGGCGAGCAGGTCCTCGAGCCGTTCCTTCGAAACGCGTAATTCCTCGCGCTGATCCTTTTCGGACAGGGTGGGCAGGCGCTGGTGCGTGTTGCAGTGGGAGCCGATCTCCCATCCGGTTGCGCTCAGTTCGGACAGTTCCGCGGCGGTGAGCAGTCGGTTCCGGCCTGACGTGTCGGCCATCCAGCTCGGGCCGTTCCTGCCGATCTCGGAGGCGACGACATAGATCGTGCCCACCGCGCCGATCTCGGCAAGAGCCGGCAGGGCGTATTCGAGATTGTCGGCATAGCCGTCATCGAATGTCAGCGCAGCGCAATTCGCATCACCGCCGGCGACGGTCTCGGAGACGGTCCGAAGCCGGTAGCCGGCCTTCATCAGCATCCGGGCATGACCGACCACCGATTGCGGCGCCACACCGAGACCGTTCAGTTCCGGGTCGGATTGCTCCGGCCGGACCTGATGATAGTAGCCAAGGATCGGTCGGGCGCTCATGCGGGGACCAGCTTTCGTTCATCGCCGGGGCGACACGGACGAGGCGGCGGCGACGATCGGCCTGACCGTCGATGCCGGAACGCCCGATACCACCATGTGAAGAATGCCGACAAGCCGGCAATCGCCGCTTGCCGGTCGACGGCGTCGTTCCGCGTTGCCCCGGCCGTCCTCGTCAATCGGGCGGGGGCGCCGGAATCGCCGCCGCAAAGCCCTGCTCTCCGCGACAGCGTTCGGCGATCGCGCCGATGCGGACGAGATCGGCCAACTCCACGCCCCACCGTTCAGCGTTGTAGAGTTGCGGCATCAGGCAGATGTCGGCCAGTCCCGGCCGGTCACCGTGGCAGAAGGCGCCGGTGCCCGGATCGTCGAGCAGCGCCTCGAACGCGACGAGCCCGCGCCGGATGAAATGGCGCATCCAGTCGCCCATCACCGCCTTGTCGCCGCCGGTCAGATCGACGACGTGCTTAGCGACCGAAAGATTGCAGATCGGATGGATGTCCATCGCGATCACATAGGCGAGCGCGCGCACCCGCGTCCGGCCGGGCGCATCGTCGGGCAGGAAACCGCAGCCGCGCGTCTCGTCGAGATATTCGATGATCGCCATGGACTGGGTCAGGCGCAGCCCGTCGAGTTCCAGCACCGGCACGAACCCCTGCGGATTGCGGGCCATGTGCGCATCGGCCACCTGTTCGCCGGCGCGCAGATCCACCTGTTCGGTCCGGTAGGCGACGCCCGCCAGGTTGAGCGCGATGCGCAGCCGGTAGCTCGCCGACGAGCGCCAGTAGTCGTAAAGGACCGCCTCGGTCATGCGCCCTGAAATTCCTTGGCGTGCAGCCAGTCGGCATGCCGGGGCGCCTTCCTGGTCCGGCTCCACTCCTCCAGCATGTCCCATTTGACGGCATCGAGGCGCGCCAGCATCGCCTCCTCCTGCGGATCGGGGCACGCCAGTTCGATGCGGTGACCGCTGGGGTCGAAGAAGTAGATCGAATGGAAGATCGAGTGGTCGGTGACGCCGAGCACTTCCACGCCCTTGCTCTCCAGATGCGCCTTGTATTCGAGCAGCGTGTCGCGGTCCTTGACCTTGAAGGCAATGTGCTGGACCCATTCGGGGGTGTTGGGGTCCCTGCCCATCTCCGGCTTGGTCGGCAGTTCGAAGAAGGCCAGGACGTTGCCGTTTCCGGCGTCGAGGAACAGGTGCATGTAGGGGTCGGGCTCATGCGTCGAGGGCACGCGATCCTCGGCGATGGCCAGGATGAAATCCATGTTCAGCATGTCGCGGTACCATTCGACCGTCTGCTTGGCGTCCTTGCAGCGGTAGGCGACGTGGTGGATCTGCTCGATCTTCAACATGGGCTCAGCCCTCCTTGTCGGCGCCGGGCGAACGGGCGGCCGCCATGGCCTGCCGGAGCACGTCGCGATCGGCGATATGGTTCATCAGGATCAGGATCAGCCGCGCATTGACCGCATCGCTCTCGTCCTTGGAAAGCCCTTCGTGCATGGCCAGAAGCTCGGCATAAAGGTCGTCGGGCGCGTCGATGGCGGGCGCGGTGTTCAGTCCGGTCATTGTCATCCCCTCCCCGTCGCGCGGTCGATCGCCGCCTCAACGGCCGGTGCGTCGAACCTCGGCCAGCGGGCGGCGACATGCTGATCGGGCCGGATCAGATAGACGGCCGCCTCCGCTTCGCCCAGATATCGCTCGGCCAGCGCGCCGGTCGGATCGTCCGCCGCCGAAAGCGCGAGACGCGTGGCCGCAACGCCCCCGGATTCGACGCTCTCGGGCGCATCGGCGTCGATCGTCAGCAGCGTGAACGCCCCGCCGAGCCGGTCCAGCAAAAAACCATCGCCAAGCGGCGCGTCCGGACATGGCGCGCCGGGCCGCGTGCGCGCCGGGCCGGCGTCGAGCCCGTCCGCGGTGTTCAGCGGCGAGCCGTCATAGACGCAGGGCACCGACAGCCGGCCAGAATTGACCAGCGGCCTTGCGAACCCGTAGTGCTCGGACAGGTCGAGCACCGCATTGCGGAAGATGCGGCTCATCTCCGACTTCGGCGTGATGAAGTCGGTCGATCGGGTCGAATTGAGGATGTTCTCGTCGGCGCCGTGGATGCGCTCGACATCGTAGCTGTCGAGCAGGCTTTCGGGCGCCCTGCCCTCCATGACCAGGGCCAGCTTCCAGCACAGATTGTCGGTGTCCTGCAGGCCCGAATTGGCCCCGCGCGCGCCGAACGGCGAGACCTGGTGGGCGGCATCGCCCGCAAAAAGCACCCGGCCATGGCGGAACTTCTCCATGCGCCGGCACTGGAAAGTGTAGATCGACACCCATTCGAGCTCGAAGCGCGCATCCTCACCGAGCATCGCCTTGAGGCGCGGGATGACGTTTTCGGGCTTTTTCTCCTCGTCCTTGTCGATGTCCCAGCCAAGCTGCAAATCGATGCGCCAGACATTGTCGGGCTGCTTGTGCAGAAGCGCCGACTGGCCCCGGTTGAAGGGCGGATCGAACCAGAACCAGCGCTCGGTCGGAAAGCCGGCCTCCATGACCACATCGGCGATCAGGAAATTGTCCTCGAAGACGCGGCCGACGAAATCGAGGCCCATCATGGCCCGGGTCGGCGAGGCCGCGCCGTCGCAGGCGATCAGCCAGTCGGCGCGGGCGGCGTATGTGCCCTCGGGCGTTTCGACCTGAACCGTCACGCCATCGTCGTCGGCGTCGACAGACAGCACCTTGTTGCTGCCGCGCAGTTCGATCGGCGCCCCCTCCTGCTCGAGTTCGCGCACGCGGTCGACCATGTAGCGCTCGAAATAGTATTGCTGGAGATTGATGAAGGCGGGACGGCGGTGGCCCTTCTCGGGCAACAGGTCGAAATCATAGACCTCGCGATCGTCGTAGAAGACGCGGCCGCGCTGCCAGACCACGCCCTTCTTCACCATCGGCTCGCCGCAGCCGAGCCGGTCGAGGATCTCGAGCGGCCGCTTGGCATAGCAGACCGCGCGGCTGCCCCAGCTCACCTTGTCATTGTCGTCGAGCACGACGACCTCGTGACCGGCCTGGGCGAGATCGATCGCCGCCGCAAGGCCGATCGGCCCGGCGCCGATGACGATCACCGCGTGCTTGACCGGCGTCTGCGCGTCCTGATCGGCGACCCTTGCATAGGGATAGAGCGGGACTTCAAAGATCTTATTCATGGCGGGCTCCTCCCCCGATCCCGTCAGCCCTGAAGGGCGTTCCACATGTCCTTGTCGCGCGCGGCGGTCCAGATGCGCGGCGTGTCGATGCCCTGCGCCTCGTCATAGGCTCGCGCGACGTTGAACGGCAGGCAGTGCTCGTAGATGGCGTAGTCGGCGAACTTCGGATCGCAGACCGCCCGGCAGGCGTCCCAGGCTTGCTTGAGCGAACCGCCGCGCGCGGCGACCCTTGCGACCGGATCGTAGGTGGAGCACACGAAGTCGGCGGTGTTGGTCAGCGCGGCATTGACCATCTCGGCGCCGACAAGGGCATCGCCCCGCCCCGGCGCGATGGCGGCGAGGTCGAAGCTCCGAATCTTCTCAAGGGTTTGCGGCCAGTCGTTGAAGTGGCCGTCGCCGCAATAGCAGGCCGAATGGTATTCGACGATGTCGCCGGTGAACATGACGTTCTCGTCGGGGACGTGGACGACGACATCGCCGGCGGTGTGGGCGCGGCCGAGCTTCATCAGATCGACGCGGCGATTGCCCAGATAGACCGTCATCCGGTCCGAAAAGGTCGTCGTTGGCCATGTCAGGCCGGGGATTTCGTCATGGCCGTCGAACAGGCGCGGGAAACGCTCGAACTCGCTCGCCCAATCCTCGGCGCCGCGCTCGGCGACCATGGCGCGGGCGGTGTCCGACATGATGACCTGCGGCGCCTGATAGGCCGACGCGCCGAGCACGCGCACGGCGTGATAATGCGTCAGCACCAGATGGCTGATCGGCTTGTCGGTGACCGCGCGCACCCGCTCGATCACCTTGCGGGCGAGTTGCGGCGTCGCCTGCGCCTCGATCACCATGACGCTGTCCTCGCCGATGATGACGCCTGAATTCGGGTCGCCCTCGGCCGTGAAGGCCCACAGGTCGCGGCCGATCTCGGAGAACGAGATCTGCTTTTCGGTCATGTCGCCGGCGGAGGCGAATTGCTTGGTCATGGTCTACCCTTCAAGTCGTGCGGGAATGGCGGTGAAGCCGCGAAAACGGATGCGTTGCGAGCGCGTGGCAGCGCCGTGAAGCCGGTAGTGCGGAAACCGGGCGAGGAAACGGGCGATGGCGATGCGGCCTTCCAGCCGCGCCACGTTCATGCCGGTGCACTGGTGCGGGCCGGAGGCGAACGCCAGATGCCGGTTGGGCTTGCGCGCGATGTCGAACCGCTCGGGATCATCGAAGGCGGCCGGGTCGCGATTCGCCGCGCCGATGCACAGCGTCAATCCGCTGCCCTCGGGCATGGCGACGCCGCCGATCTCGACGGGCGCGGTGGTGCGCCGGTTGCCGAGCTGATTGGGGCTCTCATAGCGCAGCACCTCCTCGATGGCGGGGGCGATCAGCGCGGGGTCGGCGATCAGCCGGGCGCGCTCGTCCTCGAACCGGTCGAGCAGTTCGAGCGCGTTGCCGATCAGGTTGGTCGTCGTCTCGTGGCCGGCATTGAGGATGAAGACGCAATTGTGCAGCAGTTCGGCTTCGCTGAGCTTGCCGCCGTTGCGCTCGCCGGCGATCAGCCGCGTCAGCATGTCCCTGTCCGGATCGCCGGGACGGGCGCGACGGCGCGCGACCAGCGTTTCCAGATAGGCGAGGAAATCGCGCACGGCCTCCTCGCCGCGCCGGAACTGCGCCTCGGTCAGCGCCGGCTCGAGCGCGCCGAGGATCGCCAGCGACCAGTCGCGCAACGGGCCGCGCTCGTCATGCGGCACCTCGAGCAGATTGCCGATCACCTCGATCGGGATCGCGGCGGCGAAGTCCTCGATCAGGTCCACCGTGCCGCCCTTTTGTTCCATCGCGTCGAGCAGACGGTCGACCAGCGCGATCACATCGGGCTCGAGCGCCGAGACCGCGCGCGGATTGAGCGCGCCGGCAAGGATGCGCCGCACGCGCGTGTGCAGCGGCGGATCATTGAACACCAGGCTGGTGGTGTGGTGTTCGAACAGATAGCCGTCGCCGAACTTGGGCGCGAACTCGACCTTCTTGTCGGACGAAAAGAGCGTCGTGTCCTTGTAGGTGCGTTCGAGGTCCGCATGGTGGCTGAGCAGCCACGCATTGTCGCCGATCGGCTTGACCGGCGCGTTCTCGCGCAGCGCGCGATAGACGGGGAACGGATCGTCGACGAAGCCGGCCGGCGGCGCGGTCAGCGAGAAGGCGGCCGCCGCATCGGCACCCTCGCCCTGCTTGACCAGCGTATCGCCCGCGCCGGCCATGATCAGCCAAGCTCCACGGTCTGGTCGATCGCGCCGAAGATCGAATGGCCCGATGCGTCCTTCATGGCGATGCGCACCGTGTCGCCATCGCCCATGAAGGGCGTCTTGGGCGAACCCTCGTTGATCGTCTCGATCATGCGGATCTCGGCGATGCAGGAATAGCCCCTGCCGCCGTCGGATACGGGCCGGCCGGGCGAGCCGTCAGGATCCTTGTTGGAGACCGTGCCCGAGCCGATGATGGTGCCGGCGGTGAGCGCGCGCGTCCTTGCGGCATGGGCGATCAGCGTGCCGAAATCGAACACCATGTCTTCGCCCGCCTCGGCCCGGCCGAAGGGCTTGCCGTTCAGATCGACGTCGAGCGGCAGGTGCAGCCTGCCGTCCTTCCACGCGTCACCGAGTTGGTCCGGCGTGACCGCGCACGGCGAGAACGCGCTTGACGGCTTGGACTGGAAGAAGCCGAAGCCCTTGGCCAGTTCGCCGGGGATCAGCCCGCGCAGGCTGACATCGTTGACCAGCATGACAAGGCGGATCGCGCCGAGCGCTTCCTCGCGCGATGCGCCCATCGGCACGTCACCGGTGATCACGGCCACCTCGCCTTCCATGTCGATGCCCCATTCGGTGGCGTTCTTCGGAAAGCGGATCGGCGCGCGCGGGCCGAGAAAGGCGTCCGAGCCGCCCTGATACATCAGCGGATCGTGCCAGAAGCTCTCGGGCATTTCGGCGCCGCGCGCCTTGCGCACGAGTTCGACGTGATTGACGTAGGCCGAGCCGTCCGCCCACTGGTAGGCGCGCGGCAGCGGGCTTTCGCATTCATGCTCGTGAAAGCGCTGCACCGGCTGCCAGCCGCCGGCAATGCCCTCGGCGACCCGTTCGAGCCGCGGCGCGACCGTCTCCCAATCGTCGAGTGCGGCCTGCAACGTGCGCGCGATATGGCCCACGTCCGAGCATTGCGTCAGATCGTCCGAGACGACGACGAGGCGTCCGTCCCGCGTGCCGTCCTTGATGGTGGCAAGTTTCATGGTGTCCCAACTCTTCCTGAAAGCTCAAGTCCCGCCGAGCGCCGGTTCAAGCCGGCCTGCGTCCAGCATCTCGTCGTGCAGTGCGATGGCGTCGATGTCGAAACCGTTCGGCCAGGCGATCGTACCCATCTGCACGAAGGCGCGAGCAAAGAAGCCGGGATCGGCCAGCGGCGCGAGCATCGGCGTGTCCCGGCCGATCATCTCCGACAGATCGCATATGCCCTCGCGGCCATTCGAGAAGCGCACGCGGAGCCGACGAGCACCGGCCGGTTGCACCCACAATACCTTGACGACATCGATCATCGCGAGTTTAGCCTACTTCTCGCCCGGCGTGCCGTCGAACTTCTTCTCGATGTCCGACCAGCAGTCGATATAGTCGTCCTGCAGCGGCATCTCGTTGGCGGCGAAGGCGGTCAGATGCTGCGGAAAGCGCGTCTCGAACATGAAGCTCATCGTGTTGTCGAGCTTTTCGGCCTTCAGCTCCGCGTTTGAGGCGCCCTCGAACGCGTCACGGTCGGGGCCGTGCGGCAGCATCATGTTGTGCAGGCTCACCCCGCCCGGCACGAAGCCCTGCGGCTTGGCATCGTAGATGCCGTAGATGTTGCCCATCAGTTCGCTCATGATGTTCTTGTGGTACCAGGGCGGCCGGAACGTGTGCTCGGCCACCATCCAGCGCTCGCGGAACAGGACGAAGTCGATGTTCGCCGTTCCCGGCTGGCCCGACGGCGCGGTCAGGACGGTGAAGATCGACGGATCGGGATGGTCGAACAGGATCGCGCCGACCGGCGAATAGGTCCTGAGATCATATTTGTAGGCGGCATAGTTGCCGTGCCAGGCGACGACATCGAGCGGCGAATGGCCGATCTCGGTGCGATGGAACTGGCCACACCACTTGACCACCAGCGTGGACGGCACCTCGCGGTCCTCGAAGGCGGCGACAGGGCACTTGAAATCGCGCGGATTGGCCAGGCAGTTGGCGCCGATCGGCCCGCGGCTCGGCAGATCGAACTTCTGGCCGTAGTTCTCGCAGACGAACCCCCGCGCCGGTCCCTCGATCAGTTCGACCCGGTAGACCAGCCCGCGCGGCAGGATGGCGATCTCCTTGGGCTCGAGGTCGATCACGCCAAGCTCGGTGCAAAAGCGCAGCCGGCCCTCCTGCGGCACGACGAGCAGCTCCGAATCGGCCGAGTAGAAATACTCGTCCTCCATCGACATGTTGATCAGATAGATGTGGCTGGCCATGCCGACCTGGGTGTTGACGTCGCCGGCCGTCGTCATCGTGCGCATGCCGGTCAGCCAGGTCAGCGCCTCGCCATCGTCCGGCAGCGGCACCGGGTCCCAGCGATACTGGCCGAGCGAGATCACGTCATCGACGACATGCGGGGCCGAGCGCCAGTAAGGCAGGTCGATCTTTTCAAAGCGCGTCGTGTGCTTGACCGAGGGCCGGATGCGGTAGCACCAGGTGCGCTCGTTCTGCCCGCGCGGCGCGGTGAAGGCGGTGCCCGAAAGCTGTTCGGCGTAAAGGCCGTAATTGCATTTCTGCGGCGAGTTCTGGCCCTGCGGCAGCGCGCCGGGCAGCGCCTCGGTCTCGAAATCGTTGCCGAAACCGGGCATGTAGCCCTCGTGCGTGCCGACGGGCGTTGCGCCGGACTGCATGGTCCGGGTCGATGTCTGGCGGTTCATGGTCGCCTCCCTGTCATCGAATTTGGCCGGTGGTAATAGTTGAATTTGTAACTAACAACCATCATGGTCGGTTTCATGACCGACCAGCCCGACTTCGATCTGCGTGCCTTCCTGCCCTATCTGCTCAACCAGGCGGCCGAGGAGGCGAGCCTCGATTTCCAGCATCACTATAAGGGCCGCTACGGCATGCTGCGCACCGAATGGCGGGTGCTGTTCCATCTGGGCCGCTATGGCGCGATGACCGCCAACGAGATCGGCGCGCGCGCCAAGATGCACAAGACCAAGATCAGCCGCGCGGTGGCCGCGCTCGAGAAGAAGCGGTTCCTGACGCGCGAGCGCGTCGAGACGGACCGGCGTCGGGAGATGCTGGCGCTGACACCCGCGGGCAGCCGCGCCTATGCCGATCTGAGCGCGCGGGCCCGCGACTATGACGCACGCCTGATGGCGCCGTTCTCCGCAGAGGAACAGGCGGTGCTCAAGCGCGCGCTGGCGCGGATCGGCAAGCTGGGCGACTGAAGCGTTCTGTCAGAGACGATGCCGGAAGGCTGGAGCGGGCAGCGGGAATCGAACCCGCACCAAGAGCTTGGAAGGCTCGTGTGATACCATTTCACCATGCCCGCGTGGCAGGGTTGTGCCCTGCCCGTCCGGCCCGCCGATGGTGGAGGAGGCTGGATTCGAACCAGCGTAGGCTTAGCCAACGGATTTACAGTCCGTCTCCTTTAACCACTCGGACACTCCTCCATGACGGCGGGTGCCGGTCGATACGGCCCGGCCGCATCGGCGCGTCTTATGAGGCGGGCCAAAAGCGCTGTCAACACGCGCCGAGCCGCCAGACTTGATATTGGTGCGAAAAGCCGCCGTGCCAACCGTTGCGGTCGCAATGGCGCTTCGGCACCGCTATAGAGCCGGCATGAGCCAGCACGACAAGCCAGGGCGCAAGGACGCCCATTATGCGCGCCTCAGGCGCGACCATCGCGACCGGAAGCGCGCGCGGGGCGAGACGATCGATCCGGCGGCACCACCCGAGGGCCGCGTCCACCTTTACGGCCTTCATACGGTGCGCGCCGCGCTCGACAATCCGGGCCGGACCATCCACCGGCTGCTGGCGACCGAGAACGCGCTGTCGCGCCTTGGGATCGCGGACCCGTCCGCCCTGCCTTTTCCGGTCGAGATCGTGCGCCCGCCGGCGATCGACGCGCTGACCGGCGCCGACGCGGTCCATCAGGGTGTTCTGGTCGAAGCGGACGCGCTGAGCCCGCTGACGCTCGAGGATCTCGGCGCGGCGCGGCTGGTCGTCGTGCTCGACCAGGTCACCGATCCGCACAATGTCGGCGCGCTGATGCGCTCGGCGGTCGCCATGGCCGCGGACGCGCTGATCACGACGGCGCGCCACAGTCCGGCCGAATCGGGCGTGCTCGCCAAGGCTGCCTCGGGCGCGCTCGAACACCTTCCGCTGATCCATGTGCGCAATCTCGCCAACGCCCTCGGTGAACTGAACAATCGTGGCTTCCAGACGATCGGGCTCGATTCGGAAGGGCCGCACCCGATCGAGCAGGCGTTCGACGGCGATCGCATCGCCATCGTGCTCGGCGCCGAAGGCAAGGGGCTGCGCGAGAAGACACGCGCGACGGTCGCCGATCTGGCCCGGCTCGACATGCCCGGCGCGATCCGCTCGCTGAACGTGTCCAATGCGGCGGTGCTGGCGCTCTATCTGGCGCGCAGACATCTTGATGCGACACGCTGACAGAATTCGTTAACGGCACGGGCCTATGGCATTGCCGCCTTCTTGCAGTAGTCTCACGCAACGCATTTTGGCCGTTTTTTCGCCTCAAGGCGCGATGCGAAGGGAGCCCCATGATCGACAAGGGACGGGAAACAGAATGAAAGCCAAAACATTGACGGCGCTCGCGAGCGTGCTCGTCTTCACCGCCGCGTGCACCACCACCGATCCGTTCACCGGCCAGCAGCGCGTGTCCAACACCGCAGGTGGCGCGGCGCTCGGCGCGGCGGCGGGCGCGGGCCTTGGTCTGCTCGCCGGCGGCGACGACCGCCGCAACGCACTGATCGGCGCGGGCATCGGCGCCATCGCGGGCGGCGCGGTCGGCAACTACATGGACCGGCAGCAGGCCGAACTGCGGGCACAGCTTCAGGGCACCGGCGTTTCGGTGACGCGCGTGGGCAACAACATCATCCTCAACATGCCGTCCAACATCACGTTTGCGACCGACCAGGACCAGGTGGTGCCGGCCTTTTTCCCGACCCTCGATTCGGTCGCGCTGGTGCTGCAGCGCTACAACCAGACGCTGATCAACGTCTACGGCCACACCGATTCGACCGGCGATGACAGCTACAACCAGGCGCTCTCGCAGCGTCGCGCCCAGTCGGTCGCCAACTATCTGGGAGGCCGCGGCGTCAACCCGCAGCGGTTCCTCGTCAGCGGCTTCGGCGAGAGCCGGCCGATCGCCGACAATTCAACCGAGGCCGGCCGGGCGCAGAACCGCCGGGTGGAAATCGAGCTCGTGCCGCTGAGCTGACCGGTGCACGACGGAGCGTTCCAGACGGGCCGCCATCGCGCGGCCCGTTTGCGTTGCGGCCTGCAGTCGGTCTCATGGCAGTGGTGCGGGCGGCGGGACTCGAACCCGCACGGCGCAAAGGCCTCCGGATTTTAAGTCCGGTATGTCTACCGGTTCCATCACGCCCGCTCCGGCTTCTGTGTAGGAAAGCCGTGCGCCAGTGTCCACGCCGGCCGGTCAGCGTGGCGGGAACGCGTGCTCTGCGATCGCCGAAAGGGCCGGATAGATGGCCGCGCCGCCGGCAACGACGCGGGTGCCATGGTCGAGCGCGGTGCCCGGATCGATCGGCAGGGTTGCCCCGCCCGCCTCTTCGACCATCAGCAGGCCGGCGAGACAGTCCCAGGAGTTCATGTGCTCCTCGACATAGCCGAGCAGGCGGCCGGACGCAGCATAGGCGAGCCCCAGCGCGCCCGAGGCGTTGCGGAAGAACATGCCGCCCTGGCTGACGATCGCCTCGACGAGAGCGACGGCGACCTTCGGATCGGTGCGGCCGGACACACCGACCATGACCGAGCCTTCGGTGAGCGAAGCGGCCGTGCTGGCGCGCATCGGCTTGCCGTTGACGAAGGCGCCGCCGCCGCGCAGGGCCGAAAACATCTCGCCCGAGGCCGGCTCGTAGATGACGCCGACGACCGGCTCGCCATCCTGCGCGCAGGCGAGCGCGACGCACCATTGCGGGATGCCGCGCACGAAGTTGGCGGTGCCGTCGATCGGGTCGATCACCCAGTCGAAACCGGACGTGCCATGAACGCGGCCGTGCTCCTCACCGACAATGCCGTCATCGGGAAAGCGGGCCGCGATGGCATCGCGCACCAGCGTTTCGGTGTCGCGGTCGGCATTGGAGACAAGATCCTGATGACCCTTGCTCTCGATGGCGAGCGTGTCGATCGCCCGGAAGTGGCCGAGCGCGAACTGGCCGGCCTGACGGGCAAGGTCGAGGGCGAAGTCGAGGCGGTCCTGATGGGACGACATGGCGGCGGTCTTCGGGAAGGGCAAAGCGAATGGTCGCCGTGCCATGCACCAGCCGTGCTTCAAAGTCCATCGGCTGGCGGAAAAACACACGGCCCGCCACGCGGGCGGGCCGTCGACTTGGTGAACGCGGCCGGATCAGCCGGCGAGCTTGGCGGCGATCTCCGCGACCCGCTGGCCCTGGAACCTGGCGCCTTCCAGTTCCTGGTCGGAGGGCATGCGCGAGCCGTCGGAGTTGGAGGTGGTGGTCATGCCGTAGGGCGAGCCGCCGCGCACGACATCGTTGCCGGTCTGGCCCTGATAGGCATAGGACAGCGGCACGATGATCATGCCGTGGTGCTGCAGGGCGGCCTGGGTCGTCAGGATCGCCAGTTCGGCGCCGCCGTGCTGGGTCGCGGTCGAGGACATGACCGAGGCGACCTTGTTGATCAGCTTGCCTTCGGCCCAGAGCGGACCGGTCTGGTCGAAGAAGTTCTTCAGCTGCGCAGCCATCATGCCGTAGCGCGTCGAAACGCCGACGATGATCGCGTCGTAGTCGGCCAGTTCGAGCGGATCGGCGATCGCGGCTTCCTGATCCAGCTTGTAGCCGGACGCCTTGGCGACATCCTCGGGCACCAGTTCGGGCACCCGCTTGATCGTCACGTCCGCACCGGCGGCACGCGCGCCCTCGGCGGCCGACTGCGCCATGGCTTCCATGTGGCCCCAGCTCGAATAGTAAAGCACCAGCACCTTGGTCATCGGTGTTCTCCGTGTTGAATTCCGACTGCGCACTTAATGGATGCGGCAGCAGGCGTAAGCGTGCGATTGCACGACACAGTGTTCACCCGGCCGTCTCGATTGATGCCCTTGACGCGGCGCGGTATGGAGCAGGCAGAGGTTTCGGACAGCGCGCATGAGCGAAGACATCATCACCGCCGCCATGGTGGTCATCGGCGACGAGATCCTGTCCGGCCGGACCCGTGAGGGCAATGCGCATCATCTGGCGCGCATGCTCACCGAAGCGGGGATCGATCTGCGCGAGGTGCGCGTGGTCGCCGACGACCAGCCGGCGATCGTCGAAGCCGTCAATGCGCTGCGCGCCCGCAACACCTACCTGTTCACCTCCGGCGGCATCGGCCCGACCCATGACGACATCACCGCCGATGCGATCGGCGTGGCGCTCGGCCTGCCCGTCGACAAGGATGCGCGGGCCATGGAGATCCTGACTTCGCATTATGAGAAGAGCGGACAGCCGTTCACCGAGGCGCGCCAGCGGATGGCCCGCGTGCCCGAAGGCGCGATCCTGATCGACAACCCGATCTCGGCCGCACCGGGCTTCATCGTCGGAAACGTGCATGTAATGGCCGGCGTACCGGCGATCTTCCAGGCGATGCTGGACCAGGTGCTGCCGACCCTGCGCGCCGGGCGCAAGCTGGCTTCGCAGGCGATTTTCTGCCGGTTCGGCGAAGGCGTGATCGGCGCACCGCTTGGCGCGATCCAGAACGATCACCCAAAGACCGTCATCGGCTCCTATCCACGCTACGAGGACGGCCGGCACTGGGCCGAGATCGTGGTGCGCTCGGCCGATGCGGACGCGCTCGAGGCGGCGGCGGACGCGGTCCGGGCGATGCTGGAGGAACTGGAGGTCAAGCACGGTGAGTAGTGAATGGTGAACAGTAAATGGTGGATGGCCTTGCCCTGATCTGATCCTAAGATATCGCTGAGGAAGGCGCGCGGGCTCGCACCATTCGCCATTGCACCATTTCACGACCTCACCACTTCACCATTCACCGAGGCCCTGTCTTGCCATCGCCGGCCTGCGCCGCTATCGCACGCCAACCTGCATCGACGGAGCGATCCATGGCCCTGCCCGACAAGTCCTTTCCGGTCTCCTGGGACCAGTTCCATCGCGATGCGAGGGCGCTGGCCTGGCGCGTCGCTTCGGTCTCCAAGGAATGGCGCGGGATCGTCACGATCACGCGCGGCGGGCTGGTGCCGGCGGCGATCGTCAGCCGCGAACTGGAAATCCGCGTCATCGAGACCGTGTGCATCGCCTCCTATCACGACTACGACATGCAAGGGGACATCAAGGTCCTCAAGGACATCAGCCCGGCCCTGCTCGAAAACGATGGCGAGGGCGTGCTGATCATCGACGATCTGACCGACACCGGAAAGACCGCCGAACTGGTGCGCGCGATGATGCCGAAGGCCCATTTCGCCACCGTCTACGCCAAGCCCAAGGGCATGCCGCAGGTCGACACCTTCATCACCGAGGTCAGCCAGGACACCTGGATATTCTTCCCCTGGGACATGGGCTTCACCTATCAGGAGCCGATCGCCGGCGCCGGCAAGGGCTGACCGAACGATGGACGCGCCCGCGCCCCGGCCGGCCCTGACCGAGGCGGCACGGCGGCGCGCGCTGGCGGTGATCCTAGGCACTGTCGTCATGAACATGATCGGCGTCGGGCTCGCCTGGCCGATCCTGCCCAAGCTTGTCCAGACGATGGGCTCGGGCTCGGTCAGCGACGCGGCCGCGGCCTATGCGGTGATCGGCACGATCTACGCGGTCGCGCAGTTCCTCTTCTCGCCACTGATCGGCATCGTCTCCGACAAGTATGGCCGCCGACCGGTCATGCTGGTCTCGCTCGCCGGCCTGACGGTCGACTACATCTTCGCCGCGCTCGCGCCGACGCTCGTCTGGCTCGCCTTCGCGCGTCTCGTCGGCGGCATTTTCGGCGCCACGGTGACCACGGCGAACGCCTATGTCACCGACATTTCCGAACCGGCCGAGCGGGCCCGCATCTTCGGGCTGATCGGCGCGGCGTTCGGCGCCGGCTTCATCCTCGGCCCGCTGCTGGGCGGCCTGCTCGGCGAGATCGACATCCGCCTGCCCTTCATCGCCGCCGCCG
Organism: Roseitalea porphyridii; assembly: GCF_004331955.1. Lineage (NCBI taxonomy): Bacteria > Pseudomonadati > Pseudomonadota > Alphaproteobacteria > Hyphomicrobiales > Ahrensiaceae > Roseitalea > Roseitalea porphyridii. Next base: position 1,654,346 of record NZ_CP036532.1, on the reverse strand, counting down.
TGCTCGGCGCGGTCAATCTGGGTTTTGCCTTCGCCTTCCTGCCCGAATCGCTCGACGAGGTGAACCGTCGCCGCACGCCGGACTGGCGCGAGGCCAACCCGCTTTCCTCGCTCGGAAAGATCGCCTCGTTCCCGGCGCTCACCCCGCTTCTGGTCGCGCTTCTGCTGACCGCGACGGCCCAGCGCGGGCTCGAGGGTACATGGGTGCTCTACACCGAGTTCCGCTTCGGCTGGGGCCTGCGCGAGGCGGCCTGGTCGCTGGCCTTCGTCGGCGTCATGTATGTGATCGTGCAGGGCTTTCTGGTCGGGCCGATCGTCCGTGCGATCGGCGACTGGCCGACGGTGATCGCCGGCTTCGCCGTCTCGTGCCTGTCGCTGGCGCTCTACGGGCTCGCCGAGACCGGCTGGATGGTCTACCCGCTGATCGCGCTATACGTCATCGGCAACGGGCTGGGCTCGCCGGCGCTGACCGCGATCTGCTCGAAAAGCGTCGATGGCGACCGGCAGGGCCAGCTTCAGGGCACGCTGCAGGCGATCAACGCGCTGGCGATCATCTTCGGTCCGCTGCTCGCCTCGCTGGTGCTGGCCCACGTCTCCGCGCCCGACCCGCTGGTCGACGTGCCGGGGCTCTGGTTCATCGGCGGCGCGCTCGTGTTCGCTCTGTCCGTCGGTTTGACGATCCGTGCCGCTCCGCGCCCTTCGTGAGCCTTTCCCGCAATCCACAGCTTGAATGACGGCCCAGCAAGGCACATGTCCTTCATGTTGCGAATCTGCCACGATCCGCACGTAACTCTCCGCGCGCAATAAGAACACAACGGAGCGCCCATGGCCGACGACAACACGCTTACCCGCATCATCCGGCAACTCAAGCGCGCATTCGGACAGGAAGACGCGTCGGTCGGCATGCAGGCGGGGGCGCTGGTCTGGCGCCGCGCCGGCAAGGGCAAGGTCGAGGTACTGCTGATCACCAGCCGGGGCACCGGCCGCTGGGTCCTGCCCAAGGGCTGGCTCGACGGCGGCGAGGACGTCGCCCAGGCCGCGGCCCGCGAAGCCTGGGAAGAGGCCGGGATCGAAGGCACGGTCAGCGAAAGCCCGCTTGGCAGCTACGATTACGTCAAGGTCGATGATGGCCACATCCAACCGTGCCGCGTCACCGTGCACGCGCTCGCCATGGTGCGCCAGCAGGCGGACTGGCCCGAGCGCGGCGAACGCGAACGGCAATGGCTGCCCGCCGCCGAGGCGGCCGAACGGGTCGACGAGCCCGGACTGCGGGCGCTGCTTCAAGCTTTCGACACGGACTGGAAGAAGCTGGCCGCCTGAGCCGCCGGCGAAACCTCGCCGACCCCGACCCTATTGGAACACCACGCTGCGGACGATCTGTTCGCTGAAGCGGGCGGACGCCGGCGCCCGCTCGACATAACGGCGTTCATAGAAGATCAGACCGTTCACGCCACGCTTGTGCATGATGCCGTAGATGCGCACGGCGATGTCGCCGGCCCGCGGATCCCGATAGGTGCCGTTCAGCACCACGGCGTGGGTGCCGGACAGGGTATAGATGCCGACGCCTTCCAGCGTCGAGATGCTGATGCGGAGATAGACCCCGCCAGCGGTGTCCGGATAGGCCAATTTGATCTCGCCGTCGCCGGGATCGGGCAGATCGAGGGAGAAAGGCTGCGGGACGAGGAAGCCGAAGCGATCCTCGAAGTCCGAATCGACGGTGATGGTACGGGCGTCGGCGACCGGCAGGACGGGCAGACCGGCCCGTTTTCCCGATGAAACGTCGGAAGCCATGGTTGACGCCGAAAAAAGGCGATTCGCCCCGATCGCGTCGTCCGGATCGGGCATCGGCAGCACGAACATCGCGGTCGGCACGGCGATCGCGGCCGCGACGATGCGCCTGCGGGCCCGGATTTGCGGGATGTGCGCCATGGCTGCTTGGCTTCTTTCGTTCCCGCAAGGGCCTTTACCGAAATTTAAGCCCTATCCCCGCTATCCCCGCCAGAGGCCCTACCAGATATAGTGGATTTGCGTTTGCGCCAACCAAGCTCTTGACCGGCTCCGCCGAGTCGCTTTTTATGACGGTTGTGCGACGTTGAGCGCACGTCCGGCGGCTCGGATCGCCGGTCCACTTCAGCGTTCATGTTGGCGTTTCAGCGCGGCATTGACGGTCAATCCGTCACATCCGGGCACGGGTTCCTGCGTCTTGCGTGCGGTACGGGGGATCATCGAGAGGGGATCAGACCAGGCTGTTAACTCAATATTTAGAGGTTTACAGCCTTGCTAACCACTAGATAAGGTAGGCGGCCGCCAGGGTCGACACTACTCCCGGACGGGGCGTCGAACAGGTTCACAAGTCAGACCGAAGCTTTGCCGGCCATGGTCACGCCATGGCGGAACAGGCTCGGTGCGTGCGTCGGGCAAGCGGCCGGCGCGCGCGGGTTGCATGAGGGTGCGGGTCGGGTGACGGCCTGTGGATAAGACACTATATATAGAGGGCGAAAGGGACGACATGCATATCGAGCGCCACTACACCAAGGACGGCCAATCCCCTTATGCGGACATCGCGTTCCGCCAGGCGACCAGCGAGATCAGGAACCCGGACGGTTCGATCGTCTTCCGGCTCGAGAACATCGACGTGCCCGAGCAGTTCAGCCAGGTCGCGGCCGACATCCTCGCCCAGAAATATTTCCGCAAGGCCGGCGTGCCCGCCCGGCTCAAGCGTGTCGAGGAAAACTCCGTCCCGCCCTTCCTGTGGCGCTCGGTCGCCGACGAGGACGCTCTGGCCGAATTGCCCGAGGACGAGCGTTACGGCCCTGAAACCGACGCGCGCCAGGTCTTCACGCGGCTCGCCGGCACCTGGACCTACTGGGGCTGGAAGGGCGGCTATTTCGACAGCGAGGACGACGCCCGCGCCTTCATGGACGAACTGGCCTTCATGCTCGCCACCCAGCGCGTGGCGCCCAATTCGCCGCAATGGTTCAACACGGGCCTCTACTGGGCCTACGGCATCGACGGCCCCGGCCAGGGCCATTTCTATGTCGACCCGTTCACTGGCAAGCTGACGAAATCGAAGTCGGCCTACGAGCATCCCCAGCCGCATGCCTGCTTCATCCAGTCGGTCGGCGACGATCTGGTCAATGAGGGCGGCATCATGGACCTTTGGGTGCGCGAGGCGCGCCTGTTCAAGTACGGCTCGGGTACCGGCACCAACTTCTCGCAGCTTCGCGGCGAGGGCGAACGGCTGTCGGGCGGCGGCAAGTCGTCGGGCCTGATGAGCTTTCTGAAGATCGGCGACCGCGCGGCCGGCGCCATCAAGTCGGGCGGCACCACACGCCGCGCCGCCAAGATGGTCGTCGTCGACATCGACCATCCCGACATCGAGCAGTACATCGACTGGAAGGTGCGCGAGGAGCAGAAGGTGGCCGCGCTCGTCACCGGCTCCAAGACCGTCGCCAGGCACATGAACGCGATCATGCGCGCCTGCGTCAATTGCGAGGGCCATGGCGAGGACTGCTTCGACCCGAACAAGAACCCGGCCCTCAAGCGCGAGGTCAAGGCCGCCAAGAAGGCGATGGTGCCGGAGAACTACATCCAGCGCGTCATCCAGTTCGCGCGGCAGGGCTATTCCGAGCTCGAGTTCCGGACCTACGACACGGACTGGGATTCGGAGGCCTATCTGACCGTTTCGGGCCAGAACTCCAACAACTCCGTCTCGCTGTCGGACGAGTTCCTCCGCACCGTCGAGAACGACGGCGAATGGAACCTGATCAACCGCATCGACGGCAAGGTGGCGAAGACCGTGCCGGCCCGCGATCTGTGGGAGAAGATCGGCTATGCCGCCTGGGCCTCGGCCGATCCGGGCCTGCACTTCAACACGACCATGAACGACTGGCACACCTGCCCCGCCGGCGGCCGCATCCGCGGCTCGAACCCGTGCTCGGAATACATGTTCCTGGACGACACGGCCTGCAACCTGGCGTCGCTCAACCTGATGCAGTTCGCCGATCCGGCCAACGGCCACAAGATCGACATCGCAGCCTACGAGCACGCGGTGCGGCTGTGGACGGTGGTGCTCGAAATCTCGGTGATGATGGCGCAGTTCCCGTCGAGACAGATCGCCGAACTGTCCTACAAGTACCGCACGCTGGGCCTTGGCTACGCCAACATTGGCGGGCTGCTGATGTCCTCGGGCATTCCCTACGATTCCGACGAGGGCCGGGCCATCGCCGGCGCGCTGACCGCGATCATGACCGGCGTTTCCTACGCCACCTCGGCGGAGATGGCGGGCGAGCTGGGCCCCTTCCCCGGCTACAAGCCGAACGCCAAAAACATGCTGCGCGTGATGCGCAACCATCGCCGCGCCGCCCATGGCGAAACCCAGGGTTATGAGGATCTGGCGGTCAATCCGGTCGCGCTGAAGGCGGACGAGTGCCCCGACGCCGACCTGATCAAGCACGCCCGCGCCGCCTGGGACCGGGCGCTGGAACTGGGCGAGCAGCACGGCTACCGCAACGCGCAGGCGACCGTCATCGCGCCCACCGGCACGATCGGCCTTGTCATGGACTGCGACACGACCGGCATCGAGCCGGACTTCGCGCTGGTCAAGTTCAAGAAGCTCGCCGGCGGCGGCTATTTCAAGATCATCAACCGCTCGGTGCCCGCCGCGCTGCGCACGCTCGGCTATTCGGAAAGCCAGATCGCCGAGATCGAGGCCTATGCGGTCGGCCACGGCAATCTGAACCAGGCCCCGGCGATCAACCCGACAAGCCTGCGGGCAAAGGGCTTCGACGACGAAAAGATCGAGACGGTCAACGCCGCGCTGAAGAGCGCCTTCGACATCAAGTTCGCCTTCAACAAGTTCACGCTCGGCGAGGACTTCCTGCGCGATGCGCTCGGCGTCACCGACGAGCAGATGGCCGATTTCTCCTTCGATCTTCTGGCCCATCTGGGCTTTTCGAAGAAGGACATCGAGGCCGCCAACATCCACATTTGCGGCGCGATGACGCTGGAAGGCGCGCCCTTCATCAAGGACGAGCACCTGCCCGTCTTCGACTGCGCCAACCCGTGCGGCAAGATCGGCAAGCGCTACCTTTCGGTCGAAAGCCACATCCGCATGATGGCCGCCGCCCAGCCCTTCATCTCGGGCGCCATCTCCAAGACGATCAACATGCCCAATGCGGCGACCGTCGAGGACTGCAAGAACGCCTACATGCTGTCCTGGAAGCTGGCCCTGAAAGCGAACGCGCTCTATCGCGACGGCTCCAAGCTCAGCCAGCCGCTCAACGCCTCGATCATCGAGGATGAAGAGGACGAGGACGACGAGACGCTCGACGCGCTGGTCGAGGCCCCGGCCGCCGCGCGCGCCGCCCAGGTCTCCGAGAAGATCGTCGAGCGCGTCATAGAGAAGGTGATCCGCGAGCGCGCCCAGGAAAAGCTGCCCACGCGCCGCAAGGGCTACACCCAGAAGGCCAAGATCGGCGGGCATACCGTGTTCCTGCGCACCGGCGAATATGACGATGGCCGGCTGGGCGAAATCTTCCTGGACATGAACAAGGAAGGCTCGACCCTGCGCGCGCTGATCAACAATTTCGCCATTTCCGTTTCGCTCGGCCTGCAATGGGGCGTGCCGCTTGAGGAATATGTCGACGCGTTCGTCTTCACCAAGTTCGAGCCGGCCGGCATGGTGCAGGGCAACGACGCGATCAAGAACGCCACTTCGATCCTCGACTATGTGTTCCGCGAGCTGGCGATCTCCTATCTGGGGCGGCACGATCTGGCCCATGTCGACCAGTCCGAATTCTCCTCGACCCCGCTTGGCCGCGGCATCGAGGAGGGCAAGACCCAGCCGGTCTCGACGGGCTGGACGCGCGGGCACAAGCTGTCGGTCGTCTCCTCGTCCGGCCCCGCCTCTGGCACGCCGGCGGGCGCGGCCAACACGAACGTGACGGCGATCTCGCCGGGCGCGGGCGGTTCGGCCCGTGCGGCCACCGCGCCCGTCCTTCAGTTGCAGGAAGAAGCCTCGGCCTTCCACCGCGACTATGCCGACCGGAACGCGGCCTTCCAGGCCGACAACCGGGCCGACAGCGCCACCGAAGCCGAAGCGGACGCGCAGGCGGAGGCCCAGGCGGCAGCGGCCGCCGCCACCGGCCTGTCGCCTTCGGCCACGCACACATCGGCCGACGCGGACGACGCCAAGCAGATCGAGGCCGAACGGCGCATGCAGGCGATGATGCAGGGCTACACCGGCGACATGTGCGGCGAATGCTCGAACTTCACCATGGTGAGGAACGGGACGTGCCTGAAGTGTGACACGTGCGGCGCGACGAGCGGGTGTAGTTGATGGGTGGAGGGCCGAAATACACTGGGGAGCAAGGCTCAATTCCACAGCCGATATTGGGTGGTCAGAGCCTGCTTCGCGGTATGCCTATACATGATTGGCAATCAGAGTTGCAGCACTGCCAAGACAGCATTGACGCGACGTCTGCAAAGATTTTTGAAAATGCAAGGAACTATTACACACTCCTAACCTCAGTCGGATATGCGGGCTTCTTTGCTGTTTGGGCATTTTCAAGATCTTACTTACCGGAAAATGCTCAGATTGCAACGGGTCTATTAATTGCGATTTCGATACTAACTTTTATTACGTATGAAATATTCCAGATCGTATATCTCCAGTATGCGGCGGCGCAGCACGTTAAGAAGCTCGCCAATCGGGACATACCAACAGATTTTTCCCGAATACACGAATACATAGATCAAACAAAAATGATGACACTTGCATATCAAAGAAATGTAAGAACCGCCTCGATTGGCTTGATTAGCGTTTGGCTTATCTTTTTTCCCGTCTCTCTTCTTTCCGGATTTTCCGCTGGAATTATCTTGATCTATAACTTCTCAGCTCACTTATTGGGCTGGAGCTATTTCCCAAGTTAGCATAATCTGCCTCTACGCTAGGATGATGCGCAAACCGAGATCGCCGTACCGTCCGCTTCCATATTGAATGACTCGCCGAGGACGGTCTGCCGATCCCCAAACCGCAGAGGATCGTCGCCGATGCCGCCGTTTAGGCGCCAAAGCATCTCCTCCTCCGTCATCCCTGTGCTTGTCACAGGGATCCATTCCGTGATGTGGACGGACGGAGCGTGATGGCCCGGCCTGGCGACTGTGATTTCACCAGCATCACGCCGGCCAAGGCCTCAGGAATGGATTCCGGGGCCAAGCCCCTGAATGACGACGCTGTTCTGGGCGCATCGCCAACCTCACCCCCGTCATCCTCGGCCTTGAGCCGAGGATCCATTCCGTGATGGCAGCGACATCCGCCCACCGGTGAAGAACGGGCCGCGTTCGTCGATGCAGGCAGTCTTCACCGCCAGAACGGAATGGATTCCGGGGTCGAGCCCCGGAATGACGGCACGGGGTGGGTTATCGGCGCCAAGCTGCCGGACACGGCGACAAGCCCCTCACCCCGCAAGCCCTCACCCTGAGCCTGTCGAAGGGGCGGGCTTGCGGTTCCACCTCGTCCTTCGACAGGCTCAGGGTGAGGTGGGTGGGGGCTCTCAGGATGAAGTGCAACGGAACGGCTCGGGGGCACAAAAAGATGCCATCTCCTCCGCCCGCCATCCTCGGCCTTGAGCCGAGGATCCATTCCGTGATGGCGGCGGCGCACGGTCGCTGACGAGGAACGGGTCGCGTTCGTCGATGCCAGCAGTCTTCACCACCAGAACAGAATGGATCCTTGGGTCAGACCCAAGGATGACGGTGGTGGTTTATGCGCCTTTGTCGGCGCTCAGCCAGCGGAAGATGACGGGCGCCAATGCCGGCCCCGCTGGTTCCTCTCCCCGCCGGGGAGAGGTGGGCGCGGCGGCGCATTGCGACGACGCGACCGGTGAGGGGGACGGCGCGGGAGGCGTATCGGCACGATGCGGCCGGGCCCGGCGTGGAAGCCCCCTCACCCGACTGCGACCAGCGCTCGCGGCGCATCGCGCGGTCTCGTATCCCTCTCCCCGCATGCGGGGAGAGGGAGGCACCCGCGCCCCGCAAGCCCTCATCGTGAGCCTGCCGACGTCACCCTGAGCCTGTCGAAGGGTGCGGTTCCACCTCGTCCTTCGACAGGCTCAGGATGAGGTGAAAGAGGGCGGCTCAGGAAGAGGTGGCACGGAAACACCCGCAGTAAACGCGCACGCCGCAAGCCGGAGCGGCCGGCCAACAAAAAACCCCGCGCCAGGGCGCGGGGTCTGTCTCCGGACCCGATTTCCGGGGTTCTGCTTACCAGTCGACCGAGAAGCGGCCGCCGAGCGCGTAGGACCAGTCGCTGCCGACGGTGTAGGCGAAGGTGTCGCCCGGACCGCCCGCACCGACCGCCGCTTCGGCGGCAACCGAACCGGCCGTCAGGTAGCTGATCGCGCCGCCGAGCTGCAGCGATGCGCGCTCGTTGGACATCTCGATGCCCGCGGCAAACGTCCAGGTGTCGGTGAACACATCCTCGGTGGTCGACACGCCCTGATCCCAGGTGACCGTTGCCGACGCGGCGAGCCAGTCGGTCACCTGCCGTCCGACACCACCGGAGACGGTCCAGCCGTCCTTCCAGAAGAATTCGAGGTTGCGCACGCCGGGCAGCGGACCGCCCGTGACCGTGTAATTCAGCGTCTGCAGCACGCTCCAGTCGGTCCACTTGACCGAGCCGAACACCAGCGTGCCCGGCGCGACGCCGGTCTGGGCGCGCAGCTCCACCGACTGCGGCAACGTGCCGGCTGCGCGTGTGGTGCCGGCTCCACCGGCCAGCGCGTCGGCCGCGGTCACGAAAGTGCCGGTCGGCGTGTGAGTGACCTGGCTGCGATAGAGAAGCTGGACGCGCGCGGCAATCTCGGGAACCTCATAGGCAATGCCGATGCGGTAGCCCGGATTGTAACCGCCATTGAACGAGAGCGTGCCCTGGGTGCCGTTCAGCGTACCGCCGACGGCGCCAGCCACCGGGGCTGGCTGTCCGGCCGCCAGAAGGCCGCCGGTGATGATGGCGCCCTGGAACTGGACCGTTTCGGCATAGCTGAAGTTTTCAAGGAACACGCCGCCGATCAGCGACAGGCGACCGGAGCCCATGTCGCCGAACGAGCCGACATTGTTGATCATGGCCGCGCAAGTCAGCCCGAATTCGTCGGTGGAAAACTGGCGGCGGACGAGACCTGTGCCGTCGACCAGGCCGGCAGCGATCGCCTGCGGGCCGTAGGTCGAGCTGGCGCCATAGGGTTGGGCGTACGTGCCGGCGCAACGGGCATAGTCCGTAATGTTCAGCTTAACGGCGGCGTTGGGCACGATGTATGTGTTCGTATAGTCTGGATCGGTCGCCGCCACGCCGCCGATCGTCGCATAGCCACGCTGCGGCGAGACGATCGTCGCGCCCGCACGCATGCTGAAATTGCCCTCTTCAAAGAGGATGTCGGTATCGGCCGTGCCGCGCGAGAAGCCGCCGGCCTGGGCCGCGCCGACCAGAACGGTCGCGCCGGCAACGCCTGCGATAAGAGCCTTGAATGTACCCGTCATGGGTCCCCTCCACCTTGTGTGCTTAGCCCGTTTTCGCCGAAACGGCGCGCGCAGATCAAGCACAATTGCGGGCCGGCCGGGGAGCGACAAGCTACGCGCAAGCATCGCCAAAACCCAATCGCGCGGCGGTGGCGCGGCGGGCTCTGCGATGCTCGCCCGAGCGGTCGAAAAACCGAGGATTTTCAAGTCAAACCGCGCCGCACGCGACCGAAACCGGCCGAAAAGGGCGACTGTTGCAAAACCGTCACAACTTCGCCCTTTTTGCTGACGCGGGGTTAACGCAAACGTCAACGGCAGGGGAAAAGCTTCACATTTCAACGATTCGCGCGTGCGCCGCCTGAAGCTTCTCGAGCGCCGGCACGGCTTCGGCCAGCTTGTCGCGCTCGGCCTGCACCACTTCGGGCTTGGCGTTGGCGACGAACTTGTCGTTCGCCAGCTTCTTTTCGAGCCGGACGATCTCCTCGCGCGCCTTCGCGATCGCCTTTTCCAGCCGCGCCTTCTCGGCGGCGATGTCGATCAGCCCGCCAAGCGGCAGGCAGACCGTCGCCTCGCGCACCACGATCTGTGCGGCGCCCCTGGGCGCTTCGCCCGCCACCACCACATCGTCGGCGCGGGCAAGCTGCTTGATCGCCGGATCGTGGCGCAGCAGCCATGCCGTCGTCGTCTCGTCGGCGCCGACGACGACGAGCGGTCCGGTCGCCGAGGGCGGCACGTTCATCTCGGCACGCACCGAGCGCACGCCGGAAACGAGCTCGACCAGCCAGTTGATCTCGTCGGCGGCGGCCTCGTCGGCAAGGACCGGTTCGGGCCAGACCGCATGGCAGATCAGCCCCTCGCGCTTGCCCGTCAGCGCCCACAGTTCCTCGGTGATGAACGGCATGAACGGGTGCAGCAGCTTGTAGATCTCGTCGAGCGCGAAGGCGGCGCAGGCGCGCGCCTCGGCCTTGGCGCTCTCGTCCTCGCCGCCAAAGACCGGCTTGAGCAGTTCCAGATACCAGTCGCAGAATGTGTTCCAGACGAACCTGTAGAGCGCGCCGGCGGCCTCGTTGAACCGGTAGGCCGCGATCGCTTCGGTTACCTCGGTGACGGTGCGGCCAAATTCTGTCAGGATCCAGCGGTTGATGGTGAGCTTCGTGTCTTCGGGCCGGAAGCCGGCATCGTGGGCGACGCCGTTCATCTGCGCGAAACGCGTCGCGTTCCACAGTTTCGTGCCGAAGTTGCGGTAGCCGGCGATGCGCGCCGGATCGAGCTTCACGTCGCGCCCCTGGGCAGCCATGATGGCAAGCGTGAAGCGCAGGGCGTCGGCGCCGTAATCGTCGATCAGTTCGAGCGGATCGATGACGTTGCCCTTGGATTTCGACATCTTGGCGCCGTGCTTGTCGCGTACCAGCGCATGCACGTAGACGGTGTGGAAGGGCTCGACGCCCCTGCCCTGATCGTCCTTCATGAAGTGCAGGCCCATCATCATCATCCGGGCGACCCAGAAGAAGATGATGTCGAAGCCGGTGACCAGCACCGAGGTCGGATACCAGGTGTCGAGCGCCTCGGTCTTGTCGGGCCAGCCGAGCGTCGAGAACGGCCACAGGGCGGACGAGAACCAGGTGTCGAGGACGTCCTCGTCGCGCGTCAGGTCGACATCGTCGCCATAATGGGCGCGCGCTTCGGCCTCGGCCTCATCGGGGGTCTTGGCGACGAAGACCGTGCCATCCGGCCCGTACCACGCCGGTATCCGGTGGCCCCACCAGAGCTGGCGCGACACGCACCAGGGCTGGATGTTCTCCATCCACTCGAAATAGGTCTTCTCCCAGTTGCGGGGGACGAATTGCGTGCGTCCCTCGCGCACCGAGGCGATCGCCGGTTCGGCCAGGGTCTTTGCGTCGACGAACCACTGGTCGGTCAGCATCGGCTCGATGACCACGTGGGAGCGGTCGCCGAAGGGCTGCATGATGCGCTTGGCCTCGACCAGGGGGATCGCATTGCCCTGATCGTCGGTCGTCATCACGGCCAGCCCCTCGCCGGTGATCTGCTCGACGACGCGCTTGCGCGCCTCGAACCGGTCGAGCCCGCGCAGATCGTCGGGGACCAGGTTGAGCGCGTCGGCTTCGGCCTCGTTGAGCGTGCGCTCGCCGCGCGCGACCGCCTGCGCGATCGTCGCCGCCTCGGCATAGGGCGCGCCGTCGTCGCGCATGGCCGCCTTGGTGTCCATCAGCCGGTACATCGGGATGGAGCCGCGCTTTGCCACTTCATAGTCGTTGAAATCGTGCGCGCCGGTGATCTTCACCGCACCGGAACCGAAGTCGGGATCGGGATAGTCGTCGGTGATGATCGGGATCAGGCGACGATGTTCCTTCGGGCCGACCGGAATCTCGCACAGCTTGCCGACGATCGGCGCATAGCGCTCGTCGGACGGATGCACCGCAACGGCACCATCACCGAGCATCGTCTCGGGCCGGGTCGTGGCGATCGAGATGTAATCACGCGTCTCGCGCAGCGTGACCGTGCCGTCCGCGTCCCGTTCGACATATTCGTACGTCGCACCGTCCGCGAGCGGATATTTGAAGTGCCACATATGGCCGTCGACCTCGATGTTCTCGACCTCGAGGTCGGAAATCGCGGTCTCGAACTTGGGGTCCCAGTTGACCAGCCGCTTGCCGCGATAGATCAGCCCTTCCTTGTAGAGCCGGACGAAGACTTCCAGCACCGCCTCGGACAGGCCGTCGTCCATGGTGAAGCGCTCGCGCGACCAGTCGCACGAAGCGCCCAGCCGCTTGAGCTGGTTGAAGATCTGGCCGCCGGACTCGTCCTTCCACTGCCAGACGCGCTCGATGAACTTGTCGCGTCCCATTTGGCGGCGGGTCATGTTCTCGCCGCTCTCGGCGAGCTGTCGCTCGACCACCATTTGCGTGGCGATGCCGGCATGGTCCATGCCCGGCTGCCACAGCACATTGTTGCCGAGCATCCTCTGGTGCCGGATCAGCACGTCCTGAAGCGTGTTGTTGAGCGCATGGCCCATGTGCAGCGAGCCGGTGACGTTGGGCGGCGGGATGACGATGCAATAGGGCTTGGCACCCTCGCGCGCACCGGCGCCCGCCGCAAAGGCGTTGGCGGCGTCCCACGTTTCGGCAATGCGCGGCTCGACGCGGGCCGCGTCAAAGGTCTTGTCCAGCATGAAAATGATCCGTTCCGGGACGGCGGAATTGGCCGTTCCGCTGTAAACCGGATGCACCCGATGAAGTCAACAAAGCGGCCGGCGCGGCCTTCGGGCCCGGGTCAGTCCCGGCGCGGTTCGCCGCGGGCGATGCGCTCGATCTCGGCGCGGACGAGACGCTCGACCATCGAGGGCAGATTGTTGTCGAGCCAGTCGGCCAGCATCGGGCGCAGCATCTCCTCGGTGACCTCGGCGAGATCGCGGCCGGCCTGCTGACGCAGCGTGTCCGAAAGCGCCTCGAACGACATGCCCACCGACCGGCTGACATCGTGCGAGACGAGCGGTTCGGGCAACATGTCCGGGCCGGGTGCGGGCCTCCGGTCGTCGGCGGAGGGCTCGTCGTGCGCCGGCGGCTCGGCCGCGGGCAGGTCCAGCGGCGACAATTGGGCGATCGTGTCCTCGGCCTCGGTCTCCGCAGCGTCGGGCTCCGGCTCCGGTTCAGACGGCAGCGGCGCGGCGGCGGCGCTGCGCAGATCGCCTGCGGTGGCCGACAGAACGCTCGCCACCTCGGCGAAGGCGCGGCTGTCGTCCTCGGAAAGCCGGCCCTCGTAGCGGCCTGCGAGGGCGCGGTCCGGTGCGCGGGCCGTCAGGATGCCGTTGGCATCGAAGACCGTCTCGCGCTCGCGGCTTCCGGCCGCAACGCGCGCGTCGAGCGCCTCGGCGAAGGTCTCCAGTTCCGAACGGCTCATCGGCGGCCGGTCATCATGGGCCGAAGGCCCGTCGTGGTCGCCCTCAAAGCCGCTTGGTGTGCCCTCGGCATCGTCCCGAGCTTCGGGCGCGGAGGCCTGCGGGCTCGCCGCAGGCGTCGACCCGCGCGCCGCCTCGACGTCACTGCGTTCGATGATGCGGCGTATCGAGGACAGGATCTCGTCCATCGAGGGCTGATCGTTGGAAGGGTTGGGCTGGCCCATTGTCTGTCCGTACTGCGGTTCGGTTGCGAATCGGTGCCCCACCCTAACCAAGCACGGGCGGAATGAGAATCCCGGCCGGCCGGTTTCGGCGTGGGTTCACAGGATTGGGCGTTCAGCGTCCGTCCGGCGTGCGCAGGCCGTACCACATATCCTTGACGGCCTCGTAATGCTCTTCGGGTTCGTAGGGTTCGACGCCCAGGCCCAGGCGCGAGGCGCTGAGCCGGCCGACGGCGGAAACCACCGCATAGGAGGAAACCACCAGGTTCCGCTGCGCCTCGACAAGCGCGATCTGCGCGTTGAGCACGGTCGCCTGCGCGTTCAGGACATCGAGCGTGGTGCGCTGGCCGACATTGCGTTCCTCAATGACGCCGTTCAGCGCCAGCTGCGAGGCGCGCACCGATTCCTCGTTGGCGCGGACCGCGGCGCGCGATGCCTCGAGCTGCGTCCAGGCCGACGTCACCGCCGCGCGCACCTGATCGCGGGCGACGGCCGTGTCGACGCGCGCCTGGCCCAGTTCCTCCTTGCGCTGGCGCACCGTCGCGCTCGCCTGACCGCCCTGATAGATCGGCACGGTGACCTGGGCGCCGATCGAAGCCGAGGTGCCCGACGTGTTGCCCCGGCTCGTGTAGGTCGAGGACTGGGAGACCGACGCGTTCAGACCGACCTGCGGCAGGAACGCTCCCTCGGCCGCCTTGACGCTGAACAGGCTCGAATCGACCAGCGCGTTGCGCACCGCGATCGCCGGGTGCTCGGCAAATGCGATCGCATAGGCCGAATCGATCGTGTGGGGCAGCAGCTTCTGCAGCGGTCTTGCCTGCTGCAGGGCGCCGGGCGCCATGCCGGTGAGTTGGCGGAAGACCGCCTCCGAGGAGGCGACCGCGGCGCGCGCAGCGGTAAGCTGGGCGGAGGCGCCGGCAAGGCTCGCCTCGGCCTGGGCGACGTCGGTGCGGGTGCCCTCGCCGACCTCGAAGCGGGCCCGCGCGGCGCGCAGCTGCTCGCGGAGAAACTCAAGGTTGCGGGCGCGCAGATTGGCGATCTGCCGGTTCTGCAGCACATCCATGTAGGCCTGGGCGGTGTCGAACAGCACGTTCTGTTCGGTGTTGCGCAGGTTCTGGCGCTCGGCGCGCACGCCGGCCTCGGCCGCCTGGACGTTGTTGCGGGTCTGGAAACCGTCGAAGATGGACTGGTTGATCTCGACGCCGAAGCTCAGCGAGGTGCGCCCCAGCCCCGTGCCGGCGCCGCCGGTCGAGTTGGACGAGTTGACGATGCCGGAAGTGCCGGTCACGCGCGGCCGCCAGCCGGACTTGGCGAGCGGCACGCGCTCGTCGGCCACACGCACGCCGGCGCGGGCGGAATTGAGCTCGGAATTGTATTCATAGGCACGCGCGAGCGCGCCGTGGATCGTCTCGGCCGCCGCCGCAGGCGAGCCGAGCATTGCGGCCGAGGCCAGGACCGCAACACCCACCATCAATACGCAACGCATCTCTTTCCCCTGGCTGTTCGAAACCGTGCGGCCCGGCCGACGCTGATCGAGCGTCACGCTGCGGGCAATAAAGGACAGGCGGCTCCGGGCAGCAAGGTGCCACAGCGGGACCGGCCGGCTTTTGCCGCCTTTGTTGCCAAAGGGCAACGCAGCACGCGCCGTCGCGTCAGAAGACGAACTCGGGCGCTTTTTCGAAGCCCGGCAATGGCTTGACGGAGAGATTGAAGGCGCGGCGCCGGGACAGCACGCCCTCGTCGTCGCGCAAGTGCAGCACCGCGAAGCCGGTCAGCCCATGCCCCTCGACGACGACCAGCCGGCCGCCGGGCTTGAGCTGGTCGAGCATGGTCTGCGGCACCTCGTCGACGGCGCCGCCCATGAAGATCACGTCGTAGGGTCCCTCGCCGGGCAACCCCCTGTCGAGCGGGCCGTTGACGACGGCGACGCTGTCAAAGCCCTGCCGCACGAGAATGTCGTTGGCGCGGCCGGCGAGACCGTCATCGCTCTCGAGCGCGATCACCGCGCCGCCCAGCCGCGACAGGATCGCCGAGGAGTAGCCCATGCCGCAGCCGACATCGAGGACGAGGTCCGAGGGCTGCACGTCGGCAAGCTGCACCAGGCGCGCGAACGGCGCCGGCTCCATCAGGAAGCGCGGCTCGTCGGCGCCGTCGTTGAGCAGGATGTCGTCGTCGATGTAGGCGAACGGGCGCATGGCGGACGGCACGAACGCCTCGCGCGGCACGGTCAGCATGGATTCGATGATGGCGAGGTCGGTCACGTCACTGGTGCGCACCTGGCTGTCGACCATCGCGCGCCGCAATTCGGTGAAATCCTGGCCCATGTCGAGATCCGCCCCGTTGGCACGAAAGACCGGCACACGCCGGGCCTCCGGGCGGTCTGCCCGGTGCCCGAAGGCGCATTGTGAGCTGGAGGCCTCGCCCGGAATCGAACCGGGGTAAAAGGATTTGCAGTCCTCTGCGTAACCACTCCGCCACGAGGCCGGCTCACGTGCCTATCGCGCGCCCTGTTAACAGAGCGTTTTTGTGGCGACAAGCAGGCTTTGCGGCAAAGCCGCAGGAAAGCGCACGGGGCCCGTCAGCGCCGGTTGCGGCCGTTGCCGGCCTTGCGCGCCCGCCGGACCGCGAGACGCCGGCGCAGCCGGCGCAAGGGGTGCAGTTCGTGCGACAGCACGAGCAGGCCGAGCGGGATCATCCAGAAGCCGAGAATCGGCAGGAAGCCGAAAATGCCGAGCACCGTCAGGACGATACCGAGCGCGATCCGCACCGGGCGCGAGGCCGGCTTGGGGATTTCGCGGCCGAAGAACCGATAGACCGGGCGACCCGGCGAGACCGCATCGACACCCGCGCGGGACGGCGTTTCGCCGGATTTTGACGGGCCGGATGCGGGCTCTTCGACCGGGTCGACCCGGCCGGTCGTGTCGCTGCGATTGTCCATCGGGGTCTCGTGCTTGCCCGCCGCGGGCACCGGCCTTGACGTGAGCGGTCGCGGACACGACTTCAAGAGCGCACACGACAAAAACGGCGCGCGGCCCGCGCTCGGGCATCTTTGCCCTTTTCAAATCGGTGCCGGGCCTGTTATAGGCCGCCGGCAATCGAGTTTTCCCCAGTAGCTCAGCGGTAGAGCGCTCGACTGTTAATCGATCGGTCGCAGGTTCGAATCCTGCCTGGGGAGCCATCCTTCCAACGCATTCGCCACGCTGATCGCCGCACGGGCACGGCGGCTTACGCCTCGTCGATCGCCGGCTTGAGCGCGGCGATCGTTTCGGCGCTCTTGCGCAGGGCGGCGCGTTCGTCCGCATCGAGATCGGGGCGCAGTTCGGCCGTCACCCCCTCGGCGCCGACGATGCGCGGCAGCGACAGCGGCACATCCTCGATGCCTTCCACGTCCGCGGTAACGGTCGAGACGCTGAGAACGGCGCGTTCGTCGGCACCGATCGCCTCGGCGATCCGCGCAAGCCCGGCGCCGATGCCGTAATAGGTCGAGCCCTTGCCCGAGATGATCGTGTAGGCGGCGTTGCGCACGGCATCAGAGATCTCGGCGCGCTTGTCGGCGGTGAGCGTCCGGCCGGTCTGGGCGGCGAACGCCTCGAGCGGCACGTTGCCGGCCATCGCGCTCGACCAGACGGCGACCTCGCTGTCGCCATGTTCGCCGAGCACATAGGCGTGCACCGAGCGCGGCGCGATGCCCAGGTGCTCGCCGACCAGCACGCGGAACCGGGCCGTGTCGAGGATCGTGCCCGAGCCGATCACCCGGCTTGCCGGCAGGCCCGAGAAACGCCGCACGGCGTAGGTCATCAGATCGACGGGGTTGGAGGCGATCAGGAACAGCGCGTCGGGGACGACCGGCATGAGTTGCTCGACCACCTGCCGGAAGACGGCGGCGTTGCGACCGAGAAGCGCAAGGCGCGTCTCGCCGGGCTTCTGGCCGACACCGGCGGCCAGCACGACGATCCGGGCGCCGGCGAGATCCGCATAGTCGCCGGCCCTGACCGTGACGGCCCTTGCGAACGGCACCGCGTGCGAGATGTCCTGGGCATGGGCGGAGGCAAGGTCGGCGTTGCGGTCGACCAGAACGATCTCGCTCGCCGTGCCGCGCAGCGCCATGGCGAAAGCCGCCGAACTGCCCACCATGCCCGTGCCGACGATACCGATCTTCATTATTCGTGCTCCCGATTTGCCGATAGGCCGGCAGCCTACAGGCTGCGACCAAAGGCGCAAGAATGCGGTCGCGACAACCGGGCCCGTGTAATGCAATCGTCATCGGCGCTGATCCACACGCCCGCGGCGGGCGTAGCACGTTCGATGACCCGCCCGACGATTCCACATTCCGATCCGGATTTCCTTCCGCTTGATGCCTGACCAAGACCGCACGCGACCGACGGACCTGCCCGACGCGCCCGTCATCGTCTGGTTTCGCGCCGACCTGCGTCTGCGTGACAATGGCGCGTTGTCGGCGGCCGCCGCGTCGGGCAGGCCGGTGATCGCCCTGTTCGTGCTGGACGAGACCGGCGCGAGCGGCCGGCCGCCCGGCGGCGCGCAGCGCTGGTGGCTGCATCATTCGCTGACCGCGCTCGGGTCGGCGCTCGGCGGTATCGGCCTGACGCTGATCCTGCGCCGGGGCGACCCGCGCGCCGTGCTCGACGACATCATCAACCGAACCGGCGCGCAGAGCGTGGTGTGGAACCGCCGCTACGGGCCCGAGGCGATCGCACTCGACAGCGAGATCAAGGCATCGCTCGCCGATCGCGGCCTGACAGTGAAGAGCTTTGCCGGCGCGCTGATGCACGAGCCGACGAAGCTGAAGACCGGCTCGGGCGGCTATTACAAGGTCTATTCTCCCTTCTGGCGGGCCTTTATCGGCGAAGGCGAGCCGCGCAGGCCTGATCCGGCGCCTGGAACGGCGACCGCTTACGACGGCACGATCGAAAGCGACGACCTGGCTGACTGGGACCTGCTGCCGACCGGGCCGGACTGGTCGGGTGGCATCGCGGCGACCTGGACGCCGGGCGAAAAGGGCGCGCATGAACGGCTGAAGGCGTTCTGCGCCGACGCGCTGGCCGACTACGGCAGGAAGCGCGACCTGCCCGGGGTCGACGGCACCTCGCGCCTGTCGCCACATCTGGCGTTCGGCGAAATCACGCCATCGGACATCTGGTACGCGGCCGCGGCGGCCGAGGGCGTGGCGAAGAAGCAACTGGAGAAATTCCACAAGGAACTCGCCTGGCGCGAGTTCTCCTATCACCTCCTCGTCAACTTTCCGGACCTGCGCACGGCCAATTTCAACGACACGTTCGACGCCTTTCCCTGGGAGGGGTCGGAGGACGCGCTCGAGGCATGGCATAAGGGCCGAACCGGCTATCCGATCGTCGATGCGGGCATGCGCCAACTCTGGCAGACGGGGTGGATGCACAACCGGGTGCGGATGATCACGGCATCGTTCCTGATCAAGCATCTGATGATCGACTGGCGCCGGGGCGAGGACTGGTTCTGGGACACGCTCGTCGACGGCGATCCGGCCTCGAACGCGGCAAGCTGGCAATGGGTCGCCGGATCGGGCGCCGATGCGGCGCCCTATTTCCGCATCTTCAATCCGATCCTGCAGGGCGAGAAGTTCGATCCGGACGGCGCATATGTGCGCCGGTTCGTGCCGGAACTTTCCGATCTGCCGGACAAGTACATCCACAAGCCGTGGGAAGCGCCGCGAAAAGTGCTGGAAAAAGCGAAGGTTAGCCTTGGCAGCACCTATCCGGAACCTATGGTCGAACACAAGCGGGCGCGCGAACGTGCGCTCGACGCCTACAACGAGATGAGGGGGCAAGCCGCGTGAACATCAAACCGGGGCCGGGGCAGTTCGCCGTGTCCGGCCAGAGCAAGCGTGTGGCCGTGATCGGCAGCGGAATTTCGGGCGCATCGGCGGCCTGGTCGCTGTCCCGCCGACATCAGGTCGCGCTCTACGAGGCCGACGACCGGCCCGGCGGGCATACGCGCACGGTCGATGTCGATTATGACGGCAGGCACATTCCGGTCGATGTGGGCTTCATCGTCTTCAACGAACGCAACTATCCCGAACTGTGCGCCCTGTTCGATCATCTCGACATTGCGTGCGAGACGACCAACATGAGCTTTTCGATGTCGCTCGACGGCGGCGTGCGCGAATGGTGCGGCCAGAACTACCTGACCGTGTTCGCGCAGAAGCGGAACCTCGTCTCGCCGGGCTTTCTGTGGATGCTGCGCGAGATCCTGCGGTTCAACCGACAGGCGCGGCGCGACCGCGACAGCGGCATGCTGGACCGGCTGTCGATCGGCGACTATCTGGCCGAACGCCGCTTCTCGAAGCGCTTCCGCGACGACTATCTGATCCCGATGGCCGCGGCGATCTGGTCGACCCCGCGCGTCAAGATGCTCGACTTTCCCGCCCGCTCCTTCATCCAGTTCTTCGAGAACCACCGGCTGATGGAAACCCGCCCGCCGCTTTGGCGCACGGTCTCGGGCGGCTCGCGCAACTACCTTGCGAAGCTGCTCGCGCCGATCGGCGACATCCGTTGCGGCGCGCCGGTGACGCGCATCGAGCGGCCCGCAACGGGCGGCGCGGTGGTGGAGACCGCGCACGGACGCGAGCATTTCGACGCCGTCGTCATCGCCGGCCACTCGGACCAGGCGCTCGCCATGCTGGGCGATGCCGATGCCAACGAAGCGGACATCCTGTCCGCCATTCCCTACAAGCCCAACCGGGTCGTGCTGCATCGCGACCCCAGCTTCATGCCCTGCCGGCGCGCGGCGTGGGCGGCGTGGAACTATCTGCGCAGCAGCGGCACGGGCGATGACAGCGAGATCTGTCTGACCTACTGGATGAACCGGCTGCAGAACATCGACCAGCGCTATCCGCTTTTCGTCACGCTCAATCCGACCCGCGAGCCCGCGCCGGGGACCGTCTTCGGCGAGTGGACGTTCGACCACCCGCAATATGACGCCGGCGCGCTCGCCGCGCAGGCGCGCCTGCCGCTGATCCAGGGGCGCCGCGACACCTGGTTCGCCGGGGCCTGGACCGGCTTCGGCTTCCATGAGGACGGGCTGCGCTCGGGTCTTGCGGCGGCGGAGGCCCTGGGCGGGCACATTCCGTGGCGGTCCGAAGAGCCGGCCGCACGGCCGGTCGATTTGCCGCTGCCGGTGGCGGCGGAGTAGGCTGCCGAGATGACCGCGCATGTGACAGTTTCCGGCCATGGTCCTGCGACGGACGGCGTTGCGCTGTTCGCGCCGCCGGACGCGGCCGCCCTGCTCTATCCGGGCAAGGTCATGCATGCGCGCCTCAAACCGTTCGGACACCGGTTCACGTACCGGGTGTTCACCGGCCTGTTCGACCTCGACCGGCTGGAGGAAGCCGACCGCGCCTCGGCGCTGTTCTCCGTCAACCGGCGCAATCTGGTCTCGTTTCACGAGGGCGATCATCTGCCGGCGGATGGCGGGCATGCGCGCCTGCGCGACCATGCGGCGAGGCTGGCCGAGGAAGCGGGCGCTGGGCGGCCGGAACGCATCCTGCTGCTGGCCTATCCGCGCCTGATGGGCTTCGTCTTCAACCCGCTGTCGGTCTATTTCTGCTATGATCGTGCCGAGGCGCTGACGACGGTCATCTACGAGGTTCGCAACACGTTCGGCGAGCGGCACACCTATGTGTGCAAGGTCGAACGAGGCGAGCTCGGCCCCGCAGGACTGCGCCAGGAGCGCACCAAGATCTTCTACGTCTCCCCGTTCATCGAGATGGGCATGCGATATCATTTCCGCATCGTGCCGCCGGGCGAGACGGTGCGCCTGCGCATCCTCGAAACCGAAGGCGCCGACCCGGTTCTGTCGGCCACCTTCTCGGGCACGGCGCGGCCCCTGACGAGCGCCTCACTCGCCGGTCAGGTGGGGCGCCTGCCCTTCATGACGCTTAAGGTTGTCGCCGGAATCCATTGGGAAGCCTTGAAATTATGGATCAAGGGCGCAAAATTCATCTCGCGGGGCAAGCCGCCGCAACCGGTCTCCTATGACGACGCTGCGCCCGGCCCCGCCGAATAAACGGCAAGGCGCGTATGGCTGCCGCGCGCCCCGGGACCGGAACAGGCAGGCGGACGGGTAAGATGGCCTCAACGAATATGATGCGTGGTTCGGGCGACGTGGTGCGCGAGGTGATCGCCGCCGCAGAACCGCTGACAAAGAACAATATCGGCCGCTATCTGCGCGGTCTTCCGTTCAAGGCAAAGCTGGCGCTGCGCGCGGCGCTGCACCTGCCGCAGGGATCGCTGACGATCCGGCTGCCCGACCGCCGCACGGTCCGCATCGACGGTCACGCGCCGGGCCCGGACGGCGTCCTGATCCTGCACAACTGGAATCTGGCCCGGAAGGCGATCTCCGGCGGCACGATCGGGGTTGCCGAGAGCTACATGGACGGCGACTGGGAGAGCCCGGACGTGACGACGTTCCTCGAACTGTTCGTCGTCAACGAGGAACTGTCGGAACGGCTGGCAAGGGCGGGCGCGACGGTCAAGTTCGTCTCGCGCATCCGGCACTGGTTCAATCGCAACACCAAGACGCGCGCCCAGAAGAACATCGCCGCCCACTACGACCTCGGCAATGATTTCTACGCGCTCTGGCTCGACCCCTCGATGACCTATTCGTCGGCGCTCTACGAGACCGGCGCCAACAGCCTCGAAAGCGCCCAGGCGGCCAAGTATCGCGCGCTCGCCGAGGCGGCGGGCATCACCCGGGACGACCATGTTCTGGAGATCGGGTGCGGCTGGGGCGGTTTTGCCGAGTTCGCCGCCCGCGAGATCGGCTGCCGCGTGACCGGACTGACGATCAGCCGCGAGCAGTTCGACTTCGCGCGCGAGCGCATCCGGCTCGCCGGCCTGAACGACAAGGTCACGATCAAGTTCCAGGACTATCGCGACGAGACCGAGCGCTACGACAAGGTCGTGTCGATCGAGATGTTCGAGGCGGTCGGGGAAGAATACTGGGAAACCTACTTCGCCAAGGTCCGCGACGTCCTCAAGCCGGGCGGCAAGGCGGGCCTCCAGATCATCACGATCGACGAGAAGGCCTTCCCGATCTATCGCAAGCAGCCCGACTTCATCCAGCGCTACGTGTTCCCCGGCGGCATGCTGCCGCCGCCGTCGGCACTGCACGATCTTGGCACCCGCCACGCGCTCCAGCTGATCGGCGAACGCATCTTCCCGCAGGACTACGCCCGCACGCTGTCGGAATGGCGCGACCGGTTCTGGCAGGCCTGGCCGCAGATCAACGCGATGGGATTCGACGAGCGCTTCAAGCGGCTCTGGGAGTTCTACCTATACTATTGCGAGGCGGGCTTCCGCGCCGAGTTCATCGACGTCCGGCAGCTGACCTTCGCCCGCAACGGCTGAACGGGCGTCCCGTCGGCTGAACCGTTCGCCGTGCGCCCGCGTATTGAAGGCGCATGTCCCTCAAGCCGAAAGCATCCTGATGCGCGCGCCGCTTCCGACGGCCAGTTCCGACCTGCCCCGCCTGTCGCGCATCATCGCCTATGCGCTGCCGGCGCTGCCGCTGGCGGCCCTGACGCTGCCGCTCTACATCCTGCTGCCGGCCTTCTATTCGGGCCCGGTCGGCCTGTCGCTCGGCGCCACGGGCGCGGCTTTGCTGGCTGTTCGCCTGTTCGACGCCTTCAACGATCCGTTCATCGGCATCGTCGCCGACCGCTGGCGCGGCAAGTTCGGCCGCAGGCGCCGGCTGTTCGCCCTCGCCCTGCCGATCTGCGCCCTGGCCGCCTTCATGCTGTTCTGGCCGCCGGAAGGGGCGGGCCCTCTCTATCTGGCAGGATGGGGCATGGCCCTGTCGCTCGGCTATACGGCGGCGATCATCCCGTTCTATGCCTGGGGCGCCGAGATGGCCGGCGACTATGGCGCGCGGTCGACGATCACCGGCTGGCGCGAGGGGTTGACGCTGACCGGCACGCTGATCGCCATCGCCCTGCCCTTCTCGCTGGGCTTCGACGACGCGGCGGGCTTTCACGGGCTGGCGCTGCTCGGCCTGATCATCGCCGCGACCCTGCCCGTCTTCGGCGCGGTGGCCGTGGTCGCCGTGCCCGAGCCCGCCGAACACACCAAGGCCCCGGTCGGCTGGCGCGAAGGCCTGCGGCACCTGCGCGAAAACGGCCCGTTCCTGCGGTTGATCGTGGCCTTCTTCGTCAACGGGCTCGCCAACGGCATCCCGGCCACGCTGTTCCTCTTCTTCGTCGGAGACTATCTGGGCGCGACCGACCTGCAGGGGCCGCTTCTGTTCCTCTACTTCGCGTGCGGTGTCGCCGGCGTGCCTCTCGCCGCGTTCGCCTCCAAACGGATCGGCAAGCACCGCGCCTGGTCGCTCGGCATGATCGCCGCCTGCATCATCTTCGCGCCGGTGCCGCTGCTGTCGGAGGGCGACATCGCGGCCTTCGCCGTCATCTGCGCGGCGACCGGCCTGCTTGTCGGTTTCGATCTCGCCATTCCGCCGGCGATCCAGGCGGACGTGATCGATGTCGACACGGCGGCCTCAGGTGAGCAGCGCTCGGGGGTCTATTTCGCGGCATGGAGCCTTGCGACCAAGCTCTCGCTGGCGCTGGCGGTCGGTCTGGCGTTTCCGGTGCTCGGCTGGTTCGGCTTTGAGACCGGCGGCGGGCCTGACCAGAGCGCGACGGCACTGACCGCGCTGGCCGTGATCTATTCGCTGGTGCCCGTCGGACTGAAGCTGGGCGCCATCGCGCTGATGTGGAACTTCCCGCTCGACGCCTCCGAACAGGGCGCGCTGCGCCGCACGATCGAGGCGCCTGCGCGGGGCTGAAAGCTAGCTTTCCCTGACCACGGAGGCCGGTGTCGTATCGCCGAACTTCAGTTCCTGCTTGTCCCAGCGCATCGCCCGTTTCATCACGAAGAAATAGACCGGGTGCGGCATCATCCGCATGATCTTCAGCAGCCAGGTGAAGCGGCGCGGGAAGGTGATCTCGAAACCGCCATTCTCGATGCCGGCGACCATCGCGGCCGCGGCCTTGTCGACGGGCATGAGCGCGGGCATCTCGAACCGGTTCTTTTCGGTCAGCGGCGTGTCGATGAAGCCGGGATTGACCACCTGGACGCGAATGTTGAGCTTGTCGAAGTCGAACTTGAGCGACTCGCCGAAATTGTTGATCGCCGCCTTCGACGCGCCATAGGCCGCCGCCGCCGGCAGGCCCGAATAGCCCGAAACCGAGCCGACCATGACGATCTGGCCTTTACCGTGCGCCTTCATGCGCTCGACGGCGGGCACCAGCCCGTTCAGGACGCCGAAGAAGTTGATGCCGAAGGTCTTGTCGAAGGCCTCGATATCGAGCGCCTCGCCGCGCGTCGGCCAGTAATTGCCGGCGTTGAAGATGGCAAGGCAGATGGGCCCGTGCGCCGCCTCGATCTCGGCGACCGCCTTCTTCATGCCCTCGCGGTCGGTCACGTCGCATGCGAACGGCTCGATCGAGCCGAGCATCGGACCGCTTTCCTCGGCGAGCGCGGCAAGCTTGTCCTTGCTGCGCGCGCTGGCGACGACGTCATAGCCCTTCTCGGCGAACTTCAGTGCGACCGCGCGCCCGATGCCGGCGCTGGCGCCGGTGATCCAGACGACCCCGTCGCCGGCCTTGATCCTGTAAAGGTCCATCGATGCACCCCTTCTTCTGGCTTGCGGTTGGATATGGGCCGGTCCGGCCGACAAGAAAGACCCCGGTTGCGGTACGCACCGGGGCCGGAGTTGGTTGCGTGCTGTGAAATCGGGAGGCGGAAGCGGTCAGATCGCCAGAATGTCGCTCAGGCGCTGGCGCAGCGAGCCGGTCAGGCGCAAGGGCGCGTCGGTCACCGCAAATCCGATGCAGGGCACGTCCCTTTCCGCCACCGGACGGTGGTCGACCGAGGGGTCGGCGATCGAGATGTCGCCGCGCCCGAAACGGCCGCGCTCGTCGCGGAAGGCCCCGTCGATGATCAGCGACAGTTCCATGCCTTCATGGGTGTGCGAGGGAACCGTGCGCCCCGGCTTGATCCAGAACATCGAGACATGGCAGCCGTCGACATCTTCCATGTCATACTCGCGGAAACCGGGCATCTTGGTCTTCCACGGAATGTCGTCGACCGAGTGGCCGACGAAGTCGGCGAGCGCACGCGGCATCGTCCCGCACCGCTTGACCGGGTCGGTTTCGGCCGATGTCGTGCTGGCGAAGATCGCCGACAGCGCGCCGTCGCGATCGCCCAGTTCCATCGGGTCGAGCTGTTCGAGCGCATCCCCCGCCACGCCCTCGAGCCCGGCGACGATGGGACGATTGGCCGGCGAAAGCTCCAGATGCGCGTCCATCAGAACATGCAGCGGCCTTGGCAGGCTGCCCGCAACATATCCGCTTACCAGCGCATCGAGTGTGCCGAACTGTCCCTGATACATGGTCATCCCCAAATGGCGGTCCCTGCCGCCCAGTGTCACATTTCTGAAACGTCTACGCGACGAGACACGGACCGGATCACCGGCGAATGCGGTTTTCGATAGTCATTTGGTCATGGCAAACAATTCGTCAACCACCTTGTTTGCGCAGCATAATTGCCTTGCCCCGCCGATGGGCCGCCTTTAGCCTTCCGCCCAAAGACGGGAGTCCCCAGTTCCATGCATGCCTCGATCATCGATCTCATCGGCAACACGCCCCTGATCAAGCTCAAGCGCGCCTCCGAGGAGACCGGCTGCACGATCCTGGGAAAGGCCGAATTCCTCAATCCCGGCCAGTCGGTCAAGGACCGCGCCGCGCTCTGGATCATCCGGGACGCCGAGCAGAAGGGACTGCTCAAGCCCGGCGGCGTGATCGTCGAGGGAACGGCCGGCAACACCGGCATCGGGTTGACCATGGTCGCCAAGGCGCTCGGCTACCGGACGGTGATCGTCATCCCGGAAACACAGACGCAGGAAAAGAAGGACGCGCTGCGCCTGGGCGGGGCCGAACTGGTCGAGGTGCCGGCCGTTCCCTATCGCAACCCCAACAATTATGTGCGGCTTTCGGGCCGGCTGGCCGAACAGATGGCCAAATCCGAGCCGAACGGGGCGATCTGGGCCAACCAGTTCGACAACACCGTCAATCGGCAGGCGCACATCGACGCGACCGCGCCGGAAATCTGGCGCGACACGGACGGCAAGGTGGACGGGTTCGTGTGCGCGGTCGGCTCGGGCGGCACGCTGGCCGGCGTCGCCGAGGGTCTGCGCGCGCGCAACAAGGACGTCAAGATCGGCATCGCCGACCCGCACGGGGCCGCCCTCTACAGCTTCTATACGACCGGTGAGTTCAAGTCCGAGGGATCCTCGCTTACCGAAGGCATCGGCCAGGGCCGGGTGACGGCCAATCTGGAGGGCTTTTCACCCGATTTCGCCTGGCGGATCGGCGACGAGGAGGCGCTCGACATCATCTTCAAGCTGGTGCACGAGGAAGGCATGGTGATGGGCGGATCGACCGGCATCAACATCGCCGGCGCCAAGGCGATGGCGCGCGAACTCGGGCCGGGCCATACGATCGTGACGATCCTGTGCGACTACGGCCACCGCTACCTGTCCAAGATCTACAATCCCGCGTTCCTGCGCGAAAAGGGGCTGCCGGTGCCCGAATGGATGGAGCGCACGGCCGACATCGACGTGCCGTTCGAGGACGCCGGATGATCACCTGCTTTCTGCGCTACGAGATCGATCCGGACAGGATCGACGATTTCGAGCATTACGGGCGGCTGTGGATCACGCTCGTCGAGCGGTTCGGCGGCAAGCACCATGGCTATCTGCTGCCGGCCGAGGGCGAAAGCGACATCGCCTATGCCAGCTTCACCTTCGACAGCCTTGCCAGCTACGAAGACTACCGGACCCGATCGTTCGACGACGCCGACTGCCGGGCCGCCTTCGATTTCGCCCGGCGCACCGGCTGCATCCGCCGTTACGAGCGCAGCTTCCTGCGCCCGGTCACCGAAGGGATCGAACCGTGAGCCGCACCGAGGCGCTGTTCCGAGACGATGCCTATCTGGCCGAGGCCGAGGCCACCATCGCCGGCGTCAACGAACGCGGCGGGATCGTGCTGGACCGGACCATCTTCTATGCCACCTCGGGCGGTCAGCCGGGCGACAGCGGAACGCTGACCCGGGCCGACGGCAGCACCATCACGATCGCAACCACCGTGACCGGCGAGACCAAGGACGAGATCGTGCACGTGCCGGCCGAAGGGTCGGCCCTGCCCGAGGCGGGCGAAACCGTGCGGCTCGCGATCGACTGGGACAGGCGGCACGCGCTGATGCGCATGCATACGGCCTGCCATCTGCTGACGGTCGCCTGCCCTTTCCCGATCACCGGCGCGTCGGTCGGCGAGACCGAAAGCCGCGTCGATTTCGACATGGCCGAGACGGTCGACAAGGCCGAGGTGGCGGCCGCGCTGATGGAGATGGTTGGCGCCGATCACCCCGTCTACGCGCAGTGGATCGACGAGAGCGAACTTGACGCCAATCCGGGCCTGGTCAAATCGAAGAATGTGCGCCCGCCTTCGGGCGCCGGTCGCATCCGGCTGGTCTGCATCGGCGCCGATGCGGCGATCGACAGCCAGCCCTGCGGCGGCACGCATGTCCGCTCGACGGGCGAGGTCGGAGCGATCCATATCGGCAAGATCGAGAAGAAGGGTCGCGAGAACCGCCGCTTCCGGATAAGGTTCGGCGCACCGCCGCAATAGGGATCGCCATGGCCGACAAGAGCCCGTTCGTCGTCTCGCCCGATTGGCTGGAACAGCATCTGCACGATCCGGGCCTGTCGATCGTCGATGCGTCCTGGTACCTGCCCGACCAGAAGCGCGATGCGCGCGCGGAATATGACGCCGCGCACATTCCCGGCGCGGTCTTCTTCGACCAGGATGCGGTGGTCGATCCCGAAAGCGACCTGCCGCACACGCTGCCCTCGCCGACCGAATTCGAGCGCCACGTCAGCGCGATGGGGATCACCCGGGACGACACGATCATCGTCTATGACGGCCCGGGCATGTTCACCGCGCCGCGCGTGTGGTGGATGTTCCGCGTCATGGGCGCATCCAACGTCTTCGTGCTCGACGGCGGCTTCGACAACTGGAAGGCCGACGGCCGGCCCGTCACCGACGCGCCCACGAAGATCGCGGGCACCGCCTTCGTTCCGAAGTTCGACGCCGGCCGCGTGGTCGATCTCGACGCGATGGGCGACATCGTTGCCGGGGGATCGGCGCAGATCGCCGATGCGCGCGGGCCCGGACGGTTCACCGGCTCCCAGCCCGAACCGCGCGCGGGCATGCGCTCGGGCCACATGCCGGGCGCGCGCAACGTGCACTACGCCACGCTGTCGGAGAACGGCTATCTGAAGGATCTCGAAGGGCTGCGGGCCGCGCTCGCCAAAGCGGGCATCGATCCCGACCGGCCGGTGGTGACGACCTGCGGGTCGGGCGTCACCGCGGCGGTGATCAATCTGGCGCTCGCTTCGCTCGGCGCGGCCGACCACAGGCTCTATGACGGATCATGGTCTCAATGGGGCGGGCGCGCCGACACGCCCGTCGAAACGGGGCCGGCGGACGGGTAGGACGATGAGCTGGCTGAGGCCGAACCGCGCGGGACAGGCGGCGAACGGTGCCGAGCCGCTCGACACGACGATCACCTACCTGCGCATGGAGCGGCCGCCGGCGACCTATCCGGCCAAGCCGGCAAACGTGCACGCGGCGCTGCTGGCGGTGCCGGAGCCCCCGCTGCACTTCTACCGGTACCTCTATTTCCAGGTCGGCATCCATTGGAACTGGGAAGCGCGGCTGCGCATGGACGATGCCGCGCTTCGGCGTGCCGTCCACGCCGAGCCGTGCGAGATCACCGTGCTCTATGTCGACGGCGCGCCGGCTGGCTTCTTCGAGCTCAACCGCAAGAGCGAAAGCCATACCGATCTGGCCTATTTCGGGATGATGCCGCACGTGCACGGCATGGGGCTCGGCCGCTGGTTCCTGGGCCGGGCGATCGAGGCGGCATGGTCGGCCGAGCCGGAGGAAGTCACGGTCAACACCTGCACGCTCGACCACCCGGCGGCGCTGCCGCTCTACCAGAAGATGGGCTTCCGGCCCTACCGGCAGTCGCAGGGCCGCGTGCATCCGCTCACCGAGAACGAGCGGACCGGCCTTTCGACCCGCTTCGGCATCACCGGCGGTCCCTGAACGGGGCGTTCAGCGGCAATTCAGCCGCGCGCTGGCATCACGTTCCCGAGGATATTGAACCCGAAGGGAACGACCATGACCAATTGCCTCCATCGCCGGGCGGCTCTCGCCGCCCTTGCCGGCGGCGCACTGTCGCTGACCGCCCTGCCCGCCACCGCCCAGTCGACGCCTTCGGCGGCCGAACTGCTCGACAGGCTCGGCGCCGATCCGTCCAGGGTGATCATGCCGGACGCACGCGTGTCGATCGGCGAACTCAAACGCCGGCGCGACCTGCGCCGCATCGCACCGTCCGTCGACATCCAGTCGATCAACTTCGCCTTCGGTTCGGCGCACATACCGCGCAGCGAATCCTGGAAGCTCGAGGAGATCGCGATCGCCATGAAGCGCATCCTGCGCCGGCGCGGCCGCGAACTGTTCCTGATCGAGGGTCATACGGACGCGGTCGGCTCGAACGCGGCCAACCTGCGCCTTTCGCAGGCCCGTGCCGAATCGGTCGCCGCCGGGCTTGCCAGGCACGGGGTTCCGTGGCGCGCCATGGAGACGATCGGCTATGGCGAGGAAGACCTGCTGGTCCCGACCCAGCGCGCCGAGTGGCGCAACCGCCGTGTGACGCTGCGCCGGGTCACCGATCTGGTGATCGGATACTAGAAATGATTTGGGTCCGGGGCGCGAGGACGCCACCGGACCCTCTGTGCCCGGCGGGGAGGACGCCGGACGCAAACCGTTCGCCGATCAGGCGACCTTGAGCGCCACCTGCGGCTCGGCCAGTTCGTAGCCGAGCGCCTCGGCCACCGGGCCGTTGGTGATCCGGCCGCGATGGACGTTCAGCCCGTTGCGCAGATGCGGGTCGTCGGTCAGCGCCTCAAGCCCGCGGTTCGCAAGCGCCAGGCCCTGGCGCAGCGTGGCATTGTTGAGCGCGTGCGCCGAGGTGACCGGCACGGCACCGGGCATGTTGGCGACGCAGTAATGGACGATGCCGTCGACCTCGTAGGTCGGTTCGGCATGGGTCGTCGGTTTCGAGGTCTCGAAGCAGCCGCCCTGGTCGATGGCGACATCGCACAGCACCGCCCCCTTCTTCATGCCGCCGAGCATCTCGCGCGTGACGAGCTTGGGGGCGGCCGCGCCGGGGATCAGCACCGCGCCGATCACCACGTCGGCGTCGAACACGGTCTCCTCGAGCGCCTCGACCGTCGAATAGCGGGTCTCGACCCGGCCCTGGAAGATGTTGTCGAGTTCGCGCAGGCGCGGCAGCGAGCGGTCGATGATCGTCACATGCGCGCCAAGGCCGATCGCCATGCGCGCGGCATTGATGCCGACCACGCCGCCGCCGATCACCGTCACCTTGCCCGGCTTGACGCCCGGCACGCCGCCCAGCAGCACGCCGCGCCCGCCATTGGCCTTCTGCAGCGCGGTCGCCGAGGCCTGCATCGACAGGCGGCCGGCCACCTCCGACATCGGGGCCAGCAGCGGCAGGCCGCCGTGATCGTCGGTGACGGTCTCGTAGGCGATCGCCGTGCAGCCGCTCTCGACGAGGCCGCGGGTCTGGTCCGGATCTGGCGCCAGGTGCAGGTAGGTGTACAGGATCTGGCCTTCGCGCAACTGCGTCCACTCGGACGGCTGCGGTTCCTTGACCTTGACGATCATGTCGGCTTTTTCGAACACTTCCGAAGCGTTCTCGGCGATGCGCGCGCCGGCGGCGCGATAGGCGTCATCGCCCGCGTCGATGCCCATGCCCGCGCCGGTCTCGACGATCACCTGATGGCCGTGGGCCACATATTCGCGCACCGAACCCGGCGTCAGGCCGACGCGGTATTCGTGGTTCTTGATTTCCTTCGGACAGCCGACGAGCATTCGAGCCTCCCAAAACTCATGTGCGTCAAGGATCGCAGAAGCGGCGCGCAATGTCCGTGCAAAGGCCGGTGGACGTCCCGGCAATTGTGCAATAGTCTGCGGGAATTCAGCGCAATCACCGGGAATTTTTGCGACCATGGCTCTTGATGCGATCGATCGTGCGATTCTGACCGAGCTTCAGAAGAACGGGCGCATGCCCAACGCGACGCTCGCCGAGAAGGTCGGCCTGTCGCCCTCGGCCTGCTCGCGCCGGCTCGACGCGCTGGAGAAGGCGGGCACGATCCGGGGCTACCACGCGCGTGTTTCGAACAGCGCGCTCGGCCACCAGATGACGGTGATCGTTCACATCTCGCTGTCAGGCCAGTTCCAGACGACGCTGCGCGCCTTCGAGGAGGCGGTCAGGCGCTGTCCGAACGTTCTGGTCTGCTATCTGATGAGCGGCGAGTACGACTATATCCTGCGCGTGGCGGCCAGGGACCTGGCCGATTACGAGCGCATCCACCGCGACTGGCTGTCGAACCTGCCGCACGTCGTAAAGATAAACTCGTCCTTTGCGCTTAGGGAAGTGATCGACCGGCCCAATGTGGGGATCGATCCGGGGCTGGCATGAGGCGGAGCGATAGCCCGCCTCACACCTTCATGACCGATCGCCGGCTTATCGGGTAAACTGGCCCGGCTGAGCCGCCGGCGCCGACAGGCTGCTCTTCAGTCCGAACCTCGGCGTCCGGCTGCCGTTCTCGTTTCCGGGGTCGGTGGTCAGCGCATCGTCGCAGTCATAGCACTTCTCGCCGTCGCACTTGCATCCCTGGGCCTTGCACACATCACAGAAGATGCCCGCGGTGGCCGTACACGGCGCGACCGCGATTGCTCCGATGCCGAGGGGAATGGCGATGGCCGCGGCCATCGCCAGTGAAAGGGTATTTCTCATGTGGGTCTCCATCATTGGCTCACTATGCGCCGTAGATGTCAGATCGCTGCCGATCGGAATGTGCACTGAGGCACACGAGAAGCGGGTGTCGAATGGGTCGTCAGCCGGCCGGTCGCAGTTCGACGCCCAGCCCCGCGAGCACGTCCCAGTAGGCCGGGAACGTCTTGGCGACGCAGCCCGGATCGAGGATCGTGATGCCATCGGTGACGAGCCCGGTGAGCGCGAAGCTCATGGCGATGCGATGGTCGGCGAACGTGTCGATCTCCGCCGACACCGTCGCGCCCCTGAGCGTCGGATCGGCGTGGACGACCAGTTCGTCGCCCTCCTCTGCGGCAAGGCCGGGTCGGATTACGTTCAGCCCCTGGCTGAGCGCTGCGATGCGGTCGCATTCCTTCACGCGCAAATTCCCGATGCCGACGAAGCGAACCGGTGTCTCGTTGTAGGCGGCGAGAACGGCAAGCGTCGGCACGGCGTCCTGCATCTGCGCGCCGTCGATCACCGCCGGCATGCGCGGGAAAAGCGCGATCAGGTCATGGGCTTTCGCGTCGGGTTGGGTGAACGCGTCCGGCGCGGTGCCGATGTCGATGGCGCCGCCCGTCAGGCGCTGAGCCGCCCAAAGGTAAGTCGCCGCCGACGCATCGGGCTCGACATGATGGTTGGCGGGCATGTACCCGGTCGGCGAAACGCGCCAGTGGCCGGCGGAAACGTCCTCGGCGCCGGCGCCGAAGGCTTCCATGGCGGCGATCGTCAGGTCGACATAGCCGCGCGCGCCGATCTGATCGCCGGTGAGGACGATGTCGACCGGCCCCTCGGCCAGCGGCGCGGCCATCAGCAGCGCCGAGACATACTGGCTGGACAGACCGCCATCGATCGTCACCCGGCCGGCCGGCAGCCGGCCGGTCCCCCTGATCGTGACCGGCGGGCATCCGCTCGGGGCCTCGATTGCGACACCCCATGCACGCAGCGCCTCGACCAGCGGGGCGATCGGCCGCTTGCGCATGTGTTCGTCGCCATCGACCACCACCGTCCCGTCGACCGAGGCGGCGATCGCCGTCAGAAACCGCGTGGCGGTGCCGGCATTGCCCAGAAAGAGCGGATCGGAAGGCGCTTGCAGTTGGCCGTTTCCGGAGATTTCGAAGCTGGTTGCGTCGGTTTCCTCGACCGATACGCCCATTGCGCGCAGGGCCGTCGCCATATGGCGGGTATCGTCGCTCCTGAGCGCGCCGGTGATGCGGCTCGTCCCGTTGGCGAGCGCGGCCAGCAGGAGCACGCGGTTGGTGATCGATTTGGAGCCGGGCGGCACGGCCCGGCCGCGCAACGATGCACGGACGGGACGGACCGTCAGGCGTTCGGCGGCAAGGAAGTCGGACATGAAGCGCTCGGCAAACGGCGGGAAAGACCGCCCTTTTGCGGTCCGGCGCGCGGCGCGTCAAGCGGGCGTCAGGTGGGCCGGTCGGTGTCGCCGGTCCACAGGCGGTCGCCGTTTTCGTCGATGATCAGCCGCGCCTTGGCGAGCGATGACGACACGGCCATGTCCCTTGAGGCAAGCAGATCGGCACGCAGGAAACGGCGCGTGATGGTGGCGCCGTCGACGGTCCTTGTCAGTGTGCCCGCCAGACGCCACTGGCCGTCGGCCTCCTTGACCGGCGCGGCTCGGATCTCGACGCCCTCATAGACCTCGTCGGGCGCGCGCGCGGACGGGTCGTCGCCACCGTCGTCGCTTCCGCCGAACAGACGCCTGAGAAATCCCGCCATCATCGTCTCCTTTGCGGGCAAGATCGGCGGTCGGACCGGCCCTGTCAATGTCGCCAACGGGCCGGGCCGACCGTTTGCCAAGCCGCTGGCCTGCGGCTACCAATCGGCACCCATCAGTGGCAAACCGGATTCGCACCGCCATGGCCGACCAGACCGCGCCCGCTCCGCAACCAAGACGCAGATCCCGGATACGCATCGTGCTCTATGCGCTCGTCGCCCTCATCGTCGTCATCGCCGCGCTGTGGCTGTTCGGACCGCGCGAACCGGTCGACACCGCGTTGCGGTTCGACGCGGCGACGATCGGCGAGGATCTCGACGCCTATCTGGCCGAGAGCGAGGCGCGGTTCGACGACATCGTCGAGGGCGCCGAAAAGCAGATCGTCTGGGCGTTCCCCGCCTCGAAGGCAAAGACGCCCGTGGCGCTGGTCTACGTGCACGGCTTTTCCGCTTCGGCCGGCGAAATACGGCCTGCGCCCGACATGGCGGCCGAGGCACTGGGCGCGAACCTGTTCTACACCCGGCTTGCCGGCCACGGCCGTTCGAATGATGCGATGGCAGAGCCGGTGGTGCAGGACTGGATGGACGATGTCGCCGAAGCGATCGCCATCGGCGAAAGGCTGGGCGAGACGGTCGTGCTGATCGGCACTTCGACCGGCGGCACGCTCGCCGCGATCGCCGCGCTCCATCCCGATCTCAGGGACCGGATCGACGGGATCGTGTTCGTTTCGCCGAACTTCAAGGTCAAGGCCGGCGGCAGCGAGATCCTCACCATGCCCTTCGCGGAGCGGATCGTGCCGCTGATCCTGGGCGCCGAGCGCAGCTTCGAACCCGAGAACGAGGCGCATGCGCGTTTCTGGACCGAGCGCTATCCGTCCGTCTCGATCCTGCCGATGGGCGCGGCCGTCGCGCATGCAAGGGGGCTCTTCCACGAGAACGCCACCATGCCGGCCCTGTTCGTCTTCTCCGATGCCGACCAGATCGTCGATCACACGGTCACGCGCCAGATCGCCGAGCGCTGGGGCGGTCCGACGCAGATCGTCGCCGTGGAACAGTCGGACGACCCGAACGACCATGTCATCGCCGGCGACGCGCTGTCGCCGTCCAACAACCGGATGATGGCCGACACGATCGCTGACTGGGTTGAAGGGCTATAGGCCTTCGGGCCGGTCCGGCCCGCGCGGCCTTGCATCACGCGAGAAAAGGTAGATGGCGAGCGCGGCGGCCAGCATCAGCGCATAGAAGCCGAACAGATAGTGGTAGGCCCGCACGGGATCGGCCGGATCGGCGGTCGTGGTCACAAGGGCACCGGTCAGCATCTGCATCAGCGCCACGCCACCGATCGAAAAGAAGTTCATCAACGTCACGCCCCGGCCGATCAGCGCCGGCGGCATGAAGCTCTTGGAATGCGCGGTCAGGACGCCGTAGCCGACGCAGGCCGCCCCAATGGCGACGAGCGCCACGGTGACGGCCGCGATGCCGCTTTGCGGGAACAACGCCAGGAACGTGCACGCCACGATCGCCACCGCGACGCCGGAAACGATGATCCATTTGCGCGTGTTCAGCCAGTTGTCGAGCGGACCGTAGACGAAGCTGCCAACCGCCATGGCCAGCGCCATGGCCAGCGTGACCTGGCCGATCACCAGCGCGTCGGCGCCATAGGTCTCGGCGAGGAAAGGCCCGGTCCACAGGCCGCGTATGCCGCCGGCGGTGGCGTAATAGACCAGCGTCAGCGGAATGATGAACCACAGGGCGCGAATGCGCATCAGCGCGATGAACCCGCTGAAGCCGGGCGGGCCGTCCGGATCGTCGATGCGCCCGGGGTCGCGCACGGCTGCAAAGATCGCCAGCGCGACGAGCGCCGTCACCACGCCGAGCGCGGCGACCGTGGGGCGCCAGCCGAAAGTCTCGGCGGCGGCGGCCATCGGCGTGGCCCCGACGATGTTGCCCAGATTGCCGATGCCGATGAAGACCGAGGCCAGAAGCGCGAAGCGGGCCGCGACGAAATTGCGTGCGATGATGAAGTAGGACGCCATCAGCACGGGCGCGCAGCCGGCGCCGATCAGCGCCATCGCCACGATGATCGCCACCGGCGACCAGGCGGCGGCGAACAGGAACGCGCCAGCGGCCGCAACGAACATGAACAGCGTCGAGGTGCGGCGCGGTCCGACGCGGTCGAGCGCGACCCCCACGACGAACTGCATCAATGCGAAGGCGGCGAACCACAGGCCCGAGGCGAGCGAGAGCTGCGCCTTGGTCATGTCAAGATCGCTCGCCAATGCCGGTGTCAGGACCGCAAGAAACGAGCGGTAGAACTGCGAAAAGACATAGGCGAGACACAGTGCCGCCAGCCCGGCCATCGGCTTTCCTCCGTCTGGAAAGAACCGCCCTTATGGAGCGTGCGGCCGCTTGGCAAGCGCAGCGGAGCGGCGAACGGTTCGCCGGGGGCGCTTTTGCGGTGTCGCCCGTGATTGTGCGCTTGCACAATCGGCCACCGATCTGAAACAATGCGCCGATCTCCGGAGCGCCCATGATCTCGCAACGTCACGACCGGTTCCGCAATTTCGTGTTCGGTCTCGCGCTCGCGCTGATGATCGGCTGGATCCTCTATATCGGCCAGAACATCATCATTCCGGTGATCGCCAGCATCATCCTGGCCTACATCGTCACGGCCCTTGCGCAGTACATGCGGCGCATTCCGGCGATCGGACCGCTGATCCCCTCGCCCGTGCGCTTTGCGATCTCGATCCTGGTGATCATCGGCATCGTCGGCGCTTTCGTCTGGCTGATCATCTCCAACATCAACCAGCTTCTGGCGCTGGCGCCGGCCTATCAGGAGCGGCTGCTCGGCATCATCCAGGGGGTCTGGCGCGGCTTCGGCGAAGAGTTCGGGTTCGAGACCGAACCGACCTGGGAGACCCTCAGGCGCGACATTCTCGGCGGCGTTTCGCTGCAGTCGTTGATCGGTTCGACCGTCACGTCGGTCGGCGTGCTCGTCGGCACGATGGTCATTATCTTCGTCTACACCGGCTTCGCGCTCGCCGAACGACAGGCCTTCGAGCGCAAGTCCAAACGGCTGACCGACAATCCCGACGACGCGCGCCGGGTGATCGAGATCGTCTCGGTGATCAACACGCGCATCGGCGACTATCTGGCGACAAAGACGCTGATCAACCTGATCCTTGGGCTGATGTGCTATGTCGTCATGGCGTTCATGGCGCTCGATTTCGCCGCGTTCTGGGGCGTCCTGATCGCGCTGATGAACTATGTGCCCTATGTGGGCTCGTTCCTGGGCGTGATGTTCCCCGTCGCCATCGCCATCGTCCAGTTCGGCGACTGGGGGACGATCCTGGGCCTGTTCCTGGCGCTGACCGCGTGCCAGGTGTTCGTGGGCTCCATCCTCGAACCGTCGCTGATGGGCCGGTCGCTCAATCTCAGCCCGTTCGTCATCCTGGTGTCGCTGGCAAGCTGGGCGTCGCTGTGGGGGATCGCGGGCGCGCTCCTGTCGGTGCCGATCATGGCGATCATGGTGATCATCCTGTCCGAATTCGACGGCACCCGGCCGGTCGCCGTGCTGCTGTCGCGCAACGGGCGGATACCGCCGAAGCGCCACATCCGCGACCTCAAGGACGAGGTGAAGGGCCAGCCGATCAAGGGGGGCGACAACTTCATCCTGCCCGATCGCGACGCGGCCGAGTGATCAGACCAGAACGCCGGCGACGAGATCGTTGTCGGTGATGTCCTGCCAGACGAAGCCGGCATCGGTCATGCGCGCCATCAGCCCGACGAAGTTCGATGCCTTTCTGGTTTCGATGCCGATCAGGATCGAACCGAAGTTGCGCGCCGACTTCTTGAGATACTCGAAGCGGGTGATGTCGTCCTCGGGGCCCAGGATCTCGAGGAAGTCGCGCAGCGCGCCGGGCCGCTGGGGCAGCCGCAGGATGAAGTACTTCTTCAGCCCCTCGTGCCGCAGCGCCCGCTCCTTGACGTCGGGCAGGCGTTCGAAGTCGAAATTGCCGCCCGAGGTGATGCAGACGACCGTGCGGCCGGCGAGTTCGCGCGCCGGTACGTCGCGCAGCGCGTCGATCGACAGCGCGCCGGCCGGTTCGAGCACGATCCCTTCGACATTGAGCATCTCGATGATCGTCGAGCACAGCCGATCCTCGCTGACGAGCGTGACGTCTTCGGGCCGGTAGCGCCTGAGAACGTCGTGCGTGTGCGCGCCGATCTGGGCGACGGCGGCGCCGTCGACGAAGCTGTCGATCCGGTCGAGCCGGACGCGCTCGCCGCGTTCCAGAGAGCGCTTCAGGCTGGGGGCGCCGGCGGGTTCGATCAGCATCATCTTCGGGGCGAGACCGAGCGCCTCGAACAGAAGCGTCATGCCGCTCGTCAGCCCGCCGCCGCCGACCGCCACATGCAGCCGGTCCATCGTGACGCCCTCAGGCAGTTGTTCGGCGATCTCGAGGGCAACCGTCGCCTGTCCCTCGATGATGTCCGGGTCGTCGAACGGCGGCACCATCACCGCGCCCTCGCGCGCGGCGAATTCGAGCGCGGCCGCGTTGCAGGCGTCGAAGATGTCGCCGACAAGTTCGATCTCGACCGCATCGCCGCCGAAGACGCGGGTCTTGTCGATCTTCTGCTGGGGCGTCGTCACCGGCATGAAGACCGTCCCGGTCACGCCGAAGTGCCGGCAGGCATAGGCAAAGCCCTGCGCGTGATTGCCGGCCGACGCGCACACGAAGCGATCGGTCTCACCGGCGCCGATGCGCTTGCGCAGGAAGTTGAAGGCACCGCGGATCTTGTAGGAGCGGACCGGCGTCAGGTCCTCGCGCTTGAGGAAGATGCGCGCGCCGTAGCGCTCGGACAGGAAGACGTTCTCCTGCAGCGGGGTCGGTTCGAACAGCGCATCCATCGCCGCGCGCGCGGCGCGCACGTCGCGCTCGAATTCGGCCGGTGCCGGCAGGTCCATCTCATACTCCCACGGGTTCGGGCGGCGGACGCGGTGCGGGTCCGCCGCTTGTGCAGCGCCGAAATCCTTTGGCATCGGCGCGGCGCTCCGTGTATACGCGCTCAACCCGCTTTGCCAATGGCCGTGCGGGCAGAAGGCGAATACCGGACGCGGGGCAGGCCCTTCCATGAATGCCAACATGCTGCGCAGCGCGATGCATGTGAGCGCGATCTTCGCCTTCTATCTGGCGACGATGATGCTGATCCCGGGGCTCGTCGACCTCTATTACGGCAACGAGGACTGGAAGGTGTTCGCCTCGTCGGCGGCGATGATCGGCGGTCTGTCGGCGCTGATCGCCGTGGCAACCAGGGCCGGGCCACCGGTGGTCTCGACCCGATTCACCTTCCTTGTGGTCAACATGCTGTGGCTGACCTTCTGCGCGGCGGCGTCGGTGCCGTTCATGTTCGCCACGATCGAGATGAGCCTGGCCGACGCGGTCTTCGAGGGCGTGTCGGGGGCGACGACGACCGGCTCGACCGTTCTTTCGGGGCTCGACACCATGCCGCCGGGCATCCTCTTGTGGCGCTCCATGCTGCAATGGATCGGCGGGCTCGGCGTGATCGTGCTGGGCCTGTTCATCCTGCCGTTCCTGAAGATCGGCGGGGCGAGCTTCTTCAAGATCGAGTCGTCGGACCGTTACGACCGGCCGTTCGCGCGGTTTTCGACCTACGCCTATTCGGTCGTCGGCATCTACGCCGCGCTGACCGTGCTGTGCGCGGCGCTCTACGCGTGGTCGGGCATGAGCGCGTTCGATGCGGTCAACCACGCCATGACGACGCTCGCCTCGGGCGGCTTTTCCACGCACGACCGCTCCTTCGGCTTCTTCGCCAGCCCGTGGACGCACTGGATCGCCATCGTCTTCATGATCATCGCGGCCCTGCCCTTCACCGCGCTGATCCTGCTGGCGCTGCGGGCCAGGTTCGACGCGTTTCGCGACAACCAGGTTCTGGTGTTCCTGGGCTACACGCTGTTTCTGGCGATCCTGCTGTCGATGCAGCTCGATCTGTCCGAGACCATCGAGTTCCGCGAAGGCTTCACCAAGGCCGTGTTCTCGGTCGTCTCGATCGTCACGACCACCGGCTATGCGGTCGACAACTACATGGAGTGGAACTCGTTCACCGTGGCGCTGATCCTCGTCGCCACCGTGCTCGGCGGCTGCGCCGGCTCGACCTCGGGCGGCATCAAGGCGACGCGGTGGATCATTCTGTTCGGCGTGATCAAGCGGTCGCTGGAGACCTTCATCTATCCGCATGCGATCCGCACCGTGCGCTCGGGCTCGGTGTCGGTGCCCGACCAGCAGCAATATGTGACGATGATGTATTTCGGCACCTTCTTCATGCTGGTGGGGATCGGCACGGTGCTCGTCGCGCTGACCGGCGTCGACCTCGTCACGGCCTTCTCGGGCGCGCTGACGGCGCTGTCCAATGTCGGCCCCGGCCTTGGCGAGGTGATCGGCCCGGCGGGCAATTTCGGCGCGCTCGACGACAGCGCCAAATGGATCCTGTCGTTCGGCATGCTGCTGGGCCGGCTCGAACTGTTCACCATGCTGGTGCTGCTGTCGCCGGCGTTCTGGCGGGATTGAGCTTCCTTGGACGGGTTGGTATGATTTCTTCATACCAGCGAGGACCGACGCATGGGCAAGACCCTGAAGCGAACCGTCAGCCTGCCGCAGGCGGCGGCCGACTATATCGACCGCAAGGTCGACAGCGGCGAATATGGCTCGGCCAGCGAGGTGGTCCGCGAGGGCCTGCGCGCACTGCGCGAGCGTGACGCGGCGATCGAGAAATGGCTGCGCGAGGAGGTCGTGCCGACCTATGAGGCAGTCAAGGCGGACCCGTCGCAGCTTCTGGATGCCGACGAAGTATTCGATGCGATCGAGGATCGGCATCGACGCCTCTCCAGTTCGGATCGATGAGGCGGCGGCGCGTCCGCATCACGGCCAAAGCGAAGGCGGATCTCGATGCGATCTATGATCATATTTCATCGGCGGCCGGCCGAGCCGTCGCGATCTCCTATGTCCGTCGCATTCGCCGCTTCTGCTTCGGCTTCGACCTCGCCGCCGCGCGTGGCGCGCCGCGTGACGACCTGCTGCCGGGCCTGCGCATCGTCGGTTTCGAGCGCCGCATCACCATCGCCTTCACGCTCGACGAGGACGCCGTGACGTTTCTGCGCTTCTTCTATGGCGGTCAGGACTGGGAAGAGGCGTTCGACTGAACATCACACGAACACGTCCACCGTCTCGAACGTCGTCACGTCGACCAGCCCGACATCGGAAATGCGCAGTTCGGGGATCACCACCAGCGCCAGCAGCGAGTGCTGCATGTAGGCGTTGTTGAGCGTGCAGCCCATCTGACGCATGGCCTCGCCCAGCCGGTCGGCCTTCTGCGCGACGATTTCGGCTCGTTCATCGCTCATCAGCCCGGCGATCGGCAGTTCGACCAACGCCAGCACCTCGCCGTTCGAGACCATCACGACGCCGCCGCCGACCTCGCCGAGCATGTTGGCGGCCGTCGCCATATCCTCGTGGTTGGTGCCGACGACGATCATGTGATGGCTGTCGTGGGCGACGGTCGAGGCCATCGCGCAATCGCCGGTATAACCGAAGCCGGAGACGAAAGCGTTCGTGACCGCGCCGGTGCCCCGGTGTCGCTCGACCAGCGCGATCTGACAGACATCGTTCGGACGGTCCATCCGGACGATCCCGCCCTCGACATCGAGCGTCGCCTGCATGGCCCGCGTCGGCGCCTGGTTCTCGATGACGCCGATCACACGCACGTCGACCCGGCCCTCGTTCACCGGCGCCTCGATGCGGAAGTCTTCGGCGGCGAGTTCCTTGCCGAGCCGAACCGTGCCCTTGGCGGCCTGCGGATATTCGTAGGCCGAGATTTCGCCGGTCAGCCGCCCGCGTTCGGCCATCTTCACACCGCGCGCCCGGACCTCGTCGATCCGAAGCTCGGCAAGGTTCGACACGATCAGGAAGTCCGCGCGTCGGCCCGGCGTGATCGAGCCCAGCTCCCGCTCCAGCCGGAAGTGCTCGGCCGTGTTGATCGTCGCCATCTGGATCGCGGTGACAGGATCGAGCCCCTGCTGAATCGCATGGCGGACGACACGATCCATGTGACCATCGCGCACGAGCGTGCCCGAATGGCAATCGTCCGTGCACAGGATGAAGTTGCGCGGGTCGAGCCCGTGCTCGGTAACCGCCTTGATCTGCTCGGCGACGTCGTACCAGGCCGAGCCGAGGCGCAGCATCGCCTTCATGCCCTGTCTGACGCGGGCGATGGCGTCCTCGGCGCGCGTGCCCTCGTGGTCGTCCTCCGGCCCGCCGGCGACATAACCGTGGAAGGCGATGCCGAGGTCGGGCGAAGCGTAGTGCCCGCCGACGGTCTTGCCGGCGCCGACGGTGGCGGCGATCGCGCCGACCATGGTCTGGTCGTTGGCGGCGACGCCGGGAAAGTTCATCACCTCCCCAAGTCCGATGATGTTCGGCCAGGCCATCGCCTCGGCGATTTCCTGCGGGCCGAGCGAGGCGCCCGCATGCTCGAGCCCCGGCGCGGACGGGACGCAGGATGGCATCTGCACGAACACGTTGACCGGCATCTCGAGCGCCTCGTCATGCATCATGCGGACGCCGTCGAGCCCGAGCACATTGGCGATCTCGTGCGGGTCGACGAACATCGAGGTCGTGCCGTGCGGGACGACCGCGCGCACGAACTCGGTGACCGTCAGCATGCCGCTTTCGATGTGCATGTGCCCGTCGCACAGGCCCGGCAC
This sequence comes from Roseitalea porphyridii, assembly GCF_004331955.1. NCBI lineage: Bacteria > Pseudomonadati > Pseudomonadota > Alphaproteobacteria > Hyphomicrobiales > Ahrensiaceae > Roseitalea > Roseitalea porphyridii. Next base: position 1,611,162 of record NZ_CP036532.1, on the reverse strand, counting down.
CAGATAGCGGCCATCGGCGTCGACGACCTCGGTCCCCTCGCCGATGCAATGGCCGGCGTCCGGACCGCAATAGGCAAAGCGGCCGTCGATGATCGCCAGATCGGTGCCTGCGATCACCTCGCCCGAATGAACGTTCACCCAGCGCCCGTTGCGGACGACGAGGTCCGCCGCCTTGCGTCCCATCGCGACGTTGACGAGATCGCGGGCGCTGTTCTGCCATGGCTTGAGACCGCTTTCGGTGCCGCCGATCATTGCTTTGCTCCCTGTCCGGTTCCGTCCGTACTTTGTCACGGCGTTGGCCCGCGTCAAAGCGTCTGCATGCCGGCCCCTCCCCGAATTTCGGGGGGTTGGCGGTTAAGGTTCGGGTCAGGGCTCGTGGGTTATCGATTTCGGGCAGACAGCACCGGCTGCCGGCCGCCCCTCGGGGCGCGCCGACCGGCAGGCGGCGCGGCGCCGGTCCCTTGTATCGCGTTACCGGCGCCGCGCGGCCGGCCACCGCCGGTCATTCGGTCCTGCTTGATTCCCAAAGCGCTTTAAGGCTACAAATTTCGCTCAGGGAGGATGGCCCAACGGCAGTTCGCGGCCATGAACTTGCGCCGCAACACGCGCCGTTGGTGCCGCTTTCCCGTCCGCACCCAGACAGTTCGGGCGTGCCGGGCCTTTCCGGTGTGCCATGACGCCCATCAGGGTCTTTCGCACGGGAGGAAAGCGAATGAGAAGCCTGACCACATTCACCGGGGCGCTCCTCGTGACGGTCTCGATGACCGCCATGGCGAGTGCCGACACGATCCGCTTCTGGACGACCGAAGAACAACCCGAACGGCTGGCCGTTCAGGAAGAGATCGCGTCGCGTTTCCAGGAGGCGACCGGCCATACGGTCGAGGTGATCCCCGTCACCGAAAGCGAACTGGGCACGCGCGCCACCGCCGCCTTCGCCGCCGGCGACCTGCCCGATGTGATCTATCACACGCTGCAATATGTGCTGCCCTGGGCCGAGGCCGGCATTCTCGATGTCGAGACCAACAACGACATCGTCCAGGAACTTGGCGCCGACACTTTCCAGCAAGGCGCCATCGACATGGCCGATTTCGACGGGCTGACCGCCGCCGTGCCGGTGGATGGCTGGACGCAGATGATCGTCTATCGCAAGGATCTGTTCGACGAGGCTGGACTGGAAGCGCCCGATTCCTACGCCGACATCACCGCCGCGATCGACGCGCTGCACAACCCGCCCGAGATGTACGGCTTCGTCGCCGCCACCAAGGTGGACGAGAACTTCATGAGCCAGGTGCTCGAACATGTCTTCCTCGCCAACGGCGTCTCGCCGGTCGGCGCGGACGGGTTCGCCCCGCTCGACGAGGCGGCGACCACCGAAGTGCTCGAGTTCTACAAGGCGCTGGCCGACGCCTCGCCGCCGGGCGAACTGTTCTGGCAGCAGTCGCGCGAACTGTACTTCGCCGGCGACGCGGCGATGATCATCTGGTCGCCCTTCATCCTGGACGAGCTTGCGGGCCTGCGCGACTCGGCCCCGCCGACGATCAATGACGATCCGACCTCGACCGAGCTTGCCTCGAAGACCGACGTGGTGACCACCTTCTCCGGCCCGTCCAACCCGGACGGCGCGGCCTGGGCGGACGTGCGCTATTTCGGCGTGACGGCCGACGCCAACACGGACGTCGCCGCCGACTTCGTCAGGTTCTCGATGGATGAGGGCTATCTCGAAACGCTGTCGATGGCGCCCGAAGGCAAGTTCCCGGTGCGGCGCGGCACGCCGGACGCACCCACCAGCTTCGTCGAGGGCTGGGCCGACCTGCCGGTCGGCGTCGACCGCAAGGCGGCGCTGTCGGAGGTCTACCCGCAGGAGACGGTCGACAAGATCACCTCGGGCCTTGAGACGGCCGACCGCTGGGGCGTGAAGGAAAACCAGCTTTCGCTCGCTTCCAAGATGATCAACAGCCAGGTCATCAACCGCATCGTGCGCCAGTATATCGATGGCGAGATCGAGGCGGCCGCCGCGGTCGCGCAGATGAACGACGAACTGGGCGCCATCGAATAGGCGCCCGCTCCGGGCGGGCCACAGCCCGCCCGGCGTTCGCGCCCGCACGGCGAACCCGCCATGGCGACGACCGAAGAGCTCGAACGCATCGGCGATGCGGCACATGATGCGGCGCTCATGCGCCCGGCCCTGCCGCCGAAAACGCTCGGGCCGCTGGCGCGGCGCGAGCGCAACCTTGCCTATGCGATGCTGCTGCCGACGTTCGCCATCGTCATGGCCGTCGTTCTGGCGCCGCTGCTCGCCAATTTCTGGATCTCGTTCAAGCCGGTCGGCCTTGGCGATCTGAGGCCGGCGAGCCTTTTCGTCAACGAGCGGCTGCGCGGCGATCTCGTCGCGCCCGGCGACGTGGCGACACTGCAATACCGGGTGCGCAATTCCTCGCAGGACGACCCGCTGCGCAATGCGGGCTTCTCCGACATGCTGCCGGCGGGCTTTGAGCTTGCCGGCGATCTCGATCCGCGCTGCACGCTGGACGGCCGCAGGCTCGACTGCGCGCTGGGCGAGGTCGAACCGCGCTACCGGGCCTCGATCGAGATCGAAGTAACGGCGACCGAGGCCTATCTTGCCGACCCCGAACCGCTGCGCGCCTTCGAGGCGGTCAGCCGCGCCGACGCCGAGAACATTCTGACCAGCGCCGAATTCACGGTCGAGAATTTCGAGCGCATCTTCTCGGCCGACGAATTCTGGCACGTTTTGCGGGTGACGATCTACTACACGATCTTCGCCACGCTCGGCGCCATCGTGCTCGGCCTGTTCGCCGCGCAGATGCTCAACACAACCTTTCGCGGGCGCACGATCCTGCGCGGGCTGTTCCTTTTTCCCTATGTCGCGCCGGTGATCGCCATTGCGTTCACCTGGGTTCTGCTGCTCGATCCGTTCTCGGGCACGCTGAACGCGATCCTGCGCCAGATGGGCGTGCTGGGCGAACCGATCAATTTCCTTGGCCAACGCGCCGTGCCGTTCGACTTCTTCGGCCTGACCTTCGAGTTCCCCGTGGCGCTGACGACGGTCATCCTGATCGAGGCGTGGCGGTCCTTCCCGCTGTCGTTCCTGTTCATCCTGGCGCGCATGCAGTCGATCCCGTCGGACATGTACGAGGCGGCCGAGATGGACGGGGCGACGCCGCTGCAGCAGTTCTGGTACATCTCGCTGCCGCAGCTCGTCGGCATTCTGGCGATCCTGTTCCTGCTGCGCTTCATCTGGAGCTTCAACAATTTCGACGACATCTTCCTGCTGACCGGCGGGGCGGCGGGCACGCGCACCCTCGTCGTCAATGTTTACGAACAGGCCTTTGCCATCTCCAACCTCGGCGCGGGCGCGGCGGTCGCCGTGGTCGTGTTCCTGGTCCTGCTTTGCTTCTCGCTGATCATCTTCAGATATTCGCCGCAGGATGAGGGCTGATGCAGCCGGGCGTGGGGACCATCGCGGGGATCGTGACCGGCGCCATCTGGGGGCTGGTCTGGATGGTCGTCGTGTCGGTCACCTTCATGCTGGCTTCGGGCGCGATCACCACGCCGCCCGTCGGGGCGGCGATGCTGGCGGGGGCGGTGTGCGGCGGGCTGATCATGGCATTCGGGCCCGCCGCGCGCACGCCGGGGCTGACGATCGCGGCGATCGCCTCGGTCGCCATCGCGCTGGTCATCGCCACCTTCGGCGCGCCGCTCGGCCTGCCGCTTTCGACCGCGCCGCTCGCCCAGTTCGCCGCGTTTGCCGCCTTCGTCGGCCTGACCTGGGCCGCGATCAGCGAATGCGTGCGTGGCCAGCCCTCGGGCCGGCTGACGCGCTATCAGGCCGAGGTCATCGCCATCCGGCTCGCCAAGGGGCTGGGGCTGGTGTTCTTCACCGTGCTCGTCGCCCTGCCCTTCTACGTGATGGTGATGACGAGCCTGAAGAACCAGGCGCAACTGATTGCCAATCCGCTCGATTTCTCGCTCGACCTGTCGCAGGGACCGGCCGGCCTGTTCCGCTCCTATGTGGAACTGTTCACCACCTATCATTTCGGCACGTTCCTGATGAACACGGCGATCGTCGCCATCGGCACGGTGATCATCACCCTGTCGTTCGCGGTGCCAGGCGCCTATGCGGTGGCGCGGCTGCGTTTTCCGGGCCAGGCGTTCCTGTCGCGGTCGATCCTTCTGATCTACATGGTTCCGGCGATCGTGCTGGTAATCCCGCTCTACGCGGTGTTCTCACAGCTTGGCCTGCGCAACACGCTGACCGGGCTTCTGATTGTCTATCCGGCGACGACGATCCCCGTCGCGCTCTACATGCTGCAGGGCTATTTCCGGGGCATTCCGTCCGAACTCGAGGAAGCGGGACTGATGGACGGGCTCACCCGCGCCGGCGTGATCTCGAAGATCACCCTGCCGCTGTCGCTGCCCGCTCTCGCCTCGGTGGCGCTCTACGTCTTCATGATCGCTTGGAACGAGTTCCTGTTCGCCTTCATGTTCCTCGACAACATCGACATGTTCACGCTGTCCCGGGGCGTGGTCTCGCTGAACTCGTCCGAAGTGCCGCGCCAGCACCTGATGGCCGGCGCGGTGATCGCCACCATTCCCGTCCTCGTCCTGTTCCTCTGGTTCGAACGGTTCCTCGTTTCGGGCCTGACCGCCGGTTCCGTGAAAGGCTGACCATGACGCATGCCACGTCCGAAACGGCGACCGCGATCATGCGCGCCAACGACCGGGGCGGCTACACGGTGCCGACGGCCGGGCTCTATCCGTACCAGTGGAACTGGGATTCGGCGTTCGCCGCGCTCGGCTTCGCCGCCTTCGACCGCGACCGCGCCTGGCGCGAGTTGGAGACCATCTTCGAGGGCCAGTGGGCGGACGGCATGGCGCCGCACATCATCTTCCGCAACCACGATCCGAGTTACTTTCCCGGCCCGGACATCTGGGGGTCGAACACCGAGCCGCCTTCGTCCGGCCATTCCCAGCCACCGGTGGTCGCCATCGTCGCGCGCTGGCTGGTCGAGACCGGCGATCGCGAGGACCTTCGGCGTGCGCATGCCCTGTTCCCCAGGCTGATGGCCTGGCACGGCTGGTGGCACCGGGAGCGCGATCCCGACGAGACGGGCCTTGTCGCCATCATCCACCCCTGGGAATCCGGCCGCGACAATTGCCCCGACTGGGACGCGGGCATGGAACGGATCACGATACCGGATGATCTGGGCGCCTATCACCGGCGCGACACCGACTGGGTCGCCGCCGACCAGCGCCCGACGCACGAGACCTATGACCGCTATCTGACGATGGTGAAGTTCGGCCGCGAATGCGGCTGGGACCACAAGCGCATCTATCGCGACGGGCCGTTCCTGATGGCCGACCCGTGCGTGCAGTTCGTCCTGATGCGCGCCGACCGCGATCTCGCCGTGCTCGCCGAGCGCTTCGAGGACGATGCGGCCCGGCGCACCATCGCGGACTGGATCGCACGCGACGCCGAAGGCGCGCAGGCGCTGTGGAACGATGCGGCCGGCGGCTTCGTCGCCCGCGAGATGCGCACGGGCGCGCTGGTCGACGCGATCACGAATGCCTCGATGCTGGCCTTCTTCGGCGGCGCGGGCACGCGCGCCCAGCAGGCCGAACTCGCCGACCAGGCGCGGCAGATCCTCGATCTGTGCCGGTTCGGCTTTCCGAGCTGGGACCCGCGCCGGCCGGGCTTCGAACAACGGCGCTACTGGCGCGGGCCGGTCTGGTCCGTGATGAACTGGATGATCGCCGGCGGGCTCGATGCGGCCGGCCACGCCGATCTCGCCACCCGTATCCGGCACGACACGCGCGCGCTCGTCCGGCAATCGGGCTTCTTCGAATATTTCGACCCGCTGACCGGCGATGGGCTGGGCGGTCCGGACTTCACATGGACGGCGGCGATCGATCTGGCGCTCGAGCACGAGTTCGGCGCCGCAGCGGCCGCATAGGAGGCGATGAATTGGGCTCGATCACACTGCAGAAGGTGGAGAAGTGGTTCGGCGAGTTGCAGGTCATCAAGGGTGTCGACCTCGATATCGGCGACGGCGAGTTCGTCATCTTCGTCGGCCCTTCCGGCTGCGGCAAGTCGACCCTGCTGCGGCTGATCTCGGGGCTTGAGGAGGCCTCGCGCGGCACGATCCTGATCGACGGCGAAGACGTCACAGCCAAGCTGCCGTCCGAGCGCAAGCTGTCGATGGTGTTCCAGTCCTACGCGCTCTATCCGCACATGAGCGTGCGCGAGAACATGGGCTTCGGCCTGAAGACCGCCGGCGCACCGCGGGCCGAGATCGAGCGGAAGGTCAACGAGGCTGCGGGCATCCTCAAGCTCGAGGACTATCTGGACCGCAAGCCCAAGGCGCTGTCTGGCGGCCAGCGCCAGCGCGTGGCGATCGGCCGGGCGATCACGCGCGAGCCGGCCGGCTTCCTGTTCGACGAGCCGCTGTCGAACCTTGATGCGGCGCTGCGCGTGGAGATGCGTTTCGAGATCGCCAAGCTGCACGAGACGCTCGGCACGACGATGATCTACGTGACGCACGACCAGGTCGAGGCGATGACGCTGGCCGACAAGATCGTCGTGCTCGACTTCGGCGTGATCAAGCAGGTGGGTACGCCGCGCCAGCTCTACGAGAAGCCGGACAATCTGTTCGTCGCCCAGTTCATCGGCTCACCGAAGATGAACATCCTGCCGTGTGCGACCGGCGGTGGTGAGTATCATCTGGACGGGCACGGAACCGGCCCGTTCGAACGGCCCGAAGGCGCTTCGGCGGTGCAGATGGGCATAAGGCCCGAGCACATCGACGTGGTCGCGGCTGGCGAAGGCACCGTGTCGGGCAAGGTGGAAGTGGCCGAATATCTGGGCGCCGACACCTATCTGCATGTCGATTGCGGCGGTCTCGGCCAGATCATCGTGCGCACGCCCGGCGCCAACAACGATCTGCGCGGCAAGACGGTGGGGCTGTCGTTCCAGCCCGGGCACCTGCACTTTTTCGACAAGGACGACCAGGCGGTGTGAGGGCGGATATGACCTTTGGCCCCCACCCTGCATCCCTCCCCCGCAAGCGTGGGAGGGAGGACCTCTATATCGAACGTGACCTGGGCGAGACAGGACGCTACTCGGTCTCCGGCGCAAAGCGAAGATGCAGACGTTCCCCTCCCACGCTTGCGGGGGAGGGGTAAGGGGTGGGGGTAACCCTGTCTACTCCGCGGCTTCGACCGTCAGTTCGCCGGTTGCGATCTGCTCGGCCTCGATCGACTCGAACAGGGCGCGGAAATTGCCCTCGCCGAAGCCCTCGTCACCCTTGCGCTGGATGAACTCGAAGAAGATCGGGCCGATCACGGTCTTCGAGAAGATCTGCAGCAGGATCTTGGTCATCCGGTCGCCGTTGGCGTCATCGAAGACCCCTTCCCCGTCGATCAGGATGCCGTGCTTCTTCATGCGCTCGACCGGCTCGTCATGGCCGTTCACGCGGTCATAGGACATCGCATAGTAGGTTTCCGGCGGACCTGGCATGAACTTCAGCCCGTTCTCGGCAAGCCGGTCGGTGGCGTCGTAGATCGCCTCGGTGCCCACCGCGATGTGCTGGATGCCCTCGCCGCGATACTTCTTCAGATAGCTCTCGATCTGGCTGTTGTCGTCGGTCGATTCGTTCAGCGGAATGCGGATCTTGCCGCATGGCGAGGTGATGGCGCGGCTGATCAGGCCCGTCATCTTGCCCTCGATGTCGAAGAAGTGAATCTGCGAAAAGCCGAAAAGATCACGGTAGAAGGCCCACCACTTGTCCATGTTGCCGCGATAGACATTGTGGGTCAGGTGATCGAGATAGTAAAAGCCGATGCCCTCGGGCTGCGGGTCGCGCTCTCCGAGCCACTCGAATTCGGCGTCATAGGCCGAGCCGTTGTCGCCGTACTTGTCGATGAAGTAGAGCAGCGAACCGCCGATGCCGACGATCGCGGGGACATCGAGCGTCTTGTCGTCGCCCTCATAGGGCGTCGCGCCGAGATTGACCGCATGGGTGAAGGCGTGCTGCGCATCGACCACGCGCCACGCCATGGACGGCGCGCACGGGCCGTGCTCGTCGACGAAGCGCATGGCATGGCTGCCCGGCTCGGCATTGACGACATAGTTGATGTCGCCCTGGCGCCAGACCGTGATGGCCTTGGACTTGTGACGGGCGACGGGCTGATAGCCCATCGTCTCGAACAGCGTTTCAAGTTCGCGCGCATCGGGATGGGCGAACTCGACGAACTCGAACCCGTCCGTGCCGGCGGGGTTCTTCTCGGTGATCTCGGCCTTCGGCGCGTCGTGCGGGAACGGACCCATGGCATTTCTCCCAATGTGATGTTTTCCCGATTGTAGCGCGATCGCGATGCAAGATGCTTGCATTCCGCGCGTTATGCCCCTCATTTGTGCATGTATCGTGCATCCAGATGGAGAATGCCGTGAGTGAACCGACCCTCGACCGTTACGACCGCACACTTCTCGCGGCACTGCAGCATGACGGAAGGCTGACCAACAACGAGCTGTCCGAGCGCATCGGACTGTCGCCGTCGCAATGCTCGCGCCGGCGCAGCCGGCTTGAGGCGGACGGGCTGATCGCCGGCTATCACGCCGTCATCAACCGCGAGCGGGCCGGTTTCGCGCTGGTGTCGATCATCTCGGTGACACTGGCGACGCACACCGAGGGCAATGCCGAACGCTTCGCAAGGCTCGTGCGCGCGGCGCCCAACATTCTGGAGGCGCATGCGCTGACCGGCGAGATGGACTATTCGATCAAGGTCGTCACCGAGGACCTGAACGCACTGTCGGCGTTCATCAATGGCACGCTGCTCGCCCACGAGGCGGTGCAGAACGTCAAGACGGCGATCGTGCTGAACACGCTGAAGGACACGACGGTGCTGCCGCTCGAAACCGGGTGAACGGGGAATCGTGAATGGTCATGGTTCAGGCCGGTTTCGCGCAAGCCCCGGCGCCGACAATGGCCGCGAGCTTCGGGAGAGACCGCATGAACCCTGTCGGCACGATCGGAACCGCGCTCGGCGTCGCGCTGGTGGCGATGGGCGGCGCCTATGTCGGCACCTTCTCGGACGGCCTGTTCGGTGGCGACGGCGCGCCGGCCCCGGTGGTCAACCTCAGCCGCGTCGTTCCCCTGCCCGCCGTGTCGGTGCCGATCTACCAGCAAGGCGCGCGCATCGGCTACTGTGTGATCAAGGCGCGGGCGGAACTGCCCAACAGCTATTCGGACGAGCAGTTCCAGCTTGCGGTGTCCAATGTGGCCGACAGGATGATCCGCGCGCTTTCGGTCAGCGCGGAGGACGAGGACGCCGAGGCGCTGTGCCTGCGCCAGAAGGGCGGCCTGGCCGGCGAACACGAGATCGCCGAGGCCGAATATTTCCGCACCGTGCGCGACGTGCCCGGACGACCGTGAAGCACTCGGGGGCCGGTCACCGGTCGAACGAGATCACCGGCTGGCGGATTTCCGGCGATTGCAGATAGTCGAGCTGGCGGATAGCGAACGCGGTGACCAGCGGACCGCCGGCGCTCTCGTTGATGGCGCCCTTGAGGCCGTCGGCGATCTCGTCGACCCCGAGCGGCCCGTCGAGCCAGAACGTGTCGGCGGCGCGGTCATAGAAATAGCTGTTCACCGCATGGGCGACGATCTGCTCGACCGGCGGACCGCGTTCGGCGATCAGGTCCGCATCGAGCGTGAGCACGTAGCGGCCGATGATATAGCCGTAGATGCCGCCGCGGGTGACGAGCGGCGTCGCCATCAGTTCGGTGCGAAGCGTGTTCGCCGATACGTCGGCATATCCATCGGCCGACTGATCGCCGTCGCCGCCGAGCGAGGTCACGGTGCCCGCATACAGCCCCCGAGCGAGGCGCCGACCGCCAGCAGCGCGACCGCGAAGCGTCCGATCACAGGTAGGCTGCCGGCTTGGCGTAGGCCGGGTTTCCGTAAGTGCCATCGGAGGGCACCGCGCCCGACAGTTCCTCGACCACGCCGATGGCATCGCCCACGGCGACGATCTGCGCCTGCAGCATGGTCTCGTTGAGCGCCAGCGCATCGCGCAACTGGCGCAACGCTGTGCGCGTGTGCGGGTCGGCGAGCACGGACCGGTCGTTGCGGATCGCCAGTTCGAGTTCGTAAAGGGCCCGGTTCTTGGCGTCGACGAAGCCGGACAGATCGGCCGCCGGATTGTCCCGGATCGCGTCGCACTCGCCCTTGATGATGCCGGTCAGGCGCGCGACGAGGCGCTGAACGTTCTGGATCTCGGTGTCGTCGGTGCGCGCGATCGTCGTTTCGTTCATCGGTCGTCCCCCGGTCCGTAGTGGCGGTCAAGCCGCGATGCGATGCCGAGGTCCAGCCCCTCGGACAGGCGCGCCGCAAACTGCTCTGCCATGAATGAAGCGTAGTAGTCGCTGCCAAGCTCGTTGCCGAAGAAGCCGCCATCTTCGGACGAGAGCATGGACTGCAGCATCTGCTGGACAAGCAGCGATTCAAGCTGCTTCCAGCCACCCTTCTGCGCCGGCTCGGCATTGGCGACGGCGGCGTCCTGAGCGGCCGCCTGAACGCGCTGCCACTGCTCGGCATCGGCACGCCCGGCCTCCCGCGACCCGGCGGCGGACTCGACGGTGGCCGCGGCGCTGCCGGCGGCCGGTGTCAGGGCGGTGATCTCCATGGGACGATTATGACCGCCGAGGCTTGCGGGAACCTTGATTCGCGCCGGCAAACTGTCGGTCGATCAGTTCGGCGAGTTGCTTTTCCTCGGCGGCGCGGGCTTCGTCCTGCCGCGCCTTGGCGTGGGCGCGCTCGAGTGGGCGGCACCGTGCGGTCGCCCCGACCAGCCGTTCGCGCGCCGCTTCCTGCTGGCGGCCGAGATCGACCTTCTGAGCGGCAAGCGTCCGCTGCCGCTCGATGGTCACGTCGAGCAGCGGCAGGGCATGGGCGTCGAGCCTTTCGGACCAGCGTTCGAGCGCCTCGATCTCGGCGCCCTTGTCGGCGGCGGCGGCGGCGACCGCGCGATGTTCGAGGCGGGCGAGGTCGGCGACCGTTTCCTGGGCGCGGATCAGGCGCTTGATCTGCGCGGCGCTGCGCTTCATGTCAAATTCCCCTGTAGAGGCCTTCGAAATTGCTGCCGAACACGTCCAGTATGAATGGCAGATTGAAATAAAGGATGATCAGCGCGCCGAGCAGCATCGCCGGCAGCGCCACGAAATAGATCGGGATCTGCACCGCCAGCTTGTTGAGCGCGCCGACCATCAGATTGGCGATGATCGCAAAGCCGATGAACGGGCTTCCGAGCCTCAGCGCGATCGAGAAGGTGATCGCCAGCGTGTCGACGAATTCCTCGAGCAGCGCGGCGGTCGACGGGAAGGCGCCAGCGGGAAAGGCATCGTAGGAGGCAAGCGCCGCGCGCAGCACCACATGGTGGAAGTCGACCGCGAACAGGATCATCAGCGCGGTGAACGAGACGAGTGCCGTCATCGCCGCCTGCGGCTCCTGGCCCTCGATGTTCGGGCCCAGCATGCCGCCATAGCCGACCGACATGGCGACCGCCGACATGATGAATTCAAGCGCCAGCAGGTAGACGCGGGCGATCAGGCCGATCACGCCGCCGATCAGCAGTTCGGCGACGATGGCGCGCGAAAGCCCGTCGAGGTCGGCGGCATCGATGCGCCCAAGCAGTTCGTCGGCCATCAGCGGAAACAGGGCCACGGTCAGCGCGACGGCGGCCAGGAGCCGGATGCGCACGGCGACGCGCGCGCTCGAAAAGCCGGGAATGACCATAAGCGCCGCGCCGATCCGGCAGAACAGAAGGAAGCCCGCGACCAGATAGGCTTCCGCGACCGCGTTCACGACAGCGTGCCCACGATCCGGATCTCGATGCCCTTGCCGATCTCCAGATGCGACATGACCGCGACGTCCGGATGCATGCGCTCGACGATCATGCGCACATAGGGCCGCGCCTCGGGCGTGGTGACGATGGCGATGCGGTTGTGCTTGGCCTTCTGGGTGACGATTTCCTTGCCGATCTCGTTGCCGAACTCCTCGAGCTGGCGGGGATCGATGTCGAACTGGACGATGTCACCGGTCGTGCCGTCGCGCTTGAGCGCCTCGCGGAAGGCGAGCTCCCAGCGATTGCCGAGCCGGACGATGTTGAGCACGCCGTCGACGGTGAGATCGCCGCACAATTGCTGGGCCATGCGGGCGCGCACATGCTCGACGATCGTCTCGGACTTGCGCGTCGTTGGCGCGATCTCGGCGACGGCCTCGATGATCAGCGGCAGGTTGCGGATCGACACGCGCTCGGCGAGCAGCAGCTTGAGCACGGCCTGCAGGCCCGGATAGGTGGCGTGGGTCGTGCAGATCTCGTCGGCGAGCTTGCGGTACTCGGGCTCCATGTCGTTGATCAGCGTCTTCATCGCCTTGTAGGAGAACAGCTGCGGCAGGTTGTTGCGCACGACCTCGCTCAGATGGGTCAGGATGACGCTCACATTGTCGGCGGTGGCGATGTTCATGCGGCGCAGATCGTCGCGGAAGGTCTCCATCACCGACAGCGCCTCGCCGCCGAAGGCCGGCTCGCGCACGACCGTATGGGGAATGCCGACGATCTGGGCGGGGTCTGCGAAGGCAAGCAGCTCGCCGACACGCAGTTCGTGCTCGACCACCGTCGTGCCGTAGATCTTGATCCGGTACGCCTTGGGCGGTGTGTCATGCTCGTCGACGAGCTGCACGTCCGGCACAACGAACCCGTATTCGGCGGCGAAGCGCTTGCGCATCTGCTTCATGCGGTGCGCCATGTCCTGGCGCTTGGGCAGGAGCTGGGTGGCAAGCTGCTTGCCGAGCGAGAGCTGGATCTCGGGCACGGCGAGCGAACTCTTGACCGAATCGCGGGTCTCGCGCTGCTTGGCTTCCTCCTCGTCGGCGATCGCCTGCTGCTTCTTCTCCTCCTCGGCAAAACGCAGCATCGGCCGGATGTAGGCGACGGCGGCCATGCCGGCGGCGAGCAGCAGGAACGGGGCGGCCGGCAGGCCCGGCATCAGGCCCAGGATCACCAGCAGGCCGGCGGCGACCGACAGGGCGCGCGGATAGTTGCCGAGCTGGTCGAAGACGATCTTGTCGGCCGAGCCCTGGTTGCCGCCCTTGGAGACCAGCAGGCCCGCCGCCAGCGAGACGATAAGCGCCGGGATCTGGCTGACGAGGCCGTCGCCGACCGAAAGCTTGGTGAACACATCGGCCGCCTCGCCCATCGACATGCCGTGCCGGGTGACCCCGATGACGATGCCGCCGACGATGTTGATGGCGGTGATCAGAAGGCCGGCGATCGCGTCGCCGCGCACGAACTTGGAGGCGCCGTCCATCGACCCGTAGAAGGAGCTTTCCTCCTCCAGTTCCTTGCGGCGGCGGCGCGCCTCGGACTCGTCGATGACGCCGGCCGAAAGGTCCGCGTCGATCGACATCTGCTTGCCGGGGATGGCGTCGAGCGTGAACCGCGCGCCGACCTCGGCGATGCGCGTCGAGCCCTTGGTGATCACGACGAAGTTGACGACGACGAGGATCAGGAAAACGACCAGGCCGATGACGAAGTCGCCGCTCATGACGAACGAGGAAAAGCCCGCGATGACGTTGCCGGCCGCGTGAACGCCCGCATGGCCTTCCGAAAGGATGGCGCGTGTCGTCGCGATGTTCAGCGACAGGCGCAGCATCGTCGAGATCAGCAGGATCGTCGGAAACGAAGAGAAGTCGAGCGGTCGCGGGATCCACAGCGCGACCATCAGAATCAGGACCGAGAAGGCGAGCGAAACGGCCAGCCCGACATCGATCAGGAAGACCGGGACGGGCAGGAACAGAAGCGACAGCACCATGATGATGCCGACCGCGAAAATGATGTCGTTGCCGTGCGACGACGGCGCCTGCATCGGTATCTGAACGTTCGCCAAGGGCCCTCACTCCAGGCTTTCATAGCCGGATGGGGTCATCCTGATCGGCGGGGCTTGCACGGGGCTTGTCGAATGCCCGTTCGGACCGATCAGAAGCCGGTCTCGATGCGTCCGTACAGGACTTCGGTCATGCGGCCGATCTGCGCGCCCATGAAGGCGGCCGAAAAGGAGATGGTGACGAGAATCACGACGATCTTCGGAATGAAGGTGAGCGTGATCTCCTGCACCTGGGTGAGCGCCTGGAACAGGGCGATCGCCACGCCCACGAACATCGCCGCGAAGACCGATGGCCCGGCGGCGACCAGCGTGGTCCAGATGGCAAGCTGGATGATCTCGATGACGTCGGCTTCAGCCATCGCGGCGCTCGCTGCGGCGCGCCACGATCAGCGGACGGTCAGGCCGGGGCCGACCGGAAGTTCCGCGCCATTGTCGAGGACGGCGATGGCACCGTCGCTGAGGATGCGCATCTCGCTGATGACGCCCGAGGTCAGCCCGTCGGCGGAGGTGACCGAACGGCCGATCAGCGAACCGGCCTGCTGGATCGAGGACATCTGGATGAGATAGTCGAGCTTGTCGTTGAGCTTGGTGGACTGCTCGACGTTGGAGAACGAGGCAAGCTGGGCGATATATTCGGTATCGCTCATCGGCTGCGTCGGGTCCTGGTTCTGCATCTGGGCGACCAGGAGCTTCAGGAAGGCGTCGTAGTCAACGGTCTGCGGCCCGCCGGTCCTGGCAGCCCCGCCTGCGCCCGTCACGCCCGTTATCGCGCCGATGTCGGTCATCTTGCCACCTGCCGGTCAATTGTCATGCGGCGGCAGTATCGCATCCCTTCCTTTCGCCACGCTTGCGGTCGAGGATTTCGTCCTCGCGGGCGAACAGGGCGCGCAGTGTCTTGAGCGCGTCGAACGGCCTGTCCTGGGCGATCATCACGTCGACATCCTTCAGACCCGCCAGGATCTCCTGGTTCTCGAAGGTGGCGAGCAGCGCCGTGACCGAATCCTTGTAGAGCTTGAGCGCGGCCGGCTTTTCGGACGGCGACATCAGCATGATCTGGATGATGAAATAGAGCTGGCGCAGGGGCGTAGTCGCCTCGTCGGCCTGCATCACGTGCGCCTCGAGCAGGAAGTCGACATCGTTGAGCAGTTCGATGCCGACCTTGCGGTCGGCCCGCAGCACCGCGCCATTGATGAAGACGCGTTCGTTCGCCTTCAGGAACAGCTTGAACGTACCCTTCATTGCAGGCCGTCCCTGAGGATCATGGTGATGTCGCGGATCTGTTCGACCGAGCCGCCCTCGCCCTGCCGCACCGATTCGGCTTCCTTGAGGATCCAGATGCCGATCGAGATCAGGCTGGCGCGCAGATCGTCGGGCAGCTCGTTGTCCGTGCCGGCAAGGTCCTGCAGCAGGTGGGTCCAGATGCGTACCGTGAAATGCATCGCCTCGACGGCCGCCAGCGACTGCGGGCCTTCGGCCAGGGCCTTGTCCATCATGGCGATCGACTGGTCCAGCAACTGGTGCTCGCGCTCACGCGACCCGACCAGCGAATCGGACTCGATCTCGGCGTAACTGACTTGGATCATGTTGGCCTTCCTGGCTCTTCTCAAAGGTAACGCAGAATACTCATTTGCTGGATCCGGCTGGTCGTGGCGTAGGAGGCCTCGATCTGGGTCAGCAATTGGGTGATGCGGGTGGTGATTTCGTACTGATCGAGCCCTTCCAGGTTTCCGGTCAGCTTGGTGAGGACGTCGATCTGCCCGGTCAGGGTCTTGTTCTGGCCTTCGATGCGGTTCTCGATCAGCCCGACGCGAGCCTGGGTGCCGGTGATCTCGGCGCCGCCCGACTTGGCCTTGGTGATGGCGAACAAGCCGGCGCTGTCGCGAGCCTCCTGCGACAGGGGCGCCGAATAGAGTTCGCGCGCGACCACCGCGCTCAGCATCAACTGGCGAAAGCCCTGCTCGTTGGCGGAGACCGAGGCGCCCGTCGTCACGTTCGGCCCGATGCGGGCGGTCACCACCTCGTCGGTGGCGCCCGAATAGTTGGCCGCCCATCCGGCTCCCTCGAACTGCGGGGCGAGCACGTTTTCGAGGAAGTCGGTCATCTGCGCGCCGGTGATGGCGGCCGCGGCGGGATCGGTCTTGGCGAAGCCGAAATGGCCGGTGAAGGCCGCGTTGAAGGCCGCTTCGCCGGCTCCGCCGACATGATCGGCGATCGGCGAATTGCCGGTGTTCAACCCGCCGAAGATGTGCACGCCGCCGACCTGCGTGTTGAGCAGGCTGGTGATCTCCTCGATGGCCGCCTCGGATTCGGTGACGATGACGGGACGCTGCATCTCGTCGCCCAGCGACAGGCCGATCGTGTTGACCAGGTCGTCGGAGATGGCGTTGAGCTTGTCCATGACGGTCTGCGACATGTCGAGGCGCGAGGCGACCACCCCGTTGGTGTCGGTCAGGCGCTTGAGTTCGGCCATGTCGGACTTGAACGAGGTCAACTCCTCCGACCGGGCGCCGAGCACGAGGCCGCTGTCGGCATGGACGCCGGTGACCACTTCCTCCTGGAGCCGGGCAAGCTCGGCCTGCATGCTGGCGGTGGCGCTGCGGGCCGCGTTGAACAAGGAGTATGTGGCGGTGTGCTGGATCTTCATCGCCTTACCTCACCGCCGCGAACAGTGCGTCGTAAAGCTGGTCGACGACCCGCATGATCCGGGCCGAGGCCTCGTAGGACTGTTCGAGCGCGATCAGCTTGGTCATCTCGTCGTCGATCGACACGCCCGTCTTGGCCAGGAAGTCGCCGGACAGCTTGTCGTGCAGCGCCTTCTTGCTCTGGGACGCGAGGTCGGCCGACGAGCGCATGTTCTCGATCCAGCCGATCGAGGCACCGGCGAGGCCCGATACCGACCGGTCGCCGGGGACGCCGGCAGCCGGGTCGATGGTCCGCGGCGCGTCGATCGCACCGATCAGGCCGATGATGTTGTCCGAATAGGCCGCTCCGCCGGTGGTGTTGGCGATGTAGGCCGCACCATTCGCTCCGCCGTCGCGCAGAAGCATCGGATCGCCGCCGAGGTCGGGATCGAAGGCGGCATTGACCGAAAGCGTGCCTGCGATGCCGGGGACCATCGTGCCCGCCGGGGGAACCGCCGGGCCGCCCGCATAGGTGAACAGGCCGGCAAGCGGGGGCGCGCCGCCACCGGTCTGGTCGGTCTCGGCGAAGGTCTCGACGAGGCCGCGGGCGATCTCGTCGAGCTGCGCCTGCTGCTGGACGGCGACGGTGTCGCGCGCCTGGATCAGCGCGGGCAGCTTGCCCGACGCGGAGGTGTTGGCGCCCTGGCCGACATGCAGCGGCACGCCGTCGATGCGCAGCGGATTTCCGGTCGTGGTGGCATCGTAGGCCGCCTGCGCGTCGAAGCTGATCGCGCGCGGAACAGTCTCGAACAGCGTGATCCCCTGCCCCGCGAAGAGCACCATGTCGTTGTTGTCGCGGGTGACGACCGAAATCGAGACATATTCGGACATCTGCTTGAGCAGCGCGTCGCGCTGGTCAAGTTCGTCATTGATGTCGCGGCCGGTCCGCGTGCCGCTGACCACCTGGCTGTTGACCTGCTCGAACTGGTCGAGCAGGCCGCGCAACTGGTCGACGCCCGCCGCGATGTCGCGGTCGATCTGGCCGCGGAAGGCCTGCACATCGCGCGAGGCGCTGCTGATCGAGCGGGCCAGATCGCGCGCCGCATCGACGCTGGCGGCGCCAAGGATCGAGTTGGACGCGTCCGACGAAAAGACCTGCAGCGCGTCGCGCAGCGCATCGATCTTGGTCGCGGGCGAATTCTGGTTGTCGACGCCGTTGACGATCGTCTGAAGCCGCGAGGCCGCGTCGCCGATCACGGACTGGGCGGAACTGTCGGACAGCGCCGAAAGGGCGCTGCGGAAGAGCGCGGGCTGGTCGGCCCGCTCGATCGAATAGACGCGAGCCCCATATGGCGCGGTCGACACGCGCGCGTCGCGGCGCACATAGTCCTGATTGCCCGCGTCGGAAATGTTGCGCGAGGCGAGCTGTGTCTGCTGGGACACATTGAAGAGCGACGACTGCGCTATCTTGATGGCGGCTGTCAGCGTCATGACATTTCCCTGCCAGGCACCCCGGGAACAGGCTTCATCGAATTACCAAAGCCAGCCGACACCACCCCATCATGCCCCACATGCTGGCCCTTGAGGCGCAAAACTAGCGCTTGAGGGTTAACAAGACGTCCATCAGCTCCGAACCGGTCTGAAAGACTTTCGAATTTGCGGTGTAGTTGCGCTGCCCCTCGATCATCTTGGTCAGTTCCTCGGCGATGTCGACGTTCGAGGATTCCAGCGCGCCGGACACGATGCCGCCCAGATCGTCCTCGCCGGGAAAGCCGAGCCGGACATCGCCACTGTCCTCGTTGGCGACGAAGATGTTGCCCGACAGCGACGTCAGCCGGTCCGGGCTCATCACCGTCGCCAGCGGCACGCGGAACAGCGGCCGCAGCGTCTCGTTCTCGTACTGGGCGTAGACGGTGCCGTCGGCCGCGATGTTCAACTCCTCGACCGAGGATGGCGCGTTGCCATCGACGGAGACGTCGTAGGCGGTGAAGTCGGCCGAAAGCTGGGTGCTGCCCGCCATGTCGAAGGTCAGCGTCTGACCGTCGGGCACGGGCACGGCGATCGTCGTGGCGCCGTTGGGCTGCCCCGTCGTGCCGTCGAAGGTCACGGTCTGGGTCGCGAGCGGACCGGCGCCATAGGGGAAGTTCGTGCCCGGCGCGGCCTGGGCCTGATCGAAGACCGCGACCTCCCAGGTGTTGGCCGCCGTCTTGGTCATGTAGACATCGAGCAACTGCGAGCCGCCCAGATTGTCATAGGCCAGAACGGACGATTTGTGGGTGAACTCGGCGGCCGCCACGTTGGTCGAGGGCAGCGGCGCGGCGGAGGCCGGCTCATCGGCCGGGAAGTTGACCCTGAAGTTGCCGAACTGGCTGGGCGTCGCGGTCATCTCGGTGTTGTCGAGACGCACGATCTCGGTGCCGTCGAGGCTGTTGGCCGTGACGGCGGGATCGCCATTGTCATAGCTGTAGCCGGCCAGATAGTAGCCGGCCGAATTGACCAGACGGCCCTCCTCGTCGGGCACGAACGATCCGGCGCGCGTCATGAAGGAGGAGCCGTTATCGTCCTTGACGACGAAGAACCCGCCACCATCCACGGCCAGATCAAGGCCCGAATTGGTGAACTGCATCACGCCCTGCTGGGAGATGTGCTGGCGCACATTGGTGATGATGCCGCCGGAGTTGTGGCTGTTGGGCAGATTGTTGACCACCAGCGTCGAGAACTCGACGCCGAGCTTCTTGTAGCCGGTGGTTGCCGAATTGGCGATGTTGTCGGCGACCGTCGCAAGCTTGCTCGCCTGACCCTGCATGCCGGACACGCCGGTACGCATCATGCCGTAAAGACTCATCGGACGGACTCCTTCTCGCGAATGTGCGAGAAGGTTACACCGCCAAGCTTGCCCGAGGCTGCTCGACGATCTCGGCCGCACGGCCGGCGGCGCGCAGCGCCTCGATGTCGAGCCGGTAGCCGAGATAACGGCGCGAATCGATCACGTTGACGCCGAGCGCCTTGGTCAGCTTCTTGCGAAGCTTGGAGATGTGGCTTTCGATCACGCACTCCTCGACATGCTCCTCGAGGACACCGTAGACGGCGTTGTAGACTTGGGTGCGCGAGGCGCGGCGCTCGCCATTGCCGGCCAGATACTCCAGCACCCGGCGCTCGCGACGCGGCAGCGGGAACGGCTTGCCGTCGATCAGCGGGTCACGCCCGTCCATGAACACGCGCAGGCGGCCGCAGTCGATGTAGGTCTTGCTGTCCTGCGCGCGGCGGCGGATCGCCGAGATGCGGGCGAGGATCTCGCGGACGTGCACCGGCTTGCGGACCACGTCATCGGCGCCGATGTCGAACCGCTGAAGGGTCTCGTCGAGCGAACCGGTCTCGAGCATGGCGATGATCGGAACGCGCGTCCGGGCGCGGAGCGCGTTGATAAGTCGATCCTCGTCGTTTGTCTTTCCAATCAGAAAAGACTGAATGCTTTCGAGCTCGTCGGAAGTACTGCTTTCAAGCCAGTCTTCGACCTCCAAAGAATTCATTCCGAAAACGGAATAGCCAATACGAGAAAACATCCCCCGGTATGCGTCCAGCACCGCATCCCGGTCGTCGACAATCACGATCATATCTGTTGCCCGCCAATCAAATCCCCAGTCGATGCACTATTGCTATGACCGTACGGAAGGGCCCTCACCCCCCAAGATTTCATGGGTTGCCGGAATGCAACGAATCGAAACTGCGCCGCTCGCAGCGCCGAAAACCCTTTTGCGACAAGGCCCGGGCAAGTCTCGCCGATCGCGTTAACGGGTCGTTAACCATCAGATAATGATTCGACCATCGCCGCTTGACGTCTGCGCTCCGCCGCGTGGTGGGCCGCCCGCATCGGTCGGCTCGCCGTGCGTCATGGCGCCCGAACCGGGCCGCTGACGCCCGCCTTCGTCACGGAAGGCTTCGCCCTGCGCGGCCGACCCGTCGCGCGCGGCACCGCCGTCGCCGGGCTGGCGGGCCTGCATGTCACCGCCGACTTCGACGCTGGCACCGGCAAACGCGCCGCCGAGCGAGCGCAGCACACCGGCGATGGCATCCTGATCCGATCCAAGGACGCGCGCCGCCGAGGCGCTGTCGGGGGTCAGCGTGACGTGGACCTGTTCACCGGACAGGCGCATGGTGACGTTGACCTGGCCGAGATGGGCCGGCTGGAGCTGGATGCGCAGCACCGACATTGGCTGGCCCTGCACCGGCGTCGCCATGACCCGCGCCACGTGCGAGGACACCGCCTCGCGCATCGATGCCGGCAGGTCGCCCTCGCCTGCGAGCGCGCGGCCCAGATCGACCGGAACGACGATCGGCTGCGGTCTTGCGCCATCGGCGGGTATGGGCGCGGGCGCGGCAAGACCTGCGGCGGGCTTGGCGCCCTGCCCCGGCTGGCCCTCGAACCGCACCACGCTCTCCTGCATGGCGGCCGCTTTGCCCTTGTCGAAGGCGTTGTCGGGCGATCCGCCTTCCGGCCTGCCGCCGAATGCCGCCTCGATCGCCGCGCCGACATCCTTCTGCGCGCCACCGAGAACGGTCTGCGCCATGGCCTTGTCCGCTTCGAGCGCGCCGGTGCGGACGGAAAGCATGGCTTCGCCGTCGATCCTGCCGCCACCGCGCTGCGGGGCGGCGCCAGCGCCGCGCGCACCCTGGGCTTCCTGCGGGCCCACGGTCTTGGCATTGAGCAGCGACATGACGGCCATCACCGTCGCGACCGGGCTGCCGCCAGCGCCTTCTTCGCCCGCCTTGCCGGCCTCGCCTTCGGCCCCCGCCGCCTCGTCACCATCGCGCGTTCCCGCCTTGTCGCCGGTCGAATCGACGTCCTCGGTCGAGGTCTTCGCGCCGATCTTCGGATCTACCGCCGACGCGGTTGCCCGAACCGACTGGCCTTCTCCGCGTCCTTTGACCTTCGCGTCGCCGGCCGTTTCGCCGCCATCTGCGGAGCGGTCGCCCTTTGACGCAGCATCCCGTTCCTCAGCCTTGCCGGCGCGGGTTTCGGGCGAACCATCGGCCGCCTTGCGGGCCTTGCCCAGCGCGGAGGCGAAGCCATCGCCGGACTGGCCGGCGGCCGCCGCGGCGCCCCGTGAGCCCGCAGCCGCAACGCCCTGCTGACCCGGCATGATCGCAAGCTGACTCATTGACCCTTTTCCTCCAGCACGGTCTCGACATCCCGGAGCATGTCCCGGGCGCTCGACATGAAATCGCGGTGCTCTGCCGGCACGGCGTCGACGCCGTCTGCCTCGTCGGCACGGGCCGGAACAGCCGGTGGCGTCTGCGGCTCGCTGTCGGCGACCGGCGCGGTTGCCCGGGCGGGAAGCACAGGCTCGGCGGTCGTGCCATAACCCGGCAACACGGTGCGAACCTGGTCCTCGTCCGGCTGCATCGGCAGATCGAAATCCTCGTCATCCTGCGCGGGCGGCGCGCTGGCCGCCTCGACGGCCTCGGCTTCGGGCGCATCCGGCGTCGCTTGTTCGGCCCTGCGGTCGCCCGGCCGCGTCATCTCGCGGACGACGGCCCGCGCCACCTCGAGCAACTGCCTGTCGGCCGGCGGCAGCGCCTCGGCATCGATCGCGTCGAGTTCGGCCGCGACCTTGCGGTGATCGGCGGAAGCGATATTGGCCATCAGCGCGTAAAGGCGTTGCCGCAGCGTATCGGCGGGATCGGGCGGCGAGACGTCGGTGCCGGCGATGGCGGCCTGACGCGCTTCGATCTCGTCGCTGAAGCGGGCCTCCAGAAAACGCACCAGCTCGAAATTGCCGGCAACCGTTGCGGCCCGCATCTGGCGCGCGACGATCGAGCGGCGATGGGCGGCCGGCATGAAGGAAATGATCTCGGCAAGCCGCTCGTGATGGTTCGGCTGCATCAAGGCCTCGCCACCGGCGACGAGCGATGTTGCGAAGTCGGATGCGTAGGGCGAATCGATGAATGTGCGCGCATAGCGGCTCGCTGCGACCAGGAAGGCCGCATGGTCGCCGGCGGCCGTGTGCAGCGGCATCAGGCGGCGCAGGGCGGATTCCTCGACGAGCGTACCCGGCGCGAGCAGCAGGGCCTGGCGCAGATAGGCGGTCTGCGCGGCCGCATCCTCGGCGTTGATGCCGTTGAGCAGCGCCAGACCGGCGCCGAGCATGCCGCCGATCGCCAGCGGGCTGGCGCGCGGATCATCGCTCACGCGGCGGCCGATGAGCGCGGCCGCGACCGCGTCGGCGACGACCTTTTCCGTTTCGCCTTCCAGATGCGGTGCAAGCGCATCGTACAGCATCGCGAAGGTGGCGGGATTGCCGCCGCTGACGGCGTAGGCGAGCACCGCGCGCCGCTGATCCGGCTCGGAGAACGAACCGGTGTCGATGGCGGCGAAAATTCCGTCAATGATGCGCAGCGTGCTGGGCTGGACCTGGAAGGCCGAGGGATCGCCGCCGGCGATCTGGTCCTGGATATGATGCAGCGAGCGGACCGCGCCGAGCGGCCGGGTCGGAATGTCCGAGGCGGCGAAAGACGGCACGGACGCGGTGACGGCGGCGGCGCCCAGGGCCAGCGGCGCGATCAGGCGCGCGACGGTCATTGCTCGCCGAGCTCCAGCAGGATGTCGATGCGGCGGTTGCGGGCGCTGAGCGGGTCGGCGGCGTCGGCCAGATCGCGGTCGGCCTTGCCAGTGACGGCGCGGAACCGGTTTTCGGGAACGCCGCCGCGCACCAGCATGTAATAGGCGGCCCGCGCACGATCGCCCGACAGCTGCCAGTTGTCGGACGTGCCGGGCGCGAACTGCCGGGCGTCGGTGTGCCCCTCGATGCGGATACCGCCGGCGCGCGCGCCGATCACCCCACCGACCTTTTCAAGCGCGACGACGAGCGGCCCCGACGGCACGGCCGATCCGATCTCGAACATCGGAATCTGCAGATTGTCGGTCAGCGAGATCAGGATGGCGTCGGGCATCGCCTCGACGGTGAGCTGTTCGACCAGCACGTTGCCGTCACCGAAGGCCCGGGTCAGCGCATCGGTCAGTTCGGTGCGCAGCTGTTCGGCTTCCGCGATCGCCTGGGCGGAGGGATCGGCCGGGTCGGCGGACTCGCTCTGCCCGTCGGGCGGCGTATCGACTTCACCGGCCGCGGTTTCGGCTTCCGCCAATTCGATGGGGGCCGTATCCGTTTCGGCCGCAGTGGCGCCTTCGGCCGTATCGGGCCCTGCCGATTGCACGGGCCGATCCGTGTCGCCCTCGAACGCGGGTCGCTCCGCATCGCCGGTGGCGGTCTCGCCGGATGGCTCTCCGAACCGCTCGGACAGGTTCGCCGGGACCGGCTCGGCATCGGGATCGGTGCCGACCGGCACCGTCTCGCCGGGCTGCCCCTCGACCGCCGGCACGGGCGGCTGTCCGGTCTCAGAGAGCGGCGAGTCGGACAGGGGCTGGCGCGGCATGTCGGTCCACCGCTCGGGCGCGAACGGATCGAAGAACGTCTCGGCGGGGGCGTCGCTCTGTTCGGAGGACCACGACTTGAAGCCGCTCATCGGCTCGCCGTCGGCCGCATCGCCGGCTTCGTAGCGGCTGGCGATCTGATCGAGCGATTCGTAAGGGTCGGCGAAGAACTCGGCGTCGCCGGTCGGGGCGCCGGTCTTTTCGGCCTGACCGCCGCCGGCCGCATCGGTCTCGCCGGAGCCGGCCTTGCCGGTGCCCTCGGAGGCGATCACCTCGATCTCCTGAATGCCCTGCGCGTCGTAAAGGCCTTTCACCGAGCGGTTGCGGTCGACCAGCTTGACCGGGTTGAAGTAGCTGGCGACCGCCTGCTTGGTCTCCTCGTTGGCGGCGTTGACCAGCCAGAGCACGAGGAACAGGCAGAACATCGCCGTCATGAAGTCCGCGAAGGCGATCTTCCAGGCGCCGCCGTGATGATCGTCATGATCATCGTGGCTGCGCTTGATGATGATGATTTCCTGATGATCCTGCGCCGCGCTCACGAGCCCTCTCCCAGAAGCAGCGGCCGCAATTCGGCCAGCCGGGTCGACAGCACCGCCTGATCGGCGATCGCAACGAGTTCAGGCCCGTCTGCGACGGCAAGGTCGGGCAACGCCAGCCCCTCGGGCCAGCCATCGCGCACCGTGTCGAGCAGGTCCTGCGGGCCGGAGAGTCTGACCGCGACACCCCCGCCCGCGCGGATCATGGCGGCGACTTCCTCGCGGAACCGGTCGATCGCGGCCGTCTCGACGGCGGCCAGAAGCGGATGGGCGAGAATTGGACCGAGCGCGGCCGTGACGGCGGCGGCGACGGTTTCGGCCATCGCCGGAACCGCTTCGGCGCCCAGGCGCGCCAGCTCGTCGGCATGCGCCTGCCTGAGCGCGGCGATCTCGGCCTGCAATTCCGCGATGATCGCATCCTTGTCCGGGCCTTCGGGTTCGACCGGCTCCGGTTCGGCGTAGGCGACCGCCTCTTGTGCAAGAGGCTCAGGCTCGACCGGCTCCGTCGGCGGCTCGGTGGCCATTTCGGATTGCGGCTCGCCCGCCGTCTCGGGCGCACCGAACGCGTCGGTCAGCATCGATTGCAGAGCCACCGCGTCCGCCGCGCCGCCGGCTGGCGCCATGCCGTGGGGGAAATCCCGATCGAGCGTGCGCTGCTGGAAAGCCTCGGTCACCGGACGGGGGCCGAGAAGCGGCTCGAAGGCGTCGCCTTCACCCCGCGGCATTGCTCCGGACGCGTGCTGGCGCGGATCGTCCGCGAAGTCGGGCAACAGCGCCTCGAACACATCACGCATCGCTCGTGGCCGCCTCGTTGTTCAGCCAGCGGCGCAGGATCTGCGCGGCACGCTCCTCGTTCATGTCGATGATGCGTGAAAGCCGCTCCTCCGGCGCCGGCTTCAGCCGGATCGATTCGGCGGCCATGTCGGCAAGTTCGTCACCGCTCGCAAGACCCGCCTCACCCGCCGAATCGGCGCTGTGGTTGGACAGGAGCGGCGTCTCGCCGGCCTCGACCCGCGCGATCTGATCGGCGAACTCGGCCGAGCGCAGCGTCGCGATCATCGGCCGGACGGCCAGGAAGATCACCGCCAGGATGGCGACGACGAAGGCGAGCGCGTTGATCACGGTGCCCAGATGCTCGCTGAGCGAGGCCATCGCACCGGGCGCGGATGAACCGCCCTCGGCCACGCCCTCGACGAAATCGAGCGCGGTGACGTTGAGAACGTCGCCCCGGTCGTCGACGATGCCGGCGGCGGCCGCGGCGACGGTCCGGATCTGGGCCAGACGCTCCTCGATCTGCGCGGGCTCCAGCGGCGTGCCATCTGCCGCCACCAGCCGGGCGCGATTGACCACGACGGCGATCGAAAGCCGGTCGACGGTATAGCCGCTCGAAACGGTGGCCGTGCGCTTGGAGCTCAGCTCATAGTTGGTGGTTTCCTCGCGGCGCTCACTGCGCTCGTTGGTGCTCGGCCCGGCGCCGCCCTCCTGGACGTCCTGGGGCAGATCCTGCTCGACCGTGACCGGATCGGAGGCGAGCTGCTCGGTCGCCGCATCCTCACTGCGCACGATCTGCACGGAACGCTCCACGCGGCTGTCAGGATCGAAGACGGTCTCCTCGACCTGGCGCTGGTCGGTGTTGATGTCGGCCTGCACGCTGACGCGGAAGTTCGCGCCGCCGAGCGTTGCGGCAAGCGCCCGATGGATGCCGTCGGCGACCTGGTTCTCGACGGTCGCCTCGATGCCGATGGCGCTGGAGGCCGAGTTGGTCAGCGGATCCTCGCCGGCGGCCAGAAGGCGACCGGCCGAATCGAGCACGGTGACGTTGTCGGCGACCATGCCCGGAACGGCTGCGGCGACCAGATGGCGGATCGAATTGGCCCGGCTCTCGACGCCGGCGCGGTCGAAACGGATGATCACCGAGGCGGTCGGCACCTGCTCGGCGCGGCGGAAGTTGCCGCGCTCGGCCATCACGATATGCACGCGCGCGCCCTTGACGCCGCTGATGGTCTGGATCGAACGGGCGATCTCGCCCTCGAGGGCGCGCACGCGGGTCACCTCCTGCATGAAGGAGGTCAGCCCCAGCGAACCCAGATCGTCAAACAGTTCGTAGCCCGCCCCCGCGCTCGACGGCAGGCCCTTTTCGGCAAGGATCATGCGCGCGCGGCCGGTCATGCCGGCCGGAACCATCAGCGTCGTGCCCTCGGCGTTGACGTCATAGACGATGCCAGCCTCGCCGAGCGCCAGACCCATGCGGGTGACGTCGTCGCGCTCGAGACCGACATAGAGCGGCTGGTAGGCCGGCCGGTTCAGGAAAATCGAACCGACGCCCACGGCGAGCAGGACCAGGACGAACACGCCGCCCAGCAACATCAGGCGGCGCGGGCCGAGAGCCGACAGATTGGCGAGAAGGGTCTTGAGGTTTTCAGGCACGAACGATCCCCCAGAACTTTGTCCCGAGGTTAGGGGCTCAAACTTGCGTGAAGGTGATGGCGGGGGCCGCAGGCGCCGGCCTCAACGAAAAAGGGCCGCCCCGAAGGACGGCCCCGGCATGGAGTTCAGGACGATCAGCCGCGGAAGAGCGACAGGATCGACTGGGCGTTGCTGTTGGCGATCGAAAGGGCCTGGATGCCGAGCTGCTGCTGCACCTGAAGCGCCTGCAGCTTGGTCGATTCGGCGCTCATGTCGGCATCGACGAGCTGGCCGACGCCACGATCGATGGAGTCCATCAGGGTCGAGACGAAGTCGGTCTGCAGATCGATGCGCTTCTTGGCCGAACCGAGGTCGGATGCGGCGTCGGTCATCGCCTGCAGCGCCGTCTCGGTGATCGTGATCATGCCGTCGATGTCGACCTCGTTGAGGTTGGCGGTGTTCAGATCGAGATCAGAGACCGAGGCGGCAACGTTGGCGGCACCGCCCGTTGTCGCGGTGTTGTCGTCGAGGATGCCCGTGGCGCCGGCGTTCGCGTCGAAAAGGGCGATGGCCGACTTGTCGACGGTCAGCGTGCCCACCGAGACGGCGCCGGTGGCGTCGCGGTTGAACGAGGAGACGATGCTTTCGGTCGCCGCGTAGCCGGCGGCGCTCGAATCGACGTTCAGCCAGTTCTCGCCGTTGAACGCGGCGGAGTTCGAGATCGAGGTGAGCTGGTTCTGCAGCTCGTCGATTTCGGTCTGGATCTTGGAGCGGTCGACGCCGGGCTCGCGCGCGGCGACCAGCTTGGCCTTGATCTCGTCGACCACATCGATGGCCGAATTGACCGCGGTGTAGGCGATGTCCACCTTTGCCGCGCCGAGACCAAGCGCGTCCTGCACGGTGCCGAGCGCCTTGTTGTCCGAACGCATGGTGGTGGCGATCGACCAGTAGGCGGCATTGTCGGCAGCCTCGGCCACCCGGAAGCCGGTCGAAATGCGCGCTTGAGTCGTTTCCATCTGGCTGTTGGTGCTCTGCAATGCACGCAGAGCCGTCATCGCAGACACGTTTGTCATCAAGCTGGACATGAAAAGCCCTTTCTAACTATCCGCACACAAGCGACAATCCAGCTTCGGCTGGTACAAGGAGGAAGCCTCATGCCGTGCCGACGACACATGCGCCGGCAAACGATCGCTATCAATTCATTAAGGTAAACAGGAATGGCTAACAAAAACTAAACGCCCTGCCCCGCACGATCGCGGGGGTGGCGAAAAACGCGCAGATCGCGCGTTTGCGGCTCTCAAACGCGAAAAGGACCGCGCTGGCGCGGCCCGAACGTGAAGGGGCCGCCCGAAGGCGGCCCCATCGTCAAGCGGAGCTCGCTTGCGATTAGCGGAACAGCGACAGGATGGCCTGCGAGTTGCCGTTGGCGATCGACATGGCCTGGATGCCGAGCTGCTGCTGAACCTGCAGAGCGTTCAGGCGAGTCGATTCGGCGCTCATGTCCGCGTCGACGAGCTGGCCGATGCCGCGGTCGATGGCCTGCATCAGGTTGCCGACGAACTCGTTCTGCAGATCGATGCGCTTCTTGGCCGAACCGAGGTTCGAAGCGGCGGTGGTCATGCCCTGCAGAGCCGTCTCGACGCCCGTGATCATGTTGTCGATGTCGGTTTCGTCGATGTTGGCGGCGGTCAGGTCGAGGTTGGCGACCGTCACGGTCACCGCACCGGCACCGGTGGTGGTGAATTCGGTATCGAGGATACCGGTCGCACCTGCGTTGGCGTCGAACAGGGCCGTGGTCGACTTGTCGACCGACAGCGTGCCGACGGACACGCCGCCGGCGGCGTCACGGTTGAACGAGGACACGATGCTTTCGGTCGCCGAGTAGCCGGCGGCGCTGGAGTCGACGTTCAGCCAGTTCTCGCCGTTGAAGCCGGCCGAGGTGGCGATCGAGGTCAGCTGGTTCTGCAGTTCGCCGATTTCCGACTGGATCTTGGCGCGGTCGACGCCCGGCTCGCGCGAAGCGACGAGCTTGGACTTGATCTCGTCGACGACGTCGATCGCCGAGTTGATGCCGGTGTAGGCGATATCGACCTTGGCGGCGCCGAGGCCGAGCGCATCCTGCACGGTGCTGAGCGACTTGTTGTCCGAACGCATGGTGGTCGCGATCGACCAGTAGGCAGCGTTGTCGGAGGCTTCGTTGACGCGCAGGCCGGTCGAGATGCGGGCCTGGGTGGTTTCGATGGCGGCGTTGGTCTGCTGGAGCGACTTCAGGGCGGTCATTGCAGACACGTTGGTCATCAAGCTGGACATGTGTGTCCCTTTCTACTCGGTACAAACAAGGGACATTCCGGAAAGCCCGGTACGGCAGGGGTGGCATCATGCCGGCCGCAACGGCGGCGCCTGCTGTTGATAGCCGTTATAGGGGGCAGACATTAACGCACGCTGAAACAACCCCCCGCAATTTCTTGCAAGGTTCGCGCAAGGCCCGTGGCGTGCGCGCTCTCAGACGAACGAGCGCACCAGGCTGCCGACGAGCAGGTTCCAGCCGTCGATCATCACGAAGAACAGGATCTTGAACGGCAGCGAGATGACCGAAGGCGGCAGCATCATCATGCCCATCGCCATGATGATTGTCGCCACGATCAGATCGATGACGAGGAAAGGCAGGACGACGAGGAACCCGATCTCGAAACCGCGCCGGATCTCCGAGATCATGAAGGCGGGGATCAGGATGCGCAGGTCGATCTGCTCGTTGACGACCACTTCCTGTCCGCGCTCGCGCGCAAGATCGGTGAACAGGTTCAGGTCCTCGTCGCGCGTGTTCTCCAGCATGAAGGTGCGGAACGGATCGACGATCTCGCCGAGCGCCTGCTCCTCGCTGATCTGGTTGTTCAGAAGCGGCTGCAGACCGTTCTGCCAGGCGCGGTCGAAGACCGGCGACATCACATAGAAGGTCATGAACAGGGCGAGCGAGATCAGGATGATGTTGGCGGGCGTCGACTGCAGGCCGAGACCGGTGCGCAGGATCGAGAAGACGATGACGAAGCGGGTGAAGCTCGTCACCATGATCAGGATGCCGGGCGCGATCGCCAAGACGGTGATCAGCCCGAAGAGCTGGATGATGTTGGCGCTGGTCAGCCCACCGATCTCGTCGGGCAGCGTGAACCCTTCGAGGGCCTGCGCCGCCGCCGGCAGCGGCGCCAGCACCAACAGCGCCAGCAACGCAATGGGAACGAGTGGCCTCATTCGAGCAGCAGCGCCTTGACGAAGATGCGCTTGACCGCGCCCTCGGTGCGCATCGCGGCGCGGGTTTCGAGATCGGTCACCAGATGCTGGAAGCCGCTGGGCATGGACAACGCCCGAAGGCGCGTCGTGCGCATATAGGCGAGAAGGTCGGCATGCACGGCCTCGAGCGTGGCTTCGTCGGGGCCCTCGCCGTCCTCGCCCGCATCGACGGCCATCGACAGTTCCATCCGCACCCAGACGTCCGCGGGCGTTCCGATGTTGGTGGTGATGGGATCGAGCGCGATCACCTTGAGCTTGCTGTAGTCGGGACCGCGAACGCCGCTCGCCGCGCCCTGCCCGTGCGCGTCGCCCTCCTCGGCCGCCGCGTGCGCATCGTCGGGTTCGGGCTTGTCCGGTCCGGCCGCCACCGGCGCGTCCGATTCGCTTGAAACGATCATCGGCGCGAACAGCACCTTGCCGGCCGCAAATCCCGATCCGCCGGCCAGCAATGCGGCGACGAGGAGGAACACCATGACCATGATGGTCGATGTGCCCTTCTCTTCCTTCTCCTCTTCGGCGATGTCCTCGGCCATGCCGTCTGAGCCCCGGGTCGTTGCCGTTCTAGAACGGTGAGATGCGGTCGATGAACTGCTGCCCGTAGGGCGGTTGCTGCACTTCGGCGATATGGCCGGTTCCGCCATAGGAGATGCGGGCCTCGGCGATCCGGTCGTAGGCGATCGTGTTGGACGGATCGATATCGGCCGGACGCACGATGCCGGCCACGGTCAGAATGCGGATCTCGGCATTGACGCGCACCTCCTGCGTGCCGCGAATGACCAGATGTCCGTTCTGCAGGACGTCGACCACCGTCGCCGCCACGCGCAAATCGATCCGCTCGGACCGGGAGGTGGCGCCCTCGCCGGAGAAATCCGTATCGCCGCCGAAATTGGCGTCGGCCGATCCGCCGCCGCCATTGCCGTTCAGTTCGGCATTGGCGCCCAGCCGCCAGGAGCGCGTGGCGCTGCGCGAACGCTCCGAATCGCTCTGAAGCTGGGCGCGATCGGCGATGTCGATCAGCACGGTCAGCGTGTCGCCGCGCGTCAACGCCTTGCGCGCCGTGAACAGGCTCGCCGTCCGGTCGTCCCAGGTCGAGTACTTGTTGACGGGCTGGCCGGGATATTTGGATTCGATCAGCGGCGGGGGAAGCTGATTGTCGATGCCCGAACCCACCGGCGACAGGGCCGGCGGGTGGCCGAGATCCTGTGTCGCCGCGCAGGCGCTCAGGACGAGCGCCGCGCCCAGCGCCGGGACGATCCGCATGGCTGCTGCAGCAATCGGCATCAGCCGTCTCCCGCGGGCAGGTCGGTGTCGCCCACCGCCGCCATGATCTGCGTGATCAGCGCGGCGTCCTCGGTCGACATCTCGTTGAGGATCGCCGCCGAGGTGCGCGGCTTGAGCTTGGTCAGAAGAGCCGCCGAAAGCTGCGGCGGGATCTGTTCCATCCGTTCGGCGGCCGCGTCGGGACGCATGTTGGAATAGACAGCGACCAGCCCCTCGCTCGCGGCTTCGGCGAACTGCTCGCGCTTTTCGGCCCATTGCTCGAAGGCGGCACGCTTGTCCTCGAGTTCGACGATCTTCGCCTCGATCTCGGCCCGAAGCGCCTCGAGTTCCTCGCGCTGGATCGCGTAGCGCCGTTCGCGCGCCTCGTCGACGATGTTGGTGCAGAAGTTCTGCACGTCGGCGGGCGCCTGCGTCTGGGTGTGGGCGGCGACCGGAAACAGGGCCGAACCGGCTAGTGCGCAGGCGGCGACGGCGAGGCGGGAAAGCGATGCGGCGTTGCGATGCATGGTCATGGCGTTTCCGTTCATTGGACGACCAGTTCGGCGTTGAGCGCGCCGGCGCTCTTGATCGCCTGCAGGATGGAGATGATGTCGCGCGGCTGCACGCCGAGCCGGTTCAGGCCCTCGACCAGGCTCTGCAGGTCGACGCCATCGATCGTGCCGATCTGCGTGCCTTCCTCGTCGATATCGATGAAGGTGGTCGGCTCGACGGCGGTGACGCCGTCGGAGAACGGCGCGGGTTGGACGACGTTGGGCGCCTCGGTGATGCGCACCGTCAGCGCGCCATGGCTGACGGCGACACGCGCGACGCGCACGTCGGCGCCGATCACGACCGTTCCCGACTTCTCGTCGAGCACCACGCGGGCCGGCTGGTCGGTCTCCACCCCGATGTTCTCGATGGCGGCGATGAAGCGGGCGGGTGAAACGTCCTTGGGCTTGTTCAGCCGGACGGTGCGCGCGTCAAGTTCCTTGGCGACGGCGTGGCCGAAGGCGTTGCGCGCATGCGCGTTGATCGCGTCGGTGATGCGCACGGCGGTGGAGAAGTCGGGGTTTCGCAACTGCAGCAGGAAACCGCCCTCGCGGCTGAAATCGACCGGCACCTCGCGCTCGACGATGCCGCCGCCGGCGATGCGGCCGGTGGTCGGCGTGCCTTGGGTGACGGTCTCGGCCTGGCCTTCGGCGGTGAAGCCGGACACCGACACCGATCCCTGAGCGACCGCATAGATCTGCCCGTCGGCGCCCAGCAGCGGCGTCATGACAAGCTGGCCGCCGCCCAGCGAGGTGGCATCGCCGAGCGAGGAGACGGTGACGTCGATGCGCGCGCCGGAGGTGGCGAAGGCCGGCAGGTTGGCGGTGACCATGACGGCGGCGATGTTCTTGAGGCGCGCCCGGCCCTCTGCGGTCGCGACGCCCAGCGTGTCCAGCATCGAACGCATCGACTGCTCGGTGAAGGGGGCGTTGCGCAGGCTGTCGCCGGTTCCCTGAAGGCCGACGACGAGGCCGTAGCCGATCAGCTGGTTGTCGCGGCCGCCCTGCAGCACGGCTATATCCTTGATCCTGGACGTGGCGAGCGCGTCGGTCGCCATGATCGCGACCAGGCAGAGCGCGCAGGCGATGGCGCGGAGCATCAGCACACCTCGGCGAGCGCGGGCGAACGGACGGTGGCGCAGACGGTGCGACCGTTCTGGGCGTTGCGTACGCGGATCGTCTCGCCGACCGCGCCGTCCTCGAGCGCGATCGCCTTCATGACGATCGACAGCGGCCCTTCCTCGAGACTGACCGAAATAGTCGAACCCTGCTGCACCGCGTGCGGCGCGCGCAGCATGTCGGGCGCGATGGCGCGGCCCGGCAGCAGGGTACGCGTGGCAACCATGCCGGCGAGCTGGTTGCGGCTGCGCACGACAGGATAGTCGTCGGGAATGGACCGGGTGTGCTGGCGAATCGCGACGTTGGCGGTATCGATCGTCTGTCCGGGATAGACGATCCGCTCGACCACGGCGTATTCGCGCGCCGGATCAGCAATGGCGGCGCCGAGCGCCACCATCTGCACAAGGATTGCCCCGATCGCGATCCATCCCGCTGCGCGCACCGCCCATCACCTCAAGCCGTTGGAAACGGTCGCCAGCATCTGGTCGGATGCCTGGATGACCTTGGAATTCATCTCGTAGCCGCGCTGTGCGGCGATCAGTTCGGTGATCTCTCGCACCGGATCGACATTGGACTGCTCCAGATAGCCCTGGCGCACGGTGGCGAAGCCCGGATCGCCGGGCACGCCGACGACGGCGGGACCGGAAGCCTCGGTCTCGGCATAGAGGTTGCCGCCGAGCGGCTTGAGGCCGGCATTGTTGGAGAAGGTGGCAAGCGTGAGCTGGCCGATCTCCTGCATCTCGGTCTGGTCGGCGACGCGCACATAGACCTGGCCGCTCTCGTTGATCGAGATGTCGACCGTGTTCTCGGGAATGACGATGTCGGGCTGCACGTTGTAGCCGTCCACGGTGACGATCTGGCCCTCGGCATTGGTGTTGAACGATCCGGCGCGGGTATAGTGGGTGACGCCGCCGGCGCCCTCGATCTGGAAGAAGCCCTCGCCGGTCAGCGCCAGGTCGAGCTGGTTGTTGGTCGAGTTCAGCGCGCCCTGAAGATGGATCTCGCGGACGGCCGCGGTGCGCACGCCAAGACCGATGTGGCTTCCCTCGGGGACGATGTTCTCGTTCGCCCGGTTCGGCACGCCGGCGACGCGCTCGACCTGGTAGAGCAGATCGGAAAACTCCGCCCGGGCCCGCTTGAAGCCGGTCGTGTTCACGTTGGCGATGTTGTTGGCGATGACTTCCAGATTGGTCTGCTGGGCGTTCATGCCGGTGGCGGCGATGGCAAGGGCCTTCATGCGCTGTACTCCTCAGATCGCCATGCGGGTCATGTCGAGATAGGCGGTCACGATCTTGTCGCGGATGGCGACGGCCGCCTGCAGGTTGCGTTCGGCCTCCATGACGGCGTCGGTCACCTGCCGCACGTCCATCTCGCCCTGCATGCCGGCGATCGAGGCGCTTTCGGCGCCCTTGACGGAGTTGACCGACGCGGCGATCTGGTCGCGCATGATCTCGCCGAAGGAAACACCGCTCGCCGCCGCGCCACCGGCGGCGGACTGGGCCGACTGGGTCAGTTCGGTGCGGGCGAAGCCGGCGCCGGCGACGGCCTGGAGCTGTTCGATCATCAGCGTCCCCTCATCAGGTCGATGGTCATGGAGATCAGCTCGCGCGCCTGCTTGAGCACTTGGAGGTTGGCCTGGTAGCTGCGATTGGCCTCGCGCATGTCGGCCATCTCCACGATCGGGTTGACGTTCGGCAGCTTGACGTACCCGTCAGGGTCGGCGGCCGGGTGGGAAGGATCGAATTCTTGGACGAAGGCGGTGCGATCGACGCCGATCTTGTCGATCTCGACCATCGACACCTGGGAAGCGCGGTCGAGCGCGCTCTGGAAGGCGATCGTCTTGCGCGCGTAGGGATCGGCGCCGGGCGTGTCGCCGGTCGAACTGGCGTTGGCGATGTTCTCGGAGACCACACGCAGGCGGGTCGATTCGGCGTGCAGCCCCGAGCCCGCGACCTTCAGTGATGCCGTCAGCGCATCCATGAGCCCTACCCCTTGCTGACCATGAGCGTCATGCGGTGAAAGGCGGCGACGACCGCCGTGTTCAACTCCATGCCGGCACGGACCTGGTTGGATTTGGCAAGCTCGGTCTCCAGCACCACGGGACCACCGACCGTCTGCATCGTCGCGCGCGTGGCCTCGCCCTCGACCGCGCCCTGCCCCTTGGGAACGCCCACATGTTCGGGATGGGTGGCTTCGAGCCGGACCTGGGCCACCTTCACGTGCTCCTCGAAGGGCGCGACGTCCTGGGCCTGATAGGTGCGCACGTTGGCATTGGCGATGTTGCTGGCGACGGCCGCCTGGCGGACCGAAAGCCAGTCGGCCTGGCGTGCGGCAAGATCGAACAACTGCACCGGTGTCATCATGACATCCTTTCACTTGGCGTGAGGATATCGGCG
The DNA here is from genome assembly GCF_004331955.1 of Roseitalea porphyridii. NCBI lineage: Bacteria > Pseudomonadati > Pseudomonadota > Alphaproteobacteria > Hyphomicrobiales > Ahrensiaceae > Roseitalea > Roseitalea porphyridii. The sequence continues at coordinate 1,575,602 of NZ_CP036532.1, read as the reverse complement.
GTGACTTGCGCGTGGCTTGCCGGATCCGGGTCCGGATCAGTCGAAGCGGACCTCGGTGCGGTCGGCGGCGACGATCCGGGCGGCCGCGCCGCGCCCGACGACGGCGGTCACGCGCCGCCCGTCCGGGAGCATCGCGCCGGGCCGGACGATGTAGATGCCTTCGGCGTCGGCGATCAGCGCCAGTCCCCGGCCCGCGTCGAGCAGGCGGTAGACGCGCGCGGCCGCCTCGCCGTCGGGAATGCTGGCGGTCGTGATCGGGTCGACGCCTGGCGGCGTCGCCTCCTGTTCCTCGTCGGCCTGGCCGTCATCGAGCGGAACGGCGGCCGAGGTGAACGGGTTCGGCGGCTGCTCGGCAGGCACTTCGCGCGGCGGCGGATCGCCGGCATAGGTGCCGGCGACCATGTCGAACAGCGGCGCGCGCCCGTCTTCGAGCGCGATCACGTCGGCGGGGATTTCGCCGCCGCGCGAGAACTGGAAGGTGGGCGGTCCGTAGCGCGCTTCGTTCAGGTGCACGTCCCACGGGAACCATACCGCAAGGGCGGCAAGGCCGAGGGCGGCACTCCACACGATGACGTCGCCGGCCCGGGCACGGCGCAGGCTGCGCCAGGCGCGGCCCAGCCGGCTGCGGCGCCAGCGGCGCCGGTCAGGACTTCTGGGCACCATCGCGCAGCACTCCGGCAAGTTCGGCGAACGGGTCGATCGAGGGCGGGTCGGACGGGCGCTGGTTGAGCGCCCTGTAAAGATGCGGCACCGTGCTGACGGCCTTGTCGAGTTCGGGGTCGCTGCCCGGCTTCCAGCCGCCCAGCAGGCGCAGGTCGCGGGTTTCCTCGAACCGGGCCATCATGGAGCGCAGGCTGGCGACGAGATCGGCCTCCTGCGGCTTCCAGACCCGTGCCGACAGGCGCGAGATCGAGGCGAGCGCGTTGACCGGCGGATAGCGCCCGCCATCGGCGATCGACCGTTCGAGGACCAGATGGCCGTCGAGAATGCCGCGCATGGTGTCGGCGACCGGGTCGTTGTGGTCGTCGCCGTCGACCAGCACCGTGGCGATGGCGGTGATTGAACCGCCGTTCGGCCCGCCCGGCCCGGCCCGTTCGAGCAGCATCGGCAACTCGGAGAAGACGGTCGCCGGATAGCCGCGCTGCACCGGCGGCTGGCCGGCCGAGATGCCGGTCTCCCGCAGCGCATGCGCGTAGCGCGTGACCGAATCAAGCAGGTAGAGGACGCGCTTGCCCTGATCGCGCAACGCCTCGGCGAAGCGCATCGCGAGCGGCGCCGCGCGCCGGCGCATCACCGCGCTCTCGTCGCCGGTCGCCACCACGATGAGCGATCTGGCCATGGTCTCCTCGCCGAGCGTGTCCTCGACGAATTCGCGCACCTCGCGCGAGCGCTCGCCGACGAGACCGACGACGACCGCGTCGAAGCCGCCCCCGCGCGCCAGCATGGACAGAAGCGTGGACTTGCCGACGCCGCTGCCGGCGAAGATGCCGAAGCGCTGGCCGACGCACAGCGGCGTGAACAGGTCGATCACCCGAACGCCGGTGCGGAACGGTTCTGCGACGCGCACCCGGCCGAGCGCGCCGAGCATCTCGGTCGGCTGCGATTGCGTGCCGCGCGGCAGCGGCCCCTTGCCGTCCATCGGCTCGCCGAGCGCGTTGACCACGCGGCCGAGCCAGCGCGCGTCCGGCACCGGATCGATGTTGCCCGCGTGCAGCGCGATATCGCCGACCGAAACCCGGTCGAGCGGTGTCACCGGCGCGATGACGAACTGTCCGGCCTCGACATGGAGCACTTCGCCCAGCGCCCGGCTGGCCGGGCTGCCGAAGCGGACGATGTCGCCGATGCAGGCGGTCCGGGGCAGCCCCTCGACCACGACACCGTCGGGCCGGACGGCCGTGACGAGCCCGCCGCGCGCGACAAGGCTTTCCGCCGCAGGCAGGGCGCTCAGACCGGCGGCGAGCGCCTCGAGGGTGGGACCGGTGTCAGCCGCGGTGGAAGGCATTGATCAGCTTGGTGAGCGAATCTTCGGTGGACCGGATCGCCGCGCTGGCATTGTCGAAGCTGCGCTGGACCATGATGAGCTGGGTCAGTTCCTCGACCGGGTCGACGTTGGACTGCTCGACATAGCCCTGCACGACCGTCACGTCGGGCGCATCGACGATCGGATCGGGCAGACCGCCGGCGAGAATGCCCGAATCGCCGTGCCGGACAAAATCGGGGCCGGGCTGGAACGCATAAAGGCCGAGCGCGCCGACCTGGGCGCCATCCTGGCGGATGAAGCCGTCGGCGCCCACCTCCAGCGTTCCGCCGCCGGGGTCGACCTCGAGCGGCGCGCCGCCCGGATCGAGGACCGGGTGCCCGCCCAGCGAAACGACGGCACCCTCCCCCGTCACCTTGAAGCGGCCGTCACGGGTGACGGCGATGCCGGCCGGCGTCTCGAGCGCGAACCACGCATCGCCGTTGATCGCGAAATCGAGCGGCGAGCCGGTCTTCTCGATCCCGCCGGCCTCGGTGTTGGCGAATTCGGCCCCGTCGGAGGCGAAGGCGATGACGGTGTTGCCCTCGGCGGCCTGCTGGCGCGCGACGACGTCCTCGAATTTCACCTCGGCGGCGCGGAAGCCGACCGTGCGCGTGTTGGCGATGTTCGAGGAGATCGTCGTCAGCCGCTTTTCGAGCGCGATCTGCGCAGAAAGCCCGACCGTCAAGCCATCGTTCATCGAATCGCCCCTATCGCCGCAATTGCGCGATCTGCAGCAGCAGATCGCCGGAAATGCCCATCGAACTGACCGGCATCAGCAGCCGGGCCGGCGAACCGGGCGGGATGACGCCGCCCTGCGCGCCGCCGTTCTGAAGCTGCCAGAGATTGGCGAAGCGCTCGACGAACTTGTCGAGCTTGGCCGGATCCTTGAGGTCCGACAGCGGCAGCCTGTCGGCGATCATCGCGGCCTGCTTGTCGATGTCGAGCGTCGCCGTGGCGGTCGGCATGCCGAGCGCGGTGCGCACGACCTGGCTCAGCGCCTTGTCGGCGAGAATGTCGAAGTAGGATGTGATCTCGGGAGCCTTGCGCTGGAAGTAGAGGGCCAGCCGCACGCCCGGATCGTTGCGGCCCGCCTCGTTTTCGAGCGACTGGATCATGTAGCGGTCGATGACGCCGTCCTGCGCCTTGGTGAAGATGGTCGCGGTCTCGCCGTGCCGGGCGAAGTCGAACGTCTCGGCGAAGTCGCGGTAGCGCGGATCGGTGAGCGTGTTGGCGAAGGCATCCTGCTCGTCGCGGCCTTCCTTGAGGACCTTGAGCATGAAGGCCTTGGCGTAGGCCATGTCCTCGAGCCCGTGCGCCTTCATGGCGAAATTGAACACGCGCGTATCCGCGACGAACTGCTCGGGCGTTTTGATCGTCCCGATCGTCTCCCGGTAGTAGTCGACCTCGCGCTGGATATCGGCGCGCTCGCCGAGCCGGTCCAGGCTCGCGCTCATGTCGCGCGTGATCTGCTTGAAGGAAACCAGCGTCGTGTTCATGGCCGCACCTTGCCCGTCATGCGGCCAGCCTACCGGCAAGTTCTTGCGCGAACCTTTCCGTGCGCCTCGCGCGCGCGTGCCGAACCGGGGCAAGGGCCGAAAAGACAGGTTCAAGCAAGGTTTGGCGCTTAGCTTTTGGTTAACCGCGACAGGAGTTCCCAGTGGGCATCATCATCGGACTGATTGTAACGTTCGGCTGCGTGCTTGGCGGCTACATGGCCATGGGCGGCTACGTCAAAGTGCTCTGGCAGCCGTTCGAGGTGGTGATCATCTGCGGCGCCGCCATCGGCATCTTCATCGTCGCCAACACGATGTCGGCGATCAAGGATACCGGCAAGGCGATGATGGAAGCGCTGACCAACAAGGTGCCCGGCGAGGACGACTATCTGGAACTGCTCGGCCTGCTGCACCGGCTGATGCGGGATCTGAAGTCGAAACCGCGCAACGAGGTCGAAGCGCATATCGACAATCCCGAAGAATCAGACATTTTCGCGGAGTATCCGGCGGTCCTCGAACGCGAGGACCTGACCAACTTCATCTGCGACTATGTCCGGCTGATCATCGTCGGCAATGCGCGTCCGCACGAGGTCGAAGCCCTGATGGAAGAGGAGATCGCGACGATCAAGGGCGACCGGCTCAAGCCCTATCAGGCGCTGCAGAACTCGGCCGACGGGCTGCCGGCGATCGGCATCGTCGCGGCCATTCTCGGCGTCATCAAGGCGATGGGCGCGATCGACCAGAGCCCCGAAATCCTGGGCGGGCTGATCGCCGCCGCGCTGGTCGGTTCGTTCTTGGGCATCTTCCTGGCCTATGCCGTCGTCGGCCCGATCGCCACCAAGGTGAAGGGCGTGCGCGAAAAGAGCGTGCGGCTCTACTACGTCGCCAAGCAAACGCTGATCGCCTACATGAACGGCTCCATGCCGCAGGTCGCCCTCGAGTTCGGTCGCAAGACGATCTCGGCCTACTATCGTCCCTCCCTCGAGGATGTCGAGGAAGAGGCCAGCCGGGCGAACGAGGCGCAGGCCGCGTGAGTTCGATTGCCCAACGATACGACCTGTCCGCCGAAGACCGCGATGTCGTCGACCGCATCCTGCGCAAGCGGGTTAGCGAGGACGCTGTCCGCCAGGTCATCAAGCGGATGGGCACGACGTTCGGCGCCCATATGGACGCGCGGTTGCGCACGCTGTCGCCGGAACTGGGATTCGCCTTCCAGGCCGGCGGGCAACCGCCCGGCGCGCAGAAGCCCGCCGCCAGCGACCACAGCGTCGGCCTGACGTTCCACTATCCGGAGGAACAGTGCCGGCTGATCCTGCATCTGGACCGCGAGGGCGCGAACCTTCTCGACAGCGCGCTTCTTGGCGCCGATCCGGAAATGGAGTTGCCGGCAGCGACGGGGCCAGTGTCGCATCTCGAACTCGGCGTCCTGCATACGGTGACCGAAGCAGCGAACCGGACGCGGCAGACGGACCAGCCGCTGCTCGGCTTCAACCGCGTCAACGTGCACCGTGGCGATGACGCCGCGCTTGCCAATACGAGCGGCGATGCGCTGGCGACGCTGACCTTTTCGCTGACGTTCGGCGTCAACCGCGTCTGGTGCTGGCTCGACATTCCGCACCGGCTGCTGATCGAACTGTCGGCGCGGCTGGCCGAGATCGAGGCGGCCGCCGCAAGAAGCCGCGAGCGGCGCGGCTTCAACGTGCCCGATTTCACGATCGACGTGGACGTGGTGCTGCCGCTCGAGGGGATGACGCTCGAACAGATCGCCCGGCTCAAGCCCGGCGACGTGATCGAGGGGGCCACGGCCGGCGGGGGCGCCGTCGTGCGGGCCAAGGGGCGCAACCTGTTCGCCGGTCAGATCGGGCGGCTCGGACAGGCGAACGCAGCGCGTGTGACAGGCCCGATCGCGCCGCTGACTGCGGCGATCGAGGCGCACGTGCAACAGCATTCACGCAAAGGGGGTAAGTGAGATGGCAACGCAGGCAAACGAGGAGCATGTCGCCGTCGCCGAGGCGGACGACGACAATATCCGCATCGATCCGGACGATGCGCTCGAAAAGGCCATTCACGACCTGCAGGACGTCGTCGACAAGGACAACGAGGCGGCGACCGCCGGGCTGTCGAAGACATTGCGCGAGATCCCGCTTCAGGTGCAGGCGGTGATCGGCAGGGCCGAACTGTCGGTCGCCGAACTCAATCGGCTCGAAAAGGGGTCGACGATCGCGCTCGACAGCCGCGTCGGCGATCCGGTCGACATCTTCGTCAACGGAGTCAAGGTCGCCACCGGCCAGATGCAGGTCTCCGAGGAAGAGCCCGACCGCTTCGCCTTCAAGGTGACCAGCGTCTGCGCCTGATCATGTCGGAGGGAAGCCGGGTCCCATGCAGCACCGCTACACATTGACGACGCCGCAGAAGGCCGCCGCGGTCCTGATCGCGATGGGAAAGCCGCGCGCCAAGCAGCTTCTCAAATATTTCAAGGGCGAGGAACTGCGGCTGATGATCGATGCCGGTCACAGCCTGAAGAACCTGCCGCAGACAGACGTGGACGCGCTGGTGAGCGAGTTCGAGGCCGCGTTCGTCGAAGGCTCCGGCATCATTGACAGCCGAGACGCGATCAACGCGATCATCGACGAATCGATGACCGAGACCCCCGGCGATCCCGCGCCCAAGGCGTCCCAGCCGGCCGAGACCCGCAAGTCGCCCTGGGAGCTGATCGCGACCGTCGACAACGACGTGCTCGTCGGGCGCCTTGCGGCCGAGCCGCCGCGCCTGGTCGCCGCCCTTCTGGCGCAACTGCCGCCGGCGAAGTCCGCCGGCGTGCTCGAGGCCATGCCGGCCGAACAGCAGACGCCGATCGTCACGGCGATGATGACGGCCCGCGAGATACCGGTCGACCGGCTGACCCATGTCGGCCGCGCGCTGGTCAAGGATCTCAAGCTCGACAATGACGGCGGCGGCTCGGGCGGCAGCGCCACCGCGCCGCTGCGGGTGGCCGAGATCATGAACGCGATGGAGAAGTCGGCCAGCGAATCGCTGATGAAGCATGTGCGCGAGGCGATCGACCCCAAGCAGCTCGCCGCGCTCGAATCGCGCCTGTTCCGTTTCGACGATCTGGTCCTGCTGGAGGATCGCGACCGGACGCTCGTCGTCGACGGACTGCCCAACGACCTTCTGGTGCGCGCCCTGCGCGGTGCCGGCGACGCGCTGAAGGAGGCCATCCTGTCCTCGATCAGCCAGCGGGCCCGCAAAATGATCGAGTCGGAACTGTCGGCCGGCGGCCGCGACACCGCCGCGGCAATCGAGGATGCGCGCAAGCAGATCGCGCAGCTCGCCATGAAGCTGGCCTCCGAGGGTCGCATCACGCTGCCCAAGCGAAGCTGACGACACGGTGACCGGCAATGGCCGAAGACGAAGACAAGGACAGCAAGACAGAGGAACCGACCGAGAAGAAGAAGCAGGACGCTGTCGAGAAGGGACAGACGGCCTTTTCGAAGGAACTTCCGGTGCTGTTCACGCTGACCGCGATCACCGCGATCATCGGCTTTGCGGCGAGCGGGCTGACCGCCAACCTCAAGTCGCAGCTCGAGATCCTGCTCGACCGGGCCGGCCAGTACTCGCTCAGCACGACGGCCGACACGCTGCTCGTGATGACCCGCTATTTCGAGGTCACCATGGTGATCCTGGCGCCGGTGATGCTGGCGCTCGCCTTTGCCGGGCTTGCCGGCTCGCTGGCGCAGAACCCGCCGCGCATGGTGCTCAAGCGCATTCAGCCCGAATTCTCGCGTGTCTCGCCCAAGAAGGGGTTCGAGCGCATGTTCGGCTCCAAGGGCTGGGCCGAGTTCTTCAAGGTGCTGGCCAAGATCGTCTTCACGGGCGCCTGTGTGGCGATCTTTGCGGGCAACATCATGCCGGTCCTCGCGGAAGGCCCGATGACCAGTTCGGAAGTGTTCCTGACCCAGATCGGGCGGATCCTGTTCGGCCTGCTGTTCACCATGGTCCTGGCGATGACACTGATCGCCGTCGCGGACCTCCTGTGGACGAACCGGGAGTGGCTGAAGGACCTGCGCATGTCGCACAAGGAAATCCGCGACGAGCTCAAGCAGGCCGAGGGCGACCCGCTGATGAAGGCGCGAATGCAGTCGGTGGCCCGGGAACGCTCGCGCAAGCGCATGATGGGCTCGGTGCCCAACGCCACGCTGGTCCTGACCAACCCCACGCACTATGCGATCGCGCTGCGCTACAATCCGCCGACCGATCGGGCGCCCGTGGTCGTCGCCAAGGGCACCGACCTGATCGCGCAGCGGATCAAGGACATCGCCATCGAGCACGATGTCACGGTGCACGAGAACCCGCCGCTGACGCGCGCCATGTACAAGCAGGTTTCGGTCGACCAGGTGATCCCGCCCGAGTTCTTCGAGGCCGTGGCCGAGATTATCGTCTATTTGAACAAGAAGCGGGTCTGAGCCGATGTTGCCGGACGATCGCTATCTCGGTCTCGAACGAACGCTCGCCAAGGCGCTGACCCCGCTCGTCAGCGAACTGCGGATGACCGAGCTCGTCACCTTCATCGACCATGTGGTCAACGGGCGCGAGGCCGCCGTCGCCGAGATCGTCGATGCGGCGGCCGAGCTGCACTACGCGCCCGGCTTCATCGGCTATGACCGCGACGCCAATGTCAGCGCCGACTGGAATGGCGCCCCGAGCGTCGCGCTCGGCGTGCGGATTGCGACGGGTCGGCTCGTCGCGCATGTGCGGCTGACGATCCGGGCCGATCACGCATCGATCGAACTGCAGCATATCAAGGCCGATGGAGAAGATGGTGTCGGCGACGACGCCCTGCGCGCCGCCCTGATCAACAATGCGTTGCCAAGGGGCCCTGGCCGGACCGCTCCCCGGCCCTGAGACACCGCTCAGCGGATGACGACGCCGCGCACCCCGCCGGGGTCCTCGCAGAACGTGCCGATCAGCCATTCGGCGCCATCGGCGTCGACATGGAACATGCCCAGCGCCTTGACGAGCTTGTAGCCGCCCGACTTGCCGGCGATGCGCAGCACGAAGTGAAACCCGGACTTGCGGGCGACGACGTCCTCGAGGCAATCGATGACCATTTGCCGGTCGTCGGGATGGTAGGCGTCGATCGCGGTCTTCAGGTTCACCGGCCCGCTGCTGGGCGGCAGTTCATGGATCTCGTAGATGTCCTGCGTCCAGTAGACGAGGCCGGTCGCCAGTTCCATGCGCCACAGGCCGAATGGTTCGAACTGCGACAGCAGGGTCAGCAGCGTCGTTCCGTCGACGCCCGCCCCCTCGACCTTCTGAACCGGCCTTGCCTTGTCGAGCACGGCGAACTGCAGGGTCTGGTCCATGTTTCCTCCCGATCGCGCTGCCCAGGTCAGGACCTAGTCCAGATAGCCGGCGCGCATGGCCTTGTAGACGGCGTGTGCCCGGTTGGTCGCGCCGAGCTTCTGACAGGCCGCCGTCAGATAGTGATTGACCGTGTGTTCGGACAGCTTGAGGATGATCGCGATCTCGGCGCTGGTCTTGCCCGACGCGGTCCACATCAGGCATTCGCCCTCACGCTGGCTGAGCTTCTGCATCTTCTGGGGCTTGTTGCCCTTGTCGAGCTCTGAGAAGCGCTCGTAGATCAGGTTCGCCACATAGCTCAGTTCGGCCAGTTCCGCCTCGCCCGGCGGCGGCCGGTCGCCCGAAAGGCCCACCGCGCCCCGCTTGCCGCCCGGCTCCTGCACACTGATGTGCACCCCCTCGACCATGCCGAACGAGCAGAACATGTCCTGCACCTCGCGGCCATGCCCGCGCAGGAGGTGCCGGCTGCCGGCCCGGTTCGACCAGATCAGCGGCCGGGTGGTCGTGCGCAGCGCGCCATAGATCGGGCTGTCCTTGAGAAGGCCCATCTCGTCATAGCGGCGCAGCAGTTCCTCCGGCCAGTTCGTCAGAACGGTCAGCGAGGCCAGCCGCTCGTCCTTAGAGGACGGCAGCCGCGCTATGGAGAAATACCGGTAGCCGAACTCCGTCGTCACCTCCCTGATCAGCCGCAGCAGGTCATAGGTGGTCGTACAGAGCGAAACGCGCTCGCGGTAACTGTTCTTGTTGTCGTCCAACACGGGCATTGCGAGACGGATCGAACCGCCGTCGATTCTCTTGGAGTGGGTTTGCTCTGACTGCGTGGACGGGTCGGTTACGTAAAGTCAATGACAACGCGGTTCGACCGCGCGCATCCGTCCACAGATTGACGAGTCTGAAAGCGAGCCGCATATGGCCGGTCCGGTGTCCGGGTTCAAGCGGGAAAGCAGCCCTGGCGGCGTCCGCGACAAGCCGCCGCAGCCTGCCGGACACCGCCCGACGGCTACGTCAAAGAATAAAATCGCTTGCGGTTGCAAGGACAAGTACCTAATTTGAAACAAGCGGTCCGGTGCCGATGCAAGGTATCTTGGTCCGCCACGCAGGATTGCCGACGCGTCGTCCGCGCGATTGCCAGGATCGTCGCAGAGGTCTGTTTGGAAACCGCTACGCAGTTTCCCGCTCCGATGAGGAGCGCATTTCACGGCCCGTGCCAGCACGGGTCCATCGTAAATTGCTGTCCGGCCATGTTGTTCAGACAATCGAGAGTATCGCAGAAAGCCTCCGCCGCACCCGATGAGATGCCGGCGCGCCTCGATGCGAAGCCACGGTCAGCGCAAATCAACGGACAACCGGGCGTGCGGCCATCGGTGGGCGGACTTCCGCTGACGCCGAAGGCGCAGCCATTGTGCCGAAAGGCGCTCCCCGTTCGGGAGCGCGCGCAGGCCGCTCCGCCCGGCGGATACAGAACATATGTCAAACAGAATGATCATCGATTCCTCCCACCCGGAGGAAACACGTGCCGTCGTCGTCAAGGGTAACCGTCTCGAAGAATTCGATTTCGAATCACAACACAAGAAGCAGATCCGCGGGAACATCTACCTCGCCAAGGTAACGCGGGTCGAACCGTCGCTTCAGGCGGCCTTCGTCGACTATGGCGGCAATCGCCACGGCTTTCTGGCCTTCTCCGAAATCCATCCCGACTACTACCAGATCCCGCTGGCCGACCGGCAGGCGCTGATCGAGGAGGAGGCGGCCCAGGCCCACGCCGACTTCGACGATGATGACGAGGACGGCGACAACGGCAAGAACGGGGACAATGGCGGGCGCGGCAAGAAGAGCCGTGGCGGCGGTCGCCGTCGCGGACGGGGCCGGCGCGACCGGCGCGGCGGCAAGAGCCGCGAGGCCCAGACGCCCGACGCCGAACCGGTCGGCATGGAAGCCATCCTCGCCGCGCTGGAAGACGACGACGCCAAGGGCGTGGCGCGCACGCTTGCGACCGATGCCGACACCGCGGACACCGTCGCCGAGGATGTCGACGAGGACGATGGCGACGATAGCGGCGATGACGACGAGGACACCGATTTCGAGGATGTCGGCGAGGACGACGCGCTCGAGGAGAGCCGCCCGCGCCGCCGCCCTTCGCGGCGCCAGTACAAGATCCAGGAGGTCATCAAGCGCCGCCAGGTGATCCTGGTCCAGGTCGTCAAGGAAGAACGCGGCAACAAGGGCGCCGCGCTGACCACCTATCTGTCGCTGGCCGGCCGCTATTCGGTGCTGATGCCGAACACGGCGCGCGGCGGCGGCATCTCGCGCAAGATCACCAACGCCTCCGACCGCAAGCGCCTGAAGGAATGCGTCAAGAAGCTCGACGTGCCCAAGGGCATGGGGGTGATCCTGAGGACCGCCGGCGCCAACCGCACGCAGGCCGAGATCGAGCGCGACTACGACTACCTGATGCGCCTTTGGGACAATGTGCGCGACCTGACCCTGTCATCGACGGCGCCTGCCCTGGTCTACGAGGAAGGCAGCCTGATCAAACGGTCGATCCGCGACCTCTACAACAAGGAAATCGACGAGATCATCGTCGCCGGCGAGGCGGGCTATCGTGAAGCCAAGGACTTCATGACGATGCTGATGCCGAGCCAGTCCAAGGTGGTCAAGCCGTGGAAGGAGACCGCGCCGATCCTTGCGCGGACCGGCATCGAGGCGCAGCTCGACAAGCTGATCCAGCCGCAGGTGACGCTGAAATCGGGCGGCTACATCATCATCAACCAGACCGAGGCGCTGGTCGCCATCGACGTCAACTCGGGCAAGTCGACGCGCGAGCACTCGATCGAGGAGACCGCGCTCGCCACCAATCTGGAAGCGGCCGAGGAAGTGGCGCGCCAGTTGCGCCTGCGCGACCTCGCCGGCCTGATCGTCATCGACTTCATCGACATGGACGAGAACCGCAACAATCGTGCGGTCGAAAAGAAGCTCAAGGACTGCCTCAAGCACGACCGCGCGCGCATCCAGGTCGGCCGCATCTCGCATTTCGGGCTTCTGGAGATGAGCCGCCAGCGCATGCGCGCCTCGGTGCTCGAAAGCACCATGTCGGTGTGCCAGACCTGCAACGGCACCGGCTATGTGCGCTCGCCGCAATCGGTGGCGCTGCATGTGATCCGCTCGCTGGAAGAGCATCTGATCAAGAATTCCAAGCACCATGTGACAGTGCGCACGCCGGCCGACACGGCGCTCTACATCCTCAACAACAAGCGCGACACGCTGGCCGAGATGGAAGGCCGTTTCGGCGTCCGCATCACCGTCGAGATGGACAACGAGATCGGCGCGGAGATGTTCGCCATCGACCGGGGAGCGGTGTCCGACCTTCCCACGATCGAAAGCCCGGCGATCGGCATCGGTCTGGACGATGACGACGACGAGGCCGAGACAGAGGCGCAGCAGGACACGAGCGGCGAAAGGGACGCCCGCTCGGACGATGAAGGCGACGACGAAAAGCCCCGGCGCAAGCGTCGCCGAGGCCGGCGCGGCCGCGCAAGGGATGGCGAGGAAGAAAGCGCCGATGCCAGCCAGGCCGATGCCTCCTCCGATGACAGCGACGACGATGACGACCGCTCCGGCGGCCGCAAGCGCAAGCGACGCTCGCGCGGACGCCGTGGCGGCCGCAGCCGCCGCGATCGGGTGCGGGTGCCGGACGCAGAGCCGGTCGGCCCGCTGGCCGACCAGATCGCCGCCGAGGCCGAAGCGGCACGCACCGAGGCAAAGACGCCTGAGGCCGATGCGCCCGAGCAGGACAAGCCGGACGCCGACAAGGCGACGCGCGCACGCAAGGACGCGGCGAACGATCAGCCGCAGGAACAGCCGAAGGCGGCTCCCCCGGTCGAAACCAAGCCGGCCGAAACTGCGGGCGACGAGGACAAGGCTCCAACGGCCAAGGACGAACCTGAAAAGGCAGCCGACGGCGAGGCGGCCGAAGACGCGGCGGCGGCCAACGGCGACGACAAGTCCGCCCGCCAGCGCGCGACCGCCTCCAACATCAATCTCGATGTCGAGCCGGTCGTCGTCTCCGACAGCGCCGGCAAGGACGAAAAGCCCAAGCGCGCCGGATGGTGGGCGCGCGGCAAGGGCTTCTTCTGATCGCACCGCGCTGACAGACCGAATCGAAAAACCGCGACAAGGCCCTGCCCTGGCGCGGTTTTTTCTCGCCGATACGCGCTGCGGTCAGAGCCAGGCTTCGATCCGGTCCAGCGCCTCGGCGATCACCGCCTGATCGCCGGCATACGAAAAGCGGATGTGCCGTTCGCCCTCGAACACGTCGAAGTCGGCGCCGGGGGTCGCCGCGACGTGGATCTCCGACAGCATTCGCTTTGCGAAGGCCATCGAATCGTTGGTGTGCCGGGAGATATCGCACCAGACATAGAAGGCACCGTCCGGAGCGGCTGCGAATTCGATCCCCATTCCGGGCAACCGTTCCAGCAGCAGCGCGCGGTTGGCGCGGTAGCCTTCCTTGATCGCCTCATAGTCCCCGGTGCAGGCAAAGGCGTGCGGCGCGGCGATCTGCGAGACGTCGGGCGCGCAGATGTAAAGGCTCTGCGCCAGCCGCTCGACGGGTCGCACCAGTGTTTCGGGGAGCACCATCCAGCCGATGCGCCACCCCGTCATGCAGTAATATTTCGAGAACGAATTGATGACGATGACGTCGTCGCCGAACTCGAGCGCGGTGACGTCGTCGCCCGTATAGCGGAGCCGGTGGTAGATCTCGTCGGAGATGAAGACGATGCCGTGGTCGCGGCAGGCGGCGATGATGGCGCCCAGTTCGTCCCGCTCGATCACCGTTCCGGTGGGATTGGCGGGGCTCGCCAGCAGCAGCATGGCAATCGGCCTTTCGCGGTGGGCGGCGATCAGCGCGTCCAGATCGAAGGCGCTGCCGGCGGCGGGCAGTTCCACCGCTTCAAGCGACAGCGCCTTGAGGATGTTGCGATAGGCGGGATAGCCGGGCGATGCGATGGCGACGCGGGCGCCCGGATCGGCGAGGGCCAGGAACGCCAGCGAGAAGCCGGCCGACGAGCCGGTCGTCACGGCGATCCGCCCGGCCGGCACGTCGACGCCGTAGTGGTCGCGATAATGGGCCGCGATGGCGGCGCGCGTTTCGGCCCGGCCGAGCGTGTCGGTGTAGCCGAGCCGCCCGCCAAGCAGCGCTTCGGCGCCCGCCCGGCGCACCGGTTCGGGGACCGGCGCGGCGGGCTGGCCGACCGCAAGCGACAAGACGGGCTTGCCTTCAGCCGCCAGGCGATTGGCCTCGGCCAGGACATCCATGGCGTGGAACGGGTCGACCCGGGCGCGTTTCGATGTCGCCATCATTGCGCCGGGGTTCCTGTCGCGAAGGGACCGAAAATCACGTGAACCGCCTTGTTTTCGCTGCTATTGGTGCGCAAAGCGCGGTACCGCCGCTAGGCCATTTGCCGCCCGCACGCAAACGATATCCGGGAAGGTCATCGCCATCTTGGCCCGCCGCATGCTCCATTGCCTGCTCGTCGTCGCCTTCGCCCTGTCGGCGGTGGCCACGGCCGCCGCGCAGTCGACGCGCGTGCCGATCGTGCGCGATGCCGAGATCGAGGCGCTTCTCGCCGACTATGCCGAGCCGATCATGCGCGTCGCCGGCGTCAAGCGCAACCGCACCGAGATCGTGCTGGTCAACCAGCGCTCGTTCAACGCGTTCGTGTCGGGCCGCAAGATCTTCATCAATGTGGGCGCGATCGTGCAGGCCGAAACGCCCAACGAGATCATCGGCGTGATCGCGCACGAGGTCGGCCATTTGGCCGGCGGGCATCAGGACCGGCTGCGCCAGCAGATCGACCGGGCCCAGACGATCGCGGCGGTGACCACCGTGCTCGGCGTCGGCGCGGCGATCGCCGGCGGCGTGTCCGGCAACCGGCAGGCCGCCCAGGCCGGCGGCGGCATCGCGGCCGGCGGTGTCGAGGCCGCCCAGCGCGGGCTGATGTCCTACCGCCGTTCGGAGGAACTGGCCGCCGATCGCGCGGCCGTCGACTATCTGAACCGCACCGGTCAGTCGGCCAAGGGGTTGCTCACCACGTTCGTGCGCTTCCAGCGCGACATCAGCCTGATCGCCGACCGCATCAACCCCTACAAGATCAGCCACCCCCTGCCCCGGGAACGTCTTTCGGCGCTGGAGACGATCGCGCGGCAAAGCCCGCATTTCGACAAGACCGACAGCGCCGCGCTGCAACGGCGCCACGACCGGGCACGGGCGAAGATCCTCGCCTACGTGTTCGGGCCGGGCGCGGTCGACGACGCCTTCCGGGACGCGCCCAATTCGCAGGCGGCGCGCTACGGCAAGGCGATCTCGACCTTCCTTTACGGCTCGCCGCGCGACGCGGTGCCGATGATCGACCGGCTGATCGCCGAGAGCCCGAGCGATCCCTATCTGCACGAGATGAAGGGCGAGGTGCTGCTGCGCGCACAGGACGCGCAAGGGGCGGTGAACGCCTTCTCGCGCGCCGTGCAGCTGACCAACGGCAACGCGCCGACGATCCAGGTCGCGCTCGGCCATGCGCTTGTGCTGGCGGGCGGCGAGGCCAATTTGCGCCGCGCCATCGGTGAACTGGAGGTGGCGATCACGCTCGACACGGCCAACACGCGCGCCTATCAGCACCTGGCCATGGCCTATGGGCGGCTGGGCGCCGACGGCGAAGCAGAACTGGCGACCGCCGAAGCCAACTTCCATGCCGGCCGCTATGACGAGGCGCGCCGGTTCGCCGCCCGCGCCAAGCGGCGTTTCGAACGTGGCGCGCCGCAGTGGCTGCGCGCCGACGACATCCAGCGCTTTCGCGTGCCGCGCTGAGCGGCGCGCCGTCCAACCCACCGGAGACACCTCATGATCGCTCGCCTCACCCGAACCGTGCTTGCCACGCTGATCGGCCTTGCGATGTTCGCGGGCCCGTCGGCCGCGCAAGCCTTCGACGAGTCCCAGCGCGAGGAGATCGGCGAGATCGTACGCGACTATCTGCTCGCCAATCCCGAGGTGATGATCGAGGTGCAGGAGGCGCTCGAGGCGCGGCAGGTGGCCGAAGAAGACGAGCGGCGGCGCGAGATCATCACCTCGGCGGCGGACGATCTGTTCCGCAATCCGTCCGACCCGGTCCTCGGCAATCCGGCCGGCGACATCACGGTGGTCGAGTTCTTCGACTATAATTGCGGCTTCTGCCGGCGTGCGCTCGACGACATGAACACGCTGATCGAGAGCGATCCCAACCTGCGCTTCGTGCTCAAGGAGTTTCCGATCCTGGGCGAGGATTCCAACGGGGCCCACCAGGTCGCGCTGGCCTTCAACCGGGTCATGCCGCAGGCCTATGGCGAGTTTCACGAACGGCTGATGATGGCCGAAGGCCGCGCCAACGAGACGACGGCCATGGAGATCGCGCTGGAACTGGGCGCGGACGAACAGGCGCTGCGGGACGAGATGACCAACCCGGCCAATGCCCGGCAGGTCGAGATGACCTACCTTCTGGCCGAGGCGCTCGGCATCACCGGCACGCCCTCCTACGTGATCGGCACCGAACTGGTGCCCGGCGCGCTGGGCGCGGACCTTCTTCGCGAAAAGATCGACGAGGCGCGCGAGTGCGCCGAAACGAGCTGCTGAGCGGCCGCGCCCCGGGAAATGATGTGGTTTTCGCCGCTCGCCGGACCCGTGCCGCGAAGGCCGGGCTTGTCGACGCACCGCGCGACGACTAGTCAGGCATGACGCGAGACGAGGCCATATGCGCCATGGGCAAGCACGTACTCATTCTGCACGGACCGAACCTGAACCTTTTGGGCAAGCGGGAGCCGGACGTCTATGGCGACCAGACGCTCGACGACGTCAACGCCGCCTGCGAACGGCTCGGCGCCGAGCTCGGCCTCGAGGTCACGCACTTCCAGTCCAACCATGAAGGCGAACTGGTCGACCGCATCCAGGCGGCGGGGCTCGCCGGGCATGCGATCGTCATCAATCCGGGCGCCTACGGTCACACCTCGATCGCCATGCGCGATGCGATCGCCGGCTCGAACGCGCACGCCATCGAGGTGCACATCTCCAACATCCACGCGCGCGAGCGCTTTCGCCACCGTTCGATGATCGCCCCGGTCTGCCAGGGCGTCATCTGCGGCATGGGCACGACCGGCTACCTGCTCGCGCTGCGTGCCCTTGCGGTCGAGGCCGACGCGGCTTAACCAGACCATGGCCGCGCGGGCGGGCGGCCGGGGGCAAAACGAGGACGATAATGTCTGACAACAAGAAGACGTTCGACACGAAACTGGTCAGCGATCTGGCGCAAATCCTCAACGAAACCGACCTGACCGAGATCGAAGTCGAGCAGGGCGAGATGCGCGTGCGCGTCAGCCGCGAGATCTCGCAGCACTTCATCGGCCATGCCGCCCCGCAAATGCCCGCCCAGCCGGCGCCGGCACCTGCGGCTCCCGCCGCTCAAGCGGCCGAAGCGTCCGCACCGGCCGCAGCATCCGAAGATCGCTCCAACGCCGTTCCCGCGCCGATGGTCGGCACCGCCTATCTGGCGCCCGCGCCGGGCGCCGAACCGTTCATCGCAGTGGGCGCCAGCGTCACCGAAGGCGAGACGCTGGTGATCATCGAGGCGATGAAGGTGATGAACCAGATCGCCGCGCCCCGGTCGGGCACGGTGACCGAAATCCTGATCGAAGACGGCGAGCCGGTCGAGTTCGGCCAGCCGCTTCTGGTCATCGCCTAGGCGCGGGACCGACCTCATGTTCAACAAGGTCCTGATCGCCAATCGCGGAGAGATCGCGCTTCGCATCCTGCGCGCCTGCAAGGAACTGGGCATCGCCACCGTCGCGGTCCATTCGACCGCCGACGACGAGGCGATGCATGTCCGCCTTGCCGATGAGAGTGTGTGCATCGGCCCGCCGCCCTCGCGCGACAGCTATCTGAACATCCATCAGATCGTCGCCGCCTGCGAGATCACCGGCGCGGACGCCGTCCATCCCGGCTACGGCTTCCTGTCCGAGAACGCCAAGTTCGCCGAGATCCTGGAAGCCCACAATATCAATTTCATCGGCCCGACCGCGCACCACATCTCGATCATGGGCGACAAGATCGAGGCCAAGCGCACCGCCGCCAAGTTCGGCATCCCTGTCGTGCCCGGCTCCGATGGCGGGGTCACCGACCCGGTCGAAGCCAAGCGCATCGCCGCCGAGATCGGCTATCCGGTGATCATCAAGGCGGCGGCCGGCGGCGGCGGACGCGGCATGAAGGTGGCGCGTTCGGAGGCCGACCTTTCGGTCGCGCTCGACACGGCCCGGACCGAAGCGGGCGCGGCGTTCGGCAACGATGCGGTCTACATCGAGAAGTTTCTCGACAAGCCGCGTCACATCGAGGTGCAGGTGGTCGGCGACGGCCGGGGCAAGGGCATCCATCTGGGCGAACGGGACTGTTCGCTGCAGCGCCGCCACCAGAAGGTGTGGGAGGAAGCGACCTCTCCGGCGCTCAATGACGCCGAACGCGAGCGGATCGGCATGATCTGCGCCAACGCGGTGGCCGAGATGGGCTATCGCGGCGCCGGCACGATCGAGTTCCTGTACGAGGACGGCGCGTTCTACTTCATCGAGATGAACACGCGCCTGCAGGTCGAGCATCCGGTCACCGAGGCGATCACCGGGATCGATCTGGTGCACGAGCAGATGCGCGTCGCCTCCGGCGCCGGCCTTTCCGCCACCCAGGAGCAGATCGTCTTCAACGGGCACGCGATCGAGTGCCGGATCAACGCCGAGGACCCGCGCACCTTCATGCCCTCGCCCGGCGTGATCACCCACTACCACACGCCCGGAGGGCTTGGCGTTCGAGTCGATTCGGGCGTCTATGCGGGCTATTCGATCCCGCCCTACTATGACAGCCTGATCGGCAAGCTGATCGTGCACGGCCGCAACCGCGTCGAATGCATGATGCGGCTGCGGCGGGCGCTCGGCGAGTTCGTCATTGACGGCATCTCGTCGACGCTGCCACTGTTTCTGGACCTGGTCGAGAACCCGGACATCGCCAATGGCGACTACGACATCCACTGGCTCGAGAAGTACCTCGCCGCGCACAAGGACGAGCGGTAGAGCGCGACCGGTGCGTGGCCGGGCGGCAGGATCACATGGCCAACCGTGACGGCAAGGGCGGCGACGGCCGCATCACGCCACAGGTGCTCCTGAAGGCCTATTCTGTCGGCTTGTTTCCGATGGCCGAGGACGCGCACGACCCGACGCTCTACTGGGTCGAGCCGGAGATGCGCGGGATCATCCCGCTCGATGCATTCCATGTCCCGAAGAGCCTTGCCAAGGCGGTCCGGCAGCAGCGCTACCAGATCACCTTCAATGCGGCCTTCGGGCCAGT
This sequence comes from Roseitalea porphyridii, assembly GCF_004331955.1. Classification (NCBI taxonomy): domain Bacteria; kingdom Pseudomonadati; phylum Pseudomonadota; class Alphaproteobacteria; order Hyphomicrobiales; family Ahrensiaceae; genus Roseitalea; species Roseitalea porphyridii. The sequence continues at coordinate 1,556,326 of NZ_CP036532.1, read as the reverse complement.
CATCCGCGCCTGCGCCGAACCGGCGCCGGGACGCCAGAAGACGTGGATCAACCGCACCATTCTCGAACTCTACACCGATCTGCACCGGCTCGGGCATGCCCATTCGGTCGAGGCGTGGGACGACGACCAACTCGTCGGCGGGCTCTACGGCGTCACGCTGGGGCGGGCCTTCTTCGGCGAAAGCATGTTCTCGCGCCGCCCCGACGCCTCCAAGGTCTGCCTGGTCCATCTGGTCGAGCGGCTGAGGCAGCGCGGCTTCGTGCTGCTCGACACCCAGTTCACGACCGAGCACCTCAAGCGCTTCGGCGCCATCGACGTGCCGCGGGCGGACTATGAGGGGATGCTCGCCGAGGCGCTGATCGGCGAAGCGGTGTTCGACTGAGCCGCCCGGGCGCGTTCAGGGTGCGATGACCAGCTCGACCCGGCGGTTTGCCTGACGGCCCGGATCGCCGGCGTTGGAGGCGGTCGGCGCGAGTGGCCCGACCCCGTGCCCCTGAAGGCGGGTCGCGTCGACGCCGAAACGGCCCGTCAGCGCCGCGACGACCGCCTTGGCCCGCTCGTCGGACAGGCGCATGTTGAGCCCGAAATCGCCGGTCCAGTCGGTGTGTCCGACCACCCAGACGCGCATCTCCGGCCGCGCGTCGAGGATCGTCGCCATCGCCTGAAGGGCGACATCGGACTCGGCTGTCAGAGTCGCCTTGCCGACGTCGAAGAAGACACCGGGGATCGCCACATGGCCGAGCCGGTCGAGTTCGTCGCCGAGCGCGTCCGGATCGACCTCGACCAGGCCGGTCTCCATCTCGCCGGCCTCAAGGAGCGCGATCTGGTGGCGCCGCTCGGCGACGCCGATGGCGATGTAGACCGGGCCCTGCACGGTGGCGACCTTGCCCGCCACGTAGCCGCCGACGCCCGGCAGGTGGATCGAGCCGTTGAAGCGCCCCCAGCGGCTTCCCGCGAAGGACGGGCCGCATTCGGCCTCGACGCATTTGTAGATTATCTCGCCGCCCGCGCCGGCGATCGCCTGCTCGTAATTGGTCAGGATCTCCAGCGCCGAGCGGTCGGGCGGGTTCTCGTAGTTGATCCGCGTGAACGTGCCCTCGAGCTCAATGCTGTCGAATTCCAGGCTGTCCGGCTTCACGCCGACGATCAGCGGATAGGTCTCGAACTCGCTGCCCTCCCGGCGGGTCGGCTCGGAGCCCGGATAGCGGCTGATGAGCGGATGATCGTCGATCTCGGCCGCATCGGCCGGCACGGCGGCCGCAATCATCGCAGCCGACAGCAAGACAATGAACGCGCGCATGGCACCCCTCCCCCGTTCCTTTGTCCGTCGGAGGGAGCCTAACATGGAAGAGGACGGCGGGCTATCAGCTCTGCGGCGCGGGCACTTCGGAGTCCGGCTTGCAGCTCTTCAGCCAGACGTCATAGACGGCATGTTCGATCGCGTTCAGGCCGGGACTGTCGGCGAACATCCAGCCGGTGAAGATGCGCCGGATCTTGCGGTCGAGGGTGATCTCGTCGACCTCGACGAAGGTGGACGAGCCGGGCGGGGCGTTCTGTTGGCGCGAGTAGCACACGCGCGGCGTGATCTGCAGCGCGCCGAACTGCACGGTCTCGTCGATATAGACGTCGAAGGTGATGATCCGGCCGGTGATCTTGTCGATGCCGGAGAATTCGGCCACCGGATTGGGCGTCTTGGCCGCTTCCTGGGCGACGGCCGGTGCGATCGCGGCGGCGACGGCGATCAGGCTTCCGGCCAGAAGAGTGCGAATCGGCTTCATGGGTGCACGTTATGCCATTTTCCGCTTGTGGGTGGGGGTGCGATAGTCGGCGCTTGTGGTCAAATCATGGGGCGATCAGGGCAATTCCGCCCGGATGTGCGCAGATGAACCGGCAACGGTCCGCTTCGAGCACGGCCGCGGTCAGCAGGCCGGACCGGTAGACTCCGGTGTCGACGGCGACCCGGTTTGGAAGCACTGTGGGGCGCTCGTGGATCGTGTGTCCGTGCACGGCGACCTTCCCGAACGAGCCGGCGTGCGAAAGAAAGGGCTCGCGAATCCAGATCAGGTCCTCCATGCGCTGGTCACCAAGTGCGACATGCGGGCGAAGCCCGGCATGGACGAAGCAATAGTCGCCCTCGACATGCATCAGCGGAAGGTCTTCGACGAAGCTGTGATGCTCGTCCGGAAGCGCGGCGCCGAACTGCCGGGCAAGCGGCGCCAGCCCCTCGACCGGGATCGCCTCGGGCGTGCCCACCCCGTAGGAGGCCAGCGTCTCGCGACCACCCCAGGTGAGCCATTCGGGACCGACACGGTCCGGCTCGGTCAGCATCCGTATCATCCAGTCGTCGTGATTGCCCTTAAGGCAGACAAGGCGCGGATCGGCGGCGCGGCGGGCGATCAGCGCATCGAGCACGGCCCGGCTGTCGGGCCCGCGATCGCAATAATCGCCCAGCGTGACGATGCGGTAATCCTTCGGCGGATCGTCGGCGAGCTCCGCGTCGATCTGCGCGAACAGCGATGCGAGCAGGCCGGCATAACCATGGACATCGCCGATGGCGTAAACGCGGACGCCGTCCGGAATGCGGGCTTCGCCGAAGAACACCTGGCGCCGATCAGCCGCCCGGGGTCCAGGCGTCGTAGTCGCCGTCGGCGACCGGACGCTTCTCGGGATTGTACATCGACCCTTTCGGGCGATAGGCGGCCGAGGTGCCCGTCAGGTTGGGCAGATGCGGCTTCTGCCACTCGCGCGGGGTGTAATCCTCCTCGCTCGGCGGCGTGTCGAACCGGTGCTGAAGCCAGCCGCTCCAGCCGGGCGGAACCATCGAGGCCTCGGCATAGCCGTTGTAGATGACCCAGCGGCGCGTGGCGCCGTCGGCGTCGGTGCCGCCCTGATAATAGACATTGCCGAACTCGTCCTCGCCGACGCGCTTGCCGTAACGCCAGGTGAAGTAGCGCGTTCCGAGCGTCTGGCCGTTCCACCATGTAAAGAACTGAGTGAGGAAGGTCTTCATCGGGTCCGCCCAATCGGTGATGGGCCGCTTATGACCGTGCGCCCGGGCCAATGCAAGGGGGACGAGGGCCTAGGCGTCCGCTCCGATCTCTTCGATGACGACCTTTTCGGCGTCGAAGGCGACAAGGCCCCTGAGCATGCGCGATCCCTCGAGCGGGCGGTCGTAGGTCCAGGCGATCTCGGTGCCGTCGAACGCCAGATAGGAGGCGTCGCCTTTCAGCGGACAATGGGTCGACTTGCCCCCGACGGGCGTCAGCGCGGCCACCAGATCCGCCTCGGGCACGTAGATGACCGGGTCGTAGAGGTCGCGGCCGGTCTCCATCAGACGGACGGCGCGACGGCTCTCGGCCAGCACGGTGTCGCCGCGATGCACTCGCAGCAGGCGGCCGACGGGCTTGATGCGGGCGCGGTGGGCCTCATTGCCCGGATTGCGGATCGTCGTGTCGATCATGGTCTCATTGTCCGGCCGTCCGTGTGAGGGTCGCCGGCGAGAACAGGACGGAGAACTGCTCGCACCAGATGACGACAGAACCGAACGCGGCGAGATCGGTTCCCTCCGGAACGACATAGGTCTGGTCGCCGACATTGCCCTTGAGCTGGCCGAGTGAGAGCCACCGGCTGGCGGTCACGTCGGCCGAAGATTGCGGATCGGGCGTCTCGACCAGCCACACTTCGAGGTCGGGACCGTTGGTGACCTCGAAATCGGTGAAGCGCAGCAGATGCGCGCCCGCGCCGGTCTCGAGCAGCTGCACCGTGCCCTGCCCGCGGTGGGCACGGTCGGCATCGCGAAAGGCGCCGCGTGCGACCTCGGTGACGACCAGTCCGGCCGGCAGGTCCTCGGAGACGACGTCATCGATGAAGAGCGGCGAGAACAGGTACCACGCCGCCCCGCCGCTGACGAAGCCGATCAGAAACACGGGAATGGCGATGACGAGAAAGCGGGTCATGGTATCGTGTCCCGGGCGGCTGCGATCGTCGATCAGCATAGACCCCGATGCCGCCGCTGCCCATCGGAACACGGTCACAATGGAGGGACGGCCATGGCATGGCGAATTCACGAAGCGGTGATGGCGGGCGCGATCCTGTTCGCCGGCGCAGGCAGCGTACACGCCGAGGGCATCGCATTCGTGCAGGCGCCCGAACAGGGCAGCGGCGTGGCGGTCGGCGAGACCATGGAGGCCGCCTTCGCGGCGGCCGTCGCCCAATGCATGGAATCGGGCGCCTACGAGGAGGACTGCATCCGCACGAACTGGTGCGAGCCGGCCGGGTTCAGCATCGACATCTTCGTCCAGCACCAGGAGGGGCTGCACTGGCACGAAGTCGTCTGCGGCCTGCCGACCGAGACGATCGCGCGGGCGACCGCGGTGCACATGTGCGACCGCACCGAGCGCGACTATCTGATCGAATGCTCGCTGGCTCAGGTCTACGATCAGGCAGGCACGGCGCTGATGGAGTGGTAGGCTCGCCGGGGCCGCGGCGCTACCAGATCACCTTCTCCATGATCACGGCCGGAATGCCCGAGCCCTTGACCCCGCAGTCGGGCGTCGTTCCGACCTGCCGGAAACCGTTCTCACCATAGAAGCGCACGGCGCGATCGTTCGCCTCCTCGACCTCGAGGCGGATCTTTCGCACGTCGGGGAAGCAGGCCTCGACCTCGATCAGGAGCTTCTTGCCGATGCCCTGGCCCTGGGTCGAGGGGCGCACGTAGAGCTGGTGCAGCATCGAGGTCTCGTTGTCGACCTGGCTCACATAGGCCATGCCGGAAATCTCAGCGCCGTCGTCGCAGACGATGAATTCTGTGCGCGGCTTGTTCATGCGCTGCTTGAGCGCGGGCACCGAATGCCAGGCCTTGGTCAGTTCGGCCACCTTCTCGCGGCCGTAGATGTGATCGTAGGTATCGTGCCATGTCTCGGTCAGCATGGCGGAGATCGTTTCGAGATCGTCGGTGGACGCAGTGCGGATCCACATCGCTTCTGTCTTGGCCCTTTCCGGCGTCAATCGGCCGCATCCTTGACGCAATGCGGCAAAATGACAAGGGGGAAGCTGGAATCGCGCAACTCAGGCGGGTTTGCGGCGCATCGCGACGTCGCCCACCCCGCCAAGGCCGTGACCCGGTCCGCGCGCGGCGATCGGCTCGAAGCCGTTCTTGCGATAGAACGCCATGGCGCGACCGTTGCCGTTGAGCACGAGAAGCTCGATCAGACGGACGCGCGGGCGAACCTGATCGACCACCGCATCGAGCAACAGGGTTGCAAGGCCGGTCCCCTGCCCTTCAGGGGCAACGTGCAGGCGGTCGATGTAGAGCGTGCCGTCGGTGCGCAACCGGCCGCCGGCATGGCCGACGATCCGGCCGCCGAATTCGGCGACGGCGCTGACGCCATCTGGGTCGGCGATCTCGGCCTCGAAAAGGGCCGGCACGTGCTTTGCGTCACAGGCCTCGATCCGGGCGGCCGTTCCGAGGATCGGATCGTATGTGCGCGCCCAGCTCGCCTTGGTCAGCGCGATGATCTCCGGCACATCCTCCAGAACGGACGGGCGGACGGCCGCCTCACGCATCGACGCCCAGCTTGTCGCGCACCAGCGCGTTGACCGCCTGCGGGTTCGCCTTGCCGCCGGTCGCCTTCATCACCTGGCCGACGAACCAGCCGGCGAGGTTGGGCTTGGCCTTGGCCTGCTCGACCTTGTCCGGGTTGGCGGCGATCACCTTGTCGACCTCGGCCTCGATGGCGCCGGTGTCGGTGACCTGCTTCATGCCGCGCTCGTCGACGATCGCTTCGGGGTCGCCGCCCTCTTCCCAGACGATCTCGAACAGGTCCTTGGCGATCTTGCCGGAGATCGTGCCTTCACGGATCAGATCGATGATCTTGCCGAGCTGGCCGGGAGAAACCGGAGTCTCGTCAATGGTCTGGCCGGTTCTGTTCAAGGCACCCAGCAGGTCGTTGATGACCCAGTTCGCCGCGGTCTTGGCCTCGCGTCCCGCGGCGAGCTTCTCGAAATAGTCGGCGATGGCCTTTTCGGAGACGAGCACCGAAGCGTCATAGGCCGTCAGCCCCTCGGCCATGAAGCGGGCGCGCTTTTCGTCGGGCAGTTCGGGCAGATTGGCCGCCAGTTCGTCGATGAACGCGTCGTCGAACTCGAGCGGCAAAAGGTCCGGATCGGGGAAGTAGCGGTAGTCGTGCGCCTCTTCCTTGGACCGCATCGAGCGGGTCTCGCCCTTCTGCGGATCGAACAGGCGCGTCTCCTGGTCGATCGTGCCGCCATCCTCGAGAATGGCGATCTGGCGCTGGGCCTCGTATTCGATCGCCTGGCCGACGAAGCGGATCGAATTGACGTTCTTGATCTCGCAGCGCGTGCCGAACGCTTCACCGGGCCGGCGCACCGATACGTTTACGTCGGCGCGCATCGATCCCTCGTCCATGTTGCCGTCGCAGGTGCCCAGATAACGCAGGATCTGGCGCAGCTTGGTCAGATAGGCCTTGGCCTCCTCTGCCGAGCGCAGGTCGGGCTTGGAGACGATCTCCATCAGCGCAACGCCCGAGCGGTTCAGATCGACATAGGACATGGTCGGATGCTGGTCGTGCATGGACTTGCCGGCATCCTGCTCCAGATGCAGCCGCTCGATGCCGACCTCGACCTCCTCGAACTCGCCGTTCCGGTCCGGGCCGACGGCGACCTGAACCACGCCCTCGCCGACGATCGGCTGCTTGAACTGCGAAATCTGGTAGCCCTGCGGCAGGTCCGGGTAGAAATAGTTCTTGCGGTCGAACACCGAGCGCTTGTTGATCTGTGCCTTCAGGCCAAGGCCGGTGCGCACGGCCTGGCGCACGCATTCCACGTTGATGACCGGCAGCATGCCCGGCATCGCAGCGTCGACGAGGCTGACATTGGCGTTCGGCGCGGCGCCAAATTCGGTCGAGGCGCCGGAGAACAGTTTGGCACTGGAGGTGACCTGTGCATGCACCTCCATGCCGATGATCACCTCCCAGTCGCCGGTGGCGCCGGAGATCAGGCGTTTGGGATCGGGCGTGCGGGTGTCAACGAGCGTCATGGCGGTCCGTCGTCCGGTTCTTTTCGGTACGGGAGTCTCTGCTGCTCGTTAGTGCACGGGCGCGCGGCCCGCAAGGGTCCGGCCGGCCCGGCCACCCCGCAAAACGCTTGATCGAAGTCAAAGAGGCGCGGCGCAAATCGCATCAGGCTTGGTCAAACGCGAGGAAAACGCCATGCCCCTTCTGAGCCTTTACAAGCGCATGATGCGCAAGGCCGATCTGATGGAACGGATGATCGACACGGTCGACGTGCGCGACGCGCTGGAAACCCGCGCCGACCACGCCAACGTGCTGCGGCGCGCCGCCAACAGGTGCATGACCTGCGCCGAGCCGGACGCGTGCCAGTCCTGGCTGGCCGAGCACGACCACGCCGACGAGGCGCCCGGATACTGCCGCAACCACGACATGTTCGAGCGCCTGAAACACGATATCGAGGCGGAACGGCTGACCCACGCCTGACCCCCTCCGAACGTCTCCCAACCGACTGGCCGGGCTTCATCTTCGGATGGACCCGGTCTTTTTTTGCCGCTGACGGCGGTCCCCCCGAAGGGATGCGCCCCTATTCGATCGTCGTTTCGGTGCGCTCGCCCGCGGTGACGCTCACGGCCTGCTCGACGGGCGCGCGATCGCCCTGATATTCGACGCGGACGAGATAGTCGCCGCCCGGCGCGGTGACCTGCAGGGCTTCGCCATAGGCGCCTTCGAGCCGGGCTCGATCGCCTTCGATGTCCGCCTTGCCCGCGAGCACATCGATCCGGCGGGCACCCGGCGCCTCGATCGCCAGCACGCCGGCATCCATGACCAGTTCGACTTCGCTGAGTTCGCCGGCACCGATGCTGACGGGTGCTTCGGCCGTGGCGATTCCGAGCCGCGCCTCGACCACGTAATCGCCCGGTGGCAGCATGTAGTCGCCCGCGCCGTAGCTGCCGGTCCAGCCGGTGCGGCTGCCATCGAGCTTCTTCTTGGCCGAGAAGACATCGTAGCGAATGTTTCCGCTTTCGACGACCGGCCCACCCTCGGCGTAGAGCGCGCCGGTGGTCAGCCTGCCAGCCGGCACGATCACGGTGCGCTCGAGCGTCTGTCCCGCCGCGATGTCCAGTGTTTCGGTCAGTTCGGCTTCGCCGATGCGCACCGTCAGGTCCACGGCGCCGGCGGGGACGACATGGACGAGGCGGCCATAGGCCGTCTCGGTCTCATCGCCGGCGGCGATGTTGATGTAGGCGTTGCCGTCCGGCTCGAGGCCCTCGGCCGGCGCGACGGTCAGATCGACGATGCCGGCTTCGTAGACGAGCCGCGTGTCGGTCGTCTCGGTCGCGGACAGATCGACCGTCGTCTCGGCGCTGACCATGCCGGCGCTGCCGCGCAAGAGATAGCGGCCCGGCTCCACAAAACGGTCATAGCCGGCCCGCTCGTAGCGGTAGTCGACACGATCGCCCGGCTGCCCGGCTTCGCCGATCGGGAAGACCTCCCAGAACGTATCGATCGTATCGAGCGGCACGTCCTCGGCCAGCATCGCCATGGCGGTGAGATTGCGATCGACGGGCACGGGCTTGTCGCTGAGGCCCGAAATGCAGCAATCGTTTTCGCGGGCGGCCGGTGCGGGCTCCTTGAGGTAGCAGACCGCGTCGTCGCGCTGCACGCCGGGCTTGACGAAGGTCCAGGCGAGGCATGCGGCATTGTCCTCGCAGGCGGACTGGCAGATCGCCGGGTCGGCATCGGTCAGAACGATGCGTTCGAAATCCGATCCGGGCCTGTCGACACCGTCCTCCATGCCCGGTCCGATGGCGAATTGCGGCTCCGGCTCGGGTTCGGCGGTGACGGTCTCGGTGAGCGCATCGCCCAGTTCGTCGGCGTTGCCGGCCATGATGAACTTGCCGCCCGTGTTCTCGGCCAGGCAGGAAACCTGCGCGCCTTCCTCGTCGGACAGGCCGAAACCGATCACATGGGCGGTGAAATCGATGCCCTGCTGGTCGAGCGCGGTGGCGGCGGCGCACGGGTCCGCCTCGCAGGTCTCGATGCCGTCGGTGACCAGGATCACGGTCGCCTTGTCCTCGGTATAGCGCAGGCTTTCGGCGGCGATCCGCACCGCATCCGAAATCGGCGTCTTGCCCTTGGGGTTGAGCGCGCCGACGGCCTCGGCGATCGCATCGCGGTTGCCCGTGCCGGGCGCGACGATTTCCTCGATGTCGGAACAGGCGCCCCTTTCGCGGTGGCCATAGGCGATCAGGCCCAGTTCGAGATCATCGGGAATGGCGGTCAGCACGCCACCGAGCGTTTCACGCGCGATCTCGATCTTGGTCCTGCCGTCGATCTGCCCCCACATCGAGCCCGACCCGTCCATGACGATGATCGCGCGCTCGGCGGCCGCCGCCGGGCCGCCCATGATCACAAGGCCCGCCATCAGCGCCGCCGCGATTGCCGTCAGTTTCCGCATGTCCGATCTCCGCAGAGTTTCCGTGCCATCATAGCGCGGCCTAAGCCCGGGGACATCTCGACTATGTGACGGTTGTCACAGCGCCGTTGACATGGCTCGCGCGAGCGGGTCGAGTGCTGCCGATGAATCGGACCGGCTTCTTCTTCGACGAGCGCTGCTTCTGGCATTCGGGCGGCAACTACGCGTTCCTGGCGCCCGTGGGCGGGCTGGTGCAGCCGCTGGCGGCGGGCGGACTCCCGGAAAATCCCGAAACCAAGCGCCGCTTCCGCAATCTGATTGCCGTGACAGGCCTCGACCGGGAGTTGTCCATGCGCGGCGCCGAGCCGGCGAGCCGGGAGGACCTTTTGCGAGTCCATCCGGACATTTACGTGGACGAGTTCAAGCGCCGGTCCGATGAAGGCGGCGGCGAACTGGGCCTGCGCACGCCGTTCGGCCCGGGCGGCTACGAGATCGCGGCGCTGTCGGCAGGACTGGTCAAGACGGCGCTCGAAACCGTTCTGCGCGGCGAACTCGACAATGGCTATGCCCTGTCGCGTCCGCCCGGCCATCACTGCCTGCCCGACTTTCCGAACGGGTTCTGCCTGCTCAACAACATCGCGATCGCCATCGAGGCGGCGAAGGCGGCGGGCCTCGCCGAGCGGTTCGCGGTGGTCGACTGGGACGTCCATCACGGCAACGGCACCGAGGCGATCTTCTACGAGCGCGACGACGTTCTGACGATCTCGCTGCACCAGGAGCGCAACTATCCGCTCGACACGGGCGAATTCAACGCGCGCGGTCAGGGCGACGGGCTCGGCGCGAACCTGAACGTGCCGCTGCCGCCGGGCACCGGCCATGCCGGCTACCTGATGGCGATGGAGCGCCTCGTGCTGCCGGCGCTGTCCGCGTTCCGGCCGGACGTGATCATCGTCGCCTGCGGGTTCGATGCGTCCGGCGTCGATCCGCTGTCGCGGATGATGGCCGGATCACACACCTTCGGCGCGATGACGCAGATGGTGATGGAGGCCGCGTCCGGGCTTTGCGGCGGCAGGCTCGTCATGGCGCATGAGGGCGGCTATTCGGAGCTGCATGTGCCGTTCTGCGGCCATGCGGTGCTCGAACAGATGAGCGGATCGGCGATCCGCGCCGAGGACCCGCTCGGCCCGCGCATCGCCGGCCAGCAGCCGGCGGCCGATTTCAACGCCTTGGTCGAGCAGCGCATCGCGGAGATGGTTTCGGCGCTGTGAGCGCTGGACTTGCCGGCTGCCGCCGCCTATATCGGCGGCGCTACAGGAGCCTTCATGTTCGGTTCGAACGAGACCCGGTAATGCCCTGACCGTCCCCGCGACGGATCAGGGCCAGACAGAAGCAACCGGCCGCCCGCCGGCGGCCTGCCTTTGTCTGCGGCCAGATGGCCGCCAGTACCGGACTTCGAACAATGGACATTTCGCGCGCAGAACAGCGCATCCTGCACCTGCTCGCCCAGGGCGGGCACATCCGGGCCGTCAAGGCCGACAAGCGCATCATCCAGGTCGACTGCTTCACCCGCGAGGGGTGGCGATATCCCGATCTCGACCTCGACCTCTTCCGCAAGCTCAAGCGCAAGCGTGCGATCCGCTCGCTCAATGGCGGCGCCTATCGCATCACCAGACGCGGGCTCGAACTGGTGCGCAGCCAACTCGACAATCGCTGAGACGGCGGGCGCGGCCGCAACGCCGCGCCCGTTTTGCCGGCTCGGTCCGCGCTGCTATAGTCGGGCCAGCAACGGAGGCGGCGATGAACGTCCAGAGCCCACCGAAGATGAGTTTCGACGAGTTCATGCGCTGGGGACAGCACCAAGACCGCAAGTACGAGCTGGTGCGGGGGGTGCCGGTGATGCTGCCATGGGTGAGACTGAAGCATTCACGGATCGTCATGGCACTTGTCCAGACGATCGGACCACAATTGAAAGGCACGGCATTCGAACTCGCCGACGCCGAGTTCGCCCTGCGAACCGGGGACGACTCCTCTCGCTTCGCCGACCTTCTGGTCATCCCGGCAGGGCTTTCCGGCGACACGCCGCACATCGATGATGCCATCGTCGTCGTCGAGGTGCTGTCGCCCTCGACCCAGCACAATGATTTCGGGCCAAAGCGCGAGGAATATCTCGGCCTGAAAAGCCTCGATACGTACCTGATCTTCTCGGCCGACGAGCCGCGCGTGTGGCAATGGACGCGCAACGAAGACGGCGCGTTCGAAATCGAACCGATCATCCTCGAAGACCGCGCTGCGACGATCGCCCTCGCCCGGCTCGGCGTGACGATCCCGCTTGCCGACATTTATTCGGACCCAAAGGGCGTCAGGAGCGACGCATGAACGTCCAGAGCCCACCGAAGATGAGCTTGGACGAGTTCATGCGCTGGGGACAGCGGCAGGACCGCAAGTACGAACTGGTGCGGGGGGTGCCGGTGATGCTGCCATATGTCAGACGCAACCACTCGCTGATCGCCGGCAATGTCTACTTCGCGCTGAGAAGCAGCCTGGACAACGATGCCTACAGCGTCCATGCCGGCGATTTCGCGATCCCGACCGACGACGATACGATGCGCTATGCCGATGTCTTCGTCGAAACGGCCGGTGGAGCGGGCGACGCGCGCTGGACCGAGAACGCCATCGTCGTCGTCGAGGTGCTGTCGCCCTCGACCCAGCACAATGATTTCGGGCCAAAGCGCGAGGAATATCTCGGCCTGAAAAGCCTCGATACGTACCTGATCTTCTCGGCCGACGAGCCGCGCGTGTGGCAGTGGACGCGCAACGAAGACGGCGCGTTCGAGATCGAACCGATCATCCTCGAAGACCGCGCTGCGACGATCGCGCTCGCCCGACTCGGCGTGTCGATCCCGCTTACCGATATCTACAAGGGCTGAGGCCTATCGGCCCAGTTCGGCGGCGATGGCGTCGGCTTCGGCCTCGAACCCGCCGTCGAAAGGCGGGCGGCCGGCGCGGCGATACCAGTAGTTCGCGTTGCCGGCATCGCCCTCGATGCGGTGGCACAGCGCATGAATCCAGTCGAACGGCGCCTCGCCTTCGTGCGCCTTCGCGATAGCGTGGGCGCGCTCGAAGCCCTCGCCCATCGCGAACCCGTCGGCCCTGAGCGCGTCGAGCGCGGCTCCTGCCTCGCTCACCACCACTTTTCCGGCGTGAACCGGCCGGCCGCCTGTTCGATCACGTTGGCCGTGGCGAACAGCGTCTCCTCGTCGAACGGCTTGCCGATCAGCTGCAGGCCGAGCGGCAGGCCGTTGGCGTCGAGCCCGGCAGGCACGGCGATGCCCGGCAGGCCGGCCATGTTCACCGTCACCGTGAAGATGTCGTTGAGATACATCTTGACCGGATCGGCGGCCATGTCCTGGTCGCCAATGCCGAACGCGGCCGAGGGCGTCGCTGGGGTCAGGATCGCGTCCACGCCGTCGGCGAAGACCGTCTCGAAGTCACGCTTGATCAGCGTGCGCACCTTCTGCGCGCGCAGATAATAGGCGTCGTAATAGCCGGCCGACAGGACATAGGTGCCGATCATCACCCGGCGCTTGACCTCGGCGCCGAAGCCGGCCGCGCGGGTCGCCTCGTACATCTCGACGATGTCCTTGCCGGGCACGCGCAGCCCGTACTTGACCCCGTCATAGCGGGCCAGGTTCGAGGACGCCTCGGCCGGGGCGACGATGTAGTAGGCCGGCAGCGCGTACCTGGTGTGCGGCAGGGAGATCGGCCTGATCTCGGCGCCGGCCTCCTTCAGCCATTCGATGCCCTGCTGCCATAGCGTGTCGATCTCGCCGGGCATGCCGTCCATGCGGTATTCGGCCGGCACGCCGATGGTCATGCCCTTGACCGACCGGCCGATCGCCGCCTCGTAGTCCGGCACGGGCACGTCCGCCGATGTGGTGTCCTTGTCGTCGATGCTCGCCATCGACTTGAGCAGGATCGCCGCGTCGCGCACATCGCGCGCGATCGGGCCGGCCTGATCGAGCGAGGAGGCAAAGGCGACGATGCCCCAGCGCGAGCAGCGGCCATAGGTGGGCTTGATGCCGACCGTGCCGGTGAACGCCGCCGGTTGGCGGATCGACCCGCCCGTGTCGGTCGCGGTCGCGCCGGCGCACAGCCATGCGGCGACGGCAGCAGCCGAGCCGCCCGACGAGCCGCCGGGCACAAGCGCCTTGTTGTCGCCCTTCGCCCGCCAGGGGTTGGTGACCGGGCCGTAATAGGAAGTCTCGTTGGACGAGCCCATGGCGAACTCGTCCATGTTGAGCTTGCCCAGCATGACCGCGCCGTCGGCCCAAAGGTTCGACGTGACGGTCGATTCGTAGGGCGGCTCGAACCCGTCAAGAATGTGGCTGCCGGCCTGGGTATGGACGCCGCGCGTGGCGAACAGGTCCTTGATGCCGAGCGGAATGCCTTCGAGCGCGCCGCCCTCGCCCTTGCCCAGCCTTTCGTCGGAGGCCCTGGCCATGGCGCGGGCCTGGTCCGCGGTGACCGCGATATAGGCGTTGAGCGCGCCATTGCCGGCCTCGATCGCGCCGAGATAGGCATCGGTCAGTTCGCTCGCCGTGATCTGCTTGCCGCGCAGTTGCTCGCGCGCCTCGGCGATGGTCAAGTGCGTCAGGTCGGTCATGGGTTGGACATGCTCGCTTTCACTCGACCACTTTGGGCACGAGGAAGAAATTGTCTTCGGACGCGGGCGCGTTGGCGGTGACGGCATCGGCGATACCGCCGTCGGTCACCTGGTCCTCGCGCTTCTTCATGGTCATCTCGGTGACCGAGGTCATCGGCTCGACGCCCTCGACATCGACCTCCGAGAGCTGTTCGACGAAGCCGAGAATCGCGTTCAATTCGCCTTCGAGGCTGGCTGCTTCCTCATCGGTGACGCGGATGCGGGCAAGCGAGGCGACGCGCTTGACGGTTGCGGTATCGACGGACATCGGAAACTCCGGGCAGGACTTGCAGGCCCGCTATAGCGATGGCGTGGTGGCCGCGCAACGCCCCCCGGGCTACCGGGCCCGGCGGCCTGATGGCTGCATCATCCCGGGCGCACGAATGCGCCTCAGACGTCGACGGGCTCTCCGATCTTCGGCAGGAGCACCGTGCCGGATTCGCCCTCCATCGCATCGACGAACGCGTCCGCAGTCTGGTCGATGATCGGGAACGAGCCGAAATGGCAAGGGATCACCTTGTCGAAGTTGAAATAGCGCCGGCAGGCGAGTGCGGCCGCCTGCGCGCCCATGGTGAACCGATCGCCGATCGGCACGATGCCGATCTGCGGCCGATGGAACTCGTCGATCAGCCCCATGTCGGCGAAGATGGCGGTATCGCCCATGTGATAGACGCTCGGCGCGTCCTCGAAAGCGAGGATGAGGCCGCCGGGGTTGCCCAGATAGACGTTCTGCCCGCCGTCGGTCTGGCTGGAGGAGGAATGTTCGGCGCGCACGAACGAGGTCGCAAATCCGCCGCAGTCGACCGTGCCGCCATGGTTGCCGGGATTGATCCTGGCGTCGTCGACCCCCTGACCGACCAGATACATGCAGATCTCGAAATTGGCGACGAGCATCGCGCCGGTCGCCTTCAGGATATCGACGCTGTCGCCGAGATGATCGTCATGACCGTGGGTGAGCAGCACGTGGGTGACGCCGTCGGCCGGCCCCTCCCAGCCGCCGTCCCACGACGGATTGCCGGTCAGGAACGGATCGATCAGGATGCGGGCATCGCCGTGATCGATGCGAAACGCCGAATGGCCGTACCAGGTGATCTTCATCGGCAAACCTCCCTCGCCTTTGCGCCGGGCGCACATTAGAAAGGCGCTCGGTCACAGTCCATGGGGCAAGCGGTGCCGGAAGTCGCCATCGAGGAAATCGCCGACGGACTCGAACGCGGCCAGACGCTCGCCGCGCTCGATCTGGGCACGAAGACGATCGGCCTTGCGGTCTCCGATGCCGGCCTGTCGTTCGCCACACCGCGCACCCTGATCCGCCGCGGCAAGTTCACCGCCGACGTCGAGGCGCTCGGCCGCCAGCTTGCAAGGGACCGGGTCGGCGGCGTGGTGATCGGCCTTCCCGTCAACATGGACGGGACGGAGGGCCCGCGCGTCCAGGCGACGCGCGCATTCGCCAGGAACATGGACCGGCATCTGAACCTGCCGTTCGCGTTCTGGGACGAACGGCTTTCGACGGTCGCCGCCGAACGGTCGCTGATCGATCAGGATGTCAGCCGCAAGAAGCGCGCGGACCGCGTCGATTCGGAAGCCGCCGCGTTCATCCTGCAGGGTGCGCTCGACAGGCTCTATTCGGCGGGCGTCGTGAACTGAACCTCGGCGCGGGCCGTCGCCGCCTCTTCCGGGCGCTGTTCGGCACGGCGCGCGTTCCACCATGCGCGGATCTGCTTGCGGCGCCGGAATGCCAGGATCGCGAAGATCAGGCCGGTGTCGACGATGCAGGCCTTGACGAGCAGACGCACGATCATGTCCTTCTCGAGGTCCAGAATATGACCGTAGATCAGGAACACGAGGTCGTGGGTTTCGCGCGAAAAGAAGCCCATGCCCAGGCTGATGTCGTTGAGCGACAGGAAGTACCAGCTCCACAGGAAGCCCATCGGCACGAACCAGAACCAGAAGATGTAGCGCATATGTCGCTCCGTTCGCCGCTCGTGCCCTGCCCGCCCCACTATCGGTCAGCGCGATTGGGGGCACAATGGCAACCATTCGTTAGGGTTAACGCGGCCGCCGCCTCTAACGCCGAAGACGTCGCGGATTGCCCGATCGCGCGCGCGGGCGTATGGGCCATGCCATGGCGATCACATTCGCGGCCATCGCGCCGATCTTCCTGCTGATCTTCGCCGGCAACGGACTGAGGCGGCTGTCCCTTTTCGAGCCCACCTTCTGGCGCGGGCTCGACCGGATGGGCTACTACGTGCTCTATCCGGTGCTGCTGTTCACGACGATCGTGCGCGCCGATTTCGGCGGACTGACCCTCGGCTGGCTGATCGGCATCCTTCTTGTGGCGGTCATGGCCATCGGCGCGCTTACGCTCGCGCTCTGGCCGGCCCTGCGCGCACGCGGGGTCACCCGGCCGGGCTTTTCATCGGTGTTCCAGGCCGCGGTGCGCTGGAACGGCTTCATCGCGCTGGCCGTCGCCGAGGCCATGTTCCCGCCCGAGGGCGCGGCCATGGTCGCGCTGGCCATGGCGGTCGTGATCATCCCGATCAACGTCGCCTGCGTCAGCGTCATTGCCTGGTTCACGGACGCCGCGCCAAATCTGCGCGGCACGCTCGCCAAGATCGCCGTCAATCCGCTGATCGTGGCGACGGCGCTGGCGATCGTCTTGCGGCTGCTGCCCTGGCCCCTGCCCGGTCCGATCATGGAGGCGCTGCATCTTCTCGGCCGCGCCGCGCTCGGCATGGGCCTGCTGGCGATCGGGGCCGGCCTCAAGGTGGACCGGCGGACGCTGTCGGTCTGGGCGATTGCGACGCCGACCGTGCTCAAGCTCGTCGGTCTGCCCGTCGTGATGATCGGACTTGCCATGCTGGTGGGGATCGAGGGGCCGGAACTGAGCTACCTTGCGCTTTGCGCCTCGGTGCCCACCGCGATGAACGGCTATGTGCTGGCCCGCGAGATGGGCGGCGACGCGGAGGCCTATGCCGCGACGGTCACCGTTCAGACCGCGATCGCCTTCCTGTCCATGCCGGCCGTGCTGGCGATCGTCGCTCAGCTCGGCGGCGCGTAGAGCCCGTCGATGATGGCCCGCGCATCGAACCGCGAGTCGAGCATGCCGTAGGTGGCGCGCCAGGCCCCGCCAAGGCGCGTTTCGGCGAAGGCATCGGCCAGTGCGCCCATGCCGAGCCGGCGCAGTTCGGCGGCCGCCGAAGCGATTGCGAGTTGCTCGGTCGCGATGCGCGCGGCGCCCTCGTCATGGGCGGCCAGCACCAGCGCTGCACGGATCACCTCGACGGTCTTTTCGCCGCGCGCGCCAAGCTGCCTTGAGAGCCCGCCGACGATCGTCTCGATCGCCTCGGGCGACTTTTCGTGCACGCGCATCACGTCGAGCGCCATCACATTGCCCGAACCCTCCCAGATCGCGTTGACGGGCGCTTCGCGATAATGGCGGGCGAGCACGCCTTCCTCGACATAGCCGTTGCCGCCCATGCACTCCATCGCCTCGGCCAGAAGCGGCGGGGCGGTTTTGCATACCCAGTACTTGACCGCAGGGGTCATGGCGCGGGCGAAGGCGCCTTCGGCCGCGTCTTTCGATGCAGCGTCATAGGCGCGCGCCAGCCGAAAGGCGAGCGCGGTGCAGGCGGCGACATCGAGCGCCATGTCGGCGAGCACGCGCGCCATCAGCGGCTTGTCGATCAGCGCTTCGCCGCGCACCTTGCGGTGGCGCGCATGGTGGACCGCCTCGGCCAGACCGGCCCGCATCATGCCCGCAGAGCCGAGCGCGCAATCGAGCCGCGTCAGGGTCACCATCTCGATGATGGTGCGGATGCCCCTGCCCTCCTCGCCGACGAGCTGGCCGATGGCGCCGGCGAACTCGACCTCCGATGAGGCGTTCGAGCGGTTGCCGAGCTTGTCCTTGAGGCGCTGGAAACGCAGCCCGTTCAGCTCGCCGCTCGCCATCAGGCGCGGCACCAGAAAACACGAAATGCCCGCCGGCGCGCGGGCCAGCATCAGGAACGCGTCGGCCATCGGCGCGGACATGAACCATTTATGGCCGGTCAGCCGGTAGAGCCCGTTTCCGGCGGGCTCGGCCCGGCTCGACATGTCGGACAGGTCGCTGCCGCCCTGTTTCTCGGTCATGCCCATGCCTATCAGCAGGCCGCTCTTTTCGACCGGCGCCCTGTTCGAGCTGTCATATTTGCGCGTGGTCAGCCGCGGTCCCCATTCCCGCGCAAGTTGCGGCGACACGCGCAGCGCCGCCATTGCCGCGCTCGTCATGGTCAGCGGGCACATATGGCCGCTTTCGAGCCCCGACAGGAGATAGAAGCGCGCGGCGCGGTTCAGATGGGCATCGCCGGAGCGCCCGGCGCCCTCCTCCCAGATCGAGCCGGAAAGACCGTAGCCGACCGACCGGCGCATGAGTGCGTGCCAGGCCGGATGCACTTCGATCCGGTCGATGCGATGCCCCTGCCGGTCGTGAGTCCTCAGTTTCGGCTCGTATTCGTTGGCGAGCCGCGCCAGATCGAGGGCCTCGGGCGCCAGCACGTAGCGGCCGATCTCGTCGAGTTCGCGGATCGATTGATCGCCCAGCGGCCGCGCCAGGGCCAGCAGCATGGGATCGTCGCGAAAGGCATTTCCGCCGGCGCGCGGCGGCGGCTGGTTGATGACCTGGTGTGTCTGGCTCACTGTCGGTTCCCGGACCCTTTGATTCTGGCGCTGCAGGCCAAACCTAACCCAAGCGCCGCGCGCTGCGAATGGCCCGTGTCCGATGGCGGCAAAAACCTGTCGACCGGTCGGCGGACCGCTTGCGGGCCGGTGCGATAGCGCTTATGCGACCCATTCAGCATGGACAGCCCGCAAGACCTTCCGATCTTCGCCCGCCGGCACCTTCTGGGCATGGCAGGGCTGAACTATCCGGACATCGAAACCCTGCTCGACCGGGCTGACCGCGCCGTGGACGTTTCGCGCCAGCGCGACAAGAAGCGGGCGACGCTGCGCGGCCTCACCCAGATCAACCTGTTCTTCGAGGCGTCGACCCGCACCCAGGCCTCGTTCGAACTGGCCGGCAAGCGCCTCGGCGCGGACGTGATGAACATGGCGGTCGCCTCCTCGTCGGTGAAGAAGGGCGAGACGCTGATCGATACGGCGATGACGCTGAACGCCATGCACCCCGACATTCTGGTGATCCGGCATGGCGCGGCGGGCGCGGCCGCCCTTCTGGCGCGCAAGGTCGCCTGCTCGGTGATCAATGCCGGCGACGGCGCGCACGAACACCCCACCCAGGCGCTGCTCGATGCGCTGACGATCCGGCGCCACAAGGGTCGGCTCGACGGGCTGACGGTGGCGATCTGCGGCGACATCCTGCACAGCCGCGTGGCGCGCTCGAACATCATCCTGCTGAACACGATGGGCGCACGGGTGCGCGCGGTCGGTCCGTCGACGCTGATGCCAGTGGGCATCGCCGAGATGGGCGCCGAGCACCATGTGCGCATGGCCGACGGGATCAGGGATGCCGATGTGGTCATGATGCTGCGTCTGCAGCGCGAGCGCAAGGCCGGCGCGTTCGTGCCCTCGGTGCGCGAATATTTCCGCCATTACGGGCTCGATGCGCCGACGCTCGCCCATGCCCGGCCCGATTGCCTGGTCATGCATCCGGGGCCGATGAACCGGGGCGTCGAGATCGCCTCGGAGATCGCCGACGGGCCGCAATCGGTGATCGAGGAGCAGGTCGAGATGGGCGTGGCCGTGCGCATGGCGGTGATGGAAGCGCTGCTCGACCCGCGCAAGCCGGAGACGCCGACATGATGGCCCCCGCTTCCGGTACCGAGGTCTACCAGAACGCGCGCATCGTCGATCCATCGCGCGGCATCGACGAGACCGGTACGCTGATCGTCACCGATGGCGTGATCGCAGCCTGCGGCGCGGGTGCGCGCAATCAGGGCATGCCGGAGGGTGCGACGACCATCGATTGCGCCGGCCTGACGCTGATCCCCGGCCTGGTCGATATGCGGGTGCATGTCGAGGAACCGGGCGGCGAGCACCGCGAGACGATCGCCTCGGCCTGCGAGGCGGCGGCTGCGGGCGGCGTGACCTCGATCGTCATGATGCCCGACACCCATCCGGTGATCGATGATGTGGCGCTGGTCGAGTTCGTGCTGCGCACCGCGCGCGAGACCGGCACGGTCCGCGTCCATCCGGCGGCCGCGATCACGGTCGGGCTTGCCGGCGCCGAGATGACCGAGATCGGCAATCTGAAGGCGGCGGGCGCGGTCATGTTCACCGACGGGCGCGCGACGATCGCCAACGCCGCCGTGATGCGCCGCGCGATGACGTACGCGCGCGATTTCGGCGCGGTGATCGCCCACCATACCGCCGATGACGAACTGATCGGGCGCGGCGTCATGAACGAGGGGCTCTTCGCGAGCCTGCTCGGTCTGCCCGGCATCCCGCGCGAGGCCGAACTCTTGCCGCTCGAACGCGATCTGCGCCTGGCGCGGCTGACGGGCGCTGCCTATCACGCCGCCAAGATCTCCTGCGCCATGTCGGCCGACGCTGTCCGCGCGGCCAAGGGCGAACGGCTCGATGTCACCGCCGGCGCGTCGGTCAACCATCTGTCGCTGAACGAGAACGATGTCGGCGAGTACCGCACGTTCTTCAAGCTGGCGCCGCCGCTGCGCCACGAGGACGACCGGCTCGCCATGGTCGAGGCCCTGCGCGACGGCACGCTCGACATCATCTGCTCCGACCACGACCCGCAGGACGTGGACACCAAGCGCCTGCCCTTCGCCGAGGCCGAGGACGGCGCGGTCGGGCTCGAGACGATGCTGAGCGCGGCGCTGCGCCTCTACCACTCGGACGAGGTGCCGCTCATGCGCCTGATCGAGGCGATGAGCACGGCGCCGGCCCGGCGCCTTGGCCTGGATGCAGGCACGCTCGCGCCCGGCGCGCCCGCCGATTTCGCGCTGGTCGATCTCGACGCGCCCTTCGTGCTCGATCCGGCCGATCTGAAATCGCTGTCCAAGAACACGCCGTTCGACGGGGCGCGCTTTTCGGGCAGGCCGGTGCGCACGGTGGTTGGCGGCCGTACCGTGTTTGCCGCATAGTCGGCACGGGAGGCGATCATGGAACTGGCCACGGACTGGAGCATCTTTGCGATCCTCGTCGCGCTCGCTGGCGGCTATCTGAGCGGGTCGATCCCGTTCGGCCTGCTGCTGACGCGCGCGGCCGGGCTCGGCGATATCCGGTCGATCGGATCGGGCAATATCGGCGCGACCAACGTGCTGCGCACCGGCAACAAATGGCTGGCCGCTCTCACGCTGCTGCTCGACGCGCTCAAGGGGCTCGTCCCCGTCGTGATCGGCAAGGCGTTCGGCCTGGAGGCCGCGCTCGCGGCCGGCCTTGGCGCGTTCGTCGGCCATCTCTACCCAGTCTGGCTGGGCTTTCGCGGCGGCAAGGGCGTTGCCACCTTCGCCGGCATCTCGCTGGGCTATTCATGGACCGTGCTGCTGCCGTTCGCGGTCGGCTGGCTGGTGACCGCGTTCGCCACCCGCTATTCATCGCTTGCGGCGCTCGTCGGCGTCGCGGTGACGACCCTGACCCTGTTCCTTGTTGGCCAGACCGCGCTCGGCTGGCTATACGTTCTGCTGACGGCGCTTGTGGTCTTCAAGCATCGCACGAACATCGCAAGGCTGCGCGCCGGCACCGAAAGCCGGATCGGCCAGAAGGGGTGACGGGGGAGACGCATTGCCGGAAGGCGAGCAGGCCGATACCGAAGCCGACCCGATCCGGTTCGAACTGTCCGACAGGCAGCGGATCGCCTGGCTGCGCCTTTGGCGGACGGACAATGTCGGCCCGGCGACCTTCCGCGACCTGATCAACCATTGCGGCTCGGCCGAGAACGCGCTTTCCATGCTGCCGACGCTGGCAACGCGCGGCGGGCGCCAGCGTCATCCGCACATCCCCTCCGAAGACGAGGCCGAAGCCGAACTGGCCGCGATCGCGCGGCACGGGGCGCGCCTGATCGGCATCGGCGAGCCGGACTATCCGCCGCTTCTGCGCCTGTCCGACCAGGCGCCGCCGTTGGTGACGGTCAAGGGTGATGCCGCCGTTCTGGGACAGCCGTGCGTGGCGATCGTCGGCTCGCGCAACGCCTCGATGGCCGGGCTGACGATGGCGCGGCGCCTCGCCGCCGGTCTCGGAGAGGCCGGCTACGCGGTCGCCTCGGGCCTTGCGCGCGGCATCGACGCGGCCGCGCACGAAGCAGCGCTGGAGACCGGAACCATCGCCGTGCTCGCCGGCGGCCCGGACCGCCCCTACCCGCCTGAGAACGTGCCGCTTCTCGAACGAATCGAGACCGGGGGGCCGAGCTGCTCGATCACCGAAAAACCGTTCGGCTGGCAGCCGCGCTCAAAGGACTTTCCGCGCCGAAACCGGATCATAGCAGGGCTGTCGATCGCGCTCGTGGTGGTCGAGGCCGCCGCGCGATCCGGCTCGCTGACCTCGGCACGGCTGGCCGGCGAACTGGGCCGGCTCGTCCTTGCCGTGCCGGGCTCGCCGCTCGATCCGCGCGCGCACGGCACCAACACGCTGATCCGCGACGGCGCGACGCTGGTGCGTTCGGTCGACGACATCGTCGAGGCGATCGCGCCGCTCGACCCCGAGGCGGGCCTCTATCAGCCGCCTCCGCCACCGATCGACATGCCTTCACCCGGCGAGCCACCCCCCGGCGACGATGCGCGAGAGCGCGTGATCGCGCTTCTGGGTCCCGCGCCTGTGCCGGTCGACGATCTGATCGCGGAGGCCGGTGTCGGCCCGGCGCAGATGGCGCTGATCATCATCGAACTCGACCTTGCCGGTCGCATCGAGCGTCATTCAGGCAATCGAGTTTCGCTTCTGCTCGGAGACCCGTAACGGACGTTCGCCGCGCACGATGTCGCTGGCTTCGATATATGCCATCTCGATCATGTAGGTCAGGAGATCGCTGCGCTCGGCCTCGGCCATGGTGCGCAATTCGCCAAGCATGGCCTGAATATAGCGGATATTGTCCATCCGCGATGGACTGGTCACATCTGACACGACTCATTCCTCACCCGACGACATCGCGTAGCATGTCGCAACAATGGCAGACTATGTTACCTCTGGTTGTAATTCAAGCCGAACACGCCATTAACTGCACGCTTAAGGTGTGCTCCGAAGGGCGCGCAATGACCTGCGGACGGGCACAAATGCGCCGGTCGGGCCTTGACCGGACGGCACAGCGCGGCCATGTCCGTGCCGCCGCGCCGTGCAGAAGGCGCCTGTTTGCAGGTCGTTCATGGAAGTCGTTGTCGTCGAATCGCCAGCCAAGGCGAAAACCATCAACAAATATCTGGGGTCGGGCTACAAGGTCCTGGCCTCGTTCGGCCATGTCCGTGATCTGCCCGCCAAGGATGGCTCGGTCAAGCCCGAGGACGACTTCGCCATGTCCTGGCAGGTCGACACCGCCTCCAACAAGCGGCTGAACGAGATCGCCTCGGCGGTCAAGGCGGCCGACGGGCTCATTCTCGCCACCGACCCCGATCGCGAGGGCGAGGCGATTTCCTGGCATGTGCTGGAAGTGCTCAACAAGAAGAAGGCGCTGAAGGACAAGCCGGTCAAGCGCGTCGTCTTCAACGCGATCACGAAGAACGCGGTTCTCGACGCCATCGCCCATCCGCGCGACATCGACGGCCCGCTGGTCGACGCCTATCTGGCGCGCCGGGCGCTCGACTATCTGGTCGGCTTCACCCTGTCGCCCGTCCTCTGGCGCAAGCTGCCCGGCGCCCGTTCGGCCGGCCGCGTCCAGTCGGTCGCGCTGCGTCTCGTCTGCGACCGCGAAACCGAGATCGAGCAGTTCAAGCCCGAGGAATACTGGTCCATCCTGGCGCAGCTGAAGACGGCGGCCGAGGCGTCCTTCACCGCCCGGCTGACCGGGTTCGACGGCAAGAAGCTGACCAAGATGGGCGTCAAGGACGGCGACACGGCCGGCGCCATAAAGGCGATGCTGGAGGCGGCCAGCTTCAAGGTCGCAAACGTCGAGGCCAAGCCGGTCAAGCGCAATCCGCCGCCGCCCTTCACCACATCGACGCTGCAGCAGGCCGCCTCGGCGAAACTGGGCTTTGCGCCGGCGCGCACGATGCAGATCGCCCAGAAGCTTTACGAGGGCGTCGATCTGGGCAGCGAGACCGCCGGCCTGATCACCTACATGCGGACCGACGGCGTGCAGATGGCGCCCGAGGCCATCGACAGCGCCCGGTCTGCGATCGGCGAGCGGTTCGGCGGCAGGTTCGTGCCCGAAAAACCCCGCTTCTATTCATCCAAGGCAAAGAACGCGCAGGAAGCGCACGAAGCGGTGCGACCGACCGATTTCACACGGGCGCCCGATGCGATCCGTTCCGTGCTGACCGACGAACAGTTCAAGCTCTACGATCTGATCTGGAAGCGCGGCATCGCCAGCCAGATGGAACAGGCGCGGCTCGAACGCACGACCGTGGACATCCTCGCCGAAGGCAACGGCAAGCGCGCCGAACTGCGCGCGACGGGCTCGGTCGTCACCTTCGAGGGCTTTTTTGCCGCCTACACCGAACACCGCGACGACCAGAAGGCCGATGACGAGGACGGCGACGACAATCGCCTGCCGCCGATGGCCGAGGGCGAGACCTGCGCGCGCGAGGCGATCGAGGCGAACCAGCACTTCACCGAGCCGCCGCCGCGCTTCACCGAAGCCTCGCTGATCAAGAAGATGGAGGAGATCGGCATCGGCCGGCCGTCGACCTATTCGGCGACGGTCTCAACGCTCAAGGATCGCGACTATGTGCGCCTGGACAAGCGCGCGCTGGTGCCCGAACCCAAGGGCCGGCTGGTGACGGCGTTCCTGCAGGACTTCTTCGAGCGCTACGTCGAATATGATTTCACGGCCGACCTTGAGGAAAAGCTCGACCTGATCTCCGACGGCAAGCTTGCCTGGAAGGACGTGCTGCGCGATTTCTGGCGCGATTTCTCGGCCCATGTCGACGAGACCAAGGAACTGCGGATCGCCAACGTGCTCGATGCGCTCAACGAGCGGCTCGAACCGCTGGTCTTTCCAAAGCGCGAGGACGGATCCGATCCGCGCATCTGTCCCAAATGCGGCACCGGCCAGCTCAGCCTGAAACTGGGCAAGTTCGGCTCGTTCGTGGGATGCTCGAACTATCCCGACTGCAGCTACACGCGCCAGCTCGGCCAGGAAGGCAATGGCGAGGCCGATGCCTTCGCCGACGGCCCGCAGGTGCTCGGCAAGGACCCGTTCACCGGCGAGGAGATCACCCTGCGCACGGGCCGGTTCGGGCCGTACGTGCAACGAGGCGAAGGCAAGGAGGCCAAGCGCACGAGCGTGCCGAAGGGCTGGAAGCCCGAGGAAATCGACCATGAAAAGGCGCTGGCGCTGCTGTCGCTGCCGCGCGACGTCGGCGCCCACCCCGAGACCGGCAAGATGATCTCGGCCGGGCTTGGCCGCTACGGCCCGTTCGTGCTGCATGACGGCACCTACGCCAACCTCGAAAGCGTCGAGGAGGTCTTCTCGGTCGGGCTGAACCGGGCGGTCACGCTGATCGCCGAAAAGAAGGCCAAGGGCGGCGCGCGCGGCCGCGGCGCGGCGGCGCTCAAGGAACTTGGCGAGCATCCGCAAGTGGGCGGTCCGGTCACAGTCCATGACGGCCGCTACGGGCCCTATGTCAAGCATGGCAAGATCAACGCCACCATCCCGAAGGGCACGGACCCGATGAGCGTCGACCTGCCAAAAGCGGTCGAACTGATCGCCGCGCGCGCCGAAAAGGCGGGCAAGAAAGTCGCGGGCCCGTCCGGCGCAAAGAAAAAGGCGACGGGCAAGAAGAAGGCGGCGCCGAAGAAGGCGACAGGCAAGGGCAAGGCGGCCGCTTCGGCCTCGGCCGATGAGTAAGGCCGCTCGCCCCAAAGGCACGCCATCGCGCGAGGCGATCGCCGCCTTCGTGCGCGACAATCCGCAAAAGGCCACCAAGCGCGACATCGCCCGCGCCTTCGGGCTGAAGGGCGGCGCGCGCGTCGCGCTCAAACACGTGCTGCGCGAACTGGAAGAAGAGGGGCTGATCGAAAAGCGCGGAAAGCGCCTTGCAACGCCCGGCTCCCTGCCCCCCGTGATGGTGCTCGAAGTGACCGGCCGCGATCCGGACGGCGGCCTTCTGGCGCGCCCGATCGAATGGGACACCGAACGCGGCGCTGTTCCGCGCATCGCCATCGCGCCGCCCAAGAAGGGTCGCGCCAAGGTGATCGTGCCCGGCGTCGGCGACCGGGTGCTCACGCGCATCGGCGAACAGGCCGAGGACGGCGCCTATGCCGGCCGCGTCATCAAGCGGCTCGACAGGAAGAAGGCGGCCGTGCTCGGCGTCGTTCGCCGCACGGACAAGGGCGGCTACCGGATCGAGCCGACCGAGCGCAAGCAGAGCGAGATGGAGGTCGACAAGGCCGATCTGGGTGGGGCGAAACCCGGCGATCTGGTCGAGGTCGAGACGACACGCTCGGGCCGGCATGGGCTTTCGAAAGCGAAAGTGCTCGAGGTGATCGGCTCGCTGAAGAGCGAAAAGGCGGTCTCGATGATCGCCATCCACGCGCACGGCATTCCGCACATCTTCCCCGACGAGGTTCTGGCCGAAGCCGAGGCGGCGAAACGGCCGAAGCTCAAGCCGCCGCGCGAGGACTGGCGTGATGTGCCGCTGATCACAATCGATCCGGAGACCGCCAAGGACCATGACGACGCCGTCCATGGCGCGCCCGACGACGATCCCAAGAACCCCGGCGGGCACATCGTCACGGTGGCGATCGCCGATGTCGCCCATTTCGTGCGGCCCGGCTCGGCGCTCGACCGGGAGGCGCAGAAGCGCGGCAACTCGGTCTATTTTCCCGACCGTGTCGTGCCGATGCTGCCCGAGCGCATCTCCAACGATCTGTGTTCTCTGCGCGAGAACGAGGACCGGCCGGCGATGGCCGTGCGCATGGTCTTCGACGCGAGCGGGCGCAAGACAACGCACAGTTTCCACCGCATCATGATGCGCTCGCACGCCAAGCTGTCCTACGAGCAGGCCCAGCAGGCGATCGATGGCGCGCCCGACGAGACCGCCGCCCCGGTGCTCGACACCATCCTCAAGCCGTTGTGGGCGGCGTACCGGTGTCTGCTGAAGGGCCGCAAGGACCGCGAACCGCTGGAGCTGGACATTCCCGAGCGCGAGATCGTGCTTGGCGAGGATGGCACGGTCGACAAGGTCGTCGTGCCGCCGCGTCTGGACGCGCACAAGCTGATCGAGGAATGCATGATCCAGGCGAACGTCGCCGCCGCCGAGACGCTGGAGAAGAAGAAGCAGGCGCTGGTCTTCCGCATCCACGACGCGCCGGCGCTCGCCAAGCAGGAGGCGCTGCGCGAATTCCTCAAGACCCTCGACATCCCGCTGGCGCGCGGCGCCCAGCTCCGCCCGTCGGCGTTCAACGCGATCCTCGATCGGGTCGAGGACACCGATCACTCGCCGCTGGTGCACGGGGTGGTGCTGCGCTCGCAGAGCCAGGCCGAGTATTCGCCGGACAATATCGGTCATTTCGGCCTGAACCTGAAGCGCTACGCGCATTTCACCTCGCCGATCCGGCGTTATGCGGACCTGATCGTCCACCGCGCGCTGATCCGGGCTCTCGGTCTGGGCGACGGCGGCGACGAACTGCCCGAGATGGAGCTCGACCAGCTGCGCGAGATCGCCGGGCTGATCTCGTCGGCCGAACGGCGTGCGGTCAATGCCGAGCGCGACACGGTCGACCGGCTGATCGCCGAACATCTGGACGGGCGCGTCGGCGAGACGTTCGACGCGCGCGTGTCGGGCATGACAGGTTCGGGCCTTTTCGTGACGCTCGACGCCTATGGCGCGGACGGGTTCATCCCCGCATCGAAGCTGGGCGAGGACTATTATCGCCACGACGAGGCGTTGCACGCGATGGTGGGCGAACGCACCGGTCAGGGCTACAGGCTGGGCGATGCGGTCGAGGTGCGGCTCGCCGAGGTGCAGGCGCTGGCCGGCGCGATCCGCTTTGACATGGAAAGCGATCCGCGCGATCTGGGCAAGACGATGAAGTCGCGCCACAAGGCCACACGCGGACAACGCAGCGGGCGACCCGCGCGGCGCAGCCAGCGCGCGGGCCGAGGGAAAGGCAAGCGATGAGCGGGACGTTCCGGACGCAGAGTTTCGGCGGCGCGGGCCTGGAGCCGCGTCGGCCCCTGTTCTCGGCGATGTGGCGCGGCGCCAAGGGTCGTTGCCCGAACTGCGGCGAGGGCGCCCTGTTTCGCGCCTATGCGAAGTCGGTCGACCGGTGCGGCCATTGCGGCGAGGAAATCCTCCATCACCGCGCCGACGACCTGCCGGCCTATCTGAACGTGTTCATCGTCGGCCACATCGTCGTCGCCGGCTTCCTGCTCGTCGAGCGCGTGACGGACTGGCCCGGCTGGGCGCATCTGGCGCTGTGGATCCCGGTCACGATCATCATGGCGCTGGCGCTGATCCCGCCGATCAAGGGCGCGGTGATCGGCCTGCAATGGGCCAACCGGATGCACGGCTTCGGCGGCGAGACCGACGACGTCGCCGACCCCGACATCGATCCGCGTCAGCACGGCTGACGATCGCATGCCGGCCCGCCGATGACGCAGCGCCCCGCCCTCCGGCCCGCCGATGCCGCCTCGCTGATCCTGGCCGACATGACCGGCAAGGATCCGCTGTTCCTGATGGGCCGACGCTCGGGCGGCCATGTCTTCATGGCGCACAATCGCGTCTTTCCCGGTGGCAGGGTCGAACGGTCCGACAGCTTCGCGCGGACGCCGGACGCACTGGCCACAGCCGACATCGAACGGCTGGCCGACGAGCTGGGCGGCCGCAGCCGATCGCGACGGGCGGCCGCCTTCGGGACATGCGCGCTGCGCGAGGCGCACGAGGAAACCGGCCTGCTGCTCGCGGGCGCGGCCCTTCGCACGCCGATCCGCTATGTGGCGCGGGCGATCACCCCGCCCGGTCAGGTCCGTCGCTACGACACGCGCTTCTTCCTCGCCTCGGTCGACCGCGCCCGGCTCGATTATGCGTCGACCGACGGCGAACTGGCCGACATCGGCTGGTATCCTCTGCCGAGGGAGGACGATGACGCGGTGCACCAGATCACGCGGGTGATGATGCGGCTGTCGCACGAGCGGCTGTGCGCCGATCCAGCTCTGGCCTCGGACGCGCCGGTGCCCTGCTTTCGGGTTCGAAACGGCCGGCGCATCGTCGAATATCCGGCGGACGGCGCGTTTCCCTGAGCAGCCCGCCGGCCTTGACTTTTTCCCGCCGATGGGTCATCTGCCGCCAGACGCCGGGCCGCCTTCGCGCGCGCCGGCTTTGTTTTTGTCCGACAGCACCGGCACCGTTCGAGAGGCGCATCACCATGGCCAAGGCCACAACCATCAAGATCAAGCTGCAGTCGACGGCCGATACGGGCTTTTTCTACGTCACCAAGAAGAACAGCCGCACGATGACCGAGAAGATGGTCAAGCGGAAGTACGACCCGATCGCCAAGAAGCACGTCGAGTTCAAGGAAGCCAAGATCAAGTAGGGCTTCGCCCCACCCGTCCTGGACTTTTCCTGCAAACCGCCGTGGCGCCCTGCCCCGGCGGTTTTCTCATTTCAGGCGATCTACGCGGCCTTGGCAATAACCTTGTTCCGACCGCCGTTCTTGGCTTCGTAGAGCGCGAGATCGGCTTTCTTGATCAGGGCCGCGCCATCTTCTGCGGATGAGGGATCGAGCGTTGCGACACCGAGCGAGGCCGTCACCGCGATCTTCGAGCGGTCGGCGCCGACCGCGAACGGCGTCTCGGCGACGTCGAGCCGAAGCCGCTCGGCGATTTCGGCGGCCATCACCGCCGACGTGTCGGGCATGACGATCACGAACTCCTCGCCGCCGAACCGGCAGACCAGGTCCAGGCCGCGTACCTGACCGCGCAGGCGGCGGCCGAACTCGCGCAGCACCTCGTCACCACCATCGTGGCCGTGCGTGTCGTTGACGGCCTTGAAGTGGTCGATGTCGGTGATCAGCAGCGACAGCGGGCGGCCGCGCTTGCGGGCGCGGTCGACGAGCGATTGAAGATGGGTGTCGAGATAGCGTCGATTGTGCAGGCCGGTCAGCCCGTCGGTGACGGCAAGTTCGATCGATTCGGCGACGTTGGAGCGCAGCCCGTCATGATAGGCCTTGCGGCGCACCTGGGTGCGCAGGCGCGCGACGAATTCGTTGGCGTCGACCGGGCGGACGACGAAATCGTTGACGCCCAGCTCGAGCGCGCGGGCGATCAGCGTATCGTTCTCGGTGTCCGAGGACAGGATGATCGGCAGGAAGCGCGTGCGATCCAGCGAGCGAAGCTGGGCGATCACGCGCAGCGGATCGAAGGTGGCGAAGTCGGCCGAGACGATCACGCACTCGAAACCGCCCTCGGCGGCGGCGAGCACGCCCTCCTGCGGATCCCTGACGTGGTGCAGATTGGCGACGCCGCGCAGAATGCCGCTGTATCGCTCGAAGACCGAGGCGCGTTCGTCGATCAGCAGCACCTCGGCGCGGGCTTCGGGCTTTGTGCCGTGGCGCCGCAGCAGTTCCTCTATGGCGATGTCGCGCGTGGTGTGGGCGCGCAGACGCAATTCGTCCGTCAGCATCTTCAGCCGGGTCAGGCTCTTGACGCGCGCCAGCAGCTGAAGCTCGTTGACCGGTTTGGTCAGGAAGTCGTCGGCACCGGCCTGAAGACCCCGCACGCGGTCCTCCATCTGGTCGAGCGCGGTGACCATGACCACCGGAATGTCCATCGTCCCCGGATCGGCCTTGATGCGCCGGCAGACCTCGAACCCGTCGATCCCCGGCATCATGATGTCGAGCAGCACGATGTCGAAGCTTTCACGCGCCAGCGCCTCGAGCGCCTGATGGCCGTCAAGCGCGGTGGCGACCTCGTAATATTCCATCGTCAGGCGCGCGTTGAGCAGATCCAGATTGAGCTGGTTGTCGTCGACGACGAGGATGCGTGCGGTCATGTCGGCTCCATGCGCGAACGGCCGGCGCCATGCGGCGCTCAGGCGTCGCCAAGATAGGAGCGAATCGTTTCGATAAACTTAGGGACCGAGATCGGCTTGGAGATATAGCCCTCGCAGCCACCCTGGCGGATGCGCTCCTCGTCGCCCTTCATGGCAAAGGCGGTCACCGCGATCACCGGGATCGGATGAAGATCATCGTCGGCCTTGAGCCATTTCGTCACTTCCAGGCCCGAGACCTCGGGAAGCTGGATGTCCATCAGGATCAGGTCCGGCCGGTTGGCCCGCGCCAGATCGAGCGCCTCGAGCCCGTTGCGCGTGCGCACGGTCTGGTAGCCGCTGGCTTCGATGATGTCGCGAAAGAGCTTCATGTTGAGCTCGTTGTCTTCTACGATCATCACGGTCTTTGTCATATCGAACCCCGTTGGCGGTCGGTCTGTGTGAGAGAATCGCCGCACGGCACATTGTGCCCAAGCCGTCCCGGACTTGGCTATAGAAGCATTTGATTGAAAAAGAGCGAAAGCCGGCATGCAAAGGCAGTCCGATCACCAGGCCGCGCACGGCGCGGCGATAAACGCAGACGGGTCGTCGATCGCGATCGCGGCGCTTTCCTGGATTTCCGCCGACGGCGAGATGATCAGCCGCTTCTGTGCGCTGACCGGCATCGAGCCCGGCCAGATGCGCCAGGCGGCGAGCGAGCCGGGGTTTCTGGCCGGGGTGCTCGAATTCCTCCTGGCGCATGAACCCACGCTGATGCGCTTTTGCGACGACAACGGCATCGAGCCGGCGACCGTCCAGCGCGCCCACGCGGAACTCGCCGGTGGCGCCGTGCCCGGCCCCGGCGACTTCGTCTGACCGCGCAAAGCGCTCACGGCCGCTTGGCGTTCGTGCTATGTTCAAGCCATGACGATGCCGCGCGCCGACAACGCCTTCTGCCGCGACTGCCTGGCCCCCGCCGAGGCTGACGAGCGACGCTGCCGCCGCTGCGGCAGCCCGCGCATGGCGCGCCACGCCGAGCTTTCGGCGCTGTCGATCGCCCATGTCGATTGCGATGCCTTCTATGCAGCCGTCGAAAAGCGCGACAATCCCGATCTGGCCGACAAGCCGGTGATCATCGGCGGCGGCAGACGGGGAGTCGTTTCAACGGCGTGCTACGTGGCGCGGATAAATGGCGTGAAGTCTGCCATGCCGATGTTCAAGGCGCTCAAGGCGTGCCCGGACGCGGTGGTGATCAAGCCGAACATGGAGAAATATGCCGCCGTCGGCCGGCAGGTGCGCGCGCTGATGGAGGAACTGACGCCGCTCGTCGAGCCGCTGTCGATCGACGAGGCCTTCCTGGACCTGACCGGCACGGAGCGGCTGCACCGCGACACGCCGGCGCGCACGCTCGCCCGCTTCGCAAGGCGCGTCGAGGACGAGATCGGCATCACCGTTTCGGTGGGCCTTTCCTATTGCAAGTTCCTCGCCAAGGTGGCCTCGGACCTCGAAAAGCCGCGCGGCTTCTCGGTGATCGGTCAGGCCGAGGCGATGACGTTCCTTGCCGGGCAGCCGGTGACGCTGATCTGGGGCGTCGGCAAGGCGTTCGCCGGCGTGCTCGAGCGCGACGGGATCGCGCGCATCGGCCAGCTCCAGACGATGGACGAGACAACCCTGATGAAGCGCTATGGCGTGATGGGCCGGCGGCTCTATCATCTGGCGCGCGGCGAGGACACGCGCCATGTCGAACCGCGCGGCGGCGCCAAGTCGATCAGCCACGAGACGACGTTCAACGAGGACCATGCGGACGCCGAAACGCTGGTGCCGGTGCTGCGGTCGCTGACCGAGAAGGTTTCGGCGCGGCTGAAGGCAAAAGGGCTGGCGGGACGCACGGTGACGCTCAAGCTCAAGGACCGTGACTTCCGGTCCAAGACGCGCAACCGCCAGCTCCCCGATCCCACTCAGCTTGCCGACCGCATCTTCCGGGCGGCGCTGCCGCTTCTTGAAAAGGAACTGGACGGGACCGCCTATCGCCTGCTCGGCGTCGGGGTCGCCGATTTTGCCGACCCGGCGCGGGCCGATCCCGACGATCTGATCGATGTGAGCGCGGCAAGACGCGCCAAGGCCGAACGCGCGGTCGACGCGCTGCGCGGCAAGTTCGGCGAGCGGGCCGTCGAGACCGGCTACACGTTCGGCACCGATCATCGCGGCCGGCCGCAGCGCGACGGATAGCGGCTTGCGCGCGCCGGCCATCGCCCCGATAAGGCCGTCATGCAGACCGACCGCCCGGCCCCCCTGATCCTCGTCGACGCCGATGCCTGTCCCGTCAAGGACGAGGTCTACCGGGTCGCCGAGCGCTATGGCGTGGCGGTGACGATCGTCGCCAACAGCTTCATCCGGATCCCCGACGATCCGCTGATCGACCGCGTCATCGTCTCGGACGGGTTCGACGCCGCGGACGACTGGATCGCCGAACGCGCAGGCGACCATGTTCTGGTGATCACCGCCGACATCCTGCTTGCCGAGCGCTGCCTTGCCGCCGGCGCGGCGGTGCTCGGCCCCAAGGGCGTGCCTTTCACCACTGCCTCGATCGGCAACGCCGTGGCGACCCGAGCGATCATGGCCGATCTGCGCGCCGGCGGCGAACAGATCGGCGGGCCGGCGCCGTTCACGCGCGCGGACCGTTCGCGCTTCCTGCAGGCGATGGACGCCGCCGTGCGCCGGCTGAACAAGCCCCGCGAATGAACCGAGTCAGGCCGGCGGCAGTCCGATCGCGGCGCGCGCCTCGGCATCTGTGCGCAGCTTGAGATCGCCGCCGAGATAGTCGTCCGCCCCCTCGCCGGCCAGCCAGACGATGGCGCGGCCGATCCATTCGGGCGGCGCATGCGCGTCCGGGTCCATCTGCGAAACCGGATTGATGCCGGAGGCCTTGATGTCGACCTGCATCTGGGTGGCCACCGTGCCCGGGCTCAACCCCACCGAACGGATGCCGCTTTCGCCATGCTCCTTGTGCACGGCGCGCGTCAGCATCAGGACGGCCGCCTTGGACGCGCAGTAGTGGCTCCAGCCCTCCATCGGCCCGTAGGCCGCGCCCGAGGAGATGTTGATGATCGTGCCGCCGCCCTGCCGCTCCATCGCCGGCAGCACGGCACGAATGCCGTGATAGACGCCCTTGACGTTGACATCGATGGCCGCGCCCCACGCCTCCGGATCTGATTCAGAAAGCCGGGCTATCGGATTGATAACACCGGCATTGTTGACGAGCAGGTCGACCGTGCCGAACGCGTCGAGCGCGCGATCGACGACAGCCTTCACCGAAGCGTGGTCGGCGACGTCGCAGGTCATAGCGATCGCCTCGCCGCCCGCCTCGGCGATCTCGGCGGCGATGCGCTCGATGTCGGCAGCCGACCGCGCCGCGAGGACGACGTTCATGCCGGCTGCGGCAAGCTCCCGCGCGGCGGCTTCGCCGATGCCGCGCGAGGCGCCGGTGATGATGGCGGTTTTCTGCGAGAAGTCTGTCATGATGGCCTCCGGTCTGCAGGGGCAGGATCGCGCGCCGCGCGTCCCGGATAAACCCTCGCGCGCGCATGAAATTCATGCAAGTTTCGCATGAATGGATACCGAAGACCTTCAGATGCTGCGCGAGGTTGTGCAATATGGGAGCTTCGCCGCCGTGGCGCGCCGTCGGACCATCGATCCGTCGGTGGTCTCGCGCACGATATCGAAGCTCGAACGCACGCTTGGCGCGCGGCTCTTCCATCGCACGACGCGCAGCCTTTCGCTGACCGAAACCGGCGCGCGCTATCTGGCGCGGATCGAACCGGTCCTGGACGAGCTTGCCGCGGCGGGCGAGGCCGCGACCGCCGCCCGGGGCGAGCCGGAAGGCACGCTGCGGATGACTGCCTCAGTCGCTTTCGGCGTCCACTTGCTGACGCCGCTGGTGGCCGGTTTCCGCGCGCGTTATCCGCGCCTGAAGCTCGAACTGGAACTGAGCGACACGATGCTCGATCTGGTCGAGAACCGGATCGATCTTGCCATTAGGCTGGCGCCGGAGATCGATGCCGACGTGATCTGCAGCCGGCTCATGCCGACCCGCTACCGGGTGGTCGCCTCGCACGACTGGCTTTCGGCCAACCCCGTGCCTCACGAGCCGGAAGACATTGTGCGAACCGACTGCGTGCTCTTTTCCATGCCCGCCTATCGCACGCGATGGATGTTCCGGGACACGCATGGCCGCGTGCAGGAGGTGCCGGTGCGCGGCGGCGTCTTCAGTTCGAGCGCGCTGCAGGTTCGCGAACTGATGCTCGCCGGCGCGGGGCCCGCGCTGCTTGCCGACTGGCTGATCGCCGACGACCTCGCCGCGGGGCGCTGCCGGGACCTGTTCCCCGCACATGACGTGGCCGCGACCAGCTTCGACACGGCGGCATGGCTGATCTATCCGAGCCGTCAATTCCTGCCACGCAAGACGCGCGTGATGATCGACCATCTTCGCGAGACGGTGGCGCACGGAAGCCAGCCGGAGACGGACGCGGTCGGCCGCGAACAGGAGTCAACAGCCGGCGCCACGGTTGCCACCTAGACGAGTTCGACGTCGACCACGCCGGGCACCGCCTTGATGGCGCTGGCGACCGGGCCGGAAACCGAATACTGGCCGGGCAGTTCGATTTCGACCTCACCCGCCCCGTCCGGCTTGATGACGATCAGCGACACCGGGCTCGGCCCATTCTGGCGCAGCTGCCGCGCCACGGACCGCGCCGGCGCCGCATCGCGCATGAACACGCGCAGCATGTGGGCTGCATCGGCGCCGGCGTGCTCGTCGAGCGCGCTGAGCGAATTGAGCGTCAGCGAGATGGAATCGTCGTCACGGTGCCGCACGCCGACGGTCAACACGAAGCTTCGGCCCGGCTCGGCCGCATCGGCGAACTGTTCGAGCATCTCCGAGAACATGACGACTTCATACTGCCCGGTCGGATCGGACAGGGTCAGGATGCCCATCTTGTTGCCGTTGCGGGTGCGGCGCACCTGCTTGTGCGCGACGGTGCCGGCAAGGCGGCCGGCGGTCGCGCCATGGCGGATCGCCGCGGCGAAATCGGCGTAGGCCTGAACGCGCCTCTTTTCGAGGATGGGCGCGTAGGCGTCGAGCGGGTGGGCGGAGAAGTAGAAGCCGATCGCGCGCAATTCGCGCATCAGCCGTTCGGCATCCGGCCAGTGCGCGTCGGCGGGCAGAGACAGGCGTTCGGGCTGGCTCGCCTCGACAGCGCCGAAGATGTCGCCCTGCCCGCTTTCGGCCTCGTCGGCGACACGCTGAGAAAGGCCCAGGATCCGGTCGAGCCCGGCGGCGAGCACCGCCCGGTCGTGGCCGAAGCAGTCAAGCGCGCCCGCATCGATCAGCGCTTCGAGAACGCGCCGGCCGACGATCTTGGGATCGATGCGCCGGGCGAAATCCTCAAGGCTGTCGAAGCCGCCGTCCGGCCGCACCGCCACGATGTGGTCGACGGCGGCATCGCCGACGCCCTTGATCGCCGACAGCGCCCAGAAGATGCGCCTGTCGCCGACCTCGAAAGCGCGGAACGAGGTCTGCACCGAGGGCGGCACGACCGTGATGTCGAGCCGTTCGGCATCGCGGCGGAAATCGTTCAGCTTGTCGGTGTTGGCCATGTCGTAGGTCATCGACGCGGCGAGGAACTCGACCGGATAATGCGCCTTCAGATAGGCCGTCTGGTAGGCGACCATGGCGTAGGCGGCCGCGTGCGACTTGTTGAAGCCGTAGTCGGCGAACTTGGCCAGCAGGTCGAAGATGAAGTCGGCCTGCGCCTTGGAGACGCCGCGCTCGACGGCGCCCTCGACGAAGCGCACCCGCTGCTTGTCCATCTCGGCGCGGATCTTCTTGCCCATGGCGCGGCGCAGAAGATCGGCTTCGCCGAGCGAATAGCCGGCCAGAAGCTGGGCGATCTCCATCACCTGCTCCTGGTAGACGATCACGCCCTGCGTCTCCGCGACCAGATGATCGATCTTCGGATGGATCGAGGCGATCTGCTCGTCACCATGCTTGCGCGCATTGTAGGTGGGGATATTGTCCATCGGACCGGGCCGATAGAGCGCGACCAGCGCGATGATGTCCTCGATGCGGTCGGGCTTCATGCCGACCAGCGCCTTGCGCATGCCCGGGCTTTCCACCTGGAAGATGCCGACGGTCTCGCCGCGCGCCATCATCTGGTAGGTCGGCGGGTCGTCGAGCGGCAGCGCCGAAAGATCGATCGTCTCGCCGCGCCGGGCGATCAGCCGCACCGCCATGTCGAGCACGGTCAGCGTCTTTAGGCCGAGAAAGTCGAACTTGACCAGCCCGGCATCCTCGACCCACTTCATGTTGAACTGGGTGACCGGCATGTCCGAGCGCGGGTCGCGGTAGAGCGGAACGAGCTGTGACAGCGGCCGGTCGCCGATCACGATGCCGGCGGCGTGGGTGGAGGCGTGCCGGTAGAGCCCTTCGAGCTTGAGCGCCATGTCGAGCAGCTGGCCGACGATCGGTTCGCGCTCGCGTTCCTCGGCGAACTTGGCCTCGCCGGCGATCGCATCGGCCAGCTTGGTCGGGTTCGCCGGGTTGTTCGGCACCAGCTTGCACAGGCGGTCGACCTGCCCATAGGGCATTTCGAGCACGCGCCCGACATCGCGCAGCACCGCGCGCGCCTGCAGCGTTCCGAAGGTGATGATCTGGGCAACCTGGTCGCGGCCGTACTTGTCCTGGACGTAGCGGATCACCTCGTCGCGCCGGTCCTGGCAGAAGTCGATGTCGAAGTCGGGCATCGACACGCGTTCGGGATTGAGGAAGCGCTCGAACAGCAGCGAGAAGCGCAGCGGGTCGATGTCGGTGATCGTCAGCGCCCAGGCGACCAGCGAGCCCGCACCCGAGCCGCGCCCCGGGCCCACGGGGATGTTCTGCGCCTTGGCCCACTTGATGAAGTCGGCGACGATCAGGAAGTAACCGGGGAACTTCATCCGCGCGATGATCGACAGTTCGTGATCGAGCCGCTCGTCGTAATCGTCGCGGCTGTAGCCGTCGGCCAGGCCCTGATGCTCGAGCCGGGCGTTCAGTCCCTCGACGGCCTGGCGGCGCAACTCGTCCGCCTCGGCCTGTTCGGCCTCCTCGCCCGTCGCACCCTCGGGCACGGCGGCAAAGCGCGGCAGGATCGGCTTGATCTTGCGCGGGAACCAGGAACAGCGCCGGGCGATCTCGACCGTATTGGCGGTCGCCTCGGGCAGATCGGAAAACAGGGTGATCATGTCGGCGGGCGGCTTCAGCCAGTGATCGGCGGTCAGCTGGCGGCGATCGTCCATCGACAAAAGCGCACCCTCGGCGATGGCGATCAGCGCGTCGTGGGCCTCGAAATCCTCGCGCGCGAAAAAGAAGGCCTCGTTCGTGCCGACCAGCGGCAGCCGGTGGGCGTAGGCCAGTTCGACGGTGCGCGCCTCGACGGTCCGGTCCCAGTCGCCATGGCGCTGGAGCTCGACGTAGAGACGATCGCCGAACAGCGCGGCCAGCGATGCGAGCCGCTGCTCGGCGACCCTTGGCTGGCCGGCGGCGAGCGCGGAACCGACCGGCCCGCCCGGCCCACCGGTCAGCGCGATCAGCCCTTCGGCCCGTTGGGCGAGCCAGGTGTCGTGCACCCGCACGGCGTCGAGATCGTCTTCGTCCAGATAGGCGCGGCTGACCAGTTCGACGAGGTTGCGGTAACCGGTCTCGTCGGCGGCGAGCAGGACGATCGCCGGATCGGCATGGCCTGCCCGGCCGGCGCGGCCCCTGGTTTCCTCACCCTCGGCGTCGAAACGCAGACCAAGCTGGCAACCGATGATCGGCTGGATGCCGGCGCCCGACGCCTTCTGGGCGAACTCGAGCGCGCCGAACAGGTTCGACGTGTCGGTCACGGCGAGCGCGGGGGCGCCGTTGTGCTTGGCCCACTCGATGATCCTGTCGAGCTTCAGCGCGCCCTCGAGCAGCGAATAGGACGAATGCACCCGCAGATGGATGAAGCCCGGATCGATGAGGCCCGCTTCTGGAGCATCCGCCCCGGGCGCCTCGCCTGCGTTTGCGCGATCGTCCACACTGTCCATTGTTGTGCCTGCCCTTCGAGCGGCGCCGGAATCAGCGCCGCGTCACGGACCGATCGTCGTCCGGCCGGTCCGGCCTGTCCAGCCGGCCGGCGCGGCTATCCACCGTCGGCGTCACAGATAGCCGATCGCAAGGGCCAGCGTGGCGACGAAGGTCGCGATCGAGAAGAAAGCGGCGAAGTCGCGTGCGAGGTCGGTCATGTCTCACTCCCGTTCTGTCCTGTTGGCATTTTGTTCTATTTCTGTTCATGCGTCAACGGGTGCCCGACCGTGGCGGACGCGAACGGAAGGCAGCGTGAACAAAGAGTGAATGAATTGGCGCGCTAGCGGATCAGGCCGGCGGGTCGTAGGGCACGATGTGGCCATCGGCCATGGTGACGATCCGGTCCATCCGGCGGGCCAGCGCATGGTTGTGGGTGGCGAACAGCGCGGCAAGTCCCGACTGGCGCACCAATGCCTCGAGCGCCTCGAACACGTAGGAGGAGGTGTCCGGATCGAGATTGCCGGTCGGCTCGTCGGCAAGCAGGACAAGCGGCGCGTTGGCGACCGCGCGGGCAATCGCCACGCGCTGCTGCTCGCCGCCGGACAGTTCGGCCGGCCGGTGCGTGGCGCGCGGGCCGATGCGCATATAGTCGAGCAGTTCGTGCGCGCGGGCCTCGGCCTCGCGGCGCGGCAGACCGCGAATGAGCTGCGGGATCATGACGTTCTCGAGCGCCGAGAACTCGGGCAGCAGATGGTGGAACTGGTAGACGTAGCCGATGTCGTTGCGCCGGCGCGCGGTGCGCTCGCGGTCGGTGAGCGAGCCGCAGGGCTTGCCCGACAGGTAGACCTCGCCGCCGTCCGGCCGTTCGAGCAGACCGGCGGTGTGCAGCAGCGTCGACTTGCCGGCGCCCGACGGGGCGACGAGCGCGACCATCTCGCCGGGCATCAAGGCGAGGTCCGCCCCGCGCAGCACTTCGAGCTTGTGATCGACCTCCTGATAGGCGCGCTCGACGGCCTCAAGGCGCAGCACCGCGTCGGCCATCACTCGTACCTCAGCGCTTCGACCGGATCGAGCCGGGCGGCGCGGCGCGCCGGGATGATGGCGGCCAGGAACGACAGCGTCAGCGATAGGATGATGACCGCGAAGGTCTCGCCGGCGTCCATCCGCGCCGGTATCTCGGTGAGAAAGCGGATCGTCGGGTCCCAGACCTCGGCGCCGGAGGCCCAGTTCATGAAGCGCTGGATCGACTGTATGTTCCAGCACACGAGCACGCCGAGCAGCACACCCACGCCGGTGCCGACCACCCCGACCCCGGTGCCTGCCATGATGAAGATGCGCAGGATGGCCGACTGGCTGGCGCCCATGGTGCGCAGGATGGCGATGCCCCTGCCCTTCTCCTTGACCAGCATGATCAGGCTCGAAATGATGTTGAGCGAGGCCACCAGCACGACGATCGACAGGATCAGGAACATGGCGTTGCGCTCGATCACCAGCGCCGAGAAGAAGGCCGAGTTGCGCTGGCGCCAGTCGACCATGAAGATCGGCCGGTCCGCCGCCTCCTCGATCAGCGGCGCGAAAGCGTCGACCGCGTCGGGATCGTCGATGAACACCTCGATGAGCTGGGCGACGCCTTCCGAGTTGAAGTAGAGCTGGGCCTCCTCGAACGGCATGAAGATGATCGAGGAATCATATTCGCTCATCCCCATCTCGAAGATCGCCGCGACCGGGTAGGTCTTCACGCGCGGCGTGGTGCCGAACGGGGTCACATCGCCTTCGGGGGAGACCAGGGTGATCGAATCGCCGGCGATCAGCCCCATGCTGCGCGCCATGCGGCTGCCGATCAGGACGCCATCTCCGGACGCAAAAGAGACCAGCGATCCTTCGACGATGTTCTCGGAGATCGAGGTCAGGCCATCGAGATCCTGGGTCCGCACGCCCCGCACCAGCGCGCCCGTTCCGGCGCCGGCATTGCCCGAGGCGAGCGTCTGCCCCTCGATCAGCGGCACGGCGATCTTCACGCCGTCCACGCCCGAGATGCGGTCCGCGACCGCCGCATAATCGTCGAGCGGCCGTTCGACCGGCTGGATGATGACGTGCCCGTTGAGCCCGAGGATGCGGTCGAGCAGTTCGGCGCGGAACCCGTTCATCACCGCCATGACGATGATCAGCGCGGCAACGCCCAGCGTGACGCCGACCAGCGAAATGATGGTGACGATGGACACCGCCGCCTCCTTGCGGCGGGGCCTGAGATAGCGCCAGGCGATCATCCGCTCGAAGGCCGAGAACGGGCCTGCGGCGCCGTCCTTGCGGGCGACCGCTGCGCCGTCCGCCGTGCCCGCCTTGTCGGCCGGAGCGTTCGCGTCCACCGGTTCAGGCTCCCGTGATGCGCGCGATGGCGGCATCGAGATCGAGCTCGTGCTTGTCGCCGGTCGCGCGGTGCTTGAGTTCGACCGTGCCCGCCTTGACCCCGCGCGGACCGATGATCAATTGCCAGGGCAGGCCGATCAGGTCGGCGGTGGCGAACTTGGCGCCGGGCCGCTGGTCGGTGTCGTCATAGAGCGGGTCGACGCCGGCCTCGCCGAGCGCGGCGTAGGCGCGTTCGGACCAGTTATCGCAGGCTTCCTCGCCCGGTTTCATGTTGATGACGACCGCGCCGAACGGGGCGACGCTTTCCGGCCAGATGATCCCGTTATCGTCATGGGATGCCTCGATGATCGC
Organism: Roseitalea porphyridii; assembly: GCF_004331955.1. Taxonomy (NCBI): domain Bacteria; kingdom Pseudomonadati; phylum Pseudomonadota; class Alphaproteobacteria; order Hyphomicrobiales; family Ahrensiaceae; genus Roseitalea; species Roseitalea porphyridii. Next base: position 1,514,307 of record NZ_CP036532.1, on the reverse strand, counting down.
GCCGATCAGGCGCGAGGGGCCGATGCCGTAGGACCCCATCGAGACCGGCACCTCCTTGCCGTCCGGGCCGGCGACGGTCGCGCCCATCGGCTCGGAATATTTGGTGCCGAAATGGAAGATGTGGCCGACCTCGATGCCGCGCGCGGAGACCTTGTCGCCATCGGCGATCTCCGCCCAGGCGGCCTCGTCGTGCATCTCGTCGGTCGCCGCGTAGGGCGTGGTCCAGCGCTCGACTATGGACGCGATCTCGGCATTGTCGAAGAAATCGACATCGGTGCCGGGCACGGGCATATCGAGGAACGTCTTCTCGCAGAACACTTCGGATTCGCCGGTATCGGCCAGGATGATGAATTCGTGACTGAGATCGCCGCCGATCGGTCCGGTCTCGGCGCGCATCGGGATCGATTTGAGGCCGAGGCGCTCGAAGGTGCGCAGATAGGCGATGAACATGCGGTTGTAGGAGGCCTTCGCGCCCTCATAGTCGAGATCGAAGGAATAGGCGTCCTTCATCAGGAATTCGCGGCCGCGCATGACGCCGAAGCGGGGGCGCACCTCGTCGCGGAACTTCCATTGGATGTGGTAGAGGTTGAGCGGCAGGTCCCGGTAGGAACGCACGTAGGACCGGAAGATGTCGGTGACCATCTCCTCGTTGGTCGGCCCGAACAGCATGGCGCGATCATGCCGGTCGCGAATGCGCAGCATCTCCTGGCCGTAATCATTGTATCGGCCGCTCTCGATCCACAGGTCGGCGGGCTGGATGGTCGGCATCAGGATCTCGATGGCCCCTGCCCGGTTCTGCTCCTCGCGCACGATCTGGTTGATCTTCTCGAGCACCTTCTTGCCGAGCGGCAGCCAAGAATAGATGCCGGCCGACTGCTGGCGGATCATCCCGGCGCGCAGCATCAGCCGGTGCGAGACGATCTCGGCTTCCTTGGGATTCTCCTTGAGAATGGGCAGAAAGTAGCGGGACAGGCGCATGGTCGGACCGATCGGAATGAGGGCCATGGAATCACCGCCGACAGCGGCGAAATTGGGGCCCTTCTAGACCGCGTCGCAACGAAACGCAAAACGCGACGCGCACCGGTCGCGCTTGTGTCGGCAGCGATATGAACCGGGCGCAATTGTGTCGCGAAAATCAAAAGTTAGCCGCAATTTACGGGTGACAAGCGCGCTTGTCATTGCTAGCTTCCCCGCCACGCTCGCAGGCGTTAGCGCGCCTGCGGCCACGGAACGGGTCAAAGTCTTGGGAGGAACTGGTTTTCGGGCGCTCCAAGGAGCCGCCGCTTCCATCGGGAAGAGAAGAAAATCACCCGTTTCGAAATGGCAGGACTTCGGTCCTGCCATTTTTTTGTGGCGACCGGGTCGCGCGATCAGCCCGGTTCGGAGAAGTCGGGGACGATCGACGGGATGTCATCGACGCTGAGCCCCATCGTCACCGTCAGCACGTAGAATATCGAGAACACGCCGATGGCGATTGCTGTGGTCAGCGCCACCTTGAAGCCGAGGCGCGGCGCGACAGGCGCGCCAGCTTCAGTGCCCGGCTCGACGCTGCCGTCCTCGGCCTGCGAGCGCACGCCGATCGGCAGGACGGCGAACAGCACGACCCACCAGATGATGAAGAAGATGGCGAATGCCGAGAGCCAGCCCATCACGAGGCTCCGCGCGCGCGACCGGCGGTGACAATCATCGGGCGGGCACCTCCTCGAGTTCGATCAGCGTGCCGTCGAAATCCTTGGGATGCAGGAACAGGACCGGGTTGCCGTGGGCGCCGGTCTTCGGTTCGCCATCGCCGAGCACGCGCACGCCTTGCGCCTTCAGCCGGTCGCGCGCCGCGATGATGTCGTCCACCTCATAGCACATATGGTGGATGCCGCCCGACGGGTTGCGTTCGAGGAAGGCGGCGATCGGCGATGTCTCGCCAAGCGGTTCGAGCAGTTCGGTCTTGGTGTTCTCGAGCTCCACGAAGACCACGGTCACGCCGTGCTCGGGCAGCGCCTGCGGCGCGGAGACGGACGCGCCAAGCGTATCGCGGTAGCGCGCGACGGCGGCGCCCAGATCCGGCACGGCGATGGCGACATGGTTCAGACGTCCAAGCATGCGGGCACCTATACGCGGTCGACGAGCACCGTCACGAGCGGCTTTTTGCCCCATGCCTTGCGGGCGGCGGCGCGCACGGCCTTGGTCACCGCCTCCTCGACCAGATCGAGGTCCTTGCGCCGGCCGCGCGGCATCGACTCGACCGCGCCCACCGCGGCCTCGAACAGGATGTCCTCGAGATCCTCGCCGTGGGCATCGTTGCGCGGGATGCCGACCGCGACGAGTTGCGGTTCCACCGCGATCTCATGCTTCCTGTCGAGGATCACCGAGACCGCGACATGGCCGGCAAAGGAGAGCCGCCGCCGGTCGACCACACCGACCGCGTCATCATCGCCGATGATGGCGCCGTCCTTGTAGATCTCGCCGTGCGGCACATCGTCGATGATTTCCGGGTCGCCCGGAGCGAGACGCACCAGATCGCCGTTGCGCGCGTCCATCACCGAGGCGATGCCGGCCTCGCGCATCAGCGCCGCATGGGCGGAGAGATGCGCCGCTTCGCCATGCACCGGCACGCCGATCTTCGGGCGCGTCCACTGATACATCTGGCGCAGTTCGCTGCGGCGGGGATGGCCGGAGACATGGACCAGCGCGTCGCCGTCCTCGATCACGTCGATGCCCATGTCGATGAGCCGGTTCTTCGTCTCAAGGATGGCCTTCTCGTTGCCGGGAATCGTCCGCGAGGAATAGACGACCATGTCGCCGGCGGTGAGCTTGACATCGCGCATCTCGTCACGGCCGAGCTTGGCCAGCGCGGCGCGCGGTTCGCCCTGCGAACCGGTCAGGATGATGACCACCTGATCGCGCGGCACCGAGGCGAATTCGGCCTCGTCGAGAAACGGCTCGATGCCCTCCATGTAGCCAAGGTCGGTGGCGACATCGACGACCCGCTTCATCGACCGGCCCATCAGAAGCACGCGCCGGTCTGCCGCCTGGGCGGCGAGCGCGATCGACTTGATGCGGCCGACATTGGACGAAAACGTCGTGATCGCCACGCGGCCCCTGGCGTTGGCGATCACCTCGGCGAGCCCCTGCGAGACCTGCCGTTCGGACGGCGACTCGCCCTCGCGCATGGCGTTGGTTGAATCGCAGATCAGCGCCAGAACGCCCTCGTCGCCCAGTTGCCGGAAGCGGTCCTCGTCGGTCAGCGGGCCGAGCGCCGGATCGATGTCGTGCTTCCAGTCGCCGGTGTGCAGAACCAGGCCCGCCGGTGTGCGGATGGCGAGCGAGACCGGCTCGGGGATCGAATGGGTGACGGCGATGGCCTCGATGTCGAACGGGCCGATCGAGAAGCGCTCGCCGCCATCATAGGTCTCGATCGGCACCTTCGGCGCGTCGGCCTCGCCCTGCGCCTTGGCTTCGAGCATGCCGGCGCCGAACGGGGTCATGTGCACGGGCATGGAGCCGTCCGGCGACAGGCGGTGATAGAGCGACAGGAGCGCGCCGTAATGGTCCTCATGTGCGTGCGTGATGACGATGCCGGCGAGGTTCTTGCGCTCGGCCTCGACGAAGCGGATGTCGGGCAGGACCAGATCGACGCCGGGCAGGTCGGGACCGGGAAAGGTCACGCCGCAGTCGACCATCAGCCACTGGCGCCGGGTCTCGGGACCATAGCCGTAAAGGGCCAGGTTCATGCCGATCTCGCCAACGCCGCCAAGCGGCACGAATACCAGTTCGGGTTCGCCCTTGGGGGCCATGTCAGTTCTCTCCGCCGTGTTGTCCGGCCTGCCGTTCGGTCGCCACCGCGCCGAAATGGACATCGCCGGCCGCAACCTTCGTCACCGTGCCGTCGTCGTGCCTGACGATCAGCCGGCAGTCGTCGTCGATCGTTTCAAGGCGCCCGCGAACGATGCCGCCTCCGGTCCGCACCGCCACGGGCGCATCCAGTCCCGCCGCCCGTTCGAGCCAGCGCCGGCGCACCTGAGGCAGGCCGTCGCCCCCGCTCCAGATGCGATGGGCGTCAAGCCACGCATCGGCGAGCACCGCAAGCACATCGGCGGCCGAGCCCTGAAAGCCGACCGCGCGCAGCGAGGTCGCCGGGTAGCCCACATCCTCCGGCGCGGCAACCACGTTCACGCCGATACCGATCACCACCGCCGGCGCGCCACCGCGAAGCGACGCCGATTCCAGCAATATGCCGGCGATCTTGGCGCCCGAAAGCAGGACGTCGTTGGGCCATTTCAGTTCGAGGCGCGTCCTGCCCGCGCCGTTGGCGTCCATGCCATCGAGCCCCAGGGAAAGGCCCATCTCAGGGGCGAGCCGGCCGAGCGCGTCGGACAGGGCGATGCTTGCGGCAAAGCCGAGCGTCGCGGCCGTGCCGAGATCGGTGCGCGGCGTGATCAGCAGCGATGCGGCGAGATTGCCCTTGGGCCCGTGCCACTGCCGTCCGCGCCGCCCGCGGCCGGAGAACTGGTCGTCCGTCACCACCCAGAGCGGCCCGGACTCGCCGTTTGCCGCCAGCTCGAGCGCCCGTGCGTTGGTCGAGCCGATCCGCTCGTGCGCCTCGAGCCGGTAGCCGGCGGCCAGGGCATCCGGGGAAAGCCGGAACGTGTCCACGATCAGAAGAAGGTCCGCGCGGCGGTTTCGGCATAGGCCGCGATCGGCCCGCCGAAGACGATGTAGGCCAGAACGAACAGGCCGCTTGCGCCCATCACCAGCCGCAGTTCGCCCGCCGGGGCAACAAAGCGCGCCTCGGCGTCGTCGAACCACATGATCTTGATGATGCGCAGATAATAGTAGGCGCCGACCACCGAGGCGAGCACGCCGATGATCGCCAGCGGCCACAGCCCCGCCTCCACGGCGGCGAGGAAGACATACCATTTGGCCCAGAAGCCGGCGAGCGGCGGGATGCCGGTCAGCGAGAACATCAGCGCGGTCAGGATCGTCGCCATCAGCGGATTGTTGGCTGCATAGCCGGCAAGATCGGAAATCTGCTCGACATTGCCCTCGTCCTTGCGCCGCATGGCCAGGATGAAGGCGAAGGTGCCCAGCGTCATCGCCAGATAGATCGCCATGTACAGCATGACGCCCTGAACGCCGGCGACCGAGCCGGCCGCGAGGCCGACCAGCGCGTAGCCCATATGGCCGATCGACGAATAGGCCATCAGGCGCTTGATGTTGCTCTGGCCGATGGCGGCGAACGAGCCGAGCAGCATCGAGGCGATCGAGATGAAGACGATGATCTGCTGCCAGTCGGTGGTCACGGGCTGGAACGCCTCCATGACCACGCGCACAAGAAGCGCCATGGCGGCCATCTTCGGCGCGGCGGCGAGGAAGGCCGTCACCGGTGTCGGCGCGCCCTCGTAGACGTCGGGGGTCCACATGTGGAACGGCACGGCCGAGATCTTGAAGGCCAGCCCGACGAGCAGGAAAACGAGGCCGAACAGCAGCCCGATCGAGCGCTCGCCGCCTATCGCTCCGGCGATCGCCTGATAGTCGATGTGGCCGGTAAAGCCGTAGATCAGCGAGATGCCGTACAGCATCATGCCCGACGACAGCGCGCCCAAGACGAAATATTTCAGGCCCGCTTCCGTCGAGCGGATCGAATCGCGGTTGATCGCGGCAATCACGTAGAGCGCCAGCGACTGCAGTTCGAGCGCCATGTAGAGCCCGAGCAGATTGTCGGCCGAGACCATCAGCATCATGCCCAGCGTCGCCAGCGCGATCAGGATCGGGAACTCGAACCGGTCGAACTTCTCCTCGCGGGCAAAGCCGACCGACATGACGAGCGCAACGGTCGAACCGACCAGCACGAGCGTCTTCATGAACAGGCTGAAGGCGTCATGGACATAGGCGCCGCCGAAGGCCGGGCCCGTCGGCGTGAAGAAGACCATCCAGCCGAGCGCGGCGACCAGAAGCGCCACCGTGAGCGACGTCACGATCGCGTTGGCGCGGTCCTTGTGGACGAACACGCCGACCATCAGGAGCGCCATCGCGCCGACCGCGATGATCAGCTCGGGCGCTGCGATGACAAGGCTCTGGGCAAGGTCTTGGGCGGTCATCGTGGGTCCGTTCAGTTCATCTGCGCGGCAACGTCACCGGCCGCGGCGGCCGCATCGAGCGCGGCCTGGTAGTCGACCAGCAGCGCCTCGACCGAGGGGCCGATCACATCGAGGATGGGCGCGGGATAGACGCCGAAGAAGATCGTCAGCACGACGAGCGGGTAGAGCGTGACCTTCTCGCGGGTGGAAAGATCGAGCAGCGATTTCAGCGTCTCCTTTTCGAGCGCGCCGAAGATGACGCGCCGATAGAGCCACAGCGCATAGCAGGCCGACAGGATCACGCCGGTCGCCGCAAACAGGGCGAACCAGGTGTTGACGCGGAACATGCCCATCAGGGTGAGGAACTCGCCGACGAAGCCCGACGTGCCCGGCAGGCCGACATTGGCCATGGTGAACACCATGAAGGCGACCGCATAGGCCGGCATGTTGTGGACCAGCCCGCCATAGGCGGCGATTTCGCGCGTGTGCAGCCGGTCGTAGACGACGCCGACGCACAGGAACAGCGCGCCCGAGACGAGGCCGTGGCTGAGCATCTGGAAGATCGCGCCCTCAAGGCCCTGCACGTTGGCGGCGAAGATGCCCATCGTCACGAAGCCCATATGGGCGACCGACGAATAGGCGATCAGCTTCTTCATGTCCTGCTGCATCATCGCCACCAGCGAGGTGTAGACGATGGCGATCACCGACAGGGTGAACACGAGCCAGGCCAGATCGGCCGAGGCGAGCGGGAACATGCCCAGCGAAAAGCGGATGAAGCCATAGCCGCCGAGCTTGAGCAGGATGCCGGCAAGGATCACCGAGCCGGCCGTCGGCGCCTCGACGTGGGCGTCCGGCAACCAGGTGTGCACCGGCCACATCGGCATCTTGACGGCGAAGGACGCAAAGAAGGCCAGCCACAGCCAGAACTGCATCTGCGGCGGGAAATCATGGGCGAGAAGTTCGGGGATCGAGGTCGTGCCCGCCTCCCAGTACATGGCCATGATGGCGAGCAGCATCAGCACCGAGCCGAGCAGCGTGTAGAGGAAGAACTTGAACGAGGCGTAGACGCGCCGCTTGCCGCCCCACACGCCGATGATGATGAACATCGGGATCAGGCCGCCCTCGAAGAAGACGTAGAACAGCACGATGTCGAGCGCGCAGAACACGCCGATCATCAGCGTCTCGAGGATCAGGAAGGCGAGCATGTAGGCCTTCACGCGGCTCTGCACCGCCTCCCAGCTCGCCAGGATGCAGATCGGCATCAGGAAGGTGGTCAGGATGACGAACAGCATCGAGATGCCGTCGACGCCCATACGGTAGGTCAGCCCACCGCCGAGCCACTCGGCCTCCTCGACGAACTGGAAACCGGGATTGGACGTGTCGAAGCCGGCCCAGATCAGCAGCGAGACGAGGAACGTGAACACGGTCGTCAGCAGCGCGACCATGCGGATGTTGCGCAGGCCCATCTCCGTCTCGTCGGAGATGAAGAAGATGACGAGGACACCGACCAGCGGCAGGAAGGTGACCAGCGACAGAAGCGGCATGCCGGCCATCACAGCACTCCTCCGAGCATCATCCAGGTGACGAGCGCGGCGATGCCGATCACCATGGCGAAGGCGTAGTGGTAGATGTAGCCGGTCTGCCACTTGACCACGCGGCCGGTGACGTCGGTGACGCGTCTGGCGACGCCGTCCGGTCCGAACCCGTCGATCAGCCAGCCGTCTCCGCGCTTCCACAGGAAGGTGCCGAGACGCTTTGCCGGGCGGACGAACAGGAAGTCGTAGAGTTCGTCGAAATACCATTTGTTGAGCAGGAACCGGTAAAGGCCGGCGTGCTGGCGGGCGAGTGCGGCCGGGGTCTCCGGCGAGCGGATATACATGTACCACGCCGTCACAAGGCCGATGGCCATGACCACGAACGGGCTCCACTTCACCCAGTAGGGAACGTCGTGGAACTCGTCGAGAACATGGTTGTCGGGTCCGGCGAACAGCGCCGTGCGGAAGAAGTCGTTGTACCAGCCCTCGTGGTGGCCGTGGCCGACGAACGCCGAATAGAAGAGGACGCCGGCAAACAGGGCGCCCGCCGCAAGCACGTAGAGCGGCACCAGCATCACGGGCGGCGATTCGTGCACATGGTGCATGACATCGGCCGTGGCGCGCGGCTTGCCGTGGAAGGTCATGAAGATCAGGCGCCAGGAATAGAACGAGGTGAACAGCGCGGCGATCACCAGCAGGCCGAAGGCGATGCCGGCGGCCGCGTTCTGGCCGACGAAAGCGCTCTCGATGATGGCGTCCTTGGAGAAGAAGCCGGCGGTGCCAATGTAAGTGCCCGGAATGCCGACCCCGGTCAGCGCGACCGTGCCGATGATCATCATCCAGTAGGTCATCGGGATGTGCTTGCGGAGCCCGCCCATCTTGCGCATGTCCTGCTCGTCGGAGACCGCGTGGATCACCGAGCCGGCGCCCAGGAACAAGAGCGCCTTGAAGAAGGCGTGGGTGAACAGGTGGAACATCGCGGCGCCATAGGCGCCGATGCCGAGCGCGACGAACATGTAGCCGAGCTGCGAGCAGGTCGAATAGGCGATGACGCGCTTGATGTCGTTCTGGACGAGGCCGACCGTGGCGGCGAAGAAGGCGGTGATGGCGCCGACGATGGTGACGACGGTCAGCGCGTCCTGTGAATATTCGAAGATCGGCGACAGGCGCGCGACCATGAACACGCCCGCCGTGACCATGGTGGCGGCATGGATGAGCGCGGAGACCGGCGTCGGGCCCTCCATCGCGTCGGGCAGCCAGGTGTGCAGCAGGAACTGGGCCGACTTGCCCATCGCGCCCAGGAACAGCAGCAGGCACACGGCGGTCAGCGCCTCGCCGGCGGTCAGGTCCATCCAGAGGAAGGTCAGCAGCACCTCGCGCGCCGCCTCGGATGCCTCGCCGTCGACGGACGCGAAGGCGGCGGCATTGGCGAAGATCGTGTCGAAATTGACCGAGCCGAACAGCACGAACACGCCGAAAATGCCCAGGATGAAGCCGAAATCGCCAACCCTGTTGACGATGAACGCCTTCATGGCGGCGTTGTTGGCCGAGGCCTTCTTGTACCAGAAGCCGATCAGCAGATAGGAGGCGAGCCCGACGCCCTCCCAGCCGAAGAACATCTGGATCAGATTGTCGGCGGTCACCAGCATCAGCATGGCGAAGGTGAACAGCGACAGATAGGCGAAGAACCGCGGCCGGTGCGGGTCGTGGTGCATGTAGCCGATCGAATAGATGTGCACGAGCGAGGAGACGGTCGTCACGACGACGAGCATGACCACCGTCAGCGTGTCGATGCGGAAGGCCCAGTCGACATCCAGATTGCCCGAATCCATGAACCGCATGACCTGGACCGTGCGCGGATCGGCTTCCGAGAAGCCGACCGTGATCAGCGCGATCCACGACAGGATCGCGGCGATCACCAGAAAGCCGGAGGTGACGTATTCGCAGGCCTTTGCGCCGAGCGCGCGTCCGCCGAAGCCGGCAATCAGCGCGCCCAGAAGGGGCAGGAAGACGATGGCGTGATACATGGGTGCGATCAGCCCTTCATCGTGGAGACGTCTTCAACGGCGATCGAGCCGCGATTGCGGTAGAAGACAACGAGGATGGCAAGCCCGATGGCGGCTTCGGCCGCCGCGACGGTCAGCACGAACAGGGCGAAGACCTGGCCGACCAGATCCTGCAGGTGCGCCGAAAAGGCGATGAAGTTCAGGTTCACCGACAGAAGGATCAGTTCGACGCTCATCAGGATGACGATGACGGACTTGCGGTTGAGGAAGATGCCGAAGATGCCGATGACGAACATCAGCGCCGAGACGGTCAGAAAGTGGGCGATGGTGATGGTCATGGCGTCTTTCAGAGCCCCTTGCCGCTGTCGACATCGACCAGTTCGATCGCCTTCTTCGGATCGCGGCCGACCTGGGCGCCGATGTCCTGGCGCTTGACCTGCGGACGGGGGTCGCGAAGCGTCAAAACGATGGCGCCGATCATCGCCACCAGCAGCACCATGCCGGCGATCTGGAAGAAGTAGACATAGTCGGTGTAGAGCACGTCGCCGAGCGCGGCCGTGTTGTGGCGCACCGCCGGGTCCGGCATCGGCAGTTCGGCCGTGCCGGGCGTCGCCACGGCAAAGGACTGGCCGACCACAACGATCAGAAGCTGGGCGGCGATGACGATGCCGATCAGAACGCCAACCGGCGCGTATTCCGCGATGCCCTGGCGCACGGAGGCGCGATTGACCTCGAGCATCATGACGACGAACAGGAACAGCACCGCCACGGCGCCGACATAGACCGCCAGCAGGATCATGCCGAGGAACTCGGCGCCGGTCAGGATGAAGAGCGCGGCGGTGTTGAAGAACACCGCGATCAGGTAGAGCACCGAATGCACCGGATTGCGCGCCACGACGACCATGACCGAGCATGTCACCGCAACGAGCGCGAACATGTAGAAGAATGCCGCCGAAAGGCCGGTCAACAGCATGTGTTTCCCCGATCTGTGGTGTGCCGGCTGCGCTCTAGCAGGCCCGGCGCGCTGGGGCTAGGCGCATTTGGTTGAACCGCCCCGCCCCGTGGACTTTTCTTGTCGCCGGCCTCAACGGTAGGGCGCGTCGAGCGCCATGTTGCGGGCGATCTCGCGTTCCCACCGGTCCCCGTTGGCCAGCAGTTTTTCCTTGTCGTAGTACAGTTCCTCGCGCGTCTCGGTGGCGAACTCGAAGTTCGGTCCCTCGACGATCGCATCGACCGGACAGGCCTCCTGGCAGAAGCCGCAATAGATGCATTTGACCATGTCGATGTCGTAGCGGACCGTGCGCCGCGTGCCGTCGTTGCGGCGCGGGCCGGCCTCGATGGTGATCGCCTGGGCCGGGCAGATCGCCTCGCACAGCTTGCAGGCGATGCAGCGCTCCTCGCCATTGGGATAGCGGCGCAGCGCGTGCTCACCCCTGAAGCGCGGGCTCAGCTTGCCCTTCTCGTGCGGGTAGTTGATCGTCGCCTTGGGCGCCACGAACCGGCGCATCGCCATGAAGAAGGCGCTGACGAACTCGGCCAACAGCAGCGATTTGGCGGCTTGCGCGAATGTTGTCATCGGTTCGGTCTCCGGTCCTTTGGCTTAAGCCCAGCCGGTCAGCTTGAGGAAGGCGGCGGTGGCCACCACCATGAACAGGGATATGGGCAGGAACACCTTCCAGCCAAGGCGCATGAGCTGGTCGTAGCGGTAGCGCGGCACGATCGCCTTCACCATGGCGAACATGAAGAAGACCAGACACAGCTTGAACATGAACCAGAACACGCCGGGCAGCCAGGTGAACGGCGCGAAATCGAAAGGCGGCAGCCATCCGCCCATGAACAGGATCACGGTCAGCGCGCACATCAGAAGGATGGCGATGTACTCGCCCAGCATGAACAGCATGTAGGGCGTCGACGAATATTCGATCATGTGACCGGCGACGAGTTCCGATTCGGCCTCGACCAGATCGAAGGGCGGCCGGTTGGTCTCGGCGAGCGCGGAGATGAAGAAGATCACGAACATCGGCAAAAGGCCGAGCCAGTGCCAGTCGAGGAACGTGTTCGGCAGGCCCAGCCAGGTGCCGATGCCGTCGCGCTGGGCGAGCACGATGTCGGTCAGGTTGAGCGAACCCACCAGCAGCAGCACGGTGACGATCACGAAGCCGATGGAGACCTCGTAGGAGACCATCTGCGCGGCCGAGCGCAGCGCGCCCAGGAACGGATATTTCGAGTTCGACGCCCAGCCGGCCATGATCACGCCGTAGACCTCGAGCGCGGAGACGGCGAACACGAACAGGATGCCGACATTGATATTGGCGATCGCCCAGCCTTCCTGCACCGGGATCACGGCCCAGGCGATCAGCGCAAGGCCGGCCGACACGAGCGGCGCGAACAGGAAGATGCCCCGGTTTGCGCCGGCGGGAATGATCGGTTCCTTGATGACGAACTTCAAAAGGTCGGCGAAGGACTGCAGCAGGCCGAACGGGCCGACCACGTTGGGGCCCTTCCGGCTCTGCACGGCAGCCCAGATCTTGCGGTCGGCGTACAGCACGAACGCGGTGAACACGAGCAGCACCGTCAGGAACGCCAGCGACTGGGCGAGGATCAGCAGGCCGGGAATGACGTAGGTCTCAAGCATGATATCGGTCCAATCGCCGGCTTATTCCGCCGCTTCGGGCATGGCGTTGCGCGCCAGCGCCGAGCATTCGGCCATGACGGCCGAGGCGCGGGCGATCGGGTTGGTCAGATAGAAGTCTTTGACCGGTGATGCAAACGCCGATTTCCCCAGCCGTCCGCCCTTGGAGGCCAATGCACGCATGGCGTCGGCGTCGCCGGGCTGGATCGTGCCGATCGCGGCCAGATGCGGGTGCGCCTCGAACAGTTTCGCGCGCAACTGGCCAAGCGAATCGAACGGCAGCTTGTGGCCGATCACGTCGGACAGGGCGCGCAGGATCGCCCAGTCCTCGCGCGCTTCGCCCGGGGGGAAGCCGGCGCGGTTGGTCATCTGCACGCGACCCTCGGTATTGACGTAGATCGCCGACTTCTCGGTGTAGGCCGCGGCCGGCAGGATGATGTCGGCATGGTGGGCGCCGACATCGCCGTGGGTGCCGATATAGATGGTCGTCGCGCCCTGCTTGCGCTTGCGAAGATCCATCTCGTCCGCGCCAAGCAGGAACAGCACGTCGGTCTCTGCGACCATCCTGGCCGCGTTCAGACCGCCCTCGCCCGGCACCATGCCGATGTCGAGCCCGCCGACGCGCGCGGCGGCCGTGTGCAGGACGCACAGGCCGTTCCAGTCTTCGGTCAGCGCGCCGACCTGATCAGCAAGGCTTGCGGCAAGGCCGAGCACGGCGCGGCCGTCGCCGCGCGCCAGCGCGCCCTGGCCGACGATGATCAGCGGCCGCTTGGCCTTCTTGAGCCTGGTGACGAACTTGCCGCCCTTTTCGACCAGATCCTTGAGCGTTTCGGGACCCGCGCCGAGCGCCTCGTAATCGTAGCGCAGATCGCCCATGTCGCCGATCACGCCGATCGGGATCGGCGCGGCGCGCCAGGCCTTGCGGATGCGCGCGTTCAGGACCGAGGCCTCAAAGCGCGGATTGGCGCCGACGATCAGGATCGCGTCGGCATCCTCAATGCCTTCGATGGTGGCGTTGAACAGGTAGGAGGCGCGGCCGAGCGCGGGATCGAGCGCGGCGCCGTCCTGGCGGCAATCGACGTTCGGCGAACCAAGACTTTCCATCAGGAGCTTGGCGGCGAACATCTCCTCGACACCGGACAGATCGCCGGCGATGGCGCCGATCCGGTCGCCCGCCTTGCCGTCGAGCGCCGCCTTGACGGCAGCGAATGCCTCGCTCCACGCGGCGGGCTTGAGCCTGCCGTCGGCGCCGCGCACGTAGGGCCGGTCGAGCCGCTGGGTGCGCAGGCCGTCCCAGACGAAGCGGGTCTTGTCGGAGATCCACTCCTCGTTCACCTGCTCGTTGACGCGCGGCATGATGCGCTTGACCTCGCGGCCGCGCGTGTCGACGCGGATGGCCGAGCCGACCGCGTCCATCACGTCGATCGATTCGGTCTTGGTCAGCTCCCATGGGCGCGCCTGGAAGGCGTAGGGGCGCGAGGTGAGCGCGCCGACCGGGCAAAGGTCGATGACATTGCCCTGCAGTTCGGACGTCATCGCCTGTTCGAGATAGGTGGTGATCTCGGCGTCCTCGCCGCGACCGATCAGGCCAAGCTCGGAAATTCCGGCGACCTCGGTCGTGAAGCGGACGCAGCGGGTGCAGTGGATGCAGCGCGTCATGATCGTCTTGACGAGCGGGCCGATATATTTGTCCTCGACGGCGCGCTTGTTCTCCTGGAAGCGCGAGGAATCGATGCCGTAGGCCATCGCCTGGTCCTGCAGGTCGCACTCGCCGCCCTGGTCGCAGATCGGGCAATCGAGCGGATGGTTGATCAGCAGGAATTCCATCACGCCTTCGCGAGCCTTCTTGACCATCGGCGTGGTCGTGAAAACCTCAGGCGGCTGTCCCTCGGGGCCCGGGCGCAGATCGCGCACGCCCATCGCGCAGGACGCGGCGGGCTTGGGCGGCCCGCCCTTCACCTCGACCAGGCACATCCGGCAGTTGCCGGCGATCGACAGGCGCTCGTGATAGCAAAAACGCGGAATCTCGGCGCCGGCTTCCTCGCACGCCTGCAACAGCGTGTAGTGGTCGGGAACCTCGATTTCCTTGCCGTCAACCTTGATCAGGGCCATGGGCGCCTTTCCGTCTCTCAGTCGTCATCTCACGCGCAGCGCTGGCTCTGCCACAGCTTGACGTGCGGCAAGTGCGCCCAGTCGAACGCATGGTCCGTATTGCCGTGCCGGTCCAAATGGTCAAGCCGTTGGCGTGCTTCATCAGGCGAAGGTCGATGCCCGTCCTCCACCCACCACATCGCAAAGTTATGGGACTCGATCGCGTCGAACCACTCGGCCTTGCGCCGGTAAACGTGCTTGTGGACGGTATTCCAGACATAGTGTTCGAGGTGCCGGGGTGTTTCCCAGACGCTCATGTTGAAGATCACCATCGGATCGTCAAAAACGCCCATCGCGAGCGTGTTGCCCTCTGCAACCTGATAGCGCCAGACAAAGCCGTCCGAGCGTTCGGCGACCGCGTTCACCTGGTCGATCCTTGCAACGAAATCGGCCATGGCCGGATCGTCGAGCGGTTTTTTTGCGCGAGCAATGTTTGCCTCGGCCAGCAGCAAGGGCTTTCCTCCGTTTTTGTCGCCGGCCTTCTGCAAGTGCCGGTCAATGGGCCGGCCCGGACGCCTTGGCGCCCGGGCCGATGGGTCCGTCTCAGCGCGGCTCCTTGCCGAACATCCTGACATATTCGTCGCGGCCGCCCTTGGCGAGCGCGGCAGCCTGGGCGATCCAGCCGTCACGCTCGATGCGGCCCTTGAACTGGAGATAATCGTCCACCCAGGCGACTTCCTCGGGGGTCCACTCGGCGATCTGTGCGAAGGTCCAGATGCCGAGGCTGTTGAGCACGCTTTCGAGCTTGGGACCGACGCCCGAGATCATCTTCAGATCGTCGGGCGATGCCGGCTTTTCCACCTTGCGTGGCTGACGAAAATCCTCGGGCATGATGTCGAGCGGGGCCGGGCCTCCGGGGCGGGCCGGAAGCTCGGTCGCAACGGCCTCCGCGGCGGGGATCGTCGCGGCCGGCGCGCCATCGGGCGTCGGCGCCACGGCCGCCGCCGGTTCCAGCGCGAGCTTCGTCTTGCCGTTGCTCCTGGCGGTTGCCTTCTTGCGGGGCGCGCGGACCTCGGCCTTCGGCGTGGTCTCGGCCACGGTTGCGGCATTCCCGGCCATCTCTTCAGCCAGGCCGAACGCCCACTCGAACTTGAGCGGGTTGGTCATGTCCGTCCCGGGCGGCGCGAAGGGCGAGACCTCGCGGGTCGCCTTCTGCATGCGCATGGCGGTGTCCATCATGCCCGTCATCGCGCCGAACATGGTGCCCATCATCTGGCTCGCCGCGCCCATCGACACGGCGGTGCCGGCGGCCATCGCGGCCACGGGATGAGTGGCGAGATTCGGCATGCCCTCGAAGCCCGGCACCGCGTTGAGCATCGTCTCCATGTTGGCTTCGATTGCCTTGGCGTCGGGCAGCACGGCCATGCCGGACATGTCCGGAACTCTCGGCACACCCATGCCGCGAAGCCAGTCTTCGGTGGTCTTCTGCAGCGGCTCCATGCCCGGCATCAGCGCCACGAACGGGTTTTCCCTGGCCTGCGGGCTCATCCAGTCGTCTGCGAACGGAAACATCGACATGTGTCTCTCCTCAGCTGTCGCTTGCGTTCGCCGTTCCGTGGTGTTTCCTCGTGCCGGACGCTCGTCGTAACGGCGTCCGGGCGGACCGGTAACGGTCTCTTCATGGTCTCGTTCGCCCCCTAGCCCGGCCCTTTCGATCAACACAAAGAGAACAGGCAAGGGAACGCGTGCTGCATTGCAGCATAATTCTCGGCGAAATTCTACTCCGCCGCTTCCAGAACCGGTTTGGCCTGATGCGCGTTCCGCGAGAACTCGTCGATGCGGCGCTCGATCTCGGACCGGAAGTGGCGAATGAGGCCCTGGATCGGCCATGCGGCGGCATCGCCAAGCGCGCAGATCGTGTGTCCCTCGACCTGCTTGGTGACATCGAGCAGCATGTCGATCTCGCGCTTGTGCGCGTTGCCGACGACCATGCGCTCCATCACGCGCCACATCCAGCCGGTGCCCTCGCGGCACGGCGTGCACTGGCCACAGCTTTCATGCTTGTAGAAATAGGACAGCCGCGCGATCGCCTTTACGATGTCGGTCGACTTGTCCATGACGATCACGGCGGCGGTGCCGAGGCCCGACTGAAGGCCGCGCAGGCTGTCGAAGTCCATCGGGCAGTCGATGATCTGTTCGGCCGGAACGAGCGGAACGGACGAGCCGCCAGGAATCACCGCCAGCAGATTGTCCCAGCCGCCACGGATGCCGCCGCAGTGGCGGTCGATCAGTTCACGGAACGGAATGGACATCTCCTCTTCGACCGTGCACGGCGCGTTGACGTGGCCGGACACGCAGAACAGCTTGGTGCCGGTGTTGTTCTCCTTGCCGAGCGCCGAGAACCAGCCTGCCCCGCGCCGCAAAATTGTCGGCGCAACGGCGATCGATTCGACGTTGTTGACGGTGGTCGGGCAGCCGTAAAGGCCGACATTGGCCGGGAACGGCGGCTTGAGGCGCGGCTGGCCCTTCTTGCCTTCCAGGCTTTCGAGCAGCGCGGTCTCCTCGCCGCAGATATAGGCGCCGGCGCCGTGATGGACGTAGACCTCCATGTCCCAGCCGCACTTGTTGTTCTTGCCCAGAAGGCCGGCCTCGTAGCACTCGTCGATTGCCGCCTGAAGCGCCTCGCGCTCGCGCATGAACTCGCCACGCACATAGATGTAGGCGACATGCGCGTTCATCGCGAAGCCGGCGACGAGACAGCCCTCGATCAGCGTGTGCGGATCGTGGCGCAGGATCTCGCGGTCCTTGCAGGTGCCCGGCTCGGATTCGTCGGCATTGACGACGAGGTAATGCGGCCGCTCGCCCACTTCCTTGGGCATGAACGACCATTTCAGGCCGGTCGGAAATCCCGCGCCGCCACGGCCGCGCAGGCCCGACGCCTTCATCTCGGAGATGATCCAGTCGCGGCCCTTGTCGACCAGGCCCTTGGTGTCGTCCCAGTGACCACGGCCCATCGCGCCCTTGAGCGACTTGTCGCGCAGGCCGTAGATGTTGGTGAAGATGCGATCCTTGTCAGCGAGCATGGTTTTCTCTCAGTTCGCCGGTTCCGATACGATGTCGAGGCGTCGTTCGATGCGTTCGAGACGGTTTTCCACGCCTCCCATGCGGGAAAGCAGGGCATTGAGCTCTCCCTGCGCCGCATGCTGGTGCAGGCGCACGGCGATAAGCTCTTCCTTTATGTCTCGCTGACCTTCGCGAAGCATGCGGACCTCACCTTGGAGGTTCTTCAGTATCTCGAACATCAGTTCCTGGGTCTGATCCGTCATCGCTGCCTCATCGCGGCTTCTTGCCGAAGACACGAACATACTCGTCCACGCCGCCCTTGGCCAAGGCCTTGGCCTGCTTGACCCAGTCGTCGCGTTCGATGCGGCCCTTGAAGCTCAGATAGCCGTCGACCCATTCGCGCTCGGCCTTCTTCCACTTGGCGATCTGGCCGAACGTGTAGATGCCCAGACCGTTGAGCTTTTCCTCGAGCTTCGGCCCGACGCCGGAGATCAGCTTGAGATCGTCGGGCGCGGCGGGACGCTCCATCGCCGCCGGCCGGTTCTTGTCCGCGCGCAGGCCGCCCATCTCGTCGTGGACCACCGGATCGCGCATGGCGGCGCCCGACGCCCTGGTGCCGCTTTGCGAGGCGGCCTTGACGGTCTTGTCGGACGCGGCGCCACGCGCGGTGGCCGCCGGCGCGCCCTTGGCCGGCTTGCGGGTGCGGGCCGGACTCTTCGGCGCTGTCTGCGGCGTGTCCCGGCCCGCCGCCCTGGATTGTGCCGCCGCGGCCGGACTCTCCGAACCGGTCAGTTCGGAGCGTTTCGGGGGCTTCTTGGCCCGGCCCGAGGCGGTCGCGGCGAGCTTCATGGTCGGATTGCCTTCGGCCACGGACTTGGCCGGCTGCTTCTTGCTGGGGCGGACAGCGCTCGCGGTGGAGGCGATCGCAGCCGTCGGGCTGACCTTGGTCTTCGTCTTCGCCGTGCCGGGCTTGGCCTTGGCCGCATCCGGTCCTTTGGCCGCGGCGGCCTTGCTCTTCGTTCCCGGTGTCTTGCGCGCCCTTGAAGCAGGCTTTTTCCCGTCATCGTCGAGCAGGCTCGTCAGGCCGGTTACCGGCGCCGAATAGACCCGGTCGATCTGCGGGCCCGGCTCGATCTCGTCGCCCCTGCCCGCCTCGAACGCGTCGATGATCTCCTCGAGCCGTTCAGGCGTCAGGTCTTCGTAGGCGTCGCGCCCGATGATCGCCATGGGCGCGTTCACGCATGCGCCCTGGCACTCGACCTCTTCCCAGGACAGCGTGCCCGCATCGTTGCGCACGAACTGGCGCTCGTTGATCTTGCGCTGGCAGACCGCCATCAGTTCCTCGGCGCCGCGCAGCATGCAGGGCGTGGTGCCGCACACCTGCACATGCGCCTTCGTGCCGACCGGCTCCAGCTGGAACTGGGTATAGAATGTGGCGACCTCCATGACGCGGATCAGCGGCATATCGAGCATCTCGGCGACATGCTCGATCGCGGCACGGGTCACCCAGCCTTCCTGGTCCTGGGCCAGCATCAGAAGCGGGATCACCGCCGAATGCTGGCGGCCCTTGGGATACTTCCTGATCCACCCCTTGGCCTCGGCCGCATTGGCGCGGTCGAACTTGAAGCCTTCGGGCTGGAGCGTGTCTTCGGCGAGACGGCGTACGGACATTATCGGTCAACCTCTCCGAACACGATGTCGAGCGAACCAAGGATCGCCGAGACGTCGGCCAGCATGTGGCCGCGGCTGAGGAAATCCATGGCCTGCAGATGCGCGAACCCGGGCGCGCGCAGCTTGCAGCGGTAGGGCTTGTTGGTGCCGTCGGCGACAAGATAGACGCCGAACTCGCCCTTGGGCGCCTCGACGGCGGCGTAGACCTCGCCGGGCGGCACCTTGTAGCCTTCGGTGTAGAGCTTGAAATGGTGGATGAGCGCTTCCATCGAGCGCTTCATCTGTCCGCGCTTGGGCGGCACGATCTTGCCGTCGGTGTCGGAAACCGGGCCCTGGCCGTCGGCGCTCATCAACTTGTCGACGCACTGGCGCATGATCGCGGCGGACTGGCGCATCTCCTCCATGCGGATCAGATAGCGGTCGAAACAGTCGCCGTTCTTGCCGATCGGGATCTGGAATTCCATCTCGTCGTAGCATTCGTAGGGCTGTGAACGGCGCAGGTCCCATTTCGCGCCCGAGCCGCGCACCATCACGCCCGAAAAGCCCCAGGCCCAGGCATCGTCCAGATCGACCACGCCAATGTCGACGTTGCGCTGCTTGAAGATGCGGTTGCCGGTCAGGAGCCCGTCAATGTCGTCGACGACCTTCAGGAACGGATCGATCCAGTCGCCGATGTCCTCGACAAGCTTGGGCGGCAGGTCCTGGTGGACGCCGCCGGGCCGGAAGTAGGCCGCGTGCAGACGCGCGCCGCAGGCCCGCTCGTAGAACATCATCAGCTTTTCGCGCTCCTCGAACCCCCACAGCGGCGGGGTGAGCGCGCCGACATCGAGCGCCTGGGTTGTCACGTTCAGAAGGTGCGACAGGATCCGGCCGATCTCCGAGTAGAGCACGCGGATGAGCTGGCCCCGGCGCGGCACCTCGACCTCCAGAAGACGTTCGACCGCGAGCGCGAAGGCGTGCTCCTGGTTCATCGGCGCGACGTAGTCGAGCCGGTCGAAATAGGGCACGGCCTGCAGGTAGGTCTTGTGCTCGATCAGCTTCTCGGTGCCGCGATGCAGCAGGCCGATATGCGGATCGACGCGCTCGCACAGTTCGCCGTCAAGCTCGAGCACCAGGCGCAACACGCCGTGCGCCGCAGGGTGCTGCGGACCGAAATTGATATTGAAGTTGCGGACGTTGTGTTCGGTCATGGAGCGCTCCTGGCGGGCGCGTGAATGGTGAATGGTGATTGGTGAATGGTCATGCCGACGCTATCGGCCCTTTTGCTCGAGCTTGCGGATCAGTGACCGAAGCATCTTGCCAAGGCTCGTGCATTTCGAGGCCACCCCTTCGCTTTCATCTCCACCCAGCAAGCCGACCCGCCGTGCCAATTCGGAGAGCGTTTCAAGTTCCTTCAGCGAGCCCTGCGCGATCCGCAAGTACTGGATGAAAGACTGCCGGCTCTCCCGACCGAATCCTTCGGCAATGTTGGCCGGGATGGATGTTGCGCATCGCCGCATTTGACTGCTCATTCCGAAGCGCTCGTCCGGCGGGAAGGACTTCGTCAACTGATAAATCTCAACTGCCAGCGCCATTGAATCCTTCCAGACCGTAAGATCCCGATAGTCGTGAATGGGTGCGTGGCGGTCTCGACTATTCACTACTCACCACTTCACCATTCACTTCCCTTCGGCTTTCTCATCCCCCGGCAACACATACTCCGTCCCCTCCCACGGCGACAGGAAGTCGAAATCGCGGAACTCCTGGCGCAGGCTGACGGGCTCGTAGATCAC
Source organism: Roseitalea porphyridii (assembly GCF_004331955.1). NCBI lineage: Bacteria > Pseudomonadati > Pseudomonadota > Alphaproteobacteria > Hyphomicrobiales > Ahrensiaceae > Roseitalea > Roseitalea porphyridii. Next base: position 1,493,463 of record NZ_CP036532.1, on the reverse strand, counting down.
CCGCTTGGCCTCGTCGTCATAGCGCACCTCGACGAAGCCGGTCAGCGGGAAATCCTTGCGCAGCGGATGGCCCTCGAAACCGTAATCGGTCAGCAGCCGGCGCAGGTCCGGATGGCCGGTGAAGAGGATCCCGTAAAGGTCGTAGGCCTCGCGCTCGTACCAGTTGGCGCCGGGAAACACGCCCGTGGCCGAAGGAACCGGCGTTTCCTCGTCGGTCATCACCCGGACGCGCAGCCGCTGGTTCAGCGTCGGGCTCAGCAGGTGGTAGACGACGTCAAAGCGCTTGTCCCGCTCGGGATAGTCGACGCCGGACAGGTCGATGAATGAGACGAAGCCGGTCTGCATGGAATCGCGCAGCCGCGTCAGCGTGGGGATGATATCCTCGACGCCGACGGTGATCGACAGTTCGCCCCAGGCGGTGTGCGCCTCGTGGTCGATGTCGCCGAGCGTGTCGGCGACGGTGCTCGCCAGATCGTCGAGATTTTCAAGCGTGGCCATCAATGGCTTTCCGTTTTGCGGCGACCGGCGCGGGTCAGCGTTCGATCGTGCCGGTGCGGCGGATCTTCTTTTGCAGCATCAGGATGCCGTAGAGCAGCGCCTCGGCGGTCGGCGGACAGCCGGGCACGTAGATGTCGATCGGCACGATGCGGTCGCAGCCGCGCACCACCGAATAGGAATAGTGGTAGTAGCCGCCGCCATTGGCGCACGAGCCCATCGAAATCACGTAACGCGGTTCGGGCATCTGGTCGTAGACCTTGCGCAGCGCCGGCGCCATCTTGTTGGTCAGCGTGCCGGCGACGATCATCACGTCGGACTGGCGCGGCGAGGCGCGCGGCGCCACGCCGAAGCGCTCGGCATCGTAGCGCGGCATCGATGTGTGCATCATCTCGACGGCGCAGCAGGCGAGCCCGAACGTCATCCACATGAGCGAGCCGGTGCGGGCCCAGTTGATCAGCTCGTCGGTCGAGGTGACCAGAAAGCCCTTGTCGGCCAGTTCGTTGTCGATCTCGCCGAAGAAGGAGTCGTCATGGCCGATCGGCTTGCCCGTCTTCGGGTCGATGACGCCGCGCGGCTGCGGCGCGAGAAGTGTCTGGTCGTCGTTCAATCCCATTCCAGCGCTCCTTTGCGCCACTCATATATGAAGCCGACCGTCAGAACGCCAAGGAAGACCATCATCGACCAGAAGCCGAACATGCCCAGTTCGCCGAACGAGACCGCCCAGGGAAACAGGAACGCCACTTCCAGGTCGAAGATGATGAACAGGATCGCCACGAGATAGAAGCGCACGTCAAACTTCATGCGCGCATCGTCGAAGGCGTTGAAGCCGCACTCGTAGGCCGACAGCTTTTCCGGGTCCGGGCTCTGATAGGCGACGATGAACGGCGCGATCAGCAGCGCGGCGCCGATGCCGAAACACACGACGAGAAAGATGATGATCGGCAGATAGGAGGCGACAACGGCTTCCATGTGACAACACCCCGATGGTTCGTGGGACTGCGATTCATCTAGTCCCATTCGTCGCGGCGCACCATATGGCCGAAAGCCGCACGGGGCAGAAGGCGGGCGCGCTCTTTTTCTGACAGGCCAGTTATCGCCTTGCGGACGAGGGTGCAAGGGTCGGCACGGTCATTCGGCGCAGGCCTCGAGCGCCCGCCAGCCGGCAGTCACGCCGAACAGCGGAATGTCGACATTGAGCGTGCGCGCGCCGGCGACGGGGCGGAAGCCGAGAACGATGAAGCGGCCACGCTTGAGCCGGTCGAGACCGGCCTCGCTCAGCGTTCCGGCGGCAAGGCACCGTTCCGCGTCGCACGATTGCCACTGAAGACCGACCGCCTCGCCCGGGCGCTCTGGATGAACGTAGGCGATGGCGTCGGCGAGCGATACGCCGTTCGGGACGCGCACGCCGATCGCCGCGCCCGGCTCGCCGTCGCCGCGCGGGCGCAGGATCACCTCGGCGATGGTGGAACCGGATGCCCTGCTGGCGATCTGCGTCGTCAAAAGGCATTGCCCTCCGGCGCGGTAGAGCATCCAGTCGCGGAACCGGTCGGCGCGAGCGTCCTGCGCCGCCGCCGTCATCGGAAGCAGACAGAAGGCGAGCGCGGCCAAGGCAAGGGCGAATGCGAAACCGGGTGCCCCGGGCACCGTCACATCAGCGCCGCGCGCGGCGGTCGTCGTCGCGCTCTTCTTCCTCATCGTCCGCGCTGCCTCCGGTCCGTTCGGACCCGCCGCTCGTACCACCGGAGCCGAAACCGGTCGAGTTCTGGATGCGCACGTTCGGGCCGCCGGCGGTGCTGCGGGTCTCGAACAGCGGTCCGTCGCCGGTCTCGGGCGCGCCTCCACCCGGTCTCGAAAGGCCGGGACCGCGCCCGTTGCCGCCTCCGGGGGCTGGCGTGAAACCGCCGCCCGCCGGACCGAGGCCCGGCTTGCCGCCGCCCGGATCAAAGCCGCCCGACCCGCCACCGGTATTGCCGCCGGGACCGCGGACGATGCCATCGGGGACCCGTCCATTGTCGTTGATGACGCCGCCCGGATTGCGGCCGCCACCCGTACCGCCACCGGCATTGCCGCCACCGGTGCCGCCGCCGGCGTTGCCGCCAGTACCGGAGTTTCCACCGCCGCCGCCACCGGTATTGCCGCCGCCGCCACCACCGGTATTGCCGCCGCCGCCACCACCGGTGTTGCCGCCGCCACCGACTTCGCCGCCGCCCTCGCCGGGTTCACCGGGTCCGGGGACCGCGGTCGGTGTATAGAGTTCGGGCCGCACGGCCGGGAAGTCGAATGCGCGCAGCAGATCGACCGGTTCGGCGCCCCACTGGTCGAACCCGAACGCGGAGGCCACGATCTGCGGATCCTGGACTGCGCCGATCCGTTCGATCGCGACCTCGTCGCCCGCATTGAAGTGGGTGATGAAGACATCGCCCTGCGCCGCCGTGACGAAATCGCTCCGCATGTTGCCGCTCGCCAGATCGACCAGGATCGAGCCGGCGTAAGCGGCAAGGTTCAGGACGTCCAGATCGTCGACCGTCAGGTCGACATCGATATTGCCCGCGTTGGCGGTGAAGAAGGCCTGTCCTCCGGTGAGCTGGCCGGTACCCGCGATGCCGTTCGTACCGGTCAGGACCATCGTGCCGCCGCCGGCAACGCCCATCTTGCCGTTCAGCGTCAGCGGGCCTTCGGTGACAAGCTGCATCACGCCGCCACCATCGAGCACGAGTTCGTCGAGCCGCAGGCGCTGACCGTTGGAGATAAGAGCGTTGCCGCCCCCGATCCGCGCGTCGAGACGATCGGTGTCGATGCGCAGCGCGCCCTCATCTCCGGTCAAAAGGCGACCGATATCGAGCGTCAGGCCCCCGACGGCGCCGATCCAGGCATCCGGCGAGGAGGCGTCCAGTTCGCCGGTGACGTTCAGTTCGATGCCGCCGCCATTGTTCGACACCATGAACTGCGACAGGTCCAGATCATCCACCGCGATGTCGATCGCGTTCCAGGCGAAGATCGAATCGCCGAGTTCGAGATCGCCCTCGCCGCCGATCGTGATCGTCTGCGGCAGGATTGCGCCGCCGAGCCAATAGCGCGCCGTCTCGCCCGGCGCGACGTCGAAGGCGACCCCGCCGCCCGATTGCGTGCGCACCACGACCGGCGCGCCGTCGATGCCGGCGACCAGCGGCGCCCTGCCACCAGGGCCGATCGAGCCCTGGGCGGCGAGATAGGCCGCGGTTGCGGTCACATGCGGGGTGGTCTGGCCGGCAACGGCGCTGATCGTGCCGCCATCGGCGGTCAGCCGGACGCTGGACGGGGTGAAGATGGTGCCGATCGGCAGATCGCCGTTCGCGGTGATGAAGATATTGCCGCTCGCCCGCGCGGAGACGGACGGTTCGGCGCCCTCGGTGCCGACGCGAACCGGAGCGGGGCTGGTGCCGATGCCGCCTTGGGCGGCTTCCAGCAGGATCCGGTTGCCAGAAACGATGTCGTCGACACCCGCGCCCGGCGCGCGGACGATCGAGCCGCCGGCCTTCAGACGGACGATCTCGTTGGCGTCGACCGAATTGATCCGCAGATCGCCTTCCGAGCCGATCAGCGCGTCGTTGAACGCGAACGCGGTCAATTCGCCCTGAAGATCGACATCGACATCGTCGAAGATGGTGATCACCGTCTGGTCGCCCTTGCGAACGATATCGCCCGGCTCGGCCGTCCAAAGCGCGGTGAGCAGTTCCTCGGTCAGTTCGTCCCCGTCCCGCAGCACGACCGGTTCGATGCGGCTGCCGATCGAAATGCTGGCAGAAAGGTTCGCCGTGTCGGCGGTGATGTTGGCCTCCTCGATGGTCAGTTCGGTGTCGGTGATGCCGAGCACCAGCTCGGCGCGCAGCCGGTTCTGAAGCTGCGCGTCGGTGAAGAACATCGCCCTTTGCGTCTCGGCGACGATCTCATCATCGAGCTTGATGCGGACATCGACATCGTAGGGCCCCTCGCCATACTTCTCATGGATGCGGTGGTAGGCCTCGGTTCTGGCCTCGGCCTCGGCGTCGATCTGCTCCTGGGTCAGCGGGACGCCGCTCGCCTTGCCATCGAGCATGGCGTCGACCTGTTCGTCGGTGAACTTGAACTGGTAGTCCTCGTCGTAGCCCAGATCCCGGACGCGCTTGTCGACGACTTCGCCGGTCTCGTTCCGCGTGATCTCGATCTGGCGGCGGACCGACCAGTAGAACTCGTAATCGGCGCGTTCGGCCGCTTCGAGCCCGCGCGTGACCTCCTCGCGCCGGCCGTCGGACGCCGTTCCGAGATCGCGCAGGCCGATCTCGTCCCACAATTCGTCGAGCAGCCCGTCGATGGCGCGGCGGTCGGGCACGGCATTGTCGTTGGCGTCGGTGATCGAGCGGGTCGAGGTCAGCAACACCTCGCCATCGGTCGACTGGACGTGGCCGACCGGCAGATCGGAGAAGGGCGAACTGATGGAGATGTTGCCCAGCGCCCGGGCGTCGAGGCGTGTCGCCACAATGGCCGGCAGCGGCCCTTGCGGCGTCCCGATGGCGCCGCTTTCGGCGATCAGTTCCAGCGTGTCGGCGCCGAATGCGGGGTTGGGACGGTTGAGCCGGTTCTCGCGGAAGATCGAGCCGGGCGAGACGAGCCGGACGCGGTTGCCCGACACCTGGCTGACCGTGATGTTGCCGGACAGTTCGCGCAGCAGCACGTCGCCGCCGTTGGACTGGGCGAACAGGCGCGCGCCGTCGTTCTGGTCGATCACCATGTCGGCGACACCGGTGCGCGCGGTGCGTTCGGTGAACCCGCCGCCGGTCAGGCCGCCGCCAAGACGCCTTGTGGTGATGAAGTCGGCGCCGGAGATGTCGCCGGCCGCCTCGAAGCGGGAATGGTCGAGGAACAGGATGGCGTTGCCGCTTTCGGCCGAGATCGAGCCTGCAGTGGCGTTGACCTCGGTCTCGCCGGCGACATTGAAGACATTGCCGGCAAAGCGGACATCGCCGACCGAGTCGATCGTGATGGCCGAGGTCTCGAACCCTTCAAAGCCGATCGAGATCGGCACGTTGGCGGCGATCTCGTGATTGTCGAGCTGGTTGTAGGTGCGCACGATCTCGCGTTCGTAATCGCTCTCCCACTTGACGGGGACGCCCAGGAACCGATCGACCACGCGGCGCTCGCCGACCAGCGCCCAGTTGCCGGTCTGGACCGTCTCGTCGGTGATGTCACGGCCGTAATCGTAGGGCGTCGCCAGATCGGCGGCGGTGGTGGTCACCAGTGTCGCGATCGAGCGAAGCTCCTCGTCCTCGAAAAGGATCTGCGAGGAGGTGCTGAGCACCTCGTCCTCTTCGTAGTTGTTGAGGATGAAGCGTTCGGTGACCGTCTTCTGCTCGGTGGTGACCTCCTCGATGATCCGCGAGCGCGAATATTCGAGCGCGTAGGCATCGGAAATCTGGAACTGGGCCGTGTCGGGATCGAGCGCCGTGATGATCGGGATGACGGACGGCGTCCCGCTGAAATTGGTGGTGGCGAGCGTGGTCCGTTGAATCTGGCCGCCGAACATCCGGTAGGTCGTTCTCTGGAAGACATCGTCCTGGCCGGGCGGGCGGTCGAGCACCTTGTTGCCCAGATCGGTGATCGTGATGAAGCCGTCGACCGGTTCGGTCGCCGTGTTGATCGCCGAGAAGACCACCGGCAGGTCGGACATGTTGTTGACGGTGACATGGCCATAGCCGTTGGCTGCGGTGATGCGCGCCTGGTTCTCGGTCGGCCCGTTGCGCCAGTTGCCGCCCGTCGAGATGATCCGGCCGACCAGTTCGACATAGCCGCCCTTGGTGATCATCGGGTCGACTTCCAGTTCGCCCGTGCCGACATTGTACCAGACCGACACGTTCGAGGAGACCAGAGGGACCATGCCCGTGGGGCCGGTCAGTTCGTCGCCGATCAGAAGGTCGCCGTCGTCGCGCACCGCGCGCGAGATGAGGATGCGGTCGCGGCCGGCGATTTCGCCCGGCGTGAGGTTCGCCAGCCGCGTCGACAGCTGATCGTGGACGGTCAGGCGCCAGTCGGTCTCGCCGGACTGGATGGTGCCGTCGATGTTGAGCGTATCGGCATAGATGTAGACGCCGCCGATGGCGCGGATCTGGCCGTTGCCGCGCTCGCGCTCCCATGCGGGCACGCCCGCTGCGATATAGGCGTTCGATGCGATGACGCCGCTGACGCCGGGCAGGAAGAGCTGCCCCCGGTCGATCAGGTAGCCAAGATACGCCTGATCGGACATGTCCTCATATTCGGCGAAGAAGTCGCGATAGAGCCCGGCCGGATCGCGCCCACCCACCGTCGTCACGCCCGGCGGGGCGGACAGGAAGAAGTCGCCACCGGCGTCGATCGTCACGTTGCGGCCGGAAATGTCTGCGTCCAGCACCAGCACGTTGCCGTCGAGCGTCGAGACGGTGATGTCGCCGTTGAGGTTCTCGATGTTGCCCGAGATGATGATGTCGGAGCGGTCGTCATCGCCCGAGCCGATATAGGTGCCCGAGATCGAGATCGACGGCCGGTCGCCGTCCGAGGGCGCGATGTCGAGTTCGGCCCGAACGAACTGGTCCTCTCCGGCGCGCTGCAGCGCCTCGGCATTGTCGCGCACGGCAACGCCGTTGACGCGCACCTCGCCGCCGGCGCGGAACGGCACGGAGGCGCCCTCCACCTCGAGCAGGGCGGACGAAGCGTTGGTGATGCGGATCAGCGCGTCGCCATTGGCTTCGAGCCGACCGTCGCCGCCGATCGCATCGGTTATGATCTCGATATTGCCGACCGCGGCGACGATCGGCGAGACGGTGACCGTGTCGCCGCGCGCGTCGGCGCCGCCAAGGCGTGCGAGTCGCGCCTGAAGGCTGTCGATCTCGGCCTGAAGGCGGGCGCGCAGTTCGTCGGCACCTTCTTCGTAGATGTCGATGTCGTCGAGTTCGGCCTGCCGCTCGGCGATGAAGGCGACGAGCGCGGCGTTGCGCAACTCGTTGGTGGCATAATCGACCGAAACGCCCTCGGTGCTGCCGCCCAGCGTGATGTCGCCATTGAGGGCGATGTCCACGGTCGCCTCGGCGAACGCGCCGGCGATGGCGGTGCCCGCGATGGCGGTGCGCGAGGCCGAATTGTTGATCGACTGGCCGCCAGTTCGGTCGAGCGAGATTTCGTCGGCGCCGACGATGCCGCCAAAGAAGTTGGTGATCGCCTCGGCCGCGCCCGAATAGAGGTCGGAGACCGAATAGTAGCCGTACGGGTCGACAAAACCCTGATCGGAGACGAGCCGCACGTCGCGGGCGGCCATGATGCGGGCGTTGGTGCCGATCGTCAGGCCAGACCGGACATCGGCGTCCGCGATCGCCGTGACGCCGGCGGGCACGGGGATCGTCGTTCCGTTGAAGATGCGCGTTTCGGCGTTGAGCAGGATTTCCTGCTGGCGCGTGACGGTCCGGCCGTTGAGCAGCCGCACAGAGCCGGCGCGCGAGGTCAGTTCGCTCGACCCGCTCAGGGCGATGAGCTGATTGGCATCGAATTCGAGCTCGACGCCGCCCCTTGGCGCGCCGGCCAGCCCGTAGGCGGCGACGTTGGCTTCAAGGCTCGCATCGACATCGTTGGTCACCGAGACGGTGATGTCGTCGAAGGCGGCGAGTTCGGCGTCTTCGAACAGGATGTCGGCGCTGCGCACGTCGATGCGCATCTGACCGTCGCCGCGCGGGATCGCCACGGCGCCGCCCGTGTCGAGTTCGAGCCGGTCGACCAGATCGAAGCGGTTGTTGAGCGTGACCGCGATGCCCTCACCGTCAAGGAACGGCGAGACGAGCTGTTCGAGTCGGCTGCCGATCTCGATGTTGCTGTCGACATCGACGATCGTCTCGCTGCTGACGGACGAGCCGCTCGTGACGCCGCCGGTCGTGGTGCGCACGTTGAAGCCTTCGGCCAGCTTGGTGATCTGCTGCAGCGCGGCGACGGTGATGGTCGGCGCGGTCAGGTCGGCGCCGATTTGGACCGATATCGTCGCGTCGACCGTACTGTCGATGCCCGTTCCGCTGGCGCCCGAAAAGGATGCCTGCAGCGAATCGGCTTCGACTTCGAACGTGCTGGCCCGGTTTGCCACAACGTCGATGCCGCCGAGCGCGGCGATGCCCGAACCGGTCACGGCGACGGTGGTGGTCGGCACCATGGTCAGATTGACCTTGGAGGCCTGAAGCGCGATCGCCCCGCCCTGCCCGGAGACCGACTTGCCGAAGGTGGTGTCGGCCGCCGTCGCGCCGATGAGAACCGAGCCGTCCACCTGCGCGCTGCCGGTCAGATCGACACGGGTCGAAGCAATGCTCGACATGGTGGCTTCGGTCAGGTTGGCGCCGGCCGCGGCGAAGCCGAGCGCGAAACCGTCGGTGCGTGTGTCGATGGCGCCGTTGGTGCGCGCGTCGATCTCCACATCACCCTCGGCATCGAGCGAGGCGATCGTCAGGTCGATGATCGAGCGGCTTTCGTTGACCGCATTCGAACGGGCGCCCTGCCCGCCCAGAAGACCGCCGCCGGCCGCCGATATCGCGCGCGCGTCGACCAGGCTGACGCCCTCCTCGTCCATCGACACCGCGTCATTGGTCGTCACCGACAGCGTGCCGACGCGGAATTCGGCGCCAGAGCCGGTGACCTGCGCGATTCCCTCGCGGCGGGCGACCGCGCTCGACACGCCGACCGCGCCGCCGCCGCCAATGGCGACGCCGACGGCGAGCGAGGTGACGTTGGCCGCGTTCGAAGCGCGGATGGTCGCGGCGTCGAGCGTTTCGATGCGGGCGGTGCCCAGATCGACGGTCACCGTCGCCTCGTCGCGCGTGTCGGTGGCGACACCAACGCCCGAGGCGATGCCGCCGGCGGCGGCCACGCCCTGGCTGCGCAGCAGGCCGTCGCGCTCGGCGGTCACGTCGACATTGACGCCGACGACCCGCGCATCGGCCAGATCGATGGCGATGTCGGTTTCGCGCCTCGTCGTCGCCAGCGCGCCGCCATTGGCGATGGCGCCGGTCGACGCCGACACGGTGCTCGCCCAGGTCTCGCCATCCTCGCGGGCGCTGATCGCGACATCGCCGGCGCCGGCATTGATGTCGACGTTCTGGCCGAACTCGACATCGATCGTGCGCGACAGGGTGGTCACGGCGATGGCCGCGTTGGCCGAGACGAGGCCGCCGCTGCCGGCGACGGCGACCTGGTTGCCGAGCGGGTTGCCGTCCTCGTCGACATCGCGCTGGCCGGTCTGATCGACGGCACTGGCGCCGATCATCACGTCGCCGCCGCGGATCTGAACATTGTCGCCGATCTCGGTGACGATGGTCGAGCCGCGCTTGAGCGTGACGACGCCGCCGGCAACGCCCGCATAGCCGCCGATGGCGGCCGCGCCCGCGCGCATCTTGATCAGCCCGTCTTCCTTCGCGGCGATATCGATCTCGTCGCCCGCCTCGAGCCGGGTGGCGTCGCCGATCGAGGCGCGCAGGGCGTCGGTCTGGCCGGTCGCGTAAAGACCGCCCAGATCGACCGAGTTGCGGTCGCCGGCCGCCTCGCCGAGCAGGGAGGCAAGCTGGCTGTCCGCATTGGCCGGGCTGTCGCCCTCGGCCTCGAACGGATCGCCTTCCATGCCCGCATCGACCTCCTCGACGGTCTCGCGGCTCTCCTCGTCGTCGGCCGAGGCGGCGAAGCTGGCAACCAGCGCGGCGCCCGAAAAGCCGACCGCGCCGCCGCCGACCGTCAGCGCGTTCGCGGTCAGGTCGCGCACGCCATCGGCCCTGACCGTGATCGTGTCCTGCGCCACGAGGGTGACGCCGCTGCCGATCGAGGCCTCGACCGTGTTGCGCACATTGGTCACGCCGACCGAGGCGCCGATGCCGACGAAGCCGCCGGCGACCGCGCCGACCGTCATGGTCTGGTCGAAGCCCTGATAGGCGTGGACATTGACGTTGCGCGGCGCCGGCGCGCCCACATAGGCGCCGAAATCGGTGTTGTTGCCGATGCGGGCGAAGACCTGCTGCTCGAACTTGGAAACCAGGATCGACCCGCTCACGCCGACAAGGCCGCCAGCCGCGCCGGCGACGACCGAATTGGTGCGCAGCTGCGAATCCGCGCGAATGTCGAGATCGCGCGTGACACGCAGGTTCGACGCATCGCCGGCGTTGCCGTCGAGAATCTCGGCTCGGGTCTCATCGCGCGCATTGAGGATGACGACGCCGCCGGCGACGCCGGCAATACCGCCGGCGGCGGTCGCCGCGTTGTTGACGATGTTGCGCGGCGATGCGGCGACAAGCTCGGTGTCGCGGCCGCTGATCAGGGTGGAATCGTAGACCAGCGTACGCGTGGCGTTGGTCGTCACGAGGCTCTCGACGATGCCGGCAACGCCCGCATAGAGCCCGCCGGCGACGGCGATCGAGAACTTGTTCAGCTTTTCGGGGGCGGCAGCGGTCAGCACGATGTCGCGGTCGGCGTCGATCGTGCTGCCGATCACTTCTGTCTCGGTGGTCTTCTTGAGCGAGCCGACCTCGACCAGCGCGCCCACGCCCGCGCCGCCGATGCCGACCGCGCCGGTCAGCGAGAAGGTGAAGATGTCGCTCTGATTGTAGGCCTCGGCGGAGACGTTCCGGCCGGAGACGACCGTGCTGTCGACGATGCGCGCCTTGACCGCGTCGCGCACCAGAAGCACCGGCACCTGAAGGCCGATCGCCACCGAGCCGGCGCCGGCAATCGACACGGCAATGGCCTGAAGGGACGTCTGATTGTCGGCGAGTACGGAGACGCCGCTGATCGCGGTGTCCTGGCGCTCGACATAGTCGGTCTGCACATCGCCCGTGGCGGAGCGCGTGATCGTGTCGATGCCGGCATCGAAGGCGCGCGCCGTGACCTCGGAATCGACGATCTCCGAGATGACCTCGGAGGCCATCGAGATGACCGAGACCGACACGCCGATGCCGACCGAGCCGCCGATGGCTATCGAGCCGGTGGTCTGGCTGGCCCCCAGTTCGCGGCTGGCCGAATCGTCGCCCCCGCCCACGCCCGACAGAACGCCGCCATTGATGGCGCGGACAAGCACGCTGTCATCAGCCGTCACGGTCGAATCGACGATCCTTGCCGCGGCGACGTCGCGCTTGATCGTGATCGAGATCGAGCCGGTGATGCCCGCCGAGCCGCCGCCGGCGGCGCCGACCGCGGCGGCGGTCAGCTCGGAATCGCCGAACGTGTCGACGATCACGTCATCGGTGGCCGTCAGGGTCGAATTATCGACCAGCGCGACGCTTTCGCCCTTCTGTTCGGAGATGCCGAGCGTTGCGCCCACGCCGGCGCTCGAGCCGACCGAGGCCTGAAGGACGAAGGCGTTCATCCTCTGCGACCGCCGGGTCGCGACGACGATGTCGCGGCTGGAATTGATTTCAGCGTCCAGCACAGTGGAGCGCGTGACGCTCTTGGCGCTGTTCAGGCCGACCGAAAGGCCGATCCCGACGCCAGTCGACGCGCCGACCGACACGCCGAGCGACAGCGCGCCACCCTCGTCGACACTCGAAAGGGCGACATCGCCGCCCGCATCGATCGCCACGTCGGTGATCGACGCCTCGGTCTGCGCGTCCATGTCGGAGACGGCGAGCACGGCGGCGACGGCGACATTGCCGCTCGTGGCGGTGACCGAACCGGCGATCGCCCGCGACTGGCCGTCCGATGTCGCATCGACGGTCAGATCGCCGACGCGCAGCGCGCTGCCGGTGGTGGCCCAGCTTCCCGCGCCGTCGATCCGGGCGCGAACCAGCTGGTCGTGCCGGCTGATGCCGGCACCCGCGCCGATCGCGACGTTGGACTGGCCCGCCGAGGCGCCGGCCGAAAGGCCCATGGCGCGCGCGGTCGAGGCGGCGGTGATGGTCGTGTCGCCGAGCACGGCTCTTGACCCGCTGCCGAGCACCAGATCGGCGGAGACGAGACCGCCCAGCCGCGCCCAACCGAAGGACGCGCCGATCGAGACCCCGCCGCTGCCGCCGCTCGATCCGTCGCCGCCATCGCCGCCGTCGCCGGAGGGCCTGTCGCCATTGGCCTGGCCGCCTGCTTCGTCCAGGCCTCCATCGTCATCGCCGCTCGGAAAGCCGAACAGCGCGATCTGGATGATGTTGGAGAGCGCCGTATTGGCGACATCGCGGGCGCTGACGGAGATGCCGTTTTCGTCGATGGTGACCGCGTTCGCCGCTTCGCCCGTCAGCCCGCCCGTGTCGAAGCCGATCGAGATCTGACCGGCGATCGAGGCGACCTTGCGGGCATCCTCGGCCTCGATGAGCGTCGCGCCGGGGACGGTGAGTGACGTGTCGTCTGCGACGACAACGCGCGATTCGACCGCCAGATCCATGCGGCGGACAAGATCGGCGCGGGCGGCCGCATCGGTGATCTGAAGTTCGTCGGCCACCGCGTTGCCCAGATCGTCGCGCGTCTGCTCGTTCTGCGCCTCGTGTTCCTGGCTGCGCTCACCGGGTTCGAGGATGACGGCACCAGCAGGGCGGCGGCCCATCTGCGTGTAGGCAAGCGAGCCGACCAGGCTGAAGCTGCCCGATCCCGTCGCCGCGCCGATGGCGATGTTGCCCGCCTCGCTGAGATCGCGGGCCCGTGCCGACAGGGCGCCGTCTATGACGAGATCGTCGTCGACGATCAATTCGGCCAGCGTGCGGCCACCGGTCTGCAGCACGTTGCCGCCGATGCCGACCGCGGCGTTCGCCTCCTGGGCGGTGACCGAGATGCCGATCAGCTTGTCCTGACGCTCGGCGCGGACGTTCAGATCGCCGCCGACGGTGCCGCCGAAGTCGCCAGAGGCGCGAGCAACGATCTCGCGATTGGAGGTCAGCCAGCCGGCCTGGAACGCAGCCGCGAAGTTGCCGCCGCCGAAATTCATGCCGACCACGGTGCCGGTCAGCGCGGCCTCGCTCAGTGCGACGACATCGGTGCGGTCAGTGAAATCGAGCGCGGTGTCGGTGACAAGGGCGCTGACGTCGAGCCCGTTACGGGCATAGCCGACCCCGCCGACGATGCCGACGCCGCCGGTTTCGGCACGCGCGATCGCGGCCGCCTGCAGGACCGACTTGTCCTCGGCCTTGAACTCGGCCCGCCGGCCGGAAAGCGTCGTGCCGTCGGCTTCGGCGATGACCGTGCCGTTCATCGTCGCGCTCGAGACCATCACATCGAGCGCGTTCTCGCCTGAGCCGGACTTGCCGGTGCGCGCGAGCACGCGGCCGGCTTGCCGGGCGCCGACGATGATGTCGCCGGTGCCTGCGTCGACGTCGCCGCCGATGATCCGGGCGCTGGTGTCGGTACGCAGGTCGGAGACGATCACGCCGATCGCACCGGCGGTCTCGGCCGCCACCGACAGGCCCTGCCGGTTGACGAGATCGCCCTCGGTGAGGGCGGATATGGCGACCGACCCCGCATCGACATCGGCATCGCGGATCAGTGCCTCGGTCGTCCGCCGCGAAACGATCACGCCGACGCCGATGTTGCCGGCAAAGCCTTCGTCGGCCTCACCGCCGCCCTTCTGCATGACGTCGACATTGCCCGACTGGGTCGCCGTGACGGTCACGGCCGGATTGCCGGACAGGTCGGCATCGGTGATCCGTGCGCGCACGGTCCGGTCCTCGACGACGACCGCCGCCGAAGCGCCGATGCTGACCTCGCCCGATGCGGCGTCCGAGCCGATCCGGGCACGGCTGTCGGCGGTGTCAGTCGCGCTGACGTCCACGGCGCCGGCCTCGACCGAGCCACCCACGATGTCGGCGGTGACATCGCGGTCGGTGACGTTGACCGCCGCCGCCGCGGCCAGAGTGAAGGAATCGGACGAACCGCTCGAGGCGGCCGCGCCGTCGATCGAGCCGTCGCGCCGGGCGCTGACGGTGACTTCGCCCGCCGAAATCGTGCTCTCGTCGATCAGCGCGCGGACGGTTTCGGATTGCACGTTGCCGGCGAAGGCGATGCCGACCGAGAAGCCGCCCGAGCCGTCGCCGCCGCCTTCGGCTTCCTCGTCGCCGCCCTCGCCTTCACCGTCTCCGGCAGGGATATCGGGTGCGTCGGGCGCATCGGGTGCATCCGGCGCATCGGGATCGTCGGCGTCGTCCTCCTCGGCCGGGTCGCGCACGGCGCCGGCGAGAAGCAGCGACGAGCCGCCATTGCGCGCCGAGACGGTCAGACCGCCGCCGGCGAGATCCTGATCGACGTTCGTATCGGTGACCAACGCCTCGGTGACGACGGTGCTGACATCGACCGAGGCGCTGCCGAGCACGGTGCTCTTGACCGCCGCGTCGCCGCGTCCGGCCGAAAACAGGTTCATCGTCGTCGTGTCGATCGCCTGGACGAAGCTCGCCCCGTCATCGAGCAACAGTTCGGGCGCGCTGACCGTGGCGCGCGTCGTCCGGTCGATGCGACCGAGCGCCACCGAGGCGGCGATGCCGAACTCGCCCGCGCCGGAGACCGCCGAGCCGGCGGCGGCGAAGTTGCGTGTCGTGTTGGTGGCGACCACCGACAGGTTGCCGCCACCGCCCGACGTCGTGTCGACAGTCCGGTTGTGCTCGATGCGGGCCGTTGCCGCCACATCGCCGAAGATGCCGGAGAAATCGCCGGCAAGGGCGAAGCCGAACTCCTTGCCGTCGGCCGGGCTGTCGAGATTGTCGTTGTCGTCGTCCGGGTTGGCCGGATCGTCGGTCTTGGTGTCGGCCGTCTTGTCGGCAAGATCGTCGGCGTTGGTCGTCGCGCGGTCCCCAAGCAGCTTGACCGGCACCTCGGTCTTCTTGCGCTTGTCGGGCTCACCGTCATCGTCCTCGTCGATGGCCGAGGATTCGTCGAGACCGGCCCCGGCGACCGAGGTGACGATCACATCGCCGCCGATCAGAGCGGCGACCGTGGTGGAGCCGAGCGACCAGTCGCCGGTGAAGCCCGAGCTGCCATCGGGATTGGTGACAATCGCCGCATCGGCCGTGCGGTCGGCGAAGACCAGCGCAGGCGACACGCCGATCGATGTGCTGCCGGAGGCGCCGCTGCCGGCATCGGCCAGCAGCGTGCTCTTGTCGGTGGCGATCAGCGATGTCTCACCCATCTTGTAGCGCGACGGGTCGACAAGCAGCGCGTTCGCCACCCCGTCATAGTCGGTCATGGCAAAGCCGATGTTCAGCGCGAACTTCTCGGCCTTGCCGTAGGAAGCGGCAGCGGTCGCCGCGGTGAGATCGTTGGTCGCCGAAAGGCTCAGCGCCCCGATCGTGCCGATCGAGTTGCCGCGCGCCTCGGGCAGCGGCGCCGCGAAGATCGCTTCGGTTGTCGGCCGCATGATCAGCACATGACCGGATCCGCCGACGCCCGACGCGCCGGAGACGAATGGATCGGCATTGTCGCGCCGCGAGGCGAAGCCGCCATCGGTCAGCGCGGTCAGGGACAGCGACTGCGTGTCGATCGAGCCGGCGTTCTTGGTCGCGGCAAAGCGGGCGGTCGTGTCGGTGCGGAAGCGGTGAATGGCGACATCGACGGCGATGGCGGCCTTTTCGCCGTCGGTCTGGGTCGAGGTGACGATGTTCCAATTGTCGTCGCCGACCAGCGCATCGGCGGACAAGGGCCGGTCGTCGATGTCGACATAGCCGCCCCCGCCGCGTTCGAACATGGCATCGCGGTCGAGCACGGTGCCGTCGCCCGGATCGTCCGGCGTGCCGCCATCGTCGATGAACTGGCCGGTCGGGCTGTTCTGGAAGGCGATCTGCGGCAGGTTCGTGGTCGCGCTGACGGCGATCGAACCGGCGGACGAGGTGAAGAAGTTGCGCCCCAGCGCGGCGTCGGTGGTCAGGTTCCAGTCGCCGAGCGGCACGGAAACGACCGCGCCCACGCGCGGGGAATCGGCTCCGGTTCCGATCGCCGAGCGCGTCTCCTTGTGGAACTGCTCGATGCCGGTCGCCGCGCTCAGCGCGAGGCTGCCCTCGCCAGTGTTCCAGCCGCCAAGAATCGTCGCGCCGACATAGAGCGGTTCGGGCGCATCGGGCTGGTAGCGCTCGCCGCCGAGCCGGGCGGTCGTCACGTCGTCGTGGCGTTCCAGATTGAAGGCGAGCGCGAATGCATCCTTGAAGCTGGCGCGCGCTTCGGGCGTATCGCCGCCGCCGGGCGGGGCCGGCTGGTCTTCCTGCACCTCTTCCTGGGTCTCGTCGGAGACGTCCATCAGCGCGGTGGCCACCTTGCCGATCTTGTCGCCGTCGCCATCGCCGGGCCGGTCGTCCGGATCGCCGTCGCCCTCGCCGCCCTCGGCGGGATCCTCGGCGCCGGGCACCAGCGTGCCGGCCGAGGCGACCGCGCGCGCCGAATAGTTGGTGTAGACGTTCTCGGCCTTGACCGTGACCGGCGCGTCGCCATCGTGGAACATGGTCGCGCCCGAGGCCACTTCGGTGACCGTGTCAGCCAGCGAGACGATGCCGGCGATCGCAAGGGCCGACGCGGTGCCGTCGGCGGCGATCACCTCCATGTCGATGTCGTGCTCGGTGCGCGCGGCGATGGTCAGCCCGTCGCCCGAAATGAAGCGGGAAAAGGTCTGGGTCTCGTTGTCGCGGAAGTACCAGGGGACCAGGTCCTGCTGGGCGTCGATCAGGATGCGGTTGTCGACCGAGCGCAGCGACAGGATGCCGGCCGCCTTGATGAAGCGTTCCGCGCCGGCGGTCGCGCGCATGGTGTGGTCCTCGACGGCGGTCGAGGTGATGGTCAGCGTGCCGTCGTTGAAGGCGTCGAAGTCGGTGGAGCGGATGACCGTGCGGGAATTGGTGTCGGTGATGCCGATGGCTGCGGCGATCGTGTCCGAGGAGGCGTCGATGTCGAGACCCGTGCGCGCGGTCGAGGCCACCTCCAGCGTTCCGGCCGAGCCGGCCGGCTGGCCGTTGGCGTCGCGGTTGAGATCGACCTCGACGAGCGAATCCTCGAGCCAGACGGTCGAATCGGCGATCAGGCGCAGCGGCGCGACGGTGATCGACAGGCCCTTGAGGCCGCCGCCGCCTTCTTCCTCGCCATTGCGCGCCTGTTCGCCCGCATCGCGAACCAGATCGGCGACCGCGTCCATCTGCTCGGTGTCGGCGACATCGGCTTTTTTGGGTTCGTCGTCGGCGTCGGGGTCACCGGGCGCGTCGGGGTCAGCGGGCGCATCAGGGTCGTCTGCTTCCGGTCCGGTGCGCAGCGAGGCGGCGCGAATGGTGATCTGGGGCACCGCATGGGCGGTGATCTCGATGTCGCGCGCCTCGTCGGTGATCTCGACGGAACACTCCTCGCAGAAGCCCCCCTCGCCTTCGCCTTCGAAGCCGCCCTCGCCGCCGCCCTGTTCGAGCGGACCGTTGCCGGTGCCGAAGCGGATCGAGGCGTCCACCAGTTCGGTGCGCGCGGTGGCGGCAACGCGGGCGAAGTTGGCGGCGACCGAAATGCCCCAGCCATCGTCGGCGCGGCCGGTGCGGCCGTTGACGACCAGATCGAGCGTAGACCGGTCGGGGGAGCGGATCGACAGCGGCTTGAGCGTGTTGTCCTCGCCGACCAGATCGGCGCCGAACTCGATGTCGGTGTCGAGCAGCGTCGTCGTCGTATCCTGGGCGATGGCGGTCAGGCCGAAGCTGCCGGAAATGCCGATGCCGCCGGTCGCCGCGGCCGTCACCGCGCTCGACTGGCCATAGGCGATATCGGTCAGCGCGGTGATCGAAACCTCGCCCTCGACATCGACATAGATGTCGTCGGCATCGTGCTGGCTGAACACGCCGTCGCGGTCGGCGATGCCGGCGCGGGTGGTCACATCGGCGAACAGGCCGCCGAAATCGCCGGCGAAGGTGAAGCCGCCCTCGCCCTCCTTGTCGGGCGCGCCGCCGCCGATCGCCTGCTTGACGCGGTCCGCATCGTCCGTGCCCAGCATGTCCGGGTCGATGGTGGTCTTGTCCTCGTCCTTTGCGTCATCGTCGGGCGCATCGGGGTCGGGATCGCCGGCGCCGGGTTCGCCGGCGTCGTCCTCGTCGCCGCTGCCGCCGGCCGAGACGGTGCCGCCGACGATCACGTTGCCCTCGGCCTCGGCGGCGATCTCCAGCCCGCCCAGCAGCGCCCAGCCGGAAAGGTCCGTGTCGGGGCCGTAAGCGAGCGCCTCCTGCTTGCCCAGGATACGCGCCTCGGTGGTCCGGTCGGCGAAGTTCAGACTCACGCCGACGCCGATCGAGCTCTTGCCGTCGGCGGCGCCCGAGACCACGGTGACCGTGTCGCCGGCATTGGTGGCGGTCAGGGCGAAATCGCCCGCGATCTCGAAATCGGTCTGGTGGCCGACGAACGCCTGCACGGTGTCGTCGCGCTGGGTCAGGGCGAGCGCGCCGGCGAAATTGGTCTTCTCGGCCGAACCGTGCGCGCGCGCATCGGCGAAGACGAGCCGGTCGTCGCGCGCGCTCACATTGACCGCGTCGATGTTTTCCGTCGCGGCGATGATCGCGCCGTTCTCGACATTGGCGCGCGCCAGCCCGTCCATGTCGACCAGCGAGACCGATGCGCCCAGGCCCGAGCCCTCGGCCGAGCCGACGCTGTCGCCCGGCGCACCCGCCGATGCACCGAAGGCCCCGCTCAGCCGGGCGCTGACCAGCCAGGTCTCGTCGTTGGCGCCCTCGTCGATGTCGCCATACTCGTCGGCATTGTCCTCGATGTAGCTGCCTGCGCCGAGCGTCGCCGTGGCGGTCTGGTCGCCGGTCAGGCGTGACAGGGAAAAGCCGATGCCGAGTTCGTCACCCGCGCCGAGCGTGCGCGCCCGGCTGAGCGCGATCGGCGCGTCGTCGGCATCGGTGAAAATCGGTCCTTCACCATCCGACCAGGCGCCGATCACCGAGGGATCGGCGTCCGGGTCGGCTTCGCCGAGGATCTCGGCCTTGCGGGCTGCATGAGCGGTGTCCAGCGCGTCGCGTCCTGCGATATCCGGCGCGCTGTTCTCGGCGATGATCGAGACCGAGCCGGGGGTGACGATGGTCGGCTCGTAGGGAATGTAGACGACATCGCCGGGCGCGGGCGCGTCGAGCTTTGCGCTCGCGCGGGCGTCGGCCTGCATGTCCCAGTCGGCGAGGCTGAACGCGCCCAGAAGGACGAGACCGCCACCCGACTGAAGCTCGCTCTTCGACTTGCCGGTCAGGCCGCCCGGCGTGTCGTCGTCCGGCAGATCGGCCGAGCCGGCCGCCGCCAGCGCGAACTGGGAGACCGCGCCAAGCTGGTTGCGCGCGCCGATGACCACGCCGGTCTCGTCAAGCCCCAGATCGGGCGTACCGCGCTGATCGCTCTCGGGCTCGACCAGGATGAGCGGCGTGCCGAGCCGCTGGCCGGTACCGGCATCTGTGTCGAATGTATAGTCCGCATCACCGAACAGCGTGCGCGCCTGCGCATTGTGGTTGGCGACGGCGACGGCAACCGCATAGGCATTGTCGCCGGAATCGCCGGACTGATCGGGGGCCGGAGCGCCATTGTCGTCCGAGACGCCGGAGGCCTCATTGGCCGTGTTCGCCGCAGCACTGAGAAGCGGCAGGAGCTGCTCGCGATTGTCCTCGGGCGTCGGATCGGGCGCGGTCGGATCGGGGCTGTCCGCGTCGGTCAGCGTGCCGCCGGTGACGCGCGCGGACAGATCGACGCTCTGATAGTCGTTGAGCGCCTCGACGCTGATCTTGCCCTTGGGGTTGACCAGTTCGGTTCCGACCGCCGTCGTCGCGTCGATATCGTCGAGCGAGACAAGGATCGCGCCGCCGAACGCGCTGTCGGACAGGAGCGCCTCGGCCGCCGCGCTGACATCGACGATGTTGGTGGCGCCGATGGCGATGCCTTCCTTGGCCTTGATGCCGGCATCGGCGACGTTGCCGGGCTCGGTCGGATCGTAGGCCGTCTCGGCGTCGCCCGAGACGATCGTCGTCGCCTCGGCCATCCGGATCGAGATGGCCGCGCCGATGTTGACGCCGTCGTTCTGGCCATCGAACCCCTGGGCTGCCTCGGCCTTGAGATCCTGGGTCGCCTTCGTCGTCGCGCTCACGTCGACCGTGCCACCGGCCTCGAGGCGCGAATCGGCGATGACCGTTTCGGCCCTGGTGTTGGAGACCGAAACGACGACGGCCATGCCGTCCGTGTCCGGGCCGATCCGGGTTACGGTGCGCGACTGCGCGGCCGCCTCGATATCGCCGCTGGCGACGAGCGAGGAGCCGGTGACCTCGATGCGGGTGCGCGCTTCCAGATAGGACGGCCAGTTCTCGTAATTGACGCTGTCTAGGATCTGATCGGCCTTCGACGCCGCATCGCTGACCAGTTCGACCAGATCGTCGACGAAACCGACACCCGTGTCATCGAGCCCGAGGCTGGCGATATAGCCGTCGGCCGTGCCTTCGACGTCGACGAGATTGTCCTTTTCGACCTCGGCGATCAGCCGGATGTTGCCGCCGCGCAGATAAGCGCCGTTGATCGAAATGCCGCTGACGCTGACCGGCGACGGTTCGGTCGAATGGCCGTCGGCGTCGATGCGGTTGGCCTCGAGCGTGATGTCGCCGGCTTCGAACCCGCTGCCCTCTTCGACAAAGGCGAGAAGCCGGGCGCCCTTTTCGATGACGATCTGCGGGGCGACGAGCATGATGTCGCCGGAATCGCCAGCCGAGGCCGCGCCGAAATCGTTGGGATCGCCGTCGGTCTTGCGCGTGTTGATGATGGTGCGCTCGCTGACGACGATGCGGTCGCCGGCCTGAAGCGTGATGTCCACGCCGCCGGTGATCCGGTCGGTGTCGACTTCCAGAACGTCCGGGTCGATGAAGATCGAGCCGCCCTGCCCGGTCCCGGACCAGGCGGCCAGTTCGCCGTTCAGTTCGACCAGTTCCTCGGCGGAAAAGCCGATATGGCCGCCATCGCCGCTGCCGCGCGCGGCGACCGAAATCGTCGCGCCCGCACTCAGCACCGACGACCCGGTGGCGAACACGTCGACCGTGCCGCCATGGCCGGCGCCCTCGCCTTCGGCCAGCATTCGCGCGCCCGGTTCGAGCCTGACATGGGCCGCCCGCACCTTCACATTGCCGCCGGAAGCGCCGTTCACGGACACGACGCGGCCGCTGCCGGAGACCGTCACGGTGCCGCCCGCGTCGAGCGTCACCCCCGGGGCGGGGCCGGCGCCGTTGACCGCGCCCGCCATGATCGCGGCGCGGTCGCCGGCCGAGACCCGGCCGGAGATGGTGACATTGCCGCCGGCGCGCAGGCGCACCGCGCGGTGACCGCTGATCGAGCCCTGAACGTCGATGTCGGCGTCCGATTGCGGCGCGGTGCCGCTGACGAGGCGGTCGACATGGGAACCGCTGACCGCGCCGTTCGGGCCGACGAATTCATCGACGAACTTCTGCGAGGGCGTCGACAGGCTGACCGAGCCGCCCTGGACCGAGCCGCCCGGGCCGACCACGAACCCGTTCGGATTGGCGATGTAGAGGTTGCCGCCAACCTGTCCGTTCTGCATCGAACGCACGGCGCCGTTGATCTGGCTGCGGCTGCCATTGACGATGTTGACGGTGCCGGACGCGCCGCCGGGCACGTGCAGGTTCGTGGTGGTGCCGGCACCGGTCGAAAAGCTCGAGAACGTGTTGACACCGTGTCCGCCGACGACGGTCGAGGTGGTCACGTCGGTGACCGTCCCGCTGGTGGTGACGTTCGTGGCGGTGCGCCCGTCCGCCGTGACCTGTGCGCGGGCCGGACCCAAGGCGGCGCCCGTGACGGCGACAACGCACAGCGCGCTCGCGCTCACGAACAGATCGCGCCGCAATCTTGCCAGTGCCATGGTGCCTCCCGACACGCTGCCGGTCCGCATAACCCTGCCGCGCGGCCGGTATTTTCGCCCCATTGGCGCGTGCCGCTCGCGACCCGCGCATGCCGAACTAAAGCCCGGCGCGGCGACCGGCTGAACGGCACGGTTAGCGAAAAGTGAAGAAATTCCGGGCCCTGGCACCCGTTTCGGCGCGATGGGAGGCGGTTTTACCCCAGTTGAGGTATCGCCCGACCGGCTGTCGGGAAGCGCCCGCGCGCCGGGTCACTGGTCGGTTTGAGCGTCCGAGGCGTCCGTGTCGTCATCCTCTGCGCCCGCATCGGCGTCGGCATTGCCGGTGGCGCGGGCAAGCGCGGCGAGACCATCGGCAAGGCCGGTCAGATCGACGCGGAAGACCAGAGGGTCGGCGCCGAAACGCGGCCGGTAGCCGGCGATCGCGCCGTCGGCCGCCGACAGCGCCTCGATCTGCTCGGCATCGAGCGGGATCAGCGCTTCGCACAGATCGGTGGCGCAGGACTGCCAGGCCAGTTCCAGCACGTCCTCGCTCTCCTGATCCGGCCGGATCGAAAAGCCCGACGGGAAATGCACCCCAAGCGGCACGCGCGCGGCGAGGAAGGCGCCGGGTTCGCCGGCATTGTCGAAGGCGAGGAACTCGGCGAGGAAGACGCGGTCGGCGCTGCGCACCAGGCGCTGGTTGAGCACGCAGACCGTCTCGTTGACGGCCAGCGCCTCGCAATTGACTGTCCACGCGCCGAACCGTTCGCCATTGACGACGCGATCCTGCGTCTGGTCCTGCGCGTGGGCGAAGCCGGCTGCGGCCATCGCGACGATCGCCGCGCCGGTCGTGACAAGTGCGCGTCTCATGAAGCCATCTCCCGTCATCTCGCTCGAAACCGCTAGAACCGCAGCGCCACGCGTCCGTCCACGCGCACCGCATCGTCCGCGTCAAAACCGTTCGCATCGACGAGCGGCTTGGACACGAACACCTCGCCTGTACCCCAATTGGCGATCTGCACCGCCACGCCGGCGCCGACCGAGGCCAGCGGATCCTGGGCGAGCGGGCTGCCGGCCACCTGATCGAACGCCTGGCCGAAATCGGCAAACGCGAACGGCCGCACGGCGACGTCGGTCTCCTCGCCAAGCGGCAACTCCGCTTCCACCTGGGACCTGATCCAGTAGTAGCCGTCTCCGGCCGAAAGGCCCGTCGTGTAGCCGCGCACGATCTCGGGCGAAGCGATCGTGGTGCGGTAGGCCGAGGGCGCGCGATCGCCGAATGCGGCCTGCCAGCCGCCGCGCACCGACAGCGCGACCCGGTCGACGGGGCGCACGATCACCGTGCCGCTGCCGGCCAGATAGGTCGTATCCAGACCGGTCTGCGCGAAGACACGGTCGTCCCATATGACGTGGCGCACGAGTTGGTCGTAGGTAACGAGAAAGCCCGGCTGTTCGTAGACGATGGTCACGCCAGCCTGCACGCCGCCGCCGATCTGGTCGTTGATGCGCACGCCGGCCAGCAGGCTCTCGTCGAAGAAGCCGAGCGCCGACGCGCGACCGAGAATTCGCAGTTGCGGTTCGGTCAGGAACGCATGGTTGACGCCGATCTCGCCATTGATCGAGTGGGCGAGCACGCGCGTGGCACCCAGCGTCGTCGAACGTTCGCCGTCCAGCGAGGTGAAGATGCGGGTGCCCAGCGCATTGATCGGCCGGGCATAGGCGCCGCCGAGGGCCTGCGACCCCTCGGAGATGGTGAACGTCAGGCTCAGCGGATCGAGCACGCCGGTCAGGGAGGCGTCGGTGAAGCCGAAGCGAGCCCGGTACTGCCCGGTCGCCGGATTGCCGTAGGTGTCCGCGCTGGCGGTGAAGACGTATTTCTGCGGCTCGGCGAAATCGACGACCAGATTGGTCTGTCCGCGCTCGGCGCCGGGCACGAAACGGGCATCGGCGATGATGCCGTCGGTCACCGAAAAGCGCTGCAGGTTGGCCTGGATGACGCGGTTGTCGGCGAGATCGCCAGGCGCGACGCCGATGCGGCTGCGGTAGTATTCGTCACGCGCGAGCCGACCGTTGGGCTCGACCGCGCCGATGCGCGCTTCCAGCAGCTCGATGACAATGAGACCGGCGGTCGGGTCGACCCGGTCGATCAGCGCCTGGGCAAGGGCGATGCCCTGGGCATCGTAGAGCGCGTTGAAGCGCGCGGCCACCGTGGCGAGATCGGCGATCGCGATGCGCGTTCCGACCAGTTCGCTGACCACCGCGTCGATTTCCGACGCCAGAAGATAGCCCGACGGGGAGACCTCGATCGTGCGGATCACGAAAGGCGGCGGCGGCGGTGGCGGTGCGGCGAGACGCGCGCGCCGCCGGGGTTCGGTCCTTGGCTGCGGCGTCCGCACCTCGGCTTCGGTGTCGGCAGCGGTTGCCCCGGCGCCGCCATTGACATCGACCGGTTCGATCGTGGGCGCCTCGCGCAACTCGTCGACGAGTTCGAGCGCCGGGATTTCCGGCTCCTGCTCGGCATCCTCGATCTCGGTCTCGACCGCCTCGCCGGGAACGAGTTCGATCGGCTGCGCCACGGCGCCGACCGGAACCGCAACAAGCAGGGCCATGGCCGCGACAACCACCAGCGCCCGACGCATCTGGTCACGAAGATCGGCTTCGGGCGCAGGCCCGGGCGGGCACTCGTTCAATGACCATTCCCCTCAGATGGACGTTGCCACCGGTCACGAATCAACTTTCGCGTCGCGAATCGCTTCATCGCAACCTTACTGTGCCGGCCGGGTGTGACAAGTTCATCGGACGAATGGCAGCCCTTGGTGGCGCCAGGCGTCGCCGCCACGCAGGTTGCGGACCCGCAAGGGCGACGTTTTACACCAGATGGTGTATGGATAAGCTCGCGCGGCGGGCGTAACGGCGACGACACTGGTCATGTCAGACAAGAACACACCACAGATCGCACCGGAACCGGAGCTGCTCGAGGCGGTCTACCGCACGGCGGTGACGCCGGACAGCTACGACACGCTGATGGCGCGCTGGCAGCAGCACATCGAAAAGGCGGTCGAGGAGCTTGGCGCCGAACGGGAGCGGGAGCCCGAGGGCGACGACCTGATCGAGGTCGGCGGGGCGATGCCGCATTTCGAGACCTCCTTCCAGATTCTGGAAGCGCTGGGGCGCGAGCGGGAGCATCCGGGCGGATCGCAGGTGTTCGCCACCGGCAAGCCGAAGTTCATGCTCGATCCGGAAGGCCGCGTCGTCTGGTTCAACGGGATCGCCGCGCGCGATCTGAAGGTCGCCAAGGGCATGGCGGTCTCGGCCCTGCCGGTCGGCGCACAGGGCGCGCAACTGATCGAGAACGCGCTTTCCGAACTGACCGATCCGCAACTGGAGCCGCGGCCGTTCATCGTCGCCTTCGAAAGCGGCACGATGGAGCGCAGCATCCACATGCTGGTCACCGTGATGGGCGACCAGCCGAAGAACCGCACACTGATGTTCGATCAGGCGGATGTGCGGTGGACGGACCAGGCCGGCAAGGTGATCAGCGATGCGTTCGGCCTGTCGGCATCGGAGGCCGAGATCACCGGCATGCTCGTCGAGGGCCGCGATCTCAACGACATCGCCGAGATCCGGGGCCGGACGGTCGCCACGGTGCGGACCCAGCTCAAGTCGATCCTCAAGAAGACGCACACGCACTCGCAGAACGAGTTGCTGCGGCTCTGCACGGTGCTGTCGGCGCACATGCCGGCCAATGTGAACCGCCGCCGCATCGGCGCGGAGGTCGTTCGCTTTCACGTTCTGCCGTGCGGCCGTTCCATCCCCTATCACACGTTCGGACCGGAGGACGGCAAGCCGGTCGTTTTCCTGCACGGCATGCTCGACGGCGTGCAGGTGACCGACCAGATCCAGGCCCTGCTCAACGAGCACGGGCTCAGGCTGATCGGGCCCGAGCGGCCCTTCTTCGGGTCGGCCGAAGGGCCGCACGTGCCGACCAAGCATGCGATGACCGCGTTCGCCGACGACCTGCACGACATGATCGAAACGCTCGGCCTCGACCGTTTCGTCGTCGTCGGCCACATGGCCGGCGCGGTCCCGGCGCATGCGCTTGCCGGACGGTTCGGTGATCGGGTGGCGGCGATCGTCGCGGTCGCCGGGGGGCTGCCGATCGTCAGCGCCGACCAGTTCAAGGTGATGTCGCCGCGCCAGCGCATGGTCGCCTACACCGCCCGCTACACGCCGAGCGCGCTGCCCTTCCTCCTGCGCGCCGGCATCCGGCAGCTCGATCATGGCGGCGCCAAGAAATTCATGGATGCGCTGTACGTCGCCTCGCAGCCCGACCAGCAGGCCTGCGCGCGCGGCGAGATTTTCAACATCGTCTCGGGCGGGTATCGGTATGCGATCGCGCAGGGCCACCGCGCCTTCGAGATCGACAGCTACCATGTGGTGCGCGACTGGTCCCACCTGATCGACGGGACCGACAGGCCGATCCATCTGATTCATGGCGCGCACGATCCGGTGGTGCGCATCGAGACGGTCCGGGCCTTCGCCCGCCGCTATCACAGTCGCGCGGTGCTGCACGAGCACCCCGAGGCGGGACAACTGGTCTATTACGCCGAACCCGACTTCGTGCTGCCGATCATAGCCGGCCTCTTCGACGAGGACTGAGCGCCCAAGCCGCCCGTACCCGCCGAGATGCGACAGGTCCGCAGACGACTTGCCAATGTATTGAAAACCTACAGCAAATGGCGCGAGTGACGGGGCTCGAACCCGCGACCTCCGGCGTGACAGGCCGGCACTCTAACCAACTGAGCTACACCCGCATTTGCTGGGCGCCGGGCGCGCCGGCGTTCCGGTCACTTAAGTGGAACCCATGATGGTGTCAAGCGGTGCGAACGCCGATTCCGGCGGGCGCGCGCGCGGCCCGCAAGGGGCACGCGCTGGCCGTCTCGATGGCCGCATCAAAGCCGCTTGCAAGCAGACAGGTTGGCGACTAGACGGAGGGCGGTCGGTCGACCAGGGCGATTAGCTCAGCTGGTAGAGCGCTTCGTTTACACCGAAGATGTCGGGAGTTCGAGTCTCTCATCGCCCACCAATGACCTCAAGCACTTAGCTGATCACCGCGAAACGCGTGGCAGGTTCGGTGAACCTGTGGACGACGCGCTTGTCCCCCGAAATCGCCCGCCGGGGGACACCTGCGCAGGCCAAGTGTGGCGACGGCGTTGCGCCTTCTCACTGGCGGTGAGTTCAACGCCATGCCTGCGATGCAGAAGACGCAGGCACGATCCCCGCATTTCCACTCAAGCCGCCGCCGTCGGTTCCGGAGCCGGGTTGTTGCGGCCGTTCGGTGTGACTGGCGATCATGCCCCGCCAGAGCCCACGCTGCCGATTTTCGCCCTGGTCGAAGTGGAAGCGGCCCGAAACGCATGGGCCGTCTCCGTTCCTGTCGGGAGCGGCGAACGCCGCCCCGGCATGCAGGTCAGCCGTTCACGGCGTCCTTGAGTGCCTTGCCGGCGGAGAATTTCGGCACGCGCTTGGCCGGAATGTCCACGGCCGCGCCGGTCATCGGATTGCGGCCGGTCGTGGCGGCGCGCTGCTGGACGACGAAATTGCCGAAGCCGAGCACGCGCACATCGCCGCCGGACTTCAATGTTTCGGTGATCGTCGCAAAGACGGCGTCGACAGCCGATGCCGCATCGCCCTTGCCCAGGCCAGCCTTTTCGGCGACCGCTGCGGCCAGTTCATTCTTGTTCATGGGTTTACTCCCCTCAGTCGGAATTGTCCGGCACCGGCGCGAATCGGCGGTCGGTGCACAGTGGGGCGACACTAGCGGGAATTGGGGCGATTCCTAAGCCCTTAGGCGTCAAACGATCGGTAAACGACAGAATTCAACATGAAATCACGCCATTAAAGGCAACCAGACACGAAAAAGGCGCCGTCGAAACGGCGCCTTGATCAATATTGGCGATGTGCGGCCACCGTTCAGTGGGCGACGCTTGGGACCTGTTCGCTGGACGAAGCGATCGCCGCAGCCATCTTCTCGTCCTCTTCGGTCCACTCGATCGGCTCGGGCTGCCGGTCGAGGGCATGCTCGAGCACTTCGCCGATATGGCTGACCGGAACGATGTCCAGCGCGCTCT
The DNA here is from genome assembly GCF_004331955.1 of Roseitalea porphyridii. Lineage (NCBI taxonomy): Bacteria > Pseudomonadati > Pseudomonadota > Alphaproteobacteria > Hyphomicrobiales > Ahrensiaceae > Roseitalea > Roseitalea porphyridii. The sequence goes on along the minus strand of NZ_CP036532.1, from coordinate 1,465,053 downwards.
TGACGTTGTCGGGGATGTCGGCGAGGTCCTTGGCGTTGTCCTGCGGGATCAGCACCTTCTTGATGCCGCCCCGGACCGCCGCCAGAAGCTTCTCCTTCAATCCGCCGATCGGCAGCACGCGGCCGCGCAGCGTGATCTCGCCGGTCATGGCCACTTCCTTGCGGACCGGAATGCCGGTCAGCACGGAGACGATGGCCGTCGCCATGGCGATACCCGCCGAGGGACCGTCCTTGGGCGTCGCACCCTCGGGCACGTGCACGTGGATGTCGCGCTTGTCGAACACCGGCGGCTCGATGCCGAAGTCGATCGCCCGGGCACGCACGTAGGACGCGGCAGCCGAGATCGACTCCTTCATGACGTCCTTGAGGTTGCCCGTGACCGTCATCTTGCCCTTGCCGGGCATCATGACGCCCTCGATCGTCAGCAATTCGCCACCGACCTCGGTCCAGGCAAGCCCGGTGACCACGCCGACCTGGTCTTCCTGGTCGATCTCGCCGAAGCGGAACTTCGGCACGCCCAGATAGTCGGCCAGATTGTCCTCGGTCACCTTCACCGTCTTGACGTCGGAGCGAAGGATCTCGGTGACGACCTTGCGGCCGAGCTTCATCAGCTCGCGCTCGAGGTTCCGGACGCCGGCCTCACGCGTGTAGAGCCGGATGATCTGCCGGATCGCGCCTTCGGTGACCTCGAACTCGCCGGGCTGGAGCGCATTGTCGCGAACCGCCTTGGGCATCAGGTGCCGGTTCAGGATCTCGACCTTCTCGTCCTCGGTGTAGCCGGCGATGCGGATGATCTCCATCCGGTCCATCAGCGGCGCGGGGATGTTGAGCGTGTTGGCCGTGGTGATGAACATAACGTTCGACAGGTCGTACTCCACCTCCAGATAGTGGTCCATGAAGGTGTTGTTCTGTTCCGGATCGAGCACCTCGAGCAGCGCCGAGGACGGATCACCGCGGAAGTCCATGCCCATCTTGTCGATCTCGTCGAGCAGGAAGAGCGGGTTGGACTTCTTGGCCTTCTTCATCGACTGGATGATCTTGCCGGGCATCGAGCCGATATAGGTACGCCGGTGGCCGCGGATTTCGGCCTCGTCGCGAACGCCGCCGAGCGCCATGCGGACATATTCGCGTCCGGTGGCCTTGGCGATCGACTTGGCGAGCGAGGTCTTGCCGACGCCGGGCGGGCCGACGAGGCACAGGATCGGGCCTTTCAGCTTCTTCTGGCGCTTCTGCACGGCCAGATATTCGACGATCCGCTCCTTGACCTTCTCGAGGCCGTAATGGTCGGCGTCGAGCACCTCTTCGGCGAGGTCCAGGTCGTACTTGACCTTCGACTTCCTGTTCCACGGAATGGACAGCATCCAGTCGAGATAGTTGCGCACGACGGTGGCCTCGGCCGACATCGGGCTCATCTGCTTGAGCTTCTTGAACTCGGCCTCGGTCTTTTCGCGCGCTTCCTTGGAGAGCTTGGTCTTGGCGATGCGCTCTTCGAGCTCGGCCAGTTCGCCCTGGCCGTCCTCGCCGTCGCCCAGCTCCTTCTGGATCGCCTTCATCTGCTCGTTCAGATAATATTCGCGCTGCGTCTTCTCCATCTGGCGCTTGACACGGCTGCGGATGCGCTTTTCGACCTGCAGGACCGAAATCTCGGCCTCCATGTGGCCGAGCGCCTTCTCCAGCCGCTCCTTGACGGGCAGCGTCTCGAGCAGCGCCTGCTTGTCGCCGATCTTGACGGCGAGATGCGAGGCGACTGTGTCGGCCAGCTTGGAATGATCATCGATCTGCGCGACCGCGCTGACGACGTCGGGCGAAATCTTCTTGTTGAGCTTCACATAGTCTTCGAACTGGGCGACCACCGAGCGTGCGAGCGCGGCGACCTCGATCTCGTCCTCGGCCGGCATCTCGACGGGGCTGGCATAGGCCTCAAGATAGTCCGTGCGGTCTGTGAAGCGGTCGATCGCGACGCGCTCGACGCCCTCGACGAGCACCTTGACCGTGTTGTCGGGCAGCTTGAGGAGCTGCAGCACGTTGGCGAGCGTGCCGGTCGCGTAGATCGCGTCGGTCGACGGGTCGTCGTCGGCAGCGTCCTTCTGAGTCGCCAGCAGGATCTGGCGGTCGTTCTCCATCACTTCCTCGAGAGCGCGGATCGATTTGTCGCGTCCCACGAAAAGCGGCACGATCATGTGCGGGAAGACAACGATGTCGCGCAACGGCAGCACGGCAAAGAGCCCGTCCTGTCCGCCCGCTGTCGTTTCCTGGATTGCATCTGTCATGCGTTACGTCCTTTCAAGGCCTTTCGGCCGCTTGCGGCTTGGCGCCGATTGGCCGCCGTACCGAAGTCCCGGCGGCACTGGATACGCACGTGGCGTCCACCGTTAACTGGAGCCGGAAGGCCGGCATTTCAACCGGAGCGCCGCATCGGGACCATCATCGCGCCATCGGCAGATTCGCGCAATCGCGACGAAGGGTGCCGCGATACGCCGGCAACGCCAATTCACGGAAGTTTCGCACGCGACGGCCGCCGGTCGTCGGACCGCCGGCCGCAAGGAAGGTCGACTGGCCTCAGGCGCTCTCGGCGGCCTGGGCCTCTTCGTCCTTGTCCGAATAGATGTAGAGCGGACGGGCGCCGCCCGTGACCACCTCGTCGGAAATGACGACTTCGCGGACGCCCTCGAGCGCCGGCAGTTCGAACATGGTGTCCAGCAGGATCGTCTCCATGATCGAGCGCAGTCCGCGCGCGCCGGTCTTGCGTTCGATCGCCTTGCGGGCGATCGCGCGCAGCGCGTCCTCATGGAACGTCAGTTCGACATTCTCCATCTCGAACAGGCGCTGGTACTGCTTGACGAGCGCGTTCTTGGGCGCGGTCAGGATCGAGACGAGCGCGTCCTCGTCGAGGTCCTCGAGGGTGGCGAGCACCGGCAGGCGGCCGACGAATTCCGGGATCAGGCCGAAACGCAGCAGGTCCTCGGGCTCGACCTTGCGGAACAACTCGCCCGCCTTGCGCTCGTCGGCGGCCTCAACGGAGGCCGCAAAACCGATCGAGGTGTTGCTGCCGCGCTCGGAGATGATCCGGTCGAGGCCGGCAAACGCGCCACCCGAAATGAACAGGATGTTGGCCGTGTCGACCTGCAGGAACTCCTGCTGCGGGTGCTTGCGTCCGCCCTGCGGCGGCACCGAGGCCACCGTGCCTTCCATGATCTTCAGGAGCGCCTGCTGGACGCCCTCGCCCGACACGTCGCGGGTGATGGACGGGTTGTCCGACTTGCGCGAAATCTTGTCGATCTCGTCGATGTAGACGATGCCACGCTGGGCGCGCTCGACATTATAGTCGGACGCCTGCAGCAGCTTCAGGATGATGTTCTCGACATCCTCGCCGACATAGCCCGCCTCGGTGAGCGTCGTCGCGTCGGCCATGGTGAACGGCACGTCGATGATGCGCGCAAGCGTCTGGGCGAGCAGCGTCTTGCCGCAGCCGGTCGGGCCGATCAGCAGGATGTTGGACTTGGCCAGTTCCACGTCCTCGTTCTTTTCGGCGTGGGCCAGGCGCTTGTAGTGGTTGTGCACGGCGACAGACAGGATGCGCTTGGCGCGTTCCTGGCCGATCACATAGTCGTCGAGGACACCCAGGATCTCCTGCGGCGTCGGCACGCCCTCCTTCGACTTGGAGATCGACGACTTGTTTTCCTCGCGGATGATGTCCATGCACAGTTCGACGCATTCATCGCAGATGAACACGGTCGGTCCGGCGATCAGCTTGCGGACCTCGTGCTGGCTCTTGCCGCAGAATGAGCAATAGAGCGTGTTCTTGGCGTCGCCGCCGCCTCCGCTCGATGAAACCTTGCTCATGATCAATCCTTTCCTGCGCCGGATTGCGGCCGGTCCCTGCCCGGCACGTCCGGCGTTTTCGCGGTCATGGGGTGTACACTAGCTGCCCTGCGCCACCCCATGGGGACACAATAAACATACGCGGCAAAGACACAAACCCGACCCCTCGAATCATCGAAGGCTAAGGCGGCCTTTGTCAACAAGACCTTAACACTGGCATCAGCCTAGCGCGCATTGCGGCAAGAGCAATCGGAAATGCGTTGCAATCATGCCGCACTCCACATCCGCGATGGGCCTAGTCGCCCTTGGCCTCGGCTTCCATCGCCTCGCGCGACGAGATGACCTTGTCGATCAGCCCGAATTCCTTGGCCATCTCGGCGGTCATGAAATTGTCGCGCTCGAGCGCCTTGTCGATTGTGTCGTAATCCTGGCCGGTATGGTGGACATAGATCTCGTTGAGGCGCCGCTTGAGGCTCTCGACCTCCTTGGCGTGGATCAGAATATCGGTCACCTGGCCCTGATACCCGCCCGAGGGCTGGTGGACCATGACCCGGGAGTTGGGGACGCAGAAGCGCATGCCCTTGGCGCCGGCGGTCAGCAGCAGCGAGCCCATCGAGGCGGCCTGGCCGATGCAAAGCGTCGACACGGCAGGCTTGATGAACTGCATCGTGTCGTAGATCGCCAGCCCGGACGAGACGACGCCGCCGGGCGAATTGATGTACATGGCGATCTCTTTTTTCGGGTTGTCGGCCTCCAGCCACAGAAGCTGGGCGCACACGAGCGAAGCCATGCCGTCCTCGATCGGACCGGTGATGAAGATGATCCGCTCCTTGAGCAGGCGCGAGAAGATGTCGTAGGCGCGCTCGCCACGGTTCGACTGTTCGACGACCATCGGGACGAGATTCATCGCGGTATCAAGGGGGCTTGGCATTTTTCACCTATCGGGAACCGCCGCGCGAACCGGCGGCAGGAAAGCGGGAATCACTGGACTTGCGACCCCCTAGATAGGGCGCTGGCCACCGGCTTCGCAAGGGCGGACGGGCCGACGCTTGCGCGTCAGGGTAAATCGGACCTATGGAGCGCGCGGCAGGGACGAACGGATGGAGGTTTGCGGCATTGGCGGATGCGGGCACAGGACAGGTCGATCGCGTCTGCCTCGACCCGCGTGATCCGGCCTTCGTCCAGGACGTCTATGCCGCCTATCGGCGGGCGCATAGGGAGAGCCCGGCATTCTTCTGGGATGATTACGGCCACTGGTGCTTTGCGGGCTACGACGCGGTCGACCGGCTGCTGCGCGACCGCCGGTTCGGGCGGCAGATCCTGCACGTGGCGACGCGGCAGGAGCTGGGCTGGCCCGAACGGCCGACGCATCTGGCCGCTTTCGACGCGGTCGAACGCCATTCGCTGCTCGAACTGGAGCCGCCTGCGCACACCAGGCTGCGGCGGCTGATCACCAAGGCGTTCGTCGCGCGCCAGGTCGAACGGCTGCGGCCGGCGATCAACGCGCTGTGCCACCGGCTCATCGACGGGTTCGCGGCCGATGGCGAGGTCGAGCTGCTGTCGGCCTATGCGACGCCGATCCCGCTCGAGACGATCTGCACGCTGCTCGGCGTCGACCGCGCCGCCGGTCCGCAACTGCTCGCCTGGTCGCACGCAATCGTGAAGATGTACGTGCTCGATCCCCCGATGTCCGAGCAGGTCGCCGCCAACGAAGCGGCACGCGATTTCGCAGCCTTCCTGCGCGGACAGATCGCCGCCAAGCGTGACGTGCCGGCGGACGATCTCCTGTCGGCGCTGATCGCCGCCGAGGATGGCGGCACGACGCTGAGCGAGGACGAACTCATCTCGACGGTCGTGCTGCTGCTCAATGCCGGCCACGAGGCGACCGTCCATCAGATCGGCAACGCGATGGCGTCGATCCTCGGTTCGGGTCTCGAGCCGACCGCGCTGTTCGACGATGCCGAAGCGACCGCGGCAACCGCCGAGGAATGCCTGCGGCACGATGCGCCGCTGCACATGTTCACCCGCTATGCGCTCGAGGACATCGATCTTTCTGTCGAGGGGCAGATCATCGCGCTGAAAAAGGGCGACCGGATCGGCCTGCTGCTCGGCGCCGCCAATCGCGATCCACGCCGGTTCGAGGCGCCGGACGCCTTCAGGCCGGGCCGCACCGACCAGGCCAACGTGACGTTCGGCGCCGGCATTCACTTCTGCATCGGCGCACCGCTGGCGCGGATCGAACTGCAGGAGGCGCTGTCGGTGCTGTTCGAACGGCTGCCTGATATCCGGTTCGCCCGTCCACCGCGCTACGGCGATACCTATCACTTTCACGGGCTCGAAAGCGCACCGATGCGCTGGGACTAAGTCGAACGTCTCGCAATCGGCAACATCGATACTTCACGGTATGATTGTATCGGGTTGATCTTTTATATCTTCTTTCAAAATCCCAGATTTATGCTAACCTTCAACTGGTATTAATACATTTGAGGGAGGTAGAAATGCCGCAGGAAGCAGTGGATGAGCTTGAGGTCGAGCGCCTCAAGAAGATGTCGAGCGAGATGATCGACGCGATTTCGTCGCCGGCCTTCGTCGAGGCGATGCGCAAGCTCAAGGAGACGCCGGTCGAGGACCGGCTCAAGGTCGGGGCCAAACTGCTGGACCCCAAGCGCCTGCGCAAGGAAGGCGTTCCGCTTCCCGACGACATGCGCATTTCCAGCCGCTATTTCGAGCCGGGCAAGCCGGTGATCAGCGTCGACGATGCCGGCGCCTTCACCGGCACCCGCAGCGAACTGCCCAACGATCCCGACGTGGTCGCCGTGGGCGGCTGCGCATGCGGCGGCGGGCTGAGCTTCTGCGGCGGCGCCGGCGGCAGCACCTGAAGCCCGCGACTTCGGCAAAGGCATCGCGCCGGGGCAGCGTCCCGGCGCCCCTTCGACGCAACCGGAGCACCGGCCATGACCTATGATCATCTCGATTTCACGCTCGAAGAACTGCAGGCGGCCATGCGAGCCGCCTATGACGATCTGATCGCCTTCATCACCACACCGGAATTCAAGGCGCTTCACCGCGAGGTGCTGGCGCAACCGCCGAGCGAACGGCCGGCCTTCGTCGTCTCAGAGGTCGTCGACAAGGACCGGCTCAGGGAACGCGGCATCGAAGTGCCCGAGGACATCCTGATCCAGACCTCGGCATTCGGCGACCGGCGGCCGACGCTGTTCGCCGTGAAGAAGTTCCTGCCCGAGAAGTTCCATCGCGCCTGGGAGAACGTCAACTGGACGTTCGACAACATCTATCCCGACGAGGAGGTGTCGCGCGACCCGCAGGATGCGTGGCGGCCGCCGCTTCCGGTGGTGCTGCAAAACGCGATCATCGCCGAGGGCGGGGACCTGCAGTCGGTGCCGACCGAAAAGGGCGTCAACTTCAGCCGCTTCAGCAGCATGGAAGCCTCGGCGGACGTCGACTGATCGGGCCGTGGACCATGCCGGTCAGCAGACCTGGACCTCGCACAGCCGGACCGTGAACTGCGCTTCCGGCTCGGTGCGCACGGCGTCGAACTGACGACCGTCCCGGCACTGGGCGCGCGCTTCGTAGGTCTTGCGGCCAGCGAGTTCGCCCTCGCGGATGTTGACGTAGTATTCGACCAGACACTGCTCGTCGCGGGCCAGTTGCTCGGACACGGTATCGAGCCAGGCCGGGTCGGCCGACTGCGCCAGAGCGACGACCGGTGCGGCGGCCACGCCGATGGCCATTGCGGAAACGATGGTGCGGAAGCGCATCGACACGCTCCTTTCCGGTTGATTTCGCCAAGTGCGGACATAGCGATCATCCGGCTTGTGCGCCTTGCGGCAGGTCAACCCGCGTCCAACGCTTTGACGCGGCGACGGAACCGCGCGACACTGCCATCGTTTTGGCCAGCAGGCCGGCGCGAGGGGCGATATGTACAAGCGTGCGTTGACGGAATTGGGCAACGTGCGGGGATTGATCACCGTGCCCGGAACGATCGCGCTGTTCGTCTGGGCGATCGCGCCGCTCGCGCTCTGGCTCGACGAGTGGTTCGCCGCCTTGTCCGGCGCCGAGCCCTATCAATTCCTGCAGACCGACTACCAGACCGCGGTTGCCATCCTGTCGACAATCGCCGGCGCGGCGGTGACAACGCTGAGCCTTGTCTATTCACTCGTACTGGTGGTCTTCACATTGGCGGCCGGAACGATCGCACCTCGCCTGCTCCGCCGCTTCACGAGTGACCGTGTCAATCAGGTGACGGCCGGCCTCTTCGGCGGTCTGTTCCTGTTCGCGCTGACGCTGCTGCACCAGACCGACCCCGGCTTCGTGCCCGTCCTGTCGATCGCAATGGCTGTCGCCCTGTCGGCCGTGGCGGTCCTTCAGCTGATCTTCTTCGTCCACACCGTCTCGCGCAGCGTGACAATCGACGAGGAGATCGCCGAAATCTCCAGACAGCTTGAAAGCCGTCTGGCGCGCGTTCTGGCCGAGACCGAAGAGGATGACAGGGCGTTCGAATTCGACGAGGCGTCCATGTCCGAGATAAGCGCCGCGGAAAACGGCTACATCACCGGCATGGACGAGCAGTCGCTGCTCAGCTTTGCCGCAGAACACGGTCTTTTCCTGGACATCACCCGCAAGACGGGCACGTTCATGCTCAAGGGCCAGACGATCGCGCGGTTCAGCGCCGGGCAGGGTCCTGGCGACGGGCGGGCGGCAGCCGACGCCGTCAACCAGGCGATCGCGCTGCAGCCCGCGCGCGGTTCGGTCGAGGACATCGAATATTCGATCAGCGTGCTGCTGGAAATCGCGCTGCGGGCGCTGTCGCCGGGCGTAAATGACACGTTCACCGCGATCGCCTGCGTCGACCGGATCAGCTCGGCCTGCGCCGAGCCGGTGCGACGAGGCTTGCGGCGACGGGTGCTGGCGGACGACGCCGGAACCGTGCGCGTCCAGATCGCGGGGCTGACAGTCGAGGACGTCATCAACACGGCCTTTCACCCGCTGCGCAGGGCGGCCTCCGGCAACCTGCTGATGCTTCAGCATATCGCTGACGCGCTGGTGCGACTGCACGACGTCGCGGACACCGGCGTGGCGCCGATCCTTGGGCGGCACGCCCAGTTGCTGATGCATTCATACGAACAGGAAGACCCCCTGCCCGTGGACCGTGCATTCCTCGCCTCGCGCCTGGCCCCCATCCTATCCTAGAGCGATCTCGATGTTCTCCTTCCGTCGATGGCGGCCGGCCCCATGGGTCAGCCGGCCTTGACCAGCGCCTGGTCGATGTCGGCGATGATGTCGTCGATGTGCTCGATGCCGATCGAAAGGCGCACCACATCGTTGCCGGCTCCGGCCGCCTCGCGCTGGTCGTCGGACAGCTGTCGGTGGGTGGTCGAGGCCGGATGGATGACCAGCGACCGCGTGTCGCCGATGTTGGCCAGATGCGAGAACATCTCGAGGCCCTCGACGAACTTGACGCCGGCGTCGTAGCCGCCCTTGAGGCCGAAGGTGAACACCGAGCCGGCCCCGTTGGGCGCGTACTTCTTCTGAAGGTCCTTGTACTTGTCGCCCTTCAGGCCCGCATAGCGGACCCAGGAGACAGCGTCGTGCTTGCTCAGATGCTTGGCGACGGCATGGGCGTTATCACAGTGGCGCTGCATCCTGAGCGGCAGCGTCTCGAGGCCGGTCAGGATCTGGAACGCGTTGAACGGCGACAGGGCGGGACCGAAATCGCGCAGGCCGAGCACGCGGCAGGCAATGGCGAAGGCGATGTTGCCCAGCGCCTCGTGCAGCACGACGCCGCCATACTCCTCGCGCGGCGCCGACAGCATCGGGTAGTTGCCCGAGGCCGACCAGTCGAAGGTGCCGCCATCGACGATGATGCCGCCCATCGAGTTGCCGTGCCCGCCGATGAACTTGGTCAGAGAATGGACCACGATGTCGGCGCCATGCTCGATCGGACGGGTCAGGTAGGGGGTGGCCATCGTGTTGTCGACGATCAGCGGCAGGCCGTGCTTGTGGGCGACCTTGGCGACCGCTTCGAGGTCGGTGATGACCCCGCCGGGATTGGCGAGGCTCTCGACGAAGACGGCGCGGGTGCGCTCGTCGATCTGCTGTTCGATCGCGTCTGGATCATCCATGTCGGCCCAGCGCACCTGCCAGTCGAAGTTCTTGAAGGCATGGCCGAACTGGTTGATCGACCCGCCGTAAAGGCGGGTGGAGGCGACGAAGTTGTCGCCGGCCGTCATCAGGGTGTGGAAGACGAGAAGCTGGGCGGCATGGCCGGAGGCCACCGCCAGCGCCGCCGTGCCGCCTTCGAGCGCGGCGATGCGCTCTTCGAGCACGGCGTTGGTCGGGTTCATGATGCGCGTATAGATGTTGCCGAATTCCTGCAGGCCGAACAGGCGCGCGGCATGGTCGGCGCTGTCGAAGACGAACGAGGTCGTCTGGTAGATCGGCGTGATGCGCGCCTTGGTGGTCGGGTCGGGCTGGGCGCCCGCGTGAATGGCGAGCGTCTCAAAGCCCGGCGTATGATCTGACATGGTTCTTGCCTCCCGGATGCAGGTTCGTGGGGATCCGGCCGATCTTATCGGCGAGGCCAGAAGCGAATGCAAAGAAGATTTTTGCGCGCCGGGGACGCAATCGGCGCGCAACCGCCGGCAAACATTCGTCACCGGGGAACGGAGTTGCGTCTCAGAGGCCCAGCCGCGGCATCTCGATGGCCGGGCACCGGTCCTGGATGACGGTGATGCCGGCGGCTTCGGCACGGGCCGCCGTCTCGTCGTCGCGCACGCCGAGCTGGCTCCAGACGACCTTCGGCCGGTCCGGCAGCGCGAGGGCCTCGTCGATCACCCCGCCGAGATGTTCGGAGCGACGGAACACGTCGACCATATCGACGGGCTGCGGCAGGTCGGCGAGCGAGGCCACGACGGGCGCGCCGGCGATCGTCTTGCCGGCATGGCCGGGATTGACGGCGAAGACCTCGAACCCCTTGCGAACCAGGAACTTCGTCACGCCATGGCTCGGCCGGGCCGGGTTGGGCGAAGCGCCGACGACGGCGATGGATTTGACGCCCGTCAGAACAGAGCGGACATGCTCGTCGGAATAGCTGTCGTGGTGCATGGCGGGCGCCATCACATCTCCATGCGCTCCGGCTGGGGCGCATACATGTAGCTGTATGAGAACAGGAGCCTGTCAAAGCCGAGCCGCTGGTAGAGCGCCCGCGCCGGCGCGTTTTCGGCGACAACCTGCAAGGTCGCCTGCCCGGCGCCTTGCCGCCGAGCCCAGTTGATCAGCGCACCGACGGTCTGGCGAGCCAAGCCGCGTCCCCGAAAGACCGGATCGGTGGCAACGGCCTCGATGACCAGAAGATCGTCGATGAGAACGCCATAAGCGATGGACGCAACCTGCCCATCAACCCGCGTCTCAGCGAAACAAAGTGGTGCTTCGATCCGCTGCAGCATGGAGCGGAAGACGCCACCATCGGGATTGAGCGTTTCGCGCAGAGCGAGCCAGCCCGCCGACGCATGATCATGCAGCGTCGTGTCCTGTCCGATTCCGGCGATGTCCCCGTCCAGCCGGGCGTGGAGGGTCTGCGTGTTGCCGTCGCACCGATAGCCTTCGCCCTCGAGCGCCGCTTGATCGGACGCCGCAAAGTCGAGAAGGCGGATCACCGTTCGGCGCCCGCGACCGGCATAAAACGACTCGGCAGCATGGCGAACATCACGGGTGAGGCCTGTCGCGCCGGGCAGCGGATTGAGCGAGTTGGTGCGTCGGATCGGACTGCCGTCGTAGCGCGCCGTCCAATCCCCGTGCCGCACCTCGATGGCCGCCGGCCATGCTGCACGGCAAGCCATCTCACATGTCCAGCGAAGGTCGGTCTCGCTGCCGCTCATTGCTCTTTCGTCCATTGCGCCTTGCGCTTCTGCAGGAACGCGGTGATGCCTTCCTCGGCATCGCGCGCCAGCATGTTCTCGACCATCACCTCGGCCGTGTAGGCATAGGCCTCGTCGAGATCCATCTCGGCCTGCCGGTAGAACGCCTCCTTGCCCGTCCGGACAACCATGGACGACTTGTCGGCAATGGTTTGGGCGTATTTCGTGACAACCTGATTCAGATATTCGCGCGGCACGATGCGGTTGACGAGACCGAACTCCCTGGCCGTCGACGCATCGATCGTCTCGCCGGTCAGCAGCATCTCCATGGCCTGCTTGCGTTGGACGTTGCGCGACAGCGCGACCATTGGCGTCGAGCAGAACAGGCCGATGTTGACGCCCGGCGTGCAGAAGCCGGAGCTGTCCGTGCAGATCGCCAGGTCACAACTGGCCACGAGCTGGCAGCCGGCGGCGGTCGCCAGACCGTCGATCTCGGCAATCACCGGCTTGGGATGGCGGACGATCGCGGTCATCAGGTCGGCGCACAGCGCAAACGTCCACGCGAAGAAGGCGGCGCCACGGTCGGGATCGGCGCGATGGGCGGTCAGTTCCTTCAGATCGTGCCCGGCCGAAAAGACGCGCCCCTCCGACCGGATCACGATCACGCGCACGGACGGATCGCTCCCGGCCTCGACCAGCGCTGACAGCAGCGTCTCCATCATCGCGATCGAAAGGGCGTTGGCGGGTGGGCTGTTGAGCGTCAGGCGCGCGATCGCGCCCTCATTGCGGGCCAGCACGAGCCCCTCCGGTTCGGGCTGTCTGAGTTCGGTGACCGTTCCCGCCATGGCTTGCCTCCCCTTGGGTGCTCCGGCTAACCCCTCAAGCCGTATCCCAGCGGAAACGTGCGGGCAAGAAGCAGGAGAAGAACGTGGCGGAACGGTTTACCCCGGTCATGGAGGCAAGCGACATCGAGGCGTTCATCGACGCGCACTTTCCTCAGGTCCACATGGACGGGCGGGTGCTCTCGGTCCGCTCGGTGCAGCCGGGCGCGGTGAGCGTGCGGCTCGAGCCGAACGACCGGCATCTCAGGCCCGGCGGGACGATTTCCGGCCCTACCCTGTTCACCATCTCCGATCTTGCCGCCTACTACGTCATCCTTGCCCATATCGGCCCGGTCGCGCTCGTGGTGACGACGAACCTGAACATCAATTTCGTCCACCGGGCCGCGCCCGGGCCGCTGACCTGCGAAGCCAGTCTTCTGAAGCTCGGCAAGCGGCTGGCGGTGGCCGAGGTCTCGGTTCGCGACGAGGACGGCACGCTCGTCTCCCACGCCACGGCCACCTATTCGATCCCGCCACGCAAGCCTCATACGGTAAAATAATACCGTATTGCTAACCTGCTGCTTTTCAATCCCTTTTTGAGACTTGGCTCGGAAATGTCGCTTGACAAGACACGCCGCGCCGACTAGACGCCCCTACGAGCACGCGCGGGCTGGTCCCGTGCGTCCGTTTTTGCCGCTTCACGCGACAATCCAAGCAACAAGAAATGCCCGCGCGGTGCGTCCGGCGGGATGGAACAAGGACGAACCCATGCGGACCTTTTCGCAGAAACCTGCCGATGTGCAGAAGAAATGGGTGATGATCGACGCAGACGGCCTCGTCGTGGGCCGCCTTGCCACGATCGTCGCCTCGCGCCTGCGCGGCAAGCACAAGCCGACCTTCACGCCGCACGTCGATGATGGCGACAACGTCATCGTCATCAACGCCGACAAGGTGGTCTTCACCGGCAACAAGCGCTGGGAGAAGAAGTACTACTGGCACACCGGCCACCCCGGCGGCATCAAGGAGCGCTCGGCCGAGCAGCTTCTGGACGGCCGCTTCCCCGAGCGCGTGGTGGAAAAGGCCGTCGAGCGCATGATCCCGCGCGGTCCGCTCGGCCGGCGCCAGATGAAGAATTTGCGCGTCTATGCCGGCACCGACCATCCTCACGAAGCGCAGAAGCCGGAGATGCTCGATGTCGCCGCGCTCAACCGCAAGAACAAGAAGGCCCGTATCTGATGGCTGATCTAAACTCCCTTGAAGAACTGGGCAACCTGGCGACCGGCGAAGGTCAGCCGGCTGCCGCGCCCGAAGCCCCGGTGCATGTCCAGAAGCTGGACGAACATGGCCGCGCCTATGCCACCGGCAAGCGCAAGGACGCCGTCGCCCGCGTCTGGCTGAAGCCGGGCACCGGCAAGATGACGATCAACGACAAGGACATGGAGGCCTATTTCGGCCGTCCGGTCCTGCAGATGATCCTCAGGCAGCCGGTGATCGCCGCAAACCGCGACGGACAGTACGACGTCGTCGCCACCGTCAAGGGCGGCGGGCTCTCCGGTCAGGCGGGCGCCGTGCGCCACGGCATTTCCCGCGCCCTGACCCACTACGAGCCCGAGCTTCGCCCGGTGCTCAAGAAGGGCGGCTTCCTGACCCGCGACAGCCGCGTGGTCGAGCGCAAGAAGTACGGCCGGGCCAAGGCACGCCGGAGCTTCCAGTTCTCCAAGCGCTGATCTTTCGGCGCCTGTCAGCAGAGACCGAAGCGGGGCCCCGGCCCCGCTTTTTTGTTGGCGCGGTCGCGGCTATGAATGGACATGGAACCGTTCCGCATGATGCTTGCCGGCGGCCATCCCAACTCGTTGGGCCGCACGCTCGAAGTGGTCGAGATCGTTCTCGACGATCCGGGTCGCATGGACGAACTGTTCGACTGCTATTTCAGCGAGGACGCGATCGTGCGCCTGCGTACCTCGAACGCCTGCCGGCGTGTCTTCAAGGCGCGGCCCGACTGGTTCCCGGCGTGGGCGGACCGGTTCATCACCGAGGTCTCGGCGATCGACCAGCCCTCGGCCAAATGGACGCTGGCGCAACTGTTCCTCGAGCATGAGAAACGGCTCACGGCCAAGCAGCGCGCCGCCGCGACGGCGATCATGATCCGCAATCTGCAAGAGGAAGACGACTGGATCGCCCTGAACATGACGATGAAGACGCTCCAGCGCTGGGTGAAACGCGATGCGGCGATCATCCCGCGCATCGAGGTGCGGGTGCGCGCGCTCGCCGATGATCGCCGCAAGTCGGTTGCCAACGGGGCGCGAAAGCTGTTGAACGCGATGGACGTTCCAGCGCTGTGAACAGGCCCGACCGATGCCCTCAAGCTCCATCGACCATGCGATCGCCGAAGGCCCGCTGACCGGCGCGGCCGGCGATCCGACCTATGCGGGCGTGACATCGTTCATGCGCCGCAAATATTCCAAGGATCCGGCCGGCGCCGATGTCGCCGTGCTCGGCATCCCGTTCGACGCGGCCGTCTCCAACCGGCCGGGCGCCCGGTTCGGCCCGCAGGCGATCCGCCGCGCCTCGGCGATCATGGACAATGATCCGCAATACCCGTTCGCCAACGATCTGTTCGCCGATCTCGCGGTGATCGACGCCGGGGACGTGCTGCTCGACTACGGCAATCATGCCGAAACGCCGGCGCGCATCGAGGCCGCCGCGCGCGCTGTCATCGCGGCGGGCGCGTTTGTTCTGGCGCTGGGCGGCGACCATTTCGTCACCTGGCCGCTGCTGAAGGCGCACGCGGCCGCGCACGGGCCCCTCGCCCTGATCCAGTTCGACGCCCATCAGGACACCTGGCCGGACGACGGCAACCGGATCGACCATGGCTCGTTCGTCGGTCGCGCGGCGCGTGATGGCATCATCGATCCGGATCGGTCGATCCAGATCGGCATCCGCACCCATGCGCCCGCGACCTGCGGGATCGAGATCATCGACGCGCATCGCCTCGAGGACATGCGCGCGACCGAGATCGCCGAAGCGATCTATGCGCGCGTTGGCGGCGGCAAGGCCTACATCACTTTCGATATCGATTGCCTCGATCCGGCGTTCGCTCCGGGTACCGGAACGCCTGTCGCCGGCGGCCCCTCAAGCGCGAAGATGCTGGGCACGCTGATGCATCTGAAGAACCTGCAACTGGTCGGCGCGGACGTCGTGGAGGTTGCGCCGGCCTACGATCACGCCGATATCACGGCCATCGCCGGGGCGACGGTGGCGATGCACTATCTTGGGCTTCTGGCGGCGCGCAAGGCGGCCGGCTGAGACAGTGATTCAAGCCGTTGAGATCGCGATTCAACGGGTTCGCGACCTGAGTCCGAAGTCCGCGGCAACATATTGAAACGAAAGACGTTCAGGGTTTCCATGGCAGCAAAGATATTCATCGACGGCGAGCATGGCACGACGGGGCTGCAAATCCGCGACCGGCTCGCCAAGCGCACCGACATCGCGCTCTTGTCGCTCGCCGCCGACGACCGGCGCGATGCCGAAAAGCGCACCGCCCTGCTCCGCGAGGCCGAGATCGCCATCCTGTGCCTGCCCGACGATGCGGCGCGCGAAGCGGTCAAGCTGGCCGAGGGTGCCGAGACGCGGTTCATCGATGCATCTACCGCGCACCGGACCGACCCGGACTGGGTCTACGGTTTCGCCGAGGCCGAGCCAGGCCAGGCAAGCCGCATCGCCGAGGCGCGCCTGGTCTCCAATCCGGGCTGTTATTCGACCGGGGCGATCGGCCTTGTGCGGCCGCTCGTGCTGGCCGGTATCCTGCCGCCCGACTACCCGCTGACGATCAACGCGGTCTCCGGCTATTCGGGCGGCGGCAAGCAGATGATCCGGCAGATGGAGGACCAGACGGCGGACGACCGCATCGCCGCGCCGTTCTTTGCCTATGCGCTGTCACTGCGCCACAAGCACGTGCCCGAGATCATGGAGCGCTCGGGGCTTTCGACACGGCCGGTCTTCACGCCCTCGGTCGGCCGGTTCGCGCAGGGCATGCTGGTCAACGTGCCGCTGCATGCGGCGCATCTGAACGACAATGCCTCCATGGAGCGCGTGCACGAGGCGCTGGAGACCCACTATGCCGGCCAGAGCGTCGTCGAGGTGGTCGAACTGGACGAGAGCGCGGGGCTTGCGCGGAACGATGCCACCGAGATGGCGGGAACCGACCGGATGCGGCTCTATGTCTGCGGCACGCCGGGCGACGGGCAGATGAACCTCATCGCCTCGCTCGACAATCTGGGCAAAGGCGCCTCGGGCGCGGCCGTCCAGAACCTGGACCTGATGCTGTCGAAGGCGGACGTCCGCTTCGACTGATCGCGGTCAGGCGTGCAGGTGCCGGCGGCCGTTCGACAGCGGCAGCGGGCCGACCATGGCGCGCCAGTGCGCGACCGCGAAGGCCAGCGTGAAGAAGGCCAGCGCCTGGTGCACGAGGGCCCAGAAGAGCGGCACTTCCATCACCAGCGTGACGATGCCGACAAGGGCCTGCGCGAGCACCAGTCCGAGCAGCACCATGGCCCGGCGGGCATGCGTCGAACCCGGGGCCCAGCGCCAGCACGACCAGACGTGGCCGACGATGACCGCCAGCAGCACGTAGGCGCCCGTGCGATGAGCAAACTGGACGATGGCCGGGTTTTCGACCCAGTTGCGCCAGCCGAGCGCCGGCTCCCACATCACGGCCGGAAACAGCCCCTCGCCCATCATCGGCCACTCGTTGAATACCCAGCCCGCATCGAGCCCGGCGACGAGGGCGCCCAGATAGATCTGCACGAAGACAAGACCGGCGACGATGCCGGCCCACAGGCTCGATCGCGCGGTCGGCTTGAGATCGCGGGCGTGCGGGGCGAGCCCGCGCGCGACCCAGACGATCCAGCCCAGGATCAGCGCCGCCATGCACAGATGCACGGCCAAGCGATAGTGGCTGACGTCGACCCGCTCGGTCAGGCCCGACGAGACCATCCACCAGCCGATGAAGCCCTGCAGACCGCCGAGCGCAAGAAGGCCCAGCAGCGGCAGCTTCACGCGCCTGTCCAGCCGGCCGGTCAGCCAGAAGAAGGCGAGCGGCACTGCGAATACGAGGCCAAGCGCCCGCGCCAGGAACCGGTGGCCCCATTCCCACCAGTAGATGAACTGGAACTCGGCCATGGACATGCCGCGATTGACGACCTGGTACTCCGGTATCTGCCGGTAGCGTTCGAGCTCCTCTTCCCACTGCGCCTCGGTCAGCGGCGGGATGACCCCGTGGATCGGCGCCCATTCGGTGATCGACAGGCCCGAATCGGTCAGCCTTGTGGCGCCACCGACGGTGACGAGCACAAGCAGGACGAGAGCCGTGAAATAGAGCCAGCCGCGCACCTGAGCGCGATGGCGCAGTTCGGCGTCCGCGCGTCTGATATCAGGGGTCTGCATTGCTGGTGTGGTGACGGCACTCATGGTCCGGCTCGCTGTCGGGTCGCAGCGCAGATGGCAAATGGCCGGCGGACTGGCAAGTGCAGCTTTGCCGCAGCGTGCGGGGCTTGGCACGGCGATCGCATGTGCTAGATCGGCGGTCAAAGAGGAAGACCCGATGCCGCAAAGGCTGAGAAAATTCATCGGCATGGTCGCGCTGGTGGCGCTGGTGATCGTCTATGCGCTGGTCGCGATGGCGATCGCCTCGGCGCGGCTGGCCGACAGCGCATGGTATGTGCATCTGGCCTTCTTCGGGCTCTCGGGGCTGGTCTGGGTGGTGCCGGCCATGTTCATCATCTCATGGATGGAACGACCGGCGCGGCGCGAGGACGCCCGCTGAGGCTCAAAGCGTGACCAGGCGCCGACCCCGGTTGGCGAGCGCCACGGTCAACCCGCTCAGCATCGTCTCGACATAGTGCGGCTGCTGATACTCGCCGTTCAGCGAAATGCGCGGCAGGGCGTGCAGATGGTCGGCGTGGCCGGGCTGCAGAAGGCCATGGCGCGTGGTCACCGCCGTGGCGAGACCGGCCTGGCGAACGAGATCGACCTCGCGTTCGCCGACCGCAGACGGACCGCCATAGGGATAGGCGAAATGACGCGGCGTCTGGCCGATCTCGGCGCCGATGCGCCGCACCGATCCGGCGATCTCCTCCATCGCGCGGTTTCGTTCGAGGCGCCTGAGGCTGAAATGGTGGGACGTGTGGGCGCCGATCGTGCACAGCGGATCGGCGGCAAGCGCGCGGACCTCGTCCCAGTCCATGATCGACGCGCGCCGGTGCGCATCGACATCGACGCCGTGATCGGCCGCGAATCGCGTCATCAGGACCCGCTGGGCGTCCTCGTCGACTTCGCTCGTCAGATAGCCGGTAAGGCGATCGTATGCGGCCTGCTTCTGCGCGGCGGTGGCGCAGAGCAGTTCGATCGCATCGTCGTGCGTGCGGAAGCGAACCGTGTCGCGGCTTTCGATGATCCGCGCCGCGATCTCCCACCACAGATAGGTCGAACCATCGATGAGCCCCGGGCAGATGAACACCGCATAAGGCACTTCGTGCGCCGCAAAGACCGGCGCGCCGAGTTCGGCGTTGTCGCGGTAGCCGTCATCGAGCGTCACGGCGGCGAAACGCTCGTCGCGATGGCCCGCGCGCAGGCGATCGGCGACCTCGTCGAGCGTGACGAAGCGCCAGCCCTCGCGCTTGAGCGTGCCGAACAGCTCGTCCAGGAAATCCGGAGCGCAGGACAGGAACGCGTTGAGCCCAGAGGCGTTCTGCGGCGGCCCGATCCGATGCAGCATGAAGATCGCGCCCATACCGCCGAAGAGCCGCTGGGACACGGCGGACAGGCCTGTCGCGCGCGCGCCGATCATGACCGACTTCCGCCACAGCGTCTTGTACATCACCTATCCTGCACGTCAGTGACCGCCCGACCGGGGCAATTGGCCGGCGGCCTTCAACGGAAATGAAACCCGCATCGGCTTAAGGTACGGTGAAAGGGTTGAAGGAATGGTTGACGCAACGTTTCAGCGGACCGGCGCCGCCACCGCCGCGCGCGTGCCGGCGGTCTCGGTCGAGGTCATCGCGGGCGTCGCCGCCGCGCGCACCGCAATCGATGCGATCACGCCCGACATGATCCACACCGGCTACCAGCACCCGGCAATGCTTTCGGCCTGGGTCGGCACGGCCGGCTGCGAACCGATGTTCCTGACCTTCGCCACGGATGGCCATGGTCCGGTCCTGCTGCCGCTCGAACTGTGCGGAAACGGGGTCGCCGGCTATTGCGGCGGGCGCCACGCGAACGGGAACTTTCCCGTCGGTCGCCGTGCCGACATCGAGGCACTGGCGCGCGCGGGAGAGCCGGCGATCAAGGCGGCGCTGCGGGCGGCGGACTGCCCGGCCGGCTCGATCATACTGGAGCGCCAGCACGCCGTCTGGAACGGCATCGCCAATCCGTTCGTCTTCGGCACGAGCGTCCAGAGCCCGAACATCGCGCTTTCGTTCGCAATCGACAGCGACTTCGACACGCTGCTGACCGAACGCGGCGGCAAGAACAAACGCAAGAAGATACGCAGCTACCGGCGCAAGCTCGACGCGATCGGGACCGTCGCGTTCCACCATCCGGTTCCCGTGGCGGATGCGCCGGCCGCGCTCGACCGCTTCTTTGCGCTGAAGGCGGAACGGTTCAGGGCGGCCGGCATTTCCGACGTCTTTGGCGACGCGCGCACGCAGGCGTTCTTCAGGGTGCTGTTCACCGAGCACGGCCCGCAGCATGAACTGCACGCCCTGACGCTGGACGACGAGATCATCGCCATCGCCGGCACGACGACGCTCGACGGCCGGATGACGGTCGAGTTCGGCACGTTCGACGTCCACCATGCGCCAGCGAGACCCGGCGAACAGCTCTTTTTCAGCATGATCGCCCACGCCTGCGAGACGGGAGTGAGGATCTTCGACTTCGGCATCGGGGACGAACGATACAAGCGTGCCTGGTGCGATATCGAGACCACGCACTACGACACGACGATCGGCCTCACGCTGCCGGGCAAGATGCGGGCGGCCGCCCAGACCGGCCGGAGCCGCCTCGTGCGGGCGCTCAAGTCCAACGAACGGGCCTGGGCCCTTGCAAAACGGGTGCGCAAGGCGCTCGCAAGCCGCTCTTAGGTCGCAAGGATCTAGCCGCTCACCCCGCCTTGCGCAGATCGACGGGCGTATCGGGATCGGGCGAGGCATCATCCTCGCCCAGCACGATCAGCACATCGTCGTAGCCGCCATCGGCCAGGTCCTGCGCCGCCTCGACCGCGGCATCGCCGCTTTCGGGGTCGACCGAAAGGATGATCTCGCTTTCGTGGCTGGCAAGCCGGGCCAGACCGGCCGCGTCGGTGACGCCGCAGTCGACGACCACGATGTCGTAGGCGGACGCGAGGCCATCGAGGATGATCGGGAGCCGTTCGATGCCCGCCAGCGCGCGTTCCGGATCGGCGCCGCCCGAAGGCATGACATGGGCCCCGGACCGGCTGTCGCCGAAGATGACCTCCGAATAGGAGGCTTGCGCGGCCAGAAGATCGGTGATGCCCGGCTCGGCCGGATCGGCGTCCATCAGGCCGCCGGCATAGCCGGTTCCCGACAGATCGAGCACGATGGTGCGAAGGCCCTTCTCGTCGAGCCGCCGCGCGATGCCGACGACATTCGGCGCGGCGGTGCCGCCCGGCGGCGCGACGATCAGCGCCCGGCCGGCACCGCGCCGGATGAGCTTGTCGGCGACCGCGGAGACCGAGAAATTGTCGTTGGCCGGCCCTTCGGCACGGGCAGGTGCGGCAGCGGGCGCCGCACGGCCCACCTGCTCGGGCTCGGCGTCAGCGACCGAGGGCGTGGCGGCCGGCGCGACGGGCTCGCTGACGGCAGGGGCCGCCGATGCCGCATCGGAAACCGCCGGCGCATTTGCCGCCGGAACCAGAGCGCGGCCTGAAAACAGTTCGCGCATAAGCGTGACGACGATCATGAATAGAAGGGACGCAAAGAAGGTCGCACCGATGAGCGGCACCATGCGCGGAAAGGACGGCTCGATCGGCACGGTGGCGGACGAGATCAGGCGCGCCTTCGCCGGGGCGTACTCTCCCTGATCGCGCGACTGGGCTTCGCGGAAACGCACCAGATAGGTCTCCAGCAGCGCCCGTTTGGAGGCCGCCTCGCGCTCGAGCGCGCGCAGTTCGACCTCGCTGTCGTTGGCGTCGGCCGAGGCGGCCTTGAGCGTGTTGAGATCGGCGCCCAGTTCGGCCTCACGATCACGGGCGATCCCGGCCTCGTTGCGGAGGCCGGCGAGCACGTTGCGCGCCTGCGCGCGGATCTGCGCACCCAGACCCTCGATCTGCGACTGCAGCGCCTGCATGCGCGGATGGCCGGGCAGCAGCGTGGTCGACAGATCGGCCAGTTCGGCCTGCAGGTTCGCGCGCTGCTCGGTCAGCCGGGCGATGACGGGCGAGGCGATCACGTCGGGCAGCGTGTCGACGGACACGCCATTTTCGAGCGCGGCTTCCACGCTGCGCACCCGCGCCTCGGTCGCCGACCGTTCGGCCCTGACCCGCGACAGCTCGGTCGACAGTTCGGCAAGCTGTTGGGTGGCCAGAACGGCATTGTTCTCCCCCAGCAGCAACCCGTTCTCCGCCCGATAGTCGGCGACGGCCGCCTCTGCGGCGCGCACCTCCTGCTGCAGGTCGGCAATCTCGCGCTCGAGATAGTCGGCGGCCGCGCCCGTGTTCTGGAGCTGCGCCCGGCTTTCGAGGGCGACATAGGCCTCGGCCAGCGTGTTGGGAACGCGGGCCGCAAGTTCGGGATCGGAGGACCGGAAGCCGATCACGATGACGCGCGAGTTCTCGACCGGATAAACCGAAAGCCGTTCGCGGATTGCGGTGAGCACCTGCTGTTCCTGGCTGCGCTCGGACGGGTCCGCGGCAAGGCCGATCAGGATCAGCCCGCGCCGGAAGGCCGAGAGGTTGGCGTCGGCGTTGAACTCCTCGCGCGACGCCAGATCGAGTTGTTCCGCCACCTGGAGCAGGAGATCGGTCGAAGTGATGATCTGGACCTGGCTGGCGATCGCTTCCTGGTCGAGCAGCGTCTGATCGGCCAGCGGGTCGCGATCGGGGCGCGTGAAGACGGACTCGCCGGCATCGATCAGCACGCGGGCATCGCCGCGATATTGCGGTGTTGCCATCAACAAAAGAAGCGTGACGATCGCGGTGATCGCCAGCGCCCCGATCACGATGATCCACTTGTCGCGCCATAGGGCCGAGAACAGCCGGCCGACATCGAGGTCGGCGTCTTGCGACTGATAGGACGAAACGGCCATGTGCACACTCCGGCAACGCGGTACTTGCCGGCGAGCGTAAACCGGTATGGTTTCCATGGTGTAAACCGGCCCTTCAGACTTCGTTCACCGGGATTGACGAAGCGTAAATCATGCCGGGCGGCGGAGCGCCGACCCCGCCCGCTTTACCGGCCATTAACCCTAATGACGCGATAACCGTACCGACCAGGGCGCACCACGCGCCTTTCGATGAACGGTTGGAAGTGCCAATGCGTGTTCAGTTGCGCTCCTTTGTCATGCGAGGTTTCGCCGCCGCCGCCATGCTCGCGCTGGCGGCCTGCTCGGGCTATCGCCCCGCCCCGCCAGCATTCCACGAGGCGATCAACCAGCCCTATACGCTCGATGCCGGCGACCAGGTCCGGGTCACGGTCTTCGACCAGGCCGATCTGACCAACGCCTACGCGGTCGACCAGTCGGGCTATATCTCGTTTCCGCTCGTCGGCGCCGTGCCGGCGCGCGGCCGCACCGTCCACCAGCTCGAAAGCGCCATCGCCACCGAGCTGCGCCAGGGCTTCCTGCGCAATCCGGACGTTTCGGTACAGGTCGAGACCTATCGGCCGATCTTCGTGATGGGCGAGGTCGGCGCCGCGGGCCAATACTCCTACGTGCCGGGCATGACCGTGCAGACCGCCATCGCCTCGGCGGGCGGCTTTTCGGCCCGCGCCAACCAGGCCAATGCCGACATCACCCGCCACATCAACGGCCGCGTCATGACCGGCCGTGTGCTGATCTCCGACCCGATCCTGCCGGGCGACACGATCTATGTCCGCGAACGGTTGTTCTGACCGGCCCTGATGCGATGGCCGACGCGCCGAGCCTGACGATCGTCCATGTGCTGAGGGCGCCCATGGGCGGCGTTCTGCGCCATGTGCGCGATCTGGCCGACGCCCAGGGCGCGGCCGGTCACCGGGTCGGCCTGATCTGCGACGTTGCCGGCACGGCTGGCTACAATGAACCGATGCTGGCCGAACTGGCCGAAGGCCTCGCGCTCGGCCTGCGGCGGGTGCCGATGGCCCGCTCGATCGGACCCGGGGACATTGGAGCTGCCCGCAACATACTGGCGTTGCTGAGGAAAATGGAGCCCGACGTGGTCCATGGCCACGGCGCCAAGGGCGGCGTTTTCGCGCGCGCTGTGGGTGCGATGGCGAACCGCTCCAGGCGGCCGGCACGGATTTATTCGCCGCATGGGGGCAGCCTTCACTACGACCCGGCGAGCCGCAGCGGCCGGCTGTACTTCGCCGTCGAGCGCATGCTGGAACGGGTCTGCGAGACGATCCTCTTCGTGGCCGACTACGAACGCCAGACCTGGCGCGCCAAGATCGGCGAGCCGCGCTGTCCGACCCGCGTTGTCCATAACGGGCTTGCCCCCGGCGAGTTCGAACCGGTCCCCGCCGCGCCCGATGCGGCGGACTTTCTGTTCATCGGCGAAATGCGCATGCTGAAGGGGCCGGACCTGTTCGTCGACGCCATCGGCGCGCTGCGCGGCGGTCCGCATCCGCAGGTCTCTGGCGTGATGGTCGGCGCGGGCCCTGATCGCGACGCCATCGCGGGCCGCATTGCCGATGCGGGGCTCGGCGACGCGATCGCCCTGCGCGACCCGATGCCGGCCCGGCAGGCGTTCGCGCTTGCCCGCGCCGTCGCCATGCCCTCGCGCGCCGAGGCGATGCCCTACATCGTGCTCGAAGCGCTTGCCGCCGGCAAACCCCTGATCGCAAGCCATGTCGGCGGCATTCCAGAGATCATGGGGCCAGAGAACCCTGCCCTGATCGCGCCCGAAGGCGCCGAACTGACCGTAGCGATGGACAGGGCCCTCTCCGAGCCCGACCGGCTGGCAAGGCAGATGCCGCCCGTGGCCGATCTCAGGGCCCGCTTCAGCGCCGAGACGATGGCCGGCGCGATCATCGAAACCTATCGCGAGGCGCTTGCCCGCGCGCGAGGCGCGGCGGGGCCGGGATCGGGGCCTTCATCAAGCGTTTCTTAAGCCTGCCCCGATAGGCTTTCGCGGCAATCGCGAACGGAAAGCAGTGATGAACGAGATCGACCCGCGCCTGCGCTACACGCCGGAGACCGTCCGCGCCTACCAGACGGGCGACGAACTGGTCATCAAGGAGGGCCAGCTCAATTCGCTGGCCGCGCGGATCGCGGACGAATACCGGCGCGACACGATCTCGCCGTCGATGGTCAGCGGATTGCTGCGCGTCGGCGAATTCCTCGCGCTTGCCGCGATCTCGGTTCTGATCATGCTGGTCTATGTGGGCGTGCCGCAGGGCATGCTCCTGGACTATCCCGCCGCCATCATCACCGGTTCGGCGCTCTACGTGATCTTCGCCGAGGTGGCCGACGCCTATCAGATCCGTGCGATCCGCAACTCGGTTGCGTTCTTCCCGCGCGTGGCCGCGATGTGGACGGCCGCGTTCGCCGTCATGGCCCTGACGGCGTTCTTCATGAAGACCTCGGAGGACTTCTCGCGGGTCTGGTTCGGATCGTGGTTCCTGGCCGGCCTCGTTCTGCTGTTCGCCGTGCGGCTCACATTGAACTGGCTCGTGCGGAAATGGGCGCGCAACGGCACCATGGAGCGGCGCGCGGTCATCGTCGGGGGCGGCAAGGCCGCCGAGAAGCTGATCCGCGCCATGGAGGCGCAGCCGGACAATGACGTGCGCATCTGCGGCATCTTCGACGACCGCGACGACGAGCGTTCACCGCTGATCGTGGCGGGCTACCCGAAGCTCGGCAACATCGAGGAGCTGGTCGAGTTCACCCGGCGCGCCCGCATCTCCATGCTGATCGTCTCGCTGCCGCTCGATGCGGAGAACCGCGTGCTGCACATGCTCAAGAAGCTCTGGGTGCTGCCGGTCGACATCCGCCTTTCGGCCCATTCCCACAAGCTCCGTTTCCGGCCGCGCACCTATTCGTTCATCGGCAAGGTGCCGATGTTCGACATTTTCGACCGGCCGATCCGCGACTGGGACCGCGTCGCCAAGCGCGGCTTCGATATCGTCTTCTCGCTTCTGGGGATCATCGTGCTCTCGCCGATCATGCTGGCGACGGCGATCGCGGTGCGGCTGACATCGAAGGGCCCCGTGATCTTCGTGCAGAAGCGGCACGGCTTCAACAACGAGATCATCAACGTCTACAAGTTCCGCTCGATGTATGTGGATCAGCAGGACGCGACGGCGCGCAACGCGGTGACCCGCAACGATCCGCGCGTGACGCCCGTCGGCCGGTTCATCCGCAAGACCTCGATAGACGAGCTGCCGCAGTTCTTCAACGCGCTCAAGGGCGATCTGTCGCTGGTCGGCCCGCGTCCGCACGCCGTTCACGCCCAGACCCGTGACAAGCTCTATGGCGAGGTGGTGGACGGCTATTTCGCGCGGCATCGGGTGAAGCCGGGCGTCACCGGCTGGGCACAGATCAATGGCTGGCGCGGCGAGGTCGATACGGACGAGAAGATCAAGAAGCGCACCGAGTACGACCTCTACTACATTGAAAACTGGTCGCTGCTGCTCGACCTGAAGATCCTGTTCCTGACGCCGATCAGCCTTCTGAACACGGAAAACGCCTATTGACGACCGCCGCCCCGCCCCTCTCGCCGGTCGACAGGAACCGCGCGCTCGGCGGATTGCTGGCGGCGTTCGCCATCTGGCTGAGCGCGTTCCTGAGCGGCTTCGTGATCAACGAGCCGGCGCCGTACGAACTGTTCATGGTGGGGCTCGTCGCCATATGGTTCCTGTGCGGGCTGCGCCTGCCCGCCGCGATCATGCCGCTGACGGTGCTGCTCGTCGTCTTCAACATCGGCGGCGTCATCTCGATGATGACGATGGCAAACTGGCGGGACGCGCCGCTCTATCTGGCCGTCGGCTTCTTTCTCGCCTTCACCGCGATCTTCTTTGCTGCGGTGATCGCGGCGGACTGGCGGCGGCTGAACGTGATCATGAACGGCTATCTGACCGCCGCGGTCCTGACCGGCTTTCTGGGAATCGTCGGCTATTTCGGCCTGTTGCCCGGCGCCGAGATCTTCACTCGTTACGGTCGCGCGATGGGCGCCTTTCAGGACCCGAACGTGTTCGCGCCCTTTCTCGCACTGCCGACCATCTGGTGCCTTCACGGCGTTCTGACGCGCCCGCTCAGGGCGCCCTGTGGCGGCTGCCGCTGCTTGCCGTGCTCGTGCTCGCCCTGTTTCTTTCCTTCTCGCGCGCCGGCTGGGGCCTGTTCGTCGTCTGCGCGCTTCTTCTGACGATGACGCTGCTGATCGCCTCGCCGACGCCGGCGTTCCGGCTGCGTGTCCTGGCGCTGTCGGTGGCGGCGTTCGTTGCGATCGTCATCGCGCTGGGCATCGCGTTGCAGATCGACACCGTGCGCGAGATGCTGGTCGAGCGCGCCCGCCTGGTCCAGGATTATGATGCGGGCCAGGGCGGACGCTTTTCGAACCAGGTGCTCGGCCTGTTCAAGGCGACCGAGCACCCGCTCGGCATCGGCCCGCTCGAGTTCGGCCGCCGGTTCGGCACCGATACGCACAACATCTGGCTGAAGGCGCTGTTCGACTATTCGTGGCTTGGCTTTGCCGCCTATGTCACGCTGGTCTTCTGGACGCTCGGGGCCGGCCTGCGGATCGCCCTGCGCGACCGGCCCTGGCAGCCCGTTCTGATCTGTGCGCTGGTTGTCTTCTTCGGCCACATGCTGGTCGGCAACGTCATCGACACCGACCGGTGGCGGCATCTCTATCTCATCATGGGCATCATCTGGGGCTGCATCGCGCTTGAAGCGCGCCACCAGCGCGCGCAGGTCCCCTCGCCCACGCCGCCGGCGCATCACGGCACGCCTCGCGACGCATCGACGTACGCCTGACCGGTAGCCGGTTCGCTTATCGCAAACCAACGGGAAACGGCCGAGCCCTCCCTGAACGCGGGAGGCGCGTCGCCGTCAGCGACATTGCCCGTATCGGGCATCCCGAGACGTTCTTTCGCGGCAAAAGGCCTCTTGCGGCTTGGCCTCGATCGCCGCGCGGGCTATGCTGGACGCCCCACCCTGCAGCAGGTTTCCAGCCCGATGAAGGCGGCACGCCGAACCACCTGAATGAGCCCCGGAAGACGCCCGGGGGATCGCCGCGATACCGAAGTGTATGCGCGCCGCTTCTGCCTGACCGCAGAAAACAACTCATTTCAGGAACCGGACCATGCAAAATTTCTTCGAAAGCCCGTTCAAGGGCGTCCCGCTCGACAAGCAGGTCGAGAACCCCAACATCAGCGTCGGTCGCTACAGCTACTATTCGGGCTACTACCACGGTCATTCGTTCGAGGACTGCGCGCGTTATCTTCTGCCCGATGCGGGCGTCGACCGGCTCCTCATCGGAAGCTTCTGCTCGATCGGGACCGGTGCGGCCTTCATCATGGCGGGAAATCAGGGGCACCGGCACGACTGGGTCAGCTCCTTTCCCTTCTACTGGATGTCCGAGGTTCCCACGTTCGCGGCGGCGGAAAACGGCTACGTGCCGGCCGGCGACACGGTTGTCGGGAACGACGTCTGGATCGGGTCGGAGGCCATCATCATGCCGGGGGTTCGCATCGGCGATGGTGCGGTCATCGGCACCCGCGCGTTGGTGACCCGGGACGTGGCGCCCTACGCTATCGTCGGCGGCAACCCGGCACGGACGATCCGCAAGCGTTTCGACGAGCGGCTGATCGCGCTGCTTGAGGAAATGCGATGGTGGGACTGGCCGGAGGACGAACTCGAAGCGGCCATGCCGCTGCTGACCAGCAGCCGGATCGAAGACCTTCACCGGCACTGGATCGCCAAAAACACGGCAAGCTGACCGGCACCCCGCGCGCCAGGGTCGCGCGTTCGGGCCGGACGTCGGCGGACCCATCGTTCCGCGAAAGGACCGATGCGGAAACCGACGATGAAGGGAAAACTGGTCGGAGCGGCGGGATTCGAACCCACGACCCCTACACCCCCAGTGTAGTGCGCTACCGGGCTGCGCTACGCTCCGACCTTGGCGTGCTATAGTTCCGGCGGGCGCGCGAAACAAGAGCGGATTTGTCCGCTCGGCACCGACCGAAGCGCGGACGACGCGAGGAGTATTGGTCGAACACCGGTGCGATCAGCGTGCCTGGTCGAGCAGGCGCTTGCATTCGAGAAGATCAAACAGCGCTTCCTGCAACAGGGTCCGGTTGTCACGGGAAAGGTCCGTGCCGGTCTCGGACGCGCCTTCTCCGCCACGGCCGCCAAGACCGAACAGGCCGCGCGACCGGGGCCTTGCATGGCCGACCATCACATCCGCATCGGCCGTCGGCTCGTCGTCCACCGCGTCGGCCGCTGCCCTGGCCGAGGGGGAATCGGCCTTCTGCGCCGTGTCGACCTTGTTCTCGGACGCCTGCCCCTCGATGGCGCGCGCCTCGGCGTTGCGGCGGGCCATTTCCTCGAGCGCAGAAAGGTCGCCCGCGCCGATGGCGACGGCGAACTGGACGCCGTTCTCGCGCAGGATCTTCTGGGCGCCCTTGATCGTGTATCCCTCCTCGTAAAGGAGGTGCCGGATGCCGCGCAGCAGATCGACATCGGACGGGCGATAGTAGCGCCGCCCTCCGCCGCGCTTGAGCGGCTTGATCTGCGAAAAGCGTGTTTCCCAGAAGCGGAGGACGTGCTGGGGCAGGTCGAGGTCGTCGGCGACCTCCGAGATCGTGCGGAAGGCGTCTGGGCTCTTCTCGGTCATCATCGTCCCTCATCGCGGCGCTATTGGAGCCCTGCCCCCGTCTCGTCCTCAGCCCTTCTTGTGCCGCTTCTTGTATCCGTCGATGATGCGCTGCTTGAGCACGTTGGACGCCTTGAAGGTGACGACCCGGCGCGGCGAGATCGGCACTTCCTCGCCCGTCTTCGGATTGCGGCCGATGCGTTCGGTCTTGGAGCGCACCTGGAACGTGGCGAAGGAGGAAAGCTTGACGGTTTCGCCGCGCACGATCGCATCGCAGATTTCGTCAATGATCATTTCAACGAGAGCGGCGGATTCGGTGCGTGACAGTCCCACCTTGCGGTAGACGGCTTCGGTCAGGTCCGACCGTGTGACCGTATTCTCCCCCATGAAATGTCTTTCCGCAAAGCGATAAATCTCGGACGCGCCGAAGGGTATCGTCAAAGACCTTTGAAATCAAGCAAATGCGCCCGGATATGAAGCCGGCGACATGGTCCGAATCCCGTTTTGAAACAGGCAATCGGAGTCGGCCTCACCAGCGCACGAGCAGCGCGCCCCAGGTGAAGCCGCCACCCATCGCCTCGAGCAGCACCAGATCGCCCTTGCCGATGCGGCCGTCCTGAACCGCGACAGCCAGCGCCAGCGGGATGGAGGCGGACGAGGTGTTGGCGTGACGGTCGACGGTGATCACGACCTTTTCCTCGGGGATTCCGAGCTTCTTCGCCGAGGCCTCGATGATGCGCCGGTTGGCCTGGTGCGGCACGAACCAGTCGATCTGCTCGCCGGTGATGCCCGCGGTCGCGAACGACTGCTCGATCACGTCGGTGATCATGCCGACCGCATGCTTGAAGACCTCGCGTCCCTCCATGCGCAGATGGCCCGTCGTCTGCGTGGTCGAGGGGCCGCCGTCGACATAGAGCTTTTCCTTGTGCCGACCGTCCGAGCGCAGATGGGCGGCCAGGATGCCGGTGTCGGAGGTCAGCCCGTTGCCGTGCGCCTCCTCGACGACCACCGCACCGGCGCCATCGCCGAACAGGACGGCGGTGCGCCGGTCGTTCCAGTCGAGGATGCGCGAATAGGTCTCCGCGCCGATCACCAGGACGCGGCGGGCGAGGCCGGCGCGCACATAGGTGTCTGCGGTCGTCAGCGCGTAGATGAAGCCCGTGCAAACGGCCTGGATATCGAAGGCGGCGCCATGGTGCATGCCAAGCCGGCACTGGATGTCGACGGCGGTCGCCGGAAAGGTGTTGTTCGGCGTCGAGGTGGCGACGATGATCAGGTCGATCGCGTCGATGTCGATGCCGGCATCGTCGAGCGCGGCGCGTGCGGCCGCCTCCCCGAGCGATGCGGTGGTCTCGTCGTCACCGGCCACATAGCGCTGGGCGATGCCGGTGCGCTGGCGGATCCAGGCGTCGGACGTTTCGAGCCGCTCCTCAAGTTCGCTGTTGGGCACGACGCGCTTGGGCAGGGCCGATCCCACGCCCCTGATGGCTGTTCTGATCATTGTGCTGCCTTTGCCGCGGACCCGCTGTCTTCGACCGCCGCATCGAGGCTGGCGCGGACCTGGCCGTTGTGGAAATGCTGAAGGTCGTGATCGATATGGGCGAGCAATTCGTTGCGGACCATGTCGTAGGCCATGTCGACGGCGGCCGCGAAGCCCTCATCGTCGGTGCCGCCGTGGCTCTTGACCACGATGCCGTTCAGTCCAAGGAAGACGCCGCCATTGACCTTGCGCGGGTCCATCTTGTCGTTGAGGCGGCGGAACGCGCCGCGCGCGAGCAGGTAGCCGAGCCGGGCGAGCCAGGTGCGGCTCATCGCCGAGCGCAGATACTCGCCGATCTGCCGGGCGGTGCCCTCGGCCGTCTTCAGCGCGATGTTGCCCGAAAAGCCCTCGGTGACGACGACATCCACCGTGCCCCTGCCCAGATCGTCGCCCTCGACGAAGCCGTGATATTCGAGCCCGCTCAGTTCGGCCTCGCGCAGCAGGCGGCCTGCTTCCTTGACCTCCTCCTGGCCCTTGATCTCCTCGACGCCGACATTGAGAAGGCCCACCGTCGGACGCTCGACCTCGATCAGCGCACGCGCCATCGCCGCACCCATGACGGAGAAGTCGACCAGTTGCAACGCGTTGGCGCCGATCGTCGCGCCGACATCGAGGACGATCGATTCGCCGCGAAGGGTCGGCCAGATGGCGGCGATCGCCGGCCGTTCGATGTCGCCCATGGTCCTGAGACAGAACCGCGCCATGGCCATCAGCGCACCGGTGTTGCCGGCCGAGACGCAAACGTCGGCCTCGCCCGCCTTGACCGCCTCGATAGCCTTCCACATGGAGGACTTCCAGCGGCCGTTGCGGAGCGCCTGGCTGGGCTTGGCGTCCATCTGCACGGCGACCTCGCAGTCCACGACCGTGCTTGCCGCCTTCAGCTTGGGATGGCCGGCCAGAATCGGCTCGATCTCGTCGGCCTTTCCGAACAGGATGAAGCGCATCTGCGGATGGCGCTCCAGCGACAGCGCTGCGCCGGGAATGACCACGGAGGGGCCGTGATCGCCGCCCATCGCATCAATCGATACCGTGATCACCGTTCAACCGATCCTGAAATTCCGGCGCCCCGCATCGGGGTGCGCCCGCCCCTGCAAGGTGGCGGCACCATAACGATAATGGTCGTGTGCTCAACCGGCAAAATGCGTCCTAGCGCTCGCCGTTCGTCTTCAGCGCCGCCAGCTTGGCGAACGGGTTTTCCGGTGCGTCGGCCGGGTCCGGCGCGAAGTCCCCGGGCGGCTCGGCGCCCTTCTTGCGCGGATAGGGATCGAGCGCCAGCGCAAAGAATTCCTCGGCCGCCGCGCCGATGTCGAGCATTGGCGGGGTGAACGGCTCGGGCAGGTCGGGGCCCTCGGCGTCGACGATGATGTCCGCCCCCTCGCCCGGCTCGGCCCGGCGCGACAGCGGCGAATCGTCGGGCACGAACACCGCCTCGAAGGGCGCCCGGACGCGCGCCGGCAGGGGATCGAGCGTGACCACGCATCGCTGGGTGATCTCGGCATCGACCGTGCCGACCAGCCTGACGCCGTCGCGCTGCCAGCGCTTGACCTCGATGTCGGCGGCGAAGCGTTCGACCGAAACCAGATCGTGTTCGGCGGCGAGCGCCTGGCGCTGCTCGGCATCGGCCTCGATCGTCTGGCGACGGCCGCGCGCGGGCAGGACCGAAACGTTGAGCCGATGGCTGACCGGCGAGATGGTATCGGGCTCGTGTCGGTCGGTCATGCCGGGGCTCCCGCTTCCGGGAAGGCGATCCGGGCCGACAGGAGCGACGCGTCGTCCTGGGCCGCCAGTGCTTCGGCCGCGGCGAGCGTGTAGCCGGCGAGCGAGCGCGCGTCGAATTCCGGCTCTTCCTTGGCGTCGGGCGCGATGTTGCGTTCGAGCGCGGCGGCGAGCGCGTCGGCATCGCCCGCGTCGATCGCCTCCCAATAGGGCCCCATGCGGCCATAGAACATGCGCGCCAGCTTCTTCATGCGCTTGGGCACGCCGGCATCGCCGATGCCGAGTTCGCGGATCGAATGGTCGACATCCTTGAAGAACTCGTCGAGCACGTCCTGGGCGAGCGCTTCGACGCCGGGTCCGGCGCCGCGCGTTCGGCGCAAAAAGACGATCATGTGAAGGCCGAGCGACTCGTAGCGGCCAAGCGGCGTGTCGGGCACACCCCATTGGGCATAGATCGCCGGCTGGCGGGCCGCCGCGACGATCTGATCGAACAGCCGGTCGACGATGATCCGATTGGCGTTTTGCGTGCTTCGCCGAAACAGTGACACAATCATGCGCATATCCGTGGCCGACCGGCAGGACTGGCGCCGACGGCTTGCAACAGGGCCGCCGCTGGTTTACCGGAACGGTCCAGTACGGCCGGCAGGCCCGGCCAAGGAGATGAACGTCATGGCGCGAAATTTCAAGTCGACGCGAACGGGGCTGCGGGCATCGGCCGCGCTCGTTGTGGCGGCCACGGCGCTTGCAGGCTGCAACTCGGTCGGTTCCGAGCTGATGAACGTGTCGCAAGTGACGAACATGTCCGAGACCTTCAAGCAGGGTTACGTGGTTGACGAGCAGACGCTGGCGCTGGTGCCGCCCGGCTCGAGCCGAGAGCAGGTGCTTCTGGCGCTTGGCACGCCGACGACGACGAACACGTTCGAGAACGAGGTGTTCTATTACATCTCGCAGACGCGGCAGCGCCGCGCCCAGTTTCTCAAGCCGCGCCTGGTCGACCAGCGCATCCTCGCGGTCTATTTCGACGGCGAGAACACGGTGGAGCGGATCGCCGACTACGGCCTTCAGGACGGACGCGTGTTCGACTTCATCACCCGTACGACACCGACGGGCGGCCGTGACCAGACTTTCCTGACCCAGGTCCTGACCGGCACGATCGGCGGACCCTCGCCGGAGTCACTGCTCGGCGGACGCTGAGCGCAGCCCGCACTTCGCGGGAAGGCCGGATAGAAAAGGCCCGCGCGGATCGCTCCGCGCGGGCCTTTTTCGTGGCGGTCGCGCCGGCCTACTGGGCGAGGACGGCCAGCAGCAGAAGCGCGACGATGTTGGTGATCTTGATCGCCGGGTTCACCGCCGGGCCGGCCGTGTCCTTGTAGGGATCGCCGACCGTGTCGCCGGTCACCGAGGCCTTGTGGGCCTCCGAGCCCTTCTCGTGCTTGACGCCATCCTTGTCGATGAAGCCGTCCTCGAACGACTTCTTGGCGTTGTCCCAGGCGCCGCCGCCCGAAGTCATCGAGATGGCGACGAACAGGCCGTTGACGATCACGCCGAGCAGCATGGCGCCGACCGCGGCAAAGGCCGAGGCCTTGGAGCCGGAGATCAACAGCACGCCGAAATAGACGACCAGCGGCGCGAGCACCGGCAGCAGCGAGGGGATGATCATTTCCCTGATCGCCGCCTTGGTTAGCATGTCGACCGCGCGGGCATAGTCGGGCCGCTCGGTACCTTCCATGATGCCGGGCTTCTCGCGGAACTGGCGGCGCACTTCCTCGACGACGGCGCCACCGGCGCGGCCGACCGCGGTCATCGCGATGCCGCCGAACAGGTAGGGGATCAGTCCGCCGAAGATCAGGCCGGCCACGACGTACGGGTTGGACAGTTCGAACGAGATGTCGCCGAGATCGGCGAAGTAGGTATAGGTCTCCGGGTTGGCCGCGAAATAGGCCAGATCGTTCGAATAGGCCGCAAACAGCACCAGCGCGCCAAGGCCGGCCGAACCGATCGCATAGCCCTTGGTGACGGCCTTGGTCGTGTTGCCGACCGCGTCCAGCGCATCGGTGGACTTGCGGACCTCGGGGTCGAGTTCGCTCATCTCGGCGATTCCGCCGGCATTGTCGGTGACCGGGCCGAATGCGTCGAGCGCGACGATCATGCCGGCAAGGCCGAGCATGACGGTGACCGCGATGCCGATCCCGAACAGGCCGCCGAGCTGGAAGGTGGCGATGATGCCGGCGACGATGACGATCGCCGGCAAAGCCGTCGATTCCAGCGAGACCGCAAGGCCCTGGATGACGTTGGTGCCGTGGCCGGTGACCGAGGCCTGGCTGATCGAGTTCACCGGGCGCTTGTTGGTGCCGGTGTAGTACTCGGTGATGATCACGATCAGGCCGGTGACGACAAGACCGATCAGGCCGCAATAGAACAGGTAGCGGCCGTTGATGGTCTGGCCGGCCACTTCGCCGATGTCGTCCCAGCCGATGGTCAGCGAGGTCGCCGCGCCGAGGCCGGCGATGGTCAGAACGCCGGTCGCGATCAGGCCCTTGTAGAGCGCGCCCATGATCGAGCCGTTGGTGCCCAGCCGCACGAAGAACGTGCCGACGATCGAGGTCAGAAGGCAGGCGGCGCCGATCGCCAGCGGATAGAGCATGACGTCGGCCAGAACTTCGTTGCCGGCGAAGAAGATCGCGCCGAGCACCATCGTGGCGACGATCGTCACCGCATAGGTCTCGAACAGGTCGGCGGCCATGCCGGCGCAGTCGCCGACATTGTCGCCCACATTGTCGGCGATGGTCGCCGGGTTGCGCGGATCGTCCTCGGGAATGCCCGCTTCGACCTTGCCGACCAGGTCGCCGCCCACATCGGCGCCCTTGGTGAAGATGCCGCCGCCCAGACGCGCAAAGATCGAGATCAGCGAAGCGCCGAATCCGAGCGCGACCAGCGCGTCGATGACGATACGGCTTTCGGGCGCAAGGCCCATCATGTCGGTGAGGATGTAGTAGTAGATGGCGACGCCCAGAAGCGCGAGGCCCGCCACCAGCATGCCGGTGATCGCGCCGGACTTGAAGGCGATGTCGAGGCCGGCCGAAAGCGAGTGGGCGGCCGCCTGGGCCGTGCGCACGTTGGCCCGCACGGACACGTGCATGCCGATATAACCGGCGACGCCCGAGAGCACCGCGCCGATCGCAAAGCCGATCGCGGCCGTAGCGCCGAGCAACAGCCAGGTGGCGATGAAGACGACCGCGCCGACGATGCCGATCGTGGCGTACTGCCGGTTCAGATAGGCCTGCGCGCCCTCGCGAATGGCCCCGGCGATTTCCTGCATGCGCTGGTTGCCCTGGTCGGCGGCAAGCACCGACTGGGTGGCCCATATGGCATAGACGATAGACAATAGGCCGCAGGCAATGACGGCGAGAAGTATCATCGGGTGTCCTCCTGACGGGCCCGCCCAGGTCCCCCGGCGAGCCGCATAAACGAAAGGCAGGGCCGATCGGCCCCGCGTCGGCGTCGTCTATGCAGAAAGGGCGAATTTGGGTCAAGGCGGCATGCGCCCTTTACCCAAGCCGATGCCGGCCGGCGGTATCAGCCGCGCCGGGCGGCGAGCCTCCGGTCGCGCAGGACGAAGCCGGCAAGCAGCACCAGGCAGACCGAGGCGACCGGCAGCAGGATCCAGTTGAGCGCGACCCACCCGGCCTCTGCGGTTTCGCCGAACCAGTTGAGCGTCGCGCCCGACATCAGCGAGGCGAAGGCGACCGTGCCGAACAGGGCGAAGTCATGGACGCCCTGAACCTTGTTCTTCTCGGCCGGCGTATAGGTGTCGGTCAGCATGGCGGTGGCGCCGATGAAGCCGAAGTTCCAGCCGACGCCCAGAAGGATCAGCGCCAGCCAGAACTGCCACAGCGCGATTCCGGACAGGGCGACAAGGCCACAGACGATCAGGATCAGGAGGCCGGCGGCGACGATCGTCTCCTTGCCGAACCGGGCGATCAGGTTGCCCGTGACGAAGCTCGGCGCGAACATGGCCATGACGTGCCAGGAGATGCCGAGCGTGGCCTGTTCGGCGCTGTAGCCGCAGCCGACCATGGCGAGCGGCGCGCCGGTCATCAGGAAGCTCATCAACGCATAAGACGTGACACCGCAGATGAAGGCGACCAGAAAGCGCGGCTGGCCCACGATGGCGCCGAGCGAGCGCTCCGGCGCGGCCGGCGGCGCATCGGCGGCGACCGGCTCGACATGGTCGGCGATCTTCAGCGTCGACAGGATCAGCGCGCCCAGCAGGCCAAGACCGATCACGGCGACGAAGGCGCCCGCGAATTCGACCGGCGCAAACAGGTTCTTGGTGTGGATGACCGCCTGCGGGCCGATGATGGCGGCGAAGACGCCGCCGCCCAGCACCCAGGAGATCGCCTTGGGCTTGAAGATCTTCGGCGAGGCGTCGGCGGCCGCGAAGCGGTATTGCTGGACGAACGCGCCGCCAAGGCCGATCACCAGAAGCCCGGTGGCAAACAGCCAGAAGCTGGTCTCGAACAGGCCGAGCGCGGCGATCGCGCCGCCGAGGGCGGTGACCATTGCGCCCGACACGAAGCCGTTGCGGCGGCCGACCGCGCGCATCAGCATGGCGGCCGGAAGCGCGCCGAGCGCCACGCCGATATTGAAACCGGTGACGGGCAGCGTCGACAGCGTCTTGTCGGCCCCGAGCAGATAGTGGCCGGCAAGCCCGCCCATGGAGATCGCGACCGGGGCCGCGGCGCCGACGATCGCCTGCGAGGCGGCGATGGTCAGCGTGGTGCGCTTGGCAAAGCTCAGATCGGCGACCGGCGCGCTTGGCGCCGTGGCGGACATCCTGTGTCCCCCGGCGCTCATGCCGCCCTCGTCCGGCGCGCGATGCGGTCGAGCACGGCATTGACCATGCGCGGCTCCTCGCCGTCCTCGAAGAAGGCGTGCGCGATGTCGACATATTCAGTCACGACGACGGCGACCGGCACATCCTTGCGGTGGATCAGCTCCCAGGCGCCGGCGCGCAGGATGGCGCGCAGCGTGCCGTCGAGCCGCGACAGCGGCCAGTCCTCGGACAGCGAGTCGCGCACGACCGGATCGAGCCGTGTCTGCTCGGCGACCACGCCCGACAGGATGGCGCGGAACCAGGCCGCATCGGCATCGCGATACCTGACGCCGTCGATCTCCTGGCCGAGCCGGAAGGTTTCATATTCGGCCGCCGTCTCCAGCACGCCCGAGCCAGACATGTCCATCTGATAGAGCGCCTGCACCGCGCCGAGGCGGGCGGCGCCGCGCTTGTTGGCGGCCTTGAGCCTTGGTGCGTCCGCGCTCATCGTGTGCCGAGCCTTTCGCGCAGGCCGATCATGGCGAGCGCGGCCCGCGCGGCGGCGCCACCCTTGTCCTTGCGGTTGCGGTCGGCGCGGGCCCAGCCCTGTTCGGCATTCTCGACGGTCATGATACCGTTGCCGATGGCGAGCTTGTCGGCGATGGCCAGATCGGTCAGTCCGCGCGCGGATTCGTTGCAGACCAGCTCGAAATGATAGGTTTCGCCGCGAATGACCATGCCGAGCGCGACATAGCCGTCATAGATCGTGCGGCCGGCGCGCGCGAACGCGATCGCGGCGGGGATCTCGAGCGCGCCGGGCACGGTGACGACATCGAAGGTCGCGCCGGCCGCTTCGAGCGCGTGCCGGGCGCCATCGAGCAGCGCGTCGGACATGTCGTCGTAAAAGCGCGCCTCGACGATCAGGATATGTGGCTTGTCGGAACTCATGGGAACGGTGCGGCCTTGCGCCGATGGCTGTTTTGGCCGTGCCCTACGCCTTTGTGCCGGCCGCCGCAAGCCGGTCGGCATAGTGCGCGACATAACGCGCGATCGGGTCGATCTCGAGGTTGACCGCATCGCCCGCTTTCCGCTCGCCCCAGGTCGTCACCTCGAGCGAATGGCGGATCAGCAAGACATCGAACCGATCATCCTCGACACCGTTCACGGTCAGCGAAGTGCCGTCGAGCGCCACCGACCCCTTGGGCGCGATGAACCGCATCAGCGCATGGGGCGCGACGAGGATGAAGCGCACCGCATCGCCCTCGACGCGGGTCTCGGTGATCGTCGCCATCGCGTCGACATGGCCCGAGACCATGTGCCCGCCATATTCGTCCCCCGCCCTCAGCGCCCGTTCGAGATTGAGCCGCGTTCCGGCTGCCCACTTGCCGGCGCTGGTCAGGCGCAGCGCTTCCTCCCAGGCTTCCACCTCGAACCAGCGCGCATCGTTGCCGGGCTCGGGCAGCCCGGTCACGGTCAGGCAGACGCCGGCGCAGGCGATCGAGGCGCCGATGGCGATCGTCGCGGAGTCGTAGGCCGTGGCGATCCGGAAGCGCCGGCCCTCGGGCAGGTCGGTGGCGGCGATCACCTCGCCGATATCTGTGACGATCCCGGTGAACATCAGGGGCGCTCCGCAAGCATGAACCGGTCGGCGCCATAGACCGCCCGGCGCGCAACCGCAAACCCGGCGGGCAGGGTTTCGCCCGTGAACGGCGCGGCGATGCCGCCCTCGCCCACCAGCACATCGCTTTCGAACAGGGCGATGCGGTCGACGAGTCCCTCCTGAAGAAAGGCCCGCGCGACGGCTGCGCCGCCCTCGACCATGACGCTGGCGATGCCGAGCGCTGCCAGATCCTCGACCAGTTCGGGCAACGCGATGCGTCCGTCCACCGTCTCGCTGGCGATCAGCCGCACGCCCCTTTCGGCGAGCGCACGCGCCCGGTCGGACAAGGGGTCGGCGGTCGCGACATGAACCGGCGGCATGGCGGCGCCAGCCACCAGCTTCGAGCCAAGCGGCAGGCGCGCATCGGTGTCCAGCACGATCCGGCGCGGCGAGCGCGGTTCCATGCCCTCGAGCCGGCAGGTCAGTTCCGGGTCGTCCTCCAGTACCGTGCCGATGCCCACGAGGATCGCATCGTGTTCGGCGCGCATGCGGTGCGCCTGGGCGCGCGCGACCGCGCCGGTGATCGCCACCTGGCCGGCGCCCTTGCGGCCGACCATGCCGTCGGCGGAAACGGCAAGCTTCAGAGTCACTTGCGCGCGTTTTTTCGATGACCGAGTCAGATAGGCGCCGAGCACGTCGCCAGCGCCGGCGGGGTCGCAGTCGGCGAGCACGGCAATGCCTCCCTCGCGCAGGATCGCATACCCCCTGCCGGAGACCCGTTCATCCGGATCGGAGACGGCGGCGATGACGCGCGCGACTCCCGCCGCGACGAGCGCTTCGGCGCAGGGCGGCGTGCGGCCATGATGGGCGCAGGGTTCGAGCGTGACATAGGCGGTCGCGCCGCGCGCGGCCGCGCCTGCTTCTTCGAGCGCGATCGTTTCGGCATGCGGACGGCCGCCGATCGCGGTGATGCCGCGCCCGACGATCGCGCCGTCTGATACGATCAGCGTGGCGACGGAGGGGTTGGTGCCGGTGCGGCCCAGATGCCAACGGGCATAGCGCAACGCGGCCCTCAGAAAGCGCGCATCGTCGGCCGTCATGGAGCCGGTATCACTCGGCGGCATCGGCCACGGGGTCGGGGTCGACGTCCGGCCCGGCGATCTCGCCGAGCAGGTCGGCGAAGTCCTGCGGGTCGCGGAAGTCCTTGTAGACCGAGGCGAAGCGCACGAAGGCGACCTCATCCATGCGCTTGAGCGCTTCCATGACCATCGTGCCGATCTCGTCGGCGTGGATGTCCTGTTCGCCTGAGCTTTCGAGCTGACGCACGATCGCCGAGACGGCGCGCTCGACGCGCTCCTGCTCGACCGGCCGCTTGCGCAGGGCGACCTCGAAGGACCGGGCCAGCTTGTCGCGGTCGAACGGCACCTTGCGGCCGTTCTTCTTGATGACGAACAGTTCGCGCAGCTGCACGCGCTCGAAGGTGGTGAAGCGGCCACCGCAATCGGCGCAGACGCGCCGGCGGCGGATCACCGTGCCGTCCTCGGCGGGACGGCTGTCCTTCACGGCGGTGTTTTCGGTATGGCAGAACGGGCAGCGCACGGCCCGGCACTCCTCAGTTCAGATGCGGATAGATCGGAAAGCGCCGCGTCAGTTCGACGACCTCGGCCTTGACCGCGTCCTCGATGCCGGACGTATCACCCTCATCGCCGGCCTGCGCAAGTCCGTCGACCACGCGAACGATCAGCCGGCCGACCTCGCGGAACTCGGCCGGGCCGAAACCGCGCGTCGTCGCCGCCGGCGTGCCCAGCCGGATGCCCGAGGTGATGGCCGGCTTTTGCGGATCGTTCGGCACGCCGTTCTTGTTGCAGGTGATGAAGGCGCGGCCGAGCGCGGTCTCGGCGGCCTTGCCGGTGACGCCCTTGGGGCGCAGATCGACCAGCATCAGGTGCGTGTCGGTGCCACCCGAGACGATCTCCATGCCGCCTTCGATCACGGTCTGGGCCAGAACCTTGGCGTTCTCGGCCACCGCGTTCATGTAGCTCTTGAACTCGGGCTGAAGCGC
The DNA here is from genome assembly GCF_004331955.1 of Roseitalea porphyridii. Taxonomy (NCBI): domain Bacteria; kingdom Pseudomonadati; phylum Pseudomonadota; class Alphaproteobacteria; order Hyphomicrobiales; family Ahrensiaceae; genus Roseitalea; species Roseitalea porphyridii. Next base: position 1,423,780 of record NZ_CP036532.1, on the reverse strand, counting down.
CTCGCCGAATGCGACGGCCTTGGCGGCGATCACGTGCATCAGCGGTCCGCCCTGAAGGCCCGGGAAGACGGCCGAATTGATCTTCTTGGCGATGTCCTCGTCGTTGGTCAGCACCATGCCGCCGCGCGGGCCGCGCAGTGTCTTGTGCGTGGTCGTCGTCGCGACATGGGCATGCGGGAAGGGGCTCGGATGCACGCCCGCCGCGACCAGACCGGCGAAATGCGCCATGTCGACCCACAGATGGGCGCCGACGGCATCGGCGATCTTCCGGAAGCGGGCGAAGTCGATGACACGCGAATAGGCCGAGCCGCCAGCGATGATCAGGCGCGGCTTGTGCTCTTCGGCAAGCGCGGCGACCTGGTCGTAGTCGATCAGGCCGGTGTCGAGGTCGAGCCCGTACTGGACCGCGTTGAACCATTTGCCCGACATGTTGGGCCGGGCGCCGTGCGTGAGGTGGCCGCCGGCGTCCAGACTCATGCCCAGGATCGTGTCGCCGGGCTTGGCGAGCGCGAGCATCACCGCCTGGTTCGCCTGGCTGCCCGAATTGGGCTGGACGTTGGCGAAGCCGCAGCCGAACAGTTCCTTCGCGCGGTCGATCGCCAGTTCCTCGGCGATGTCGACATACTGGCAGCCGCCATAATAGCGCCGGCCCGGATAGCCCTCGGCATATTTGTTGGTCATCACCGAGCCCTGCGCCTCGAGCACGGCGCGCGAGACGATGTTCTCGGATGCGATCAGCTCGATTTCCTGTTGCTGACGCCCCAGCTCCTTGCCGATCGCGCCGGCGATCTCGGGGTCGCAGCTGGCGAGATCGTCGCCGAAAAAGGCATCGGAAAGGTGCGGCGCGGCGGCGCTGTCGGTCGACATGGGCGGTCCTCGGCGGTGTTGGGGTCGCAAAGCGGCGCCATACCATGGGCGCCTGTGGCTGTCATGTCCCGCCGGGACCGCCGATGACGCAATGTGAACAATGGACGCAGCATCGAAAAAGGGGCCACGTGGGCCCCTTGTCAGACTTGCGGCCGAAAGGCCGGTTACAGCGTCGTCGAGGTGAGCTGCAGTTCCTCGACACCGTCGCGCTTGTATATGTCGTCGCGGAAGTGGACCACGCCGCCATCGGTCGCCCAAGCGGAGACGTAGACGAAATAGACCGGGATCTGCACTTCCAGCGGAACCTCGGTGTTGACGCCGGAGGCGACCACCTGCTCGACCCGCGCGCGGTCCCAGCCGGGCGAGGACTCAAGCAGCCACAGTGTCAGTTCCTGGATGTTGTGCACACGCACGCAGCCCGACGATTCAAAGCGCATGAACTGGCCGAACAGGCTCTGCTGCGGCGTGTCGTGCATGTAGACCGCGTGCGGATTGTGGAAGTTGATCTTGGTCGAGGACATGGCGTTGATCTTGCCCGGATCCTGGCGGAAACGCAGATCGACGGCCTCCTCGGTCGACCAGTCGACCATCTCGGGCGGCACTTCGTTGCCCTGCTGATCGAACAGGCGGATCTTGTTGCGCGTCAGATAGGTCGGATCCTCGCGCATCAGGGGAATGATGTCCTTGCGGATGATCGACTTGGGCGCGGTCCAGTACGGATTGAGAATGACCTCGTGAATGCGCGAGGACAGGATCGGCGTCTGCCGGTCCGTCTTTCCGACGATGGCCTTGTGGCGCTGTTCGACGCGCCCGTTCTCGACCGCCTCGATCTGGGCGGCCGGAATGTTGACCATCACGTATCGGTCGCCGAGGAAGCCCGACATGGAACGCAGACGGACGAGGTTGGTCTCGAGTTGGCCGAGGCGCACCGGCGCGGACACGTTGAGGGCGGCAAGCGTGTAGTTGCCGACGACGCCGTCGGCGGTCATGCCGTGGCGGGCCTGATAGCGCTTGAGCGCCCCGTCAAGGAAGGTATCGAAGGTGGCGCTGTCGCCTGCGTTGCGCGGCAGGTCGCCCGAAACGATCAGACGCCGGCGCAGTTCGCGCACGGCATTGTCCTGGACGCCGACCTTGAGCGCCTTGTTGGCGTTGACCCGGGGCCAGCCGCCGCTCGCCACGATCTGGCGGTAGCGTTCGATCGCGCCCTCGACGTGGAACGCGGTTTCCTGGCTGAGCACGGGCATGCGCGTGTTGGTCACCCGGCTGACGCGCTGGCCGGCGGCATCGAACTGGTCATCCCAGTTGCCGCGTTCGGGCGACTGCAGGATCTCCATGATGGACGACTGTGCCGCCGCATGGCCAGTGAAGGCGGCCATGGCGCCCGCCGTGCCGGCCGATTTCAGAAAAGCGCGCCTGCTGGTTGATTTCAATCCATTCATGATCGATCCGCGTAATCCCGTTTGTTCGCCCCTGGGGTTTACCGTCTGAACGAGCTATAGCCCCACCCGCTTAACAAAACGGAAACCATGTAGGCCGGTTTCCCGCTGACCGAAAGGCGCGACGGATGGAAGCCTCGCTGTTCGTGACATTCGCCCTCACCTGTGTGGCTTTCACAGGAATATGGCTGATTAATGTCCTGACCGAAGATGCCGGCGTGATCGACTACTATTGGGGCCCCGGATTTTCCGTGATCGCTCTGGTCCATGTCTGGTTCCACGGGATAGGCGGCACCTACCAGGCTGTGCTCCTCGCAGCGGTGCTGGCATGGTCTGCGCGGCTTGCGATCCATCTGGTGCGCCGCCATCACGGTTCGGTACATGAGGACGGCCGCTATCGGGCGATGCGCGAGAGCGGCGGCCCGTCATGGTGGTGGGCAAGCCTCTTCAAGGTGTTCCTGTTGCAGGCGGTCCTTCTCTGGCTGATCGCCTCGCCGCTGCACGTGGCCTTTCTGGCAGGCCCCTCGGAAGTCGCCACCATCGGCTTCATCGTCGGCATGGCGGTCTACGGCATCGGACTTGCGATCGAATGGATCGCCGACGTGCAGCTTGCGACCGGCAAGCGGGTGACCGGCGCGGCCGGCCCGGAGACCGGCATGGTCACGGACGGGCTGTGGGGCATGAGCCGCCATCCCAACTATCTGGGCGAGATCATCCTGTGGTGGGGCATCGGCATCGCCGCGTTCGCGATCTCCGGCAGCCTGCTGGCGCTCGCCGGTCCGGCGTTGCTGACGCTCGTCATTCGGTTCGTCTCGCTGCCTTTGACCGAACAGCACATGATGCGGACCCGGCCCGACTATGCCGACTACATGGAGCGTGTTCCGGCGCTTCTCGTTCTGCCCCGCCGGCCCGCGCCGTCGGCAGGCACGCGCCACCGCCAGCCCGCCGAATAGATCGCTTCGCACCTTGCGAACGCCGAAGGCCGGGCGCAGCGCCCGGCCCTCGCCCAAACACCTGCCTTCGGCTCAGAGGCGATAGAGGATCGTGTCGTTCCAGAAGCGGTCGAGGCGTTGCATCGCCCGGTTCATCTTCTGGAATTCCTCGGCATTGATGCCGCCGACCGCCTCGATCGAGGAGATGTGACGTTCGTAGAGTTCCGCCACCGTCTCGGCGACCTCCCGGCCCTTTTCGGTCAGCGAAATGCGCACAGAGCGCTTGTCGGCCTTGGATTTGCTGTGGTTGATGAAGCCTTCCTGGGCCAGCTTCTTGACGTTGTAGGATACGTTCGAGCCCAGATAGTAGCCGCGCGAGCGCAGTTCGCCGGCGGTCAGTTCGCTGTCGCCGATGTTGAACAGCAAGATGGCCTGGACCGCGTTGATGTCGTCGCGGCCCGACCGGTCGAACTCGTCCTTGACGACGTCCTGCAGGCGCCGATGCAGACGCTCCACAAGCTGCAGCGTCTCGTGGTAGAGACGGCGCAGTGCGTCGGCGTCGGATTCCGTGCGCGGTTCGCCCACGAAGTTGGACTGGTTGATCATAACTGCCTCACATGTTTGGTCGGCGATGTTTCCCGCCTTTGTGAGGGGCAACCTAAGCAAAGCGCATAAAATGCTGCTTAAAGGCAAGCGTTAACGGACCGTTACGGGGTCGTTCCCTGTCGCCGTGCTTAACGGAAGGTCAAGCCGAACGCCGGCTTTCGACCGGTTCCGGGGCCGGCGGAATCACGACCCGGTCCGGCCCGCGGTCCGCCGCTCGAGCAGCGTGGCGATCGCCACCAGCGCCAGCACCACCAGGCACACCAGGCCGACCAGAGCCACACCGGGCCGGGCCGGGAACGCGTCGGACAATGGTCCGTGCGCGACGATCTCGGCGGTCGTCGCGGCCACCCAGAGGACCACGCCCCAGCGCGCCGTCAGCCAAAGACCGAGCGCTGCGGCCGGCGCGATCACCGCCTGCGCGGTGTAAAGGATCCGCACGTGCGGGGCGAGCAGGTCGAAGCGGAAGGCGCCGTCGCCGGCGATCCCGACGAGCCCTGCCCAGTAGAGCAGGCCGGCGATCAGCGAGACGACCGCGAGCAGGCGCAGCAAGAGCGCGAACAGCCGCTCGACGGCGCCCCTCCTGGGCGGCTGCAGACCTGCTTCGAGCATCACCATGATGTTCGCCCCCGGGCGGCTGGATCACCGCACTTTGCCTAACGTAACGGTTTGCGAAAGGCAAAGCGCGTTGTAAAGGCGGGCCCTTGGCGAACACCGAAGCGGCGGAGAGGCAATGACGGGCCGACATCAAGGCGGACGCAGCGTCGACGAGATCACGGGCAGCCGGCGCTTGCGGCGGATGCGCAAGGCGGACTGGTCGCGCCGGCTGGTGCGCGAAAGCGCGCTGGGGCCGGACGATCTGATCTGGCCGATCTTCATCATGGAGGGCGAGGACAAGGCCGAACAGGTCGGTTCGATGCCGGGCGTCGAACGGTTCACCATCGATCGCGCGGTGCTGGCCGCCCGCGAGGCGCAGGGGCTCGGCATTCCGGCCGTCGCGATCTTCGCCAACATCCCGCACGAGCGCAAGGACCAGACCGGAAGCCACGCGCTCGATGCCGACAACATCATCAACCGCGTAACGGCCGCCATCAAGGCCGAGGTGCCCGGCATCGGCGTGATCACCGACGCTGCGCTCGACCCGTTCACCGATCACGGCCATGACGGCGTGCTGCGCGACGGCATCATCGTCAATGACGAGACGGTCGGGATCATCGCGCGCGCCGCCGTGCTGCAGGCCGATGCGGGCGCCGACATCATCGCCCCGTCGGACATGATGGACGGGCGCATCGGCGCCATCCGCGACGCGCTCGACGCAGCCGGCCATCAGGACGTGGCGATCATGTCCTATACGGCGAAATTCGCCTCGGCCTGCTACGGCCCCTATCGCGAGGCGATCGGCACCGGCGGGCTGCTGAAGGGCGACAAGAAGACCTATTATGTCGACCCGGGCAATTCCGACGAGGCGGTGCGCGAGGCCGAGGCCGATCTCGACGAGGGCGCCGACATGCTCATGGTCAAGCCGGCCCTGCCCTATCTGGACGTGTGCTACCGCCTGAAGAGCGAGTTGCGCGTGCCCGTCTTCGCCTATCAGGTCTCCGGCGAATATGCGATGATCGAGGCGGCGGCGGCCAATGGCTGGATCGACGGCGAGAAGGTGATGATGGAAAAGCTCGTCGCGTTCAAGCGCGCCGGCTGCGACGGCATCCTGACCTACTATGCGCCGCGCGTGGCGCGCCTGCTCGCCGGCTGACCCAGGTCTTGAAAGGCAGCGGCCGGGCCGCCATCTGCAAGCCATGACAGATACGATGAGCACCCCGATCGACATCGCCGGCCGGTTCGAGGACTGGCGCCTTTACGAAGGCGTGCGCACGCGACGCACCTTCGCCTTCGTCATCGACTATGCGCTGGTCCTGCTGCTGGTCGTGATCGCGGTGCCGGTGATCGCCCTTCTGGGCATCGTCACCTTCGGCATCGCCTGGCTGCTCTACGCCATCCTGACCCCGTTCATCGCGCTGACCTACATCGCCTGGACGATGGGCGGGCAGGCGCAGGCGACGCTGGGCATGCGCGCCATGGGCCTGAAGCTCGTGCGCTATGACGGTCAGCCGATCGACTGGATGACGGCCATCGTGCACGCGGTCCTTTTCTGGGCCGCGAACGCGATCCTGACACCGTTCATCGTGCTGGTCGCCCTGTTCACACGCCACAAGCGGCTTCTGCACGACCTGGCCCTTGGCACCGTGGTGGTGCGCGCCGAGCGCTTCGATCAGGGTCGGTAAAACCTGCACGGGTGCTTGACCGAGCGCTCCGACATGCCATTGTTGTGACCCGGCGCGCTGCGCCGACGGGACAACAGTCTGCACCGGGCCATGACAAGACACAGCGCCAAGGCGCCCCAGTTCTTTTTGACCTCGCCGGCCCCCTGCCCCTATCTGGAGGGGCAATTCGAGCGCAAGGTGTTCACGCATCTGGTCGGCGAGAAGGCCTCCGAGATGAACGATCTTCTGACGCTTGGCGGGTTCCGCCGCAGCCAGAACATCGCCTATCGGCCGGCCTGCGAAAGCTGCCGGGCCTGCGTGTCGGTGCGCATCCTCGCCGACGAGTTCCAGCCAACCCGCTCGATGAAACGCATCAGCCGGCGCAACGGTGATCTGATCGGCACCGAATACACCGCCGAGCCGTCGAGCGAACAGTATTCGCTGTTCCGCCGCTATCTGGACGCGCGCCATTCGGGCGGCGGCATGAGCGACATGACGGTGCTCGACTACGCCATGATGGTCGAGGACACGCACGTCAAATCCAAGGTCATCGAATATCGCCGGCGCGGCCCGGACAGTTTCGTCACCGGCCGCGGCGAAGGCCCGCTGATCGCGGTGGCGCTGTCGGACATGATGTCGGACGGCTATTCGATGGTCTATTCTTTCTTCGACCCGGCCGAGGAGCATCGCTCGCTCGGCACCTTCATGATCCTCGACCATATCGAGCGCGCCCGCCGGCAGGGGCTCGCCCATGTCTATCTGGGCTACTGGGTCGAGGGCTCGCGCAAGATGGACTACAAGATCCGCTTCCAGCCGCAGGAACATCTGACCGGCAACGGCTGGGAACGGCAGGAGCCATGATCGGCGCGGCACGCCACGCCGTCATCGCGCGACGAGAGCAGGCCTGATGACACCGCACGCCAAAGGCGTCCTGATCACCGCCACCGGTGGGCTGGCGCTGAGCTTCGACATTCCGCTGCTCAAGCTCGGCGGCGGCGATGCCTGGTCGATCCTGCTGGTTCGCTCCGCCGGCGGCCTGCTCGCGGGGCTGCTTCTGTGGCAGCTCGCGCGCTGGTTGACCGGCCGGCCGATCGCCCTGCTTCCCGGTCGCAGCGCACCGCTGGTCGCGGCGCTCTATGGCGCAGCGGCGATCTTCTTCGTGCTGGCGGTTCAGCACACGATCGCGGCCAACATCGTCTTCATCATCGCCTTCACCTCCATGTTCGCCGCGCTGATGAGCTGGGCGCTGTTCGGCGAACGCCCCGCCCGTTCCACGCTCCTCACCATGGCCGTCATGGTCGTCGCGGTGATCATCATCGTCGGCGACGGACTTCAGACCGGCAGCGTTTTCGGCGACCTGTTCGCGCTGTGCGCCGCCATCCTGCTCGCAGCGGCGATCACGCTGGCGCGGGCAAGCCGGCAGGACATGGGCTTTGCGCCACTGGTCGGCGGGCTCCTGCCGCTTGCCGTCGCCGGGCTCGTGCTCGGCCTTCAGGGCCGACCGGCCGAGCTCGACGCACCGTTCTTCATCGTGATCAACGGCATGGTCATGCTTCCGGTGGCCTTCTGGTGCCTGGCGACGGGCCCCAAATACATCACCGCCCCCGAGGTCGGCATGTTCTATCTGCTGGAAACGGTCCTCGCGCCGATCTGGGTCTGGCTCATCTTCGCCGAGGCGCCCACACCGGCCGTTCTGACCGGCGGCACGCTGCTGATCGGGGCGCTTCTTGCCCATTCGATCTGGCAGATCGTGCAGGCGCGCCGGCAGCTTCGATGCCGCGGCAACGCGGCGCCCTGCACGTGATCGCACCCCCGACGCACTGAAACCGGCCGCCGGGAACGCCCGGCGCCTCCGGTCGGCTTGACAGTTTTCGCCGCGCCCAGCCAAGTGCGGCGATGACACCGCATGCCAGGGGATTGCTGCTGACCGCGATCGGCGGGACGGCGCTGAGCTTCGACATACCGATGATCAAGCTCGGTGGCGGCGACCCCTGGTCGGCGATGCTGCTGCGCTCGGGGAGCGCGTTCATCGCGGCGCTGGTGATCTGGCAGATCGCGCAACGGCTGACCGGGCGAACGATCATCCTTCTGCCCGGCCGTGTCGGATACGCAATCGCCGGCATTTACGGGCTGACGGTCGTGGCCTTCGTGATCGCGGTGATGAACACCGATGCCGCCAATGTCGCCTTCATCATCGCCTTCACGCCGGCCTTCACGGCGCTGATGAGCTGGTTCTTCCTCAAGGAGCGGCCGTCGCTGGCCACGGTCCTGACGATCCTGGCCATGATGGTGGCGGTCGGCATCATCGTCGCCGACGGGCTCAGGGCCGGCAACCTTCTCGGCGACATGTTCGCTCTGGCCGCCTCGCTGCTGATCTCGAGCGTGATCACGATCTCGCGCGCCAGCCGCGCCGACGTCGGTTTCGCGCCGATGATCGGCGGCATCGTGCCGGCGCTGATCGCCGCGATCGTGCTGGGCTGGCAGGGCGCTCCTGTCAGCGCCGACAACGCGTTCTGGCACGTCTTCAACGGGGTCGTGCTGCTGCCGGTCGCCTACTGGTGTCTGGCGACGGGACCGAAATACATCTCCGCGCCGGAGGTCTCGATGTTCTATCTGCTGGAAACCGTGCTCGCACCCGTCTGGGTCTGGCTGATCTTCGCCGAAGCGCCGACGCCGGCGGTGCTGCTGGGCGGCGCGCTCTTGATCGGCGCGCTCGGCGCCCATGCGCTGTGGCAGCTCAACGGCGCTGGCCGCAGGGCTCAGTCCTCGCCGACGAAGGCGCCGTGAACGTAAAGCAGCGGCGCGTCCGGCCGCGCGGCGAACGCGATCACCCGGCCGATGAGAACGTCATGATCGCCGGCGCTGACCGCCTCGACCAGTTCGCAGTCGAACCAGGCGATGGCATCGGCGACCCGCAGGCGGCCGCTCGGCAGGCGCTCGGCGTCAACGCCGTCGAACCGCGCCTGCGGCGCACCCTTGGTGAACCGTTCGGCGAGGGCGCGCTGGTCGGCGCCGAGGACCGAAATCGTGTAGCCGCCGCTTTCAAGGAACGCGGCGCGGCTGGCGCTCTGCTTCCTGATCGACCACAGCACCATCGCCGGCTCGAGCGAGACCGTGTTGAACGAATTGCAGGTCATGCCGTGATCGGCGCCGCCGTGACGCGTCGCGGCAATCGTCACCCCGGTCGCAAAGCAGCCCATGGCCCGCTTGAGTTCGGCCTGCTCGAGCGCGGTGAGATTGAGATGGGCGTCGGCGTTCATCGGGTTTCCTTTCAAGGCACTTCGGCGCCTTCGGACAGCGCCCAGAGTTCGAACCAGGTCTCGCGATCGAGTTCGACGTTCAGCGCATCGGAGATGTGGCGGATCCGGCCCATCGAGTTCGTGCCGACGACGGGCATGATCCGGGCCGGATGGGCCAGAAGCCAGGCAAGCGCGACCGCTTCGGCGGCGACGCCCTGATCCTGTCCCAGTTCGGTCAGGCGCGGCATGATGCGCTTGCCGACCTCGCTGCCGGGCATGAACAGTTCACCGCCGCCGAGCGGCGACCACGCCATCAATGGCATGGCCTGCCTCTGCGCCGTGGCGATCTGGCCATTGGTGAAGGCCGACTTGTTCAGAAGGCTGATCTCGATCTGGTTGGTCAGAATCGGGTTCTGCATCGCCGACTGCAGCAGATCGACGTCCCATGGCATGAAGTTGGAGACGCCCGCGCCCCTGATCTTGCCCTCGGCGATCAGCGCATCGAGCGTGCCGCCGGTCTCGTGATGATCCGTGAAGGGATCGGGCCGGTGGATCAGGAGCATGTCGATCACCTCGACACCGAGCCGGCGCAGGGAGTTCTCGACCGAATCGCGGATGTGGGCGGCCGAGGTGTCATAGTGCTTGGTGCGCCGGCGCGGGAACTTGTCCGGCGAGACCAGCATGATGTCGCACTTGGTGACGATCTGCATCTTCTGCTTGAGCGTCGAATGGCCGTGCAGCGCGCGGCCGAACAGGGCTTCGCACTCGTAGTCGCCATAGATATCGGCATGGTCGAAGGTGGTGATACCCTGGTCGAGGCAGGCTTCGACCTTCTCGACCACATGGCTCAGCGACCGGTCATGGTCGTCAGCCAGGCGCCAGGCGCCATAGACCAGCCGGCTCATGGGCGGCACGCCGTGGCCGAAGTCGATCGTTTCCATCAGTGTCGTTCTCCAACGCCGAGCGGCGTTGCCGGTGTTTGTTCGGGTACGCGCCCATAGACATGGGGCAACGAGCAGGTTTGCAAGTGCGGAAGCACCTTCTGCCCGAAATTGACGCACTCATCCAGATGCGGATAGCCCGACAGGATGAAGGCGCGGATGCCCATCTTCCGGTACCGCTCGAGCTTGTCCATGACCTGGTCAACCGAGCCGACCAGCGCGGCACCGCAGCCCGACCGCGCGCGGCCGATGCCGGTCCACAGATTGGGTTCGACGAAGCCGTCCTCGTCGGCCCTGTCGCGGTTGGCCGATTGCAGCGACACGCCGAAGCTCTTGGCATCGAGCGCCCGGTTCCGGATTTCCTCGCCGGTGCCATCATCGAGCCTGGAGACCAGTTCGTCGGCATAGTCGCGCGCCTCGGCCTCCGTGTCGCGCACGATCACGTGGACCCTCAGGCCGTAGTCAAGCGTCCTTCCATGGGCCTCGGCGCGGGCATGGACGGTCCGCATGCGTTCGGCGAGCAATTCCTCGGGTTCGGGCCACATCAGGTAGACATCGCAGTGGGCGCCGCACAATTCAACGGCCGGCGGCGAATAGCCGCCGAAATAGAGGAGCGGCCCGCCATTTTGCTGGTAGGGGCGAACCGGCTCGGTGCTCAGCCCCTTGAGGCGGTAAATCTCGCCCTCATAATCGATCTGCTCGCGGGTCCAGGCCTGGCGCAGGATTTCCACGACCTCGGTCGAGCGCTTGTAGCGCAACTCGCTCGTCGCATCCTCGCCGGGCTGGTTGGAAGAGATAACGTTCAGCGTCAGCCGCCCCTTCATGACGTGGTCGACCGTGGCGATGGCGCGCGCCAGCATGGCCGGATGCACCTCGCCGCAGCGGATCGCGGCCAGCATGTTGATGTTGTCGGTCTGCGGCGCCATGGCGGAGACGAAGCTCCACGTGTCCTGGCCGACCTGATAGGAGGAGGGGCACAGTATGTTGCGGAAGCCGAGACGGTCGGCGGTGCGCACGATCTCGCTTGTGTGGGCGAACGAGGAGCGCAACGTACCGTCCGGCACGCCCAGGTAACGGTAGTCATCGGAACAGATCGGCGCGAACCACGCCACTTCGGCGGCATCGAGGTCCGCGCTCGTCACCGGTACGACGGTCATCTGGCATTCTCCCAGCCATTCTTCGGTGGCGCTTGTGACGCGCCCTTTGCCGATAGAGCTAGCATCGGATCATACATGTATCAATAGTGAATGAATTGAAGCGGTGACAGCGTCTGCTCCGCCGCCTATGGTCGAGGCAAAGGGGACGAGCCGTGGCGGCACCACCGGTCAAGGGCGGCGCGCTGCCGCTCTACATCCAGATTTCCGAACTTCTGGCGCGCGAGATTGCCGCCGGCATATGGCCCGACGGGGCGCGCCTGCCGACCGAGGTCGAACTGGCGAGGAGCCTGGGGGTCGCCGTCGGCACGCTGCGCAAGGCGCTCGCGGACCTGGAAGGCCGCGGCCTGCTCGAGCGCATCCAGGGCTCGGGCACCTATGTGCGGGCGCGCGCCAAGACCGGCGCGATCTACGAGTTCTTCCATCTGGAACTGAAGGACGGGGCGGGCCTGCCGACGGCGCGCATCCTGTCGCTCGACCGGCTGCCGCATCCCGACTTCGCGCCGCGCTTTGGTAGCGGCTCCTCGACCGAGGCGTGGCGCATCCGGCGGCTGCGCTATCTGGGCGATGCGCCCGCCGCCGTCGAGGAAATCTGGTTCGACGTGCGCCATGCGCCTTCGCTCGACGCCGCCGACATTCCGGAATCGCTGCATCTTTTCTACCGGGAGGCGCTCGGCTTCTGGATCGCCCGCGTCGAGGATCGCGTGTCGGTCTCGCCCTGCCCCGACTTCGCGCCGGACGGCCTGCCGTTCAGGCCCGGCGATCCGCTCGGCCGCGTCGAACGGATTTCCTGGGGCAACGCCAACACGATCGAGGAATATTCGCGCAACTGGTTCGATCCCGCGACCGTGGCCTATGTGGCGCGCTGGATGTGAGCTTGCCTTCATGTCTATGCATTTGTATAGACATCGTGATGGCCGATGAAGATCGACGGCTTCGACTGGGATGACGGCAACTGGCCCAAATGCGCCAAGCACGGTGTCAGCAAGGCGGAGATCGAGTTCGTGTTCAACGAGGGTCTCGTCGTCTTCGACGATCCGAATTCGACGCTCGCCGAACCGCGCTTTCGCGGCATCGGCCGCACGAAGGACGGCGCACGATTGTTCGTGGCGTTCTGCTATCGCAACAGGCTGGGCCGCATCCTCATTCGACCCATCAGCGCGCGCTACATGCACAGAAAGGAGGCCGAACACTATGAGCGACTCAGACAGAGCACTTAAGCCGCTTCCGACGTTTCGAACGAACAAGGAAGCGGAAGACTTCGTCGATAATGCCGACCTGACCGAGTATGACCTCTCCGGCGGTCGGTTCATGCGCTTCGAACTGCGGCGCAAGGACAAGCAGATCAACATCCGCATGCCCGAGGACATGCTCGATGCGGTCAAGGCGCGGGCGAAAGCGCGCGACATCCCCTATCAGCGCTTCATCCGCGAGGCGATCGAGGACGCCCTTTCCCGGCCCTGATCAGGCCGCCGGCGGCCCGAACCAGGTGTCGAGGAAGCGACCGTACCAGGCCTTGAGCGCCGGATCGTGCCGGCCGAAGCCTTCGTCCTGCTCGGCTCTTGGCTGCGTACCCGGCAGACCGATGACATGGCCATAATCGCGCTGCCACTGGTCGAGAATGGGCCGCGTGACCTCGGGATGGAACTGCAGGCCGATCGTCGTCTCGCCGTAGGAGAAGGCCTGGCGGGGCGCCGCCTCGCTCTCGCCCATCGCGAGAAGGCGCGCGCCTTCAGGCAGAGACCAGTGTTCGGCGTTGCCGTTGAGGGTCACCAGCCGCTCGGGCAGAAGACCGCTGCCATCGCCAGTCGATCGTGTGGGGTAGTAGCCGAAGCACTGCGAGCCGTCGGTCAGAGGGCCGACAGCGGCGCCAAGCACGTGCGCGACGAGTTGCGAACCCAGGCACACGCCGACCAGCGGGACGCTCTTCTCCATCGCCTGCTCGATCAGCCGGCATTCGTCCGACAGGTAGGGATGGTCGGCCAGATCGGTGACCATTTGCGGGCCGCCCATCACCATCACGCCGGCTTCCTCGCCGGTCAGGTCGGGCAAGACCTCGCCCCGCCACGGCTCGATCACGCGCACGTCGTGGCCGCGCGCGATCAGGTGGCGCCGTCCGGCATCGGGCTCGGCAAGGGCCCAGTGTTCAATGACATAGAGAGGCCGGCTCATGCGATGATTCCGCGCTGCTCGGTGATGGCGAACCGTTGCAACACCCGCTCACGGCGGTCAATCGCGATCGCGCGGATCTTTCGTCGCCGGGCGGCGTGCTAGCGTGTCAGGTTCTGCGCCAGCCAGTTGTGCCAGCCTTCCTCGGTGCCGTTGAAGACGTTCAGATCGATCTTCGTTTCGACACCGCGCTTGGCCGTGCCGGTTCCCGAATACTGCCAGAAGGCGAACGGACGGTTCGGGTAGCGCTCCCTGGGGTGGGCGGCGACCGAACGCAACCAGAAGGAATGGTCCGTGAACTGGCCCTGCAGATTGTCCTCGTAGAAGTCGGGCGTGGTGTAGATGATCGGCTTGACGCCATAGTGCGCCTCGATCCGATCGGAGAACACCTTCATCTTCTTGAGGACTGTGGCGCGCGGCGGCTTTTTCGGGCACGAGCCCTTGTTGCCGTACCACTCGACATCGAGCACCGGCGGAAGCGCGCCCGGCTCCTTGGGCACGTTCCGGATGAACCAGTCGGCCTGTTCGGAGGCTGCACGGCACCAGTAGAAGAAATGATAGGCGCCGCGCGGAATACCGGCCTTTCGCGCTTCGTCCCAGTTGCGCCGGAACAGCCGGTCGACATGCTTGCCGCCCTCGGTCGCCTTGATGAAGGCGAAATTGGCGCCCTGCGTGCGCAGCGTCTTCCAGTCGATCTCCTGCTGCCAGTGAGAGACGTCAACGCCGTGCACGGCGAACCTGTCGGGCGAGGCGCGGCCGAAATTGACCGGTTTGGCGTCGCCGAAACGGGGGGCGTAGATCGTCAGGCGGCCGCCCGTTCGAGCGGGGTTTTCGGGACGGGCCAGCGCCACTTCGACAGGGGCCGGCGCCGGCGGCGTCGAAATCGCGGGAGCGGTGCGCGAAAGGGCGGACGGCGCCATCGCGTTCGCCGGCGCGGCATCGGGGACGCCGGCGGCCGGGACCGGCGCCGGCGGCGTAATCGAGCTTGTGATCTCGCGCGAAGGTTCGGGCAACTCCAGCGCTTCGATGCCCGAGGATGCGGTGCACCCGGCGACCACAAGAGCCGATAGCACACAAAGACCGGCCGCGCCGAAAAGACCACGCATGGATCGCACCAGGGGTTCGAGGAATGTATGGGCGCCACCCGCCGGCGCCGGTCGCCGAAATTAACGGGCAATTACTGCGAAAGTGAAAATTGAGATGGTTAATCCGGCGGGCTCAGCACCGAAATTTGGAGGTCGGCTCATTGTCGGGCTACGATCCGGGCGCCCTCTGTCCTGCCCTATTCGGCAGCGACGCGCGGCAGCGGCACCTGCGTCAGCATGGCGCGGAGGGCCGCCGGCTTGAGCGGCTTGTTGAGAAGATGCACGCCGGCGGACGAGGTTCGTTCGCGCAGTTCGCCGGACCGGTCGGCGGTGACGAGGACGGCGGTGATCTCCTCGCCATAGCGGGCGCGCATATCGGCGATCACGTCCATGCCGGTGCCGTCGTCGAGATGGTAGTCGGCTATGATCACCTGCGGATCGGCGCCATGCTCATCGAGCGCACGGGCCAGCATTTCGCGGCGGGGGGCTCCGATCACGGTCGCGCCCCAGCCGGTCAGCAGCACGCTCATGCCCGACAGGATCGTCTCGTCATTGTCGATGCAGGCGATGGTCAGCCCGGTCAGGATCGACCGGCTCGGGGCGGGCTCGGCGGGCCTTGGGGCCGGAGCGGCTTGCGGCGCCGCCTCGACGGTCGGCACGGCGACCTTGAAGGCGGTTCCGCGACCCGGCGTCGATTCCAGCGCCACCTCCAGGCTCAGCACACGCGAGATCCGGTCGACGATCGAAAGGCCAAGGCCAAGACCGGCGGCGATGCGCGCACCGTCCGACAGCCTCTGGAACTCCTCGAACACCCGCGCCACCTTGTCGGGCGCGATGCCGATGCCCGTGTCGTAGACGCCGATCACCGCGTCATGATTGTGCCGGCGCACACCGATCAGGACGCGGCCCTCGTGGGTGTACTTGACCGCGTTGGAGACGAGATTCTGCAAAAGGCGGCGCAAAAGGTTGCGGTCGGTCTCGACGATCAGGCTGGTCGGCACGAGGCGGATCTCGAGGCCCTTCTCGCGCGCCATCGGCGCGAAATCCGTGCGCACCTGTTCAAGCAGATCGATCAGCCGAAAGCGGGTGGGGCTCGGCGTCAGCGCGCCGGCATCGAGCCGGGAGATGTCGAGCACGGCGCCGATGATGTGCTCGACCGATTCGAGCGCGGAATCGATCTTGTGCGCGATCTCGCGATTGGTCGCGTCGGCCTGCCCGCCCATGCGCTCGACCAGCGAGGAGGTGTAGAGCCGCGCGGCGTTGAGCGGTTGCGAGATGTCGTGGCCGGCGGCAGCGAGAAAGCGCGTCTTGCCGATGTTGGCCTCTTCGGCGCGGCGGCGGGCGACGGCCAGTTCCTCGTTGACTTCGGTCAGTTCGGCCGTGCGCGCCTGAACCCGCATCTCGAGGCTCTCCTTGGTCCGCTTGAGCGCCTCGTCGGCCTCCACCCGACCGGTGATGTCGGTGTAGGTGATGACGAGCCCGCCGTCGGGCATCGGGTTCGAGCGGATTTCGAGAATGCGCCCGCTGCGGCCGAGCGAGAGTTGCCAGGCGCGGCGGAACCGAGTGACGTTCTCGACAAGCTCGCGCTCGGCCTCGACGGTGATCTGCCCGCCCTCGACCAGCGTTCCGGTGATCGATTTGAGCGGCATGCCGAAATTGCCCATTTCGGGCGGCAGGCCGAGCAGCCGCCGGAACTGCCCGTTCCAGTTGGTCAGCCGGTACTCGCTGTTGAACACGGAAATGCCCTGATCCATCTGGTCGAGCGCCTTCTGCAGAAGGTCACGGTTCTGCTGCAACGCTTCGGATGCGTCGTCGAGAAGCCGCACCGTCTCGCGCGACGAGGCGCCGTCCTTTTCGAACAGCAGCGACAGGACGAGCCGGGCCGACGACGAGCCGATGGCGCTGGCGAGCACCTGTTCGGCATAGCGCACCACGGAGATGTCGGTCGTATCCGATCCGACCAGCTTGCGGCCCTCGCGCAACTCGAAGGTCTCGAACGCGCGTTCCATGCGCGCGGTGCCGACATAGCGGGCGATGGCGCCCTTGAGTTCGTCGATGGTGGTCGTGGTCCGGAACCGCTTGAGGCCGATCGTCTGCTGGGTCTCGCGCGGCACGAAGGTGACCGCCTGGATGCGTTCGAGCGGCGTCGGCACGCGCGACAGCGAGCCGCCGACGAGAAAGGCGATGTTGACCGCCAGCGACCAGAAGACGCCGTGCACCAGCGGGTCGAACTGGACCCCGAAGAGCTGGCTGGGCCGAAGTATGGCGATGCCGAGCAGGCCTTCGCGCACGATCTGCGAATCGGCGCCGGCCAGATTGGGCAGCAGCAGCGTGTAGGCCCAGACGATGAAGCCCGACGCCATCCCAAGAAACGCGCCGCGGGCATTGGCGCCGCGCCAGATCAGGCCGATCAGGAAGGCCGGCGCGAACTGGGCGATCGCGGCGAACGATAAAAGTCCGATCGATGCGAGTTGCGCCGTCTGGTCGGCCTGCCGGTAATAGACGAAGGCGGCGAGGATGATCACCGCCATCGCGACGCGCCGGATGCTCAGGATGATCTGCGACCAGTCGCTCGCCGCCGAACGGGCGGCCGCGCCCTTGCGCCACAGCAGCGCCGGCAGCACGAGGTCGTTGGACACCATGATCGCCAGCGCCACCGAGGCGACGATCACCATGGCGGTCGCCGCCGACAGCCCGCCGATGAAGGTGATCAGCGCCAGAAGGTCCAGGTCGGCGGCAAGCGGCAGCGCCAGCAGGTACATGTCAGCCGGCACGTCCGGCCCCAGATGGATCATGCCGGCGACGGCGATCGGCATGACCAGCAGGTTGATGGCGATCAGATAAATCGGAAACAGCCAGGCGGCGCGGCGCAGTTCGACGTCCGAGCGATGCTCGACCACGGTGACGTGGAACTGGCGGGGCAGCATCAGGATCGCGCAGGCGCTGAGCAACGTCATCACCAGCCAGGTCTCGCCG
Organism: Roseitalea porphyridii; assembly: GCF_004331955.1. Lineage (NCBI taxonomy): Bacteria > Pseudomonadati > Pseudomonadota > Alphaproteobacteria > Hyphomicrobiales > Ahrensiaceae > Roseitalea > Roseitalea porphyridii. The sequence continues at coordinate 1,406,117 of NZ_CP036532.1, read as the reverse complement.
GACGTGCCCTCCGACAGCGATCGCGCGACCGCCGGGTCCGACCGGAACGCCTCGGCGATCGGCTCCATGCCGCCGAAGATGAAGAACGTGATGGCAAGGCCGACCAGCAGGAAGACGAGCAGCTTGACGACCGATTCGACCGCGATCGCCGTGATCAGCCCGTCCTGGTGCTCGGTCGCATCGGCATGGCGGGTGCCGAACAGCGCCGAAAAGACCAGCAGCGAGGCCGCGACGACGAACGACACGTCGAGCGTCAGCGTGGCGGGATAGCCGCCCGTGCCGTCATAGTGGCTGACCATCAGCGTGACCGCGTTGGAGACGGCCTTCAGCTGCAGCGCGATGTAGGGAACCGTGCCGATGACGGCGATGCAGGCGGCGAGCGCTGCGACGTGCATCGACTTGCCGTATCGGGCGCCCAGAAAGTCGGCGATCGAGGTGATCCGCTCGGACTTGGACAGGTGGACCACCCGCCGGACCAGCGGATAGCCAAGGGTGAAGACCAGGATCGGCCCGAGATAGATGGCGAAGAACTCGAAGCCGTCGCTCGCGGCGAGGCCGATGGAGCCGAAGAAGGTCCATGAGGTGCAGTAGACGGCCAGGCTGAACGCGTAGATCAGCGGTCGCGGGCTGCCCGGCGGGACGGCGCGCGAACGCCGGTCGCCATAGGCGGCGACCGCGAACAGAATGGCCAGATATCCGAACGCCGACAGCGCTACCAGCCAACCCTGCATGCACCACTCCCGATCCGGCGCGCATTCAAGCAGAGCGCACCATCGATGTCTAACCACACTCAATGGCCGTCGGTGCCGAATTGCCGTTCCACGCGGGCATCAAGTGCTGTAGTGAGCGCCGGCGGCATTTTCTGGTCCGCCGCGATCGTCTTTCGAGCAACCGACAAAGGGGGCGCACATGCTCAAGGAATTTCAGGAATTCATCGCCAAGGGCAATGTCATGGATCTCGCCGTGGGCGTGATCATCGGGGCGGCGTTCGGCGCGATCGTCACGTCGCTGACCGGCGATGTCATCATGCCGATCGTCGGAGCCATCTTCGGCGGGCTCGACTTCTCCAACTATTTCATCCCGCTCGGCGCGGAGGTCACCGCGGGTTCGCTTGAAGCGGCCCGCGAACAGGGCGCCGTGCTGGCCTATGGCGCCTTCCTGACCGCCGTCATCAACTTCCTGATCCTCGCCTTCATCATCTTCCTGATGGTCAAGGCGGTAAACAACATGAAGCGCAAGCAGGAAACCGAAGCCGAAGCCGCGCCCGCCGCGCCGGCGGAGGACGTGGTGCTCCTGACCGAAATCCGCGACCTGTTGCGAAAGCAGGCCTGAGCCAGGACGCGCCGCGCGATCCCCGGCCCCGCCGGGGATCGCTCAGCGGCTCGCTTGCTGCGAATCGCGCAAGCCGGTAACCAGAAATCATGTCGAAAACCGTGCAACCGCCGGGCGATGGCGACGGCCCCGGGCGCGAGGTCGAGCCGATCGACCTGAAGTCGGCGCTCGAGGAGCGCTACCTCGCCTACGCCCTGTCGACGATCATGCACCGGGCGCTGCCCGATGCGCGCGACGGCATGAAGCCCGTGCACCGGCGCATCCTCTACGTGATGCGGCTGCTGCGCCTCAATCCCGAGGCCGCCTACCGCAAGTGCGCCAAGATCGTCGGCGACGTGATGGGTAACTTTCATCCGCACGGCGACCAAGCGATCTATGACGCGCTGGTCCGGCTCGCCCAGGATTTCTCGGTGCGCTATCCGCTGGTCGACGGCCAGGGCAATTTCGGCAACATCGACGGCGACAGCCCAGCCGCCTACCGCTACACCGAAGCGCGGATGACCGAGGTCGGCACGCTGCTGCTCGAGGGCATCACCGAGGACGCGGTCGACTTCCGACCCAACTACAACGAGGAAGACACCGAGCCGGTCGTGCTGCCGGGCGCGTTCCCGAACCTGCTCGCCAACGGCTCTTCGGGCATCGCGGTCGGCATGGCGACCAACATCCCGCCGCACAACGCCGCCGAAATCTGCGAGGCGGCGCTGCATATGATCAAGTTTCCGAACGCGACGATCGAAAAGCTGGTCGAGTTCGTGCCCGGCCCGGACCTGCCGACCGGGGGCATCATCGTCGAGCCGCGTGCGAACATCCTCGAAGCCTACAAGACCGGTCGCGGCGGTTTCCGGGTGCGCGCGCGCTGGCACAGGGAGGAGACGGGTCGCGGCGGCTACCGGATCGTCGTCACGGAAATCCCCTATCAGGTGCAGAAGTCGCGGCTGATCGAGAAGATCGCCGAACTGCTGATCGCCCGCAAGGTGCCGCTGCTGGACGACGTGCGCGACGAGAGCGCCGAGGATGTGCGCATCGTGCTCGAACCGAAGTCGCGCTCGGTCGACCCGGACCTTCTGATGGAGTCGCTGTTCAAGCTGACCGATCTGGAAAGCAGGCAGCCGCTGAACATGAACGTGCTTTCCGGCGGGATCGTGCCCAAGGTGATGAACCTGCGCGAGGTGCTGCGCGAATGGCTCGATCATCGCCGCGACGTTCTGGTGCGCCGGTCACAGCACAGGCTGGCCAACATCGAAAAGCGGCTCGAGGTGCTTTCGGGCTTCCTGATCGCCTATCTGAACATCGACGAGGTGATCCGCATCGTCCGCTACGAGGACGAGCCGAAGAAGCAGCTGATGGCCGCGTTCGAGCTGACCGAGGTGCAGGCCGACGCGATCCTGAACCTGCGGCTTCGCGCGCTGAACAAGCTCGAGGAGGTCGAGATCCGCAAGGAATTCGACCAGCTCACCGAGGAAAAGGACCAGATCGAACGGCTGCTGGCCTCTGAGGACGCGCAGTGGAAGACGATCGCCTGGGAGATCGGCAAGGTGCGCGACCGGTTCGGCAAGGAGACCGAGCTGGGCAGGCGCCGCACCTCGTTCGCCGAGGCGCAGGAGATCGATCTCGAAGCGGTCCAGCAGGCGATGATCGAAAAGGAGCCGGTCACCGTCGTCGTATCCGACAAGGGCTGGATGCGCGCCATGAAGGGTCATCAGATCGACCCGTCCACGCTGACCTTCAAGGAGGGCGACACGCTCAAGACCGCCTTCCCCGCCCACACGACCGACAAGGTGCTGGTGTTCACGACCACCGGCAAGTTCCACACGATCGGCGTCGACCGGCTGCCCGGCGGGCGCGGCCATGGCGAGCCGATCCGGCTGATGGTTGACATGGACAATGACGCCGACATCGTCACCGCCTTCGTGCACAGGCCCGGGCGCAAGCTGCTGGTCGCCTCGTCGGCCGGCAACGGCTTCGTCGTCGGCGAAAGCGATGTGAGCGCCAATACGCGCAAGGGCAAGCAGGTGATGAACGTCAAGATGCCCGACGAGGCGCGCATCTGCAGGACGATCGAGACGGCCGAGGGCGGGGCGGCACCCGACCATGTGGCGGTCGTCGGCGAGAACCGCAAGCTGCTGGTCTTTCCGCTCGATCAGGTGCCCGAGATGACGCGCGGCAAGGGCGTGCGGCTGCAGCGCTACAAGGATGGCGGCATCGGCGACGCCAAGGTGTTCGCGATGCAGGAGGGGTTGAGCTGGCAGGATTCGTCCGGCCGCACGTTCACCCGGTCGAGGGACGAACTGGCCGAATGGATGGGCGTGCGTGCCGGCGCCGGCCGGATGGTGCCCAAGGGCTTCCCGCGTTCGGGCCGGTTCGGCTGAGCGGAACGGGCCCTGGCCGGCCTCAGGCGCTGGCCGTACTGTCGCCTTCGCCGCCGCGCAGCATCTCGCTGCCGATCTTCGACAGGCGGATGACGGCCTGGGTGCGGCTGTCCACGTTGAGCTTCTGCAGCACCGCCGAGACATGCGCCTTGATGGTCGCCTCGGACACACCGAGTTCGTAGGCGATCTGCTTGTTCAGAAGGCCCTCCGCGAGCATGCCGAGCACTCGCGCCTGCTGCGGCGTCAGCGTGCGGATGCGGCTGATCAGGTCCTCGACCTCCGGGTCGTGCTCACGGCCCAGATCGATATTGTCCGGAATGGCGACCTCGCCATCGAGAACCGCCTGAACGCTGGAACGGATCGCCTCCGAGCCGGCCGACTTGGAGATGAAGCCCGATGCGCCGAGATCGAGCGCCCGGCGCACCGTCGTCGGATCGTCGCTCGCCGAAACCACGACCACTGGAACCGCGGGATAGGAGGCGCGCACGGCGACCAGCGCCGACAGGCCGCTCGCGCCCGGCATGGTCAGATCGAGCAGCAACAGGTCGAGATCGTGCTCGCGGTCGAGCACGGCGATCGCCTCGTTGAAGTCGCCCGCCTCGATCATCGTGGTGTTTGCCGGGCCGCCATTGATGTGCCCGACGAGCGCCGACTTGATGGCGTCGCGGAACAATGGATGATCGTCGGCTATGCAGATTTTCGTTGTCATGACCGCCCTCCCCGAACGCCTGCGGCGCAAGTCAAGCGTGATCGGTCGACTCGCGTGACAACCGCCTCGGCATTTAGAGGGGTTGACAGGCCGGGCGTCAAGTCGCCGCAGAACGCGAGGCGGCAAGCCGTCTGCGCAATTCGGGCAGGCGGACGACGAACCAGACCACCGCCCAAAGATTGCCCAGGAACGGCAGAGGCACGATCCACAGCACCGCGCGCCCACCCCTTTCGAAGAAGGCGATGACGATCGCGGCCAGGAAGAAGCCCAGATAGAGGTCGGCCAGCGTGACCAGTCCCCACGGGTCCGCCGTGATCGCATCGAACGACGCCCAGAACTCGGCCGCGAAGAACGCCCACAGGATGAGCGCGGCGAATGCCGCGCCCGACGCCGCGATGATGACGCGCAAGATGGTCAAGGCCTGCCTCCACTGTTTGACCGCTCGGGCCTGAGCCAGAAGGTAGGCACCGGCCCGCCGCGTCAATGGCCTATCGTCTTGGAACGGTGTTTGCGGCGCGCTGCGACCCGTCCATACGGGGTCGACCAATCATGAGTGGATTCAACGGGTTAGCCTAGGTTTACCGATCCGGGAGAGGCGGTCGCCGGCACCAGATGCCTTATTCGCCAAGGATTCCGGAGACCTTGTTGCAATAGCGCTGCGAGACCGGGTTCATCGATCGCGCGGCGTGGCCGGCATTGTAGCGCAGGATCGTGCCGCAAGTGGTGCCGCCGGCAAGCTGGTGCGCGCCGCCGAGATATTTCATGCCGTACTTGATGTTGGTGGCCGGGTCGTAGAGCCCCTTCGCCGAGCCGCCGTAGCCCATCATGCGGGCCGTGGCGAGCTTGATCTGCATCAGACCGATCTCGCCGGCCGCGCCGCGCGCATCGGACCTGTAGCTGCTTTCCGAATAGATGACCGCATGGGCCAGTTCGACCGGAACCTCGTTGGCCGCCGCGTGTTGAGCGATCAGCTTCGCGAACGGGCGGTCGTCGCCTGCCGCCTTGCTGACCGGATTGTCGATGGCGAGCGCCAGTTCGCTTGCTTCAGGCGTGGCGATGTCGGTGTCGGCCGCAGCCATGTTGCCGGTCGTCTCGCAGCCGGCGACCAGGGTGAGCGTCGCCAGCAGGCCAAAAAGGCCAATCGTCTTTGCATTCATGGAAAAAATCCGCTTTCTGGGTTGAAGCGCGGACCAACAGGGCGAATGGGGCGCTTGTGCGCCGCAACAAGTCAAAGTGGAAGACAGCGCGTAACACCGCGCGAGGCCCGGCGTTCAGCCAAGCGACGGGTAGAGCCTCAGAACCCGGTTGAGCGTCTCGATCGTCGACATGTCGGCGATGCCGTCGACGCGCGCGGGACGGTGGCGCCGCTGAAACGCCTCGATCTGGATGCGCGTCTTCTCGCCAAAGACCCCGTCCGGATCGGTGTCGAAGCCGTAAAGGCCCAGCATTGACTGAAGCGCCGCCACCGGTTCGCCCACATCACCGGGCGCGAAGAAGCGCCCTCCTCCGACCGGAACCGGCGCGGCATGGATCGCGGCTCCCGCCTCGGCCAGCCTCCCCCATGGAAAGCGCTCGCCCGGATCCTGCTTGCGGCCGGGCGCCACGTCCGAATGGGCGATCACGTCATGCGCGCCGATGCCGTGGCGAGCCATGATCGCCGCCACCAATGTGACGACGGCCGCGATCTGCGGCTCGGGATAGTCGGGCAGGCCGAACGCGTGACCGCCATTGGCGATCTCGATGCCGACCGAGGCCGAATTGACGTCCGCGATGCCGCGCCAGAACGATCGGCCGGCGTGCCAGGCGCGCTTTTCTTCGGGCACCATCTGGACGATGCCGCCATCCTCGTGGACGAGGTAGTGGCTGGAGACCTCGCTTTCGGGCGCGCAGAGCCAGTCCTCGGCGGCCGGTCCGGTGGCCATGCCGGTATAGTGCAGGACGATCAGATGCGGGGCATCGTCGGTGCGCCGCTCGCCGAAATTGGGCGATGGCCGGACGGTCGCGCCATCGATCTCGGCGTCGAACGGCGCCAGGGGTTCCGGGCCACTCATCGCCGCCGGAGTTCCGGCTCGACCCTGTCCCAGGCCGCGTTGATCGCCGCGATGCGCTCATGGGCGATGGCGTGGAACTCGGCCGGAACGCCGCGCGCGGCCATCGTGTCGGGATGGTTGTCGCGCACCAGTTCGCGATAGCGCCTGCGCGCATTGGCGTAGGCGGTCCCCGGCTCCAGGCCCAGAATGCGCCACGGATCGCCGTCACCGACATCGACGTGGCGGGCGCGAATCCGGTCGAATTCGGCCTCGGTGATGCCGAAGATCGCCGCCACGTCCGACAGGAACGCCAGTTCCTTTTCGTGCACGAGCCCGTCTGCCTTGGCGATGTGGAACAGCCCGTCGAGAATGTCGCGCAGCATCGGGCAGTCGGGCTGGCCCGAACCGCAAAGACCTGCCAGTTGCGCCGCGTAGCTCTGGTAGCCGGCGACGTCGCGCTTGGCGAGGTTGTAGAGGCTGGCGACCCTTTCGGCTTCCTCGTCGGGGATTTCGAAGATCTCGCGGAACGCGTCGACCTCGGACGTGGTCACCACGCCGTCGGCCTTCGCCATCTTGGCGGAAAGCGCGATCATGGCGACCGAGAACGCCACGCGCGCCCGCGTCTCCGGGTCGCCGGCGAACACGGTGCGCACCTGCTCGACCAGACCGCCGAGCGCATTGCCCGCCGTGCCGGATACGAAGTCGGAAATGCGCACCCAGATCGACATGCCGCCTGATAGATCACGGGCGGCAAAATTGTAAGAGGAGCCTCGCCTGGACGGCCCCGGAACGACCGCGCGTCAGTTCTGCGTGTCGTCGTCCGTTTCGGCGTCCGTCTCGGTTTCGAGCTCGGTTTCCGTATCCGTTTCGGGATCGGCTTCGGCGTCGGTTTCGATTTCGGCGTTCGGGCCATCGAGATTGTCGCCCGTCTCGTCCGAATCGACGCCGGCCGGAGCGGACTCGTTCACCGCATCCTCGACTTCCTCGGTCGTCTGGCCGAGTTCCTCGTTGGCATCGTTCTCGGCGGCCTCTTCGCCGCAACCGGCCAGTGCGATCAGGGCGGCCGCGGCGGCGGCGGTCATGAGCTTGCGCATCGGGTGGTCCTCCTGCTGGCGACGCCCGTTGGCGCCGTGTTTCGAACCACCCAACGTGGCCGGCCGGCAAAGGTTGCCGGCCGTCCCATCAGTGCGATCAATCCGTGTTTCGCCGCGTAGGCCCGCGTGAAGCGCAGCGTCCGCGCGCGGCCCTACTCGGCGGCAGCTCGGTCCAGCACGAGCACGGCATTGCCGTCGGCATCGGACAGGGTCAGCGTGTCGCCATCGATCGCGTAGGCCGACGCCGATTGCAGGGCTTCCAGGAACTCGGCCTCGGCGGCCATCACCGCTTCGGCGCACGCCATGCGGGTCGAGGCCAGCGGGCCGATTTCCAGCGCGCCCTCCTCGCCGGCCTCGAACGTGCCGGTGAAGCTGTTGCAGCCCGAATTGCCGGAGATCTCGCTCGCCCGGAAGGCGACGAAAGCACCATCGGCGTCGGCCCATGCCCAGCGCGTGCCCGCAAGCGGACCGGCAAGGCCGGCGGCGGCAAGCGCGTTCTCGGCCGTTTCGGCCGCGCCGGCGCCATCGGCGGCTCCGGAAAGCCCGTTCGCCGCATCCTCGAGCGCACTCGCGGCATCGTCGGCGAGCTGGCGCGCGCCCTCGGCCGCCTGCCCCGCGGCCTCTTCCGCATCATTGCGCAGGCGCGACGCCGTCTCGCCCGCGCCCTGCGCCGCCTCATTCGCCGTTCCGGCCATGTCACGAAGCGTCTCGCCGGCCTCCTCGGTCGCCGCCCGGGCCGCCTCGCCGGTCTCGCGCGCGGCATCGCCGATCGCGTCACCGGCCTCGCCCACCTCGCGTTCGACCTCGCTCTCCGTTTCGGCGGGGGCGGGCTCGGAGGCTTGTTCGGTCGTCGTTTCGGCGGGTGTCCGGGCCGCCTCCTCGTCTTCACCGCCGCAGGCGGCAAGCGTCAGCAGGGCCAGCACGCTGACAGATGAAACGAGCCATTTCTTCATTTTCGTCTTCTCCTTTGGGCCATTGGCCATCGCCGCATGGGCGGTCGCGGGGGCGTGGTCGCGCCCAATTGTGTCGAAACCATGCGGCCCGACACGGCTGACGTAACGTCAATCACGGCGCTCCGTGGTCGGTTGCCGGTGGCGGCGAATTCGGCCATGACGGTGCGGTGCAAGGGAGTTGGCGATGACGAACGGGCAGTGGGATTTCTGGATCGACCGGGGCGGCACCTTCACCGACGTGATCGGCCGCGATCCGGGCGGCGCGCTGCACGCACACAAGCTTCTGTCCGAGAACCCCGAGGCCTATCGCGACGCGGCGGTGCAGGGGATTCGCGATCTTCTGAAGCTCGAGCAGGGCGCGCCGCTGCCGCCTGGCCTGGTGCGCACAGTGCGGATGGGCACCACGGTCGCGACCAACGCGCTGCTCGAACGCAAGGGCGACCGGACGCTTCTTCTCATCACGCGCGGGTTCGGCGATGCGCTGCGCATCGCCTACCAGGCCCGCCCGGACATCTTCGCCAAGCAGATCGTGCTGCCCGAACAGCTCTATGAGCACGTGATCGAGGTGCCCGAGCGCGTGCTGGCCGATGGCACGGTCGAACACGCGCTCGATCCCGAATGGCTGCGGCCCGGCCTGACGGCGGCGCGCGAAGCGGGTATCGATGCGGTCGCCATCGCCTTCATGCACGCTTGGGCGCATCCGGCGCACGAACGGGCGGCCGCCGAGCTCGCGCGCCAGATGGGCTTTGCGCAGGTTTCCGTCAGCCACGAGGTATCGCCGCTCGCCAAACTCGTCGGACGCGGCGACACGACGGTGGTCGATGCCTACCTGTCGCCGATCCTGCGCCGCTATGTCGAACAGGTGGCGGATGAACTGGGGATCGGCGTCGATAGCCCCTCACCCTCACCCTCTCCCCGCCTGGGCGGGGAGAGGGAGACCTCGGCTTCTGCTCCCGATCGGCTGGTCGAGGAGGCAAACGTCAGCACCTCCCCTTCTCCCCGCACGCGGGGAGAAGGTGGGCCCGAGCAAAGCGAGGGGTCGGATGAGGGGCAGCCGGGAACCCGCCTGCAATTCATGATGTCCTCAGGCGGGTTGACCGCGGCGGAGACCTTCCAGGGCAAGGACGCGATCCTGTCGGGCCCGGCCGGCGGTGTCGTCGGCATGATCGAGACCGCGCGCGCCGAGGGGTTCGATCAGGTGATCGGCTTCGACATGGGCGGCACGTCCACCGACGTCGCCCATTTCGCCGGCGACTACGAGCGCGCCTTCGAGACAGAGGTGGCCGGCGTGCGCATTCGCGCGCCGATGATGGACATCCACACGGTCGCCGCCGGCGGGGGCTCGATCCTGAAATATGAGGACAAGCGCTTCCAGGCCGGACCGGCCAGCGCCGGTGCCAATCCGGGGCCGGCCTGCTACCGGCGCGGCGGGCCGCTGACCGTCACCGACGCAAACGTTATGACCGGAAAGCTCGATCCGGCCTTCTTTCCGGCGATCTTCGGGCCGGGGCGGGACGAGCCGCTCGACGCCGATATCGTGCGCGAGAGGTTCGCCGAGATGGCCGAAACGATCGGCGACGGGCGCTCTCCCGAGGAAGTGGCCGAGGGCTTCCTGACCATCGCCGTCGAGAACATGGCCAATGCGATCAAGAAGATCTCGGTGCAGCGCGGCTACGACGTGACCGAGTATGCGCTGAACTGTTTCGGCGGCGCCGGCGGGCAGCATGCGTGCCTGGTCGCCGATGCGCTGGGGATGGACGCGGTGCTGATCCATCCGCTGTCGGGCCTACTGTCGGCGTACGGGATCGGGCTGTCGAAGACCTTCGCGTCAAGACAGCACGCACTTGTCAAACCACTTGAAGACGGCACGAAGGCGGAAATCCGGAGTCTTCTGAATCGCTTGCGGGAAGAGGTTGAGGAAGAGCTGCAATCGCAGGGCGTCGCCAGCGATGCGATCGAAACCCGCGCGAGCCTGCATATCCGCTATGACGGCACCGATACGGCGCTCGAGGTTCCCTATGACGGCGCGGACATGGAAGCGGCGCGCGCCGCGTTCGAGGCCGCGCACAAGGCACAGTTCGGCTTCATTACGCCGGGGCGCGCGCTGGTGGTCGAGGCGGTGGGGCTCGAGGGCGAGGATTCGACCGACAACACCCCTCCCCTCGAAGCGCAGGACGCCCCCGAGCACCGCCCGGAACCCGCCCGCACGAGCCGGATGTTCTCGGGCGGCCAATGGCGGGAGGCGGGCGTCTACCGTCGCGATCAGGGCAAGGTGGGACCGGGCGCGCGTGTGGCCGGTCCGGCGATCCTGGTCGAGGAAAACCAGACCATCATCGTCGAGCCGGGCTGGGAAGCGCAGGTGACGATGCGCGACACGGTGGTGATGCGCCGGATCGCGGCGCGGCCGGCCGTCGCGCCGATCGGCACCAAGGCCGACCCGGTCATGCTCGAAGTGTTCAACAACCTTTTCATGTCGATCGCCGAGCAGATGGGCGTGACGCTCGCCAACACAGCCTCGTCGGTCAACATCAAGGAGCGGCTGGATTTCTCCTGCGCGGTGTTCGATGCCACCGGCGCGCTGGTCGCCAACGCGCCGCACATGCCGGTGCATCTTGGCTCGATGGACCGGTCGGTGGAATCGATCATCCGCCAGAACCCGGACATGAAGCCCGGCGACGTGTTCGCGCTCAACGCGCCCTATAATGGCGGCACGCACCTTCCGGACATCACGGTGGTGACGCCGGTGTTCAGGGAGGGGGCAGCCTCCCTCCCCCTTGAGGGGAGGGTCGCTGCAAGCGAAGCGCAGCAGCGGGGTGGGGGACCCGGCGCCGAACCCGACCCCCCCACCCGTCCCGGCGCTGATGCGCCGGTCCACCCTCCCCTCAAGGGGGAGGGAGAAACTCCGCGCATCCTCTTCTTCGTCGCCTCGCGCGGGCACCATGCCGATGTCGGCGGCATGGCGCCGGGCTCGGCGACGCCGCGCGCCACCCATGTGGACGAGGAAGGCGTGCTGATCGACAATTTCAAGCTGGTCGACGAGGGCACGCTGCGCGAGGACGCCTTTCTCGACCTGATGACAGATCATCGTTACCCGGCGCGCAATCCCAGGCAAAACCTTGCCGACATCGTCGCTCAGGTGGCGGCCAACGAGAAGGGCGTCGCCGAACTGCGCAAGATGGTCGGCCATTTCACCCTGCCGGTCGTCGAAGCCTATATGCGGCACGTGCAGGACAATGCCGAGGAAAGCGTGCGCCGCGTGATCGACCGGCTGAGCGATTGCGAGGCGACCTATCCGACCGATACCGGCCAGCAGATCAAGGTGCGCATCTCGGTCGACCGTAACAAGCGCGAGGCGACCGTCGACTTCACCGGCACCTCGCCGGTCGAGAAGAACAATTTCAACGCGCCCGAGCCGGTCGCCCGCGCCGCCGTGCTTTATGTGTTCCGGCTGATGGTGGAAGGGCCGATCCCGATGAATGCGGGGTGTCTTAAGCCGATCAACATCGTCATCGAGGACGGCTCGATGCTCAAGCCGGCCTATCCGGCCGCCGTCGTCGCCGGCAACACCGAGACCAGCCAGCACGTCACGAACTGCCTGCTGCAGGCGCTTGGCGCGGTCGCCAACGCGCAGGGCACGATGAACAACCTGACCTACGGCAATGCCCGCCACCAGAATTACGAGACGATCTGCTCGGGCGCGCCGGCGGGCGTGATGAACGATGGCCGGCCGTTCGCCGGCGCCTCGGGTGTCCACACGCACATGACCAACACGCGGATGACCGATCCCGAAGTGCTCGAGATGCGCTATCCGATCGTCGTCGAGGAGTTCTCGATCCGCCGCGGCTCGGGCGGCGGCGGCGCCTGCCGGGGCGGCGACGGCACACGGCGCGTACTGCGCTTTCTCGAGGACATGGAGTGCGCCATCGTCTCCTCGCATCGCACTGTGCCGCCCAAGGGGCTCGATGGCGGCGGCGACGGGCAGCTCGGCAAGACCGAGATCAGGCGCCTCGATGGCACGCTCGAAGAGCTCAGGCACGCGGACCAGACCTCGGTGAAGGCGGGCGAAGCGGTGATCGTCACGACGCCGACACCAGGCGGCTACGGAGCCGGGTAGGCCGCGCTCGAAAGGCGCGAAAAGGGCCGAAACGGGGGCATGCCTTGACCTGCGTCAAGGATCGCCTCGGACGACGCGACGGAATGTGGGGCGCGCATCGAAACGCGGTGCGCTCCGACGAATCGTAGCGAGGTCATCATGGCATCCCTTTTTCGCTCCATCCTGGCGCTGTCCGTCGCCACCGCGGCGCTGACGGCCTCGGCAAACGCCAACGAGCTGCGCGAGACGGCGCTCGAGATTTTCGATCCCGTGCCCTCGACCCTTCCGGCGCTGGAGGGCAATCCTGTCACGCCCGAAAAGGTCGAACTGGGCAAGGCGCTGTTCTTCGATCCGCGCATGTCGTCTTCGGGCGTCTTCTCCTGCGCCTCGTGTCACAACCTGGCGACGGGCGGTGACGACAACATGCCGACCTCGATCGGCCATGGCTGGCAGACCGGCCCGCGCAACGCGCCCACGGTTCTGAACGCGGTCTTCAACGAGGCCCAGTTCTGGGACGGCCGGGCGGCTGATCTCGCCGAACAGGCCAAGGGTCCGGTGCAAGCCGGCGTCGAAATGGCCAACACGCCCGAGAACCTGCTCGCCACGCTCAATTCCATGCAGCAATATGTCGACTGGTTCGAGGCCGCCTTCCCCGAAGAGGGCGAACCGGTAACGTTCGACAATTTCGGCCGCGCGGTCGAAGCCTTCCAGGCCACGCTGATCACGCCGGCGCCCTTCGATGCCTGGCTGAACGGCGATGACGCGGCGATGACCGAACAGCAGGTCGAAGGACTCGAGGTCTTCATCAATGCGGGCTGCGCGAGCTGCCATTCGGGCGTGAACCTTGGCGGCAACGGCTATTATCCGTTCGGCCTCGTCGAGCGTCCAGGGGCCGACATCCTGCCGCCCGACGACAAGGGCCGCTACCAGGTCACGGCGACGGTGGACGACGAGTATGTCTTCCGCGCCTCGCCCCTGCGCAACATCGCGGTCACCGCGCCCTACTTCCACTCGGGCAATGTGTGGGATCTGCGCACCGCCGTCGTCGTGATGGCCGAATCGCAGCTCGGCGCCGATCTGGCCGAAGAAGAGATCGATGCCGTGGTCGCCTTCCTCGACGCGCTGACAGGCGAGGTGCCGGAAGTGACCCTGCCGCTGCTGCCCGCCGAGACGGCCGAAACGCCGCGTCCGACCGGCGAAGTGCTGGAATAGGCGGCCAGTCACGCGGTCACATCGAGGCCAGCGCCCGCAAGGGCGCTGGCCTATTCTTTTCTCGGGCGCCTTCGTGACGGCGGCTCGGCGCTCAGTTTCCGGTGCCGAACCAGATCCGGCGGAACAGACCGTCCTTCTTGACCCACTGGTGCCAGGCGAACGCGGCGACGTGCAGCGCGATCAGCGCCATCAGCAGGTTCGCAAGGACCCAGTGCGCATAGCGCGGGGCGTAGTCCCAGAAGTCGGCCGGCAGCGGATCGCCCGAGCCGCCGAAGACGATCGGGCCGAGCCCGGCCGCGATCGAAAGGGCGATGCCGGACGCGGCCATCGCGATCGCAACGGCGTAGAGCGACCAGTGGGTAATCACGCTCAGCCTGTCGAGCAGCGCGTTGCCGGTCACGGCGTGCGATGGCTTGGCGGTACGGGTGCGCACGACAAGCCGCACCAGCATCAGCAGCAGGATCAGCACGCCGATCGACATGTGCGCCCGCAGCATGAAGATCTTGTCAGGCTCGGTGTTGGGCGTGTTCTCGAGCAGCAGGCCGCCGGCGACAAGGGCGACGCCGAGCATCAATGCCAGCAGCCAACGCAGCGTGACGAGCGCGGGGTGGTAACGGATCGGTTGGGTGCGAGCGGACATGGTCGGGTTTCCTTTGCCGTGCGCCGTCAATTGGCGCGATAGTCGATGTCGGGCCGGATGGCCGCGCGCATGGCGACGATGATGCCGAAGCTCTGCAGGAACTCCTCCTGCGAGAGCAGCCCGTCCTCGTCGATGTCGGCGCGCTGGAAATCGGCATTGATCGAGGAGCGCATCTCGCCGTCGGTCAGCACGAAGTCGGCGTTCCGGTCCCAGAAGCTGAAAACGATCTTGGTCGCGGTGATGAAGGCGTCCGGCCTGCCCTCTTCCTCGGCGACCTCGCCGAATCCGGTGTCCCAGGCCGAGAACTCCTCGAACGTGACCTTGAGATCGTTGTCATAGTCCATGCCGGCGAACATGCCCGCGCGGAAGCGCTCCATGTCGCCCATGTGGATGTAGCCCCTGCCCTCCTCGTCGATCGACGCGAAGGTCTGCTCGGCGACCTCGCGGCCGAATGTCGGCGCCTCCTGGGCGAAGGCGGGCGCGGCGATGCCTGCCAGCATCAGCGCCAGAGCGGTTGAAACGGATGTCATCGCTGCCTCCTTCTGCGTGCCGGCGGCAAGCGGCCGGCGATTGCGATGTCCTTCCATTATCATGCAATCGCAATTGTTGCAATTGCAAATATTGTGTTCGCGAGATAATTTGACGACTGAACGGCTATGGACACACGCATGCGCGCCAGACAGACCCGCGAGGCCTCGATCGGCTGGATGATCCAGAGGCTGGCCCGCCGGCTCGACGATGCAATGAACGCGCGCCTCGCCGAGTACGGGCTCAACCTGCAGCAGTTCGCGGTCATGATGACCGTGCTCGAGCATGGCAGCCTGACCCAGGCCGAGATCGGCCGGCGGTTCGCCATGCCGGCCTATGCGATCAGCCGGGCGATCGACGGGCTCGAACAGGCCGGCCTGATCGCGCGCGAGGCACATCCCACCTCGCGCAGGGCGCACCAGATCACGGCGACCGAAGAAGGGCTGGCGCTGGCGCCCGCGCTGTTCGACCTCGTCGGCCAGATCAACGCCGACCTGACGCAGGACCTCGGCGGCGACGACGCCGACCGGCTGCGCAGACTGCTGTCCGAGACGATGAAGGGCACCGCGCTCTGAAGCGTCCGACATGGTGAACGCAATCTGAACACCGGGTTCAGCATGGGTTCCGCCGGCTTCTCCTAGACATGGGTCAACGCCGCTCAAGGCGTCGCAAAAAACCCAAGTCTGAGGAGACCAAAATGACCCGCAAACTCATCATCGCAGCTTCGCTCGCCATCGCTTCGGCTTTCGCCGCTCCGGCCATGGCCAACGACGTGACCATCGACCAGTTCGGCTTCGGCAATTCGGCCGGCGGCGGCCAGACCGGCATCGCCAACAAGCTGGGCGTGTTCCAGGACGGCGCGTTCAACAACGCCATCACCGAACAGTTCGGCATCGGCAACGAGGCCGCCACCGGCCAGAGCGGCTTCAACAATGATGCCCAGATCGGCCAGTCGGGTATCGGCAATGCCGGCGGTGTCGGCCAGTTCGGCGACAACCACAACGCCATCCTGACCCAGGACGGCAACGGCAACGTCGCCGCCGGCGTGCAGGTCGGCAATGGCTGCGACGCCGACGTCGCACAGGCCGGCAGCGGCAACGTCGCCGCCTTCGTCCAGACCTGCCCGTAAGGACCGGACCCCTTCAAACGCGCCGGAGGGGCCTGAGGCCACCTCCGGCGCATCGGTACGAAAGGAGACCGACATGACCCGCAAACACTTCATGGCAGCCGCCGGAATACTCGCGGCGGGCCTGGCCACCGGATGCTCGGCCATCGCCGGCGACACCAGCTCGGACGATCCCGTCCGCTGCGAAATCGTCGCCGAGAACCGCGGCAACATGGTCCAGCTCTCGGGCCTGATGCACGCCGACACGGAGATGGACGGCAGCTATCGGTTCATCGTCAAGAGCGCCGGCGCCGGCGGCAACACGAACATCTCGCAGGGCTCGCGCTTTCACGCGGGGCCGAGCGGTCCGACCACGCTCGGCATGGTGATGCTGTCGGCCGGCGGCGCCTACGACGTCACGCTCGACGTGGAGGCCGGTGGCGAACGCTTCTCCTGCGAGGAGCGCCTCGGCGGCCGGATCTGACGCAAGGCGGCCCTGCCCGCCACCCCGCCACCGCAGCGAACGCCCCGTCCTCCCGGCGGGGCGTTCGGCGTTGGCGCGATGCAAACATGGTTAACGCCGGATGAACGGCCGGTTCCGACCCGGTTCAGCGGCCTCGCGGCATGGTCGGATCAGCCATTGGGGCAGACCCAACAAACCATGAAGGAAACCGACATGACTCGCATTCACACATTCTCGCTCAAGGCCGCGCTCGCCGCCCTCGCCCTGTCCGCCCCTGCCGTCCTGCCGGCCGGCCCCGCCCATGCCGGCGGCTCGGTCTCGGTGTCGATCGCGCCCGGCTCGGCCGACGCCGAAAAGGCGATGCGCGCAGGCCTTGGCATCTATGCCATCGCCAACGGCATCAAGAACGGCTCGATCAGCCAGAACGGCATCGGCAACGCCGCCGGCCTGATCCAGAACGGCGCGGGCAATCTGGGCATCGTCCACCAGGACGGCGACGGCCACACCGGCACCCTGACCCAGAACGGCGACGGCAACGCGCACGGGCTGTTCCAGTTCGGCGAAGGCACCGAAGGCCACGTCACCCAGTCCGGCGGGCAGACCGGCGCCACCTTCCAGTTCGGCTGGTAATCTGTCGTCCTTCTCCCGACCAGCCGCTGGAGCGCCCGCGCGATCATCCCGTCGCGCGGGCGCTTTCCATTGCGGCCCGGCGGACCGGCCGGCCGGCAAGTATCGGGTGGCGAGCGGTGCCGATGCGCGGCAGATCCTTGGCGGCAAAGGAGCTGCCGATGACCGTCGAAACCGCGATCGCGCTGATCGTCTTTCTGTTTCCGCTGGCCTTTTCACCGGGGCCCGGCAACATGTTCTTCGCCGCCAACGGCGCGCGCTTCGGCCTTGCAAGCTCAGTTGCGGCGAGCGCGGGGTATCACGTGGCGACCGTGATCGTGACGGCCCTGATCGGCCTTGGCTTCGCCCGCGCGGCCGACCTGTCGCCGGCGCTGTTCACGGTCGTCAAATATGCCGGTTCGGCCTACGTTCTGTGGCTGGCGCTGAAGCTGATGCGCGCCGGCCGGCTCGATCACGTGGCCGAAGCCCGCCCGGCCGGCTTCGTCGACGGGGCCGTGCTGCTGCTGCTCAACCCGAAGGCCTATGTGATCATCGCGGCGATGTTCACCCAGTTCATCCCGGCGGGCGCGACCGGCGCGGTGACGCTCGTCATTGCCATCTCCGTGCTGTTCACGCTGAACAATCTGGTCGCCTTCACCGCCTGGACGGCGCTTGGCGACAGGATCTCGGCACGCTTTCGCGACGCCGGCGAGGCACGACGTCTCAATCTCGTCTTCGGCGCGATGCTGGCGCTGGTGGCCGTCTGGATGCTGCTGAGCTGATCCTCACTCGGCGGTCGCCGCGATCACGGCGTCGATCAGGTTGGCCACCTTGTAGCGCTGGTCCGAAGGCGTCAGCCCGAGCCGGACGACGACCAGATCCTCCGACGGGATCACCGAGATCGACTGGCCGTCATGGCCGTTCATGTAGAACCCGTCGGCCGGCAGTTCGGGATCGTCCCCGCCCATCCACGCATTGGCCGGCCGCAGCCACACCTGGCCGCGGCCATATTCGCCGCCCGAAGCCGGATGGGGGTCGACCATCCAGTCGACATAGCCGACGGGCAGCAGCGACCGGCCGTTCCAGACGCCGCGCTGCGCCATGAACTGGCCAAAACGGGCCCAGTCGCGCGCCGTCGCATACATGTAGGACGAGCCGACAAACGTGCCCGCCGCGTCCATCTCCATCACCGCGCTCGCCATGCCGAGCGGGCCGAACAGCGCGGTGCGCGGATAGTCGGCCGCCATCGCCGGATCGTCGAGCGCGTCCATCCATTGCCGCGCCAGCATGACCGTTGTGCCCGAGGAGTATTCGAACACCTCGCCCGGCCCGGCCGATGTCTCCGCGTCGAGCGGCATGGACGCGGCGAACCCCGCCATGTCGGGCTCCAGATAGAGCATGCGCAGAACGTCCGAGACCGAGCCGTAACTCTCGTTCCATGCAAGATCGCTCGCCATGCCCATCATGTCGGCGATGGTGATCGCGCCGCGGCCGCTATCGGTCCAGCCTTCGAAGTCCGCGGGCTGCGCGACCTCCATGTGCCCCTCGCGCACGGCCCGGCCGATCAGCGCGGCGGTCACGGTCTTGGTCACCGACCAGCCGAGCAGCGGCGTATCGGGTCCGAAGCCGTCGCCGTATCGCTCGGCGACGATGCGCCCGTCCCTGACGATCACGACGGCGCGCATGCCCGGGCCGACGAGGGCGGGATCATCCAGCACAACGGCCAGCGCGGCATCGTCCGCCGGCTCGACCAGGCCGCCCTCGGGCCAGAGCACATCCGGCGCCGGTTCGGCGACCTGCGGCGGGGCGTCTACCACCGCCAGCCGATCTCGGTCGCCACCGGATAGGGTCGTGCATCCCCGGCCCGGCCGGTTCACCGCCACGCCGCCGCCGGCAATTCCGAACAGGCCGGCGCGCACGGTTCCTTCCGAGTCGTCGACATCGACCCGCATCAGGCGCAGCAGAGGATGGCCGGGCGCCTGCACGTCAACGGCGAGCACCTCGTCCGGATCGCGGCCGGCGAGGAAGAAATTCGAGCAGACGATCTTGGCCGAATAGTTGGCGCCGATGCGGATCAGGTCCGGCGGGGCGACCACCAGGTAGACGATGGCTCCGAGGACGAGGACGGCCAGGGCCGCCAACACGAGACGCACGATCCGCATGAGGCTTCCTTTCATGGTTAACCGGCGTTTAACGACGCCCGCGCCATGGTCAAGCACGAGGGCGCAGGGGTGGAAATCGGCCGGGCGCGCGGTATAAACCCGAAAGGGGCGATAGGACATGGACCTACTCATGACGCGACTGGCCGGGCCGATCTTCGCCGCGATCATGGCTCTCTTCATCGCGGGCTGCACCAAGGTTGACTATTCGGCGCTCACGCAGTCGCTCGAGGCGTCCTACGCGGCGGCGACCCCGCGCTACGGCGACTCCGATCCGGTGCACGATTGGGAAGGCGGCGGGCCGCACGGCTTTCCCGTGCACGGCATCGACGTATCCAAGTGGCAGGGCGCGATCGACTGGAAGACCGTGCGCCGCGCCGGCATCGAGTTCGCCTTCATCAAGGCGACCGAAGGCGGCGACATGCTCGACGACGCCTTCATGCGCAACTGGAACGGTGCCCGCCGCGCCGGCGTGCCGCGCAGCGCCTACCATTTCTTCTATTTCTGCACGTCCGCACGACAGCAGGCGCGCTGGTTCATCCGCAACGTGCCGCGCGAGAGCGGCTCGCTGCCGCACGTGCTCGACATGGAGTGGAACCCCAAATCTCCCACCTGCCGGTTCCGTCCGCCCGCCCAGACCGTGCGCAAGGAGATGGGCGTCTTTCTCGACATGATCGAGCGTCACTACGGCAAGCGGCCGATCATCTACACGACGGTCGACTTCCACCGGGACAATCTAGCCGGGCACATGGACGACGAGGTGTTCTGGCTGCGCTCGGTCGCCGCGCACCCGAAGGTCACCTACCCGGGCCGGCAATGGGCCTTCTGGCAGTATACGGGTACGGGCCTGGTCCCCGGCGTGAACGGCGACACCGACATCAACGTCTTCGCCGGCGACCGCGGCCAGTGGCGCGACTGGCTGGAAGTGGCGACGCGATAGGTCTCACAACCGATCGAAATCGTCCTTGCCGGTGGGCATCAGCATCACCGCGGTGCTCAGATAGGCAAAGCCGAACGTGACGCCGAAGCTGATGCCGAGCAGCGCCAGGATGACCGGCTTGGAATCGGACCGGACGAACATGTCGCCGAGGCCCGATACGTTCATCCACAGGAGGGCGGCGGCGATCGCCCAGCCGATCAGGATGCCGACGATCGAATTGAGGACCACGAAACGGATCAGCTTGGGCATGGCCGGCTTCCCTTTCCCGCCTGACATACCGCCGAAGGTAGACCGAGCCCCGGCCGCGTCAATGCGGCAAAATCAACCGATTTCCACATGCCGGCGCCTTTCATGAACGGTGAAAGCGGGCGCCGATTCGCCCTTTTGTTTCGGGAACTTTGTGCCAGAACGGCACAATTTTGCTCTCTGGCTGTTGCGATGCAGCAACGATTTGTGTTGCGCGCCCTGTCACAGAATCTACATTAACGGGGTAATACGCAAGGAGGTCCCGATGGATCTGACACGCTCTTTGAACGTCGTGCTTGTGTGTGCAGCCTTTGTCTTTGTCGGCGCTTTGGTGTTCGGCATACTGTAATCTCCGCACAATCGAAACGCCCTGGCCCGACGCGTGATGACACGCGCGTCGGGCCCGAAGCCTTTCGGACGATCGCGTCTCAGGCGGCGGCGTCGACGGTTTCCTCGCGGATGCCGATCAGGCGGCATACGGCGAAGACGAGATCGGGCCGGTTCATCGTGTAGAAATGGAAATCGCGCACGCCGCGATCGACCAGATCCAGCACCTGCTCGGCGGCAATCGCCGAGGCGATCAGCGCATGGGTCTTCGGATCGTTTTCGAGGCCGTCGAAGCGCTCGGCCAGCCAGGCCGGAATGTGCGTCCTGCACTTGCCGGCGAAGTTGGAAACGGCCCTGAAATTGTGGATCGGCAGGATGCCCGGCACGATCGGCACGTAGATGCCCGCCTTGCGCGCCCGCTCGACGTAGCGCTCATAGGTGTCGTTGTCGAAGAAGAACTGGGTGATCGCACGCGAGGCGCCATTGTCGACCTTGCGCTTGAGCATGTCGATGTCGGTGGCGAAATCGGGGCTCTCGGGATGCTTTTCGGGATAGGCGGCGACCGAGATGTCGAGATCGCCGAACGCCTTCAGGCCGGCGACGAGGTGAGCCGCGTTCTCGTAGCCGCCCGGATGCGGCACGTAGCGCGTGCCCATGCCTGTCTGCGGGTCGCCCCGCAGCGCCACGAACCGCCTGATGCCCATGGCGGTGAACTCGCGGACGACGGCGTCGGTCTCCTCGCACGTCGACCCCACGCAGGTGATGTGGGCGGCCGCATCCATGCCGCCCTGCTTCTGCACATGGGCGAGCGTGCGGCGCGTGGGTTCGCGGGTCGAGCCGCCTGCGCCGTAGGTCACCGAGACGAAATCGGCGCTCAGCGGGGCGAGTTTCTCGATCGTGTCGGCGAGCGTGGCTTCCATCGCCTCGGTCTTGGGCGGGAAGAACTCGAAGGAAACGCGGATGTCACCGGTCAGCGCCATGCGCTGGGTTCTGGAAAAGACGCTACCTGGCATGGCGTTATGCCGCCTCCGTCTTGGCCGCTTCGGGCCGGTTGTCATCGGCGATCTGGATGCGCGGATCGTCGGCGGCCCAGATCATCACGGTCAGTTGCCCTTCGGCCTTGCCGCCATCGACGGCGAGCGCCTCGGCGCGGGCATTGTCCAGCCCGGCGGCCTCGAACCAGCCGTTGACGGTCGCCGTGTCGAAGCCCAGCCGAAGGTGCTGGTGTTCCTCGCGCAGGAATTCGAGATCGTGCGGAGCGAAGTCGACGATGACCAGCCGGCCGCCGGGCGCGAGACTGCGCGCGGCCTGCGCGACCGCCGCCGCCGGGTCGTCGAGAAAATGCAGGACCTGGTGGATGGTGACAAGGTCGAATGCGTCGCGGGCGACGGGCATGTTGGCGACATCGCCGAGGCGCACCTCGGCATGGGCGAGACCGGCCGCGTCCAGATTGGCGCGGGCGACGTTGAGCATGTTGCGGTTGGTGTCGATGCCGACCGCCGAACGGCAGCGCGGCGCGAACAGTTCCAGCATCCGGCCGGTGCCCGTGCCGATGTCCAGCATCGCGCTGAAGGTGCGGTCGCCCGCAATGCGCAGCATCGCCGCCTCGACATCGGGCTCGGGCACGTGCAGCGAGCGGATCTCGTCCCAGCTCTCGGCGTTGGCGCTGAAATAGGCGGAGGCCTCGTCGCGGCGCTTGCGCTTGACGTCGGCGAGCCGTTCGGCGTCGCGGGACAACTCGGGGTCGGCGGGATCGATGCGGGCGACGATATCGGCCGCCAGCGCCCCTTGCGGGCTGTCATGGGCCAGCCGGAACAGCGCCCACGATCCCTCCTGGCGCCGGCGGATCAGCCGCGCCTCGAGCAGCAGCTTGAGATGCCGTGACACGCGCGGTTGCGACTGGCCGAGGATCGTGGTCAGGTCCGAAACGGTCAGCTCGGCCTCCGACAGCAGCTTGAGCATGCGCAGCCGGCTCGGCTCGGCCGCCGACTTCAGATGCTCCACCAGCGCGTCGGCCGAAAAGCGGGTCGCGTTGTCGTTCGAAAAAGACATAAAGATATGTTTATATCAACCGGGCGGCGGCGGCAATATCAAACTGCGACCTGGCTGCAAACGCCCGCCGGTCGCGGATCGGCCCGGCGACCATGACGACGAAGCGCCAGGCGGCGGTCTCCAAGGCGCTGGCCAGCCTTGCGCCGATGATGCCGCTCGAGGACGCGCTGGCCGTCAAGGCGCTCGTCGCACGCCGGCACATGCGTGCCCTTCCGGCGGACCGGGCCGTGTGGCTCGCGATGGTCACGCATATCCGGCACACGCGAACCGACTACGACAACCTCCTCGCCGACGGCTACGACCGTGACGCGGCGCGATTCTTCGTGATCGAGGACATCAACGACGTGCTGCGCCAGTGGCAGGCGACAAGGCTGCTCGATCCGCACGAGGATATTGAAGAACCCTCGAACGCGCCCGTCCGAGGCGCTTCCCTCAAAGGGAGGGACTGAGGCCGATCACAGCGGATAGACCCACTGTTCGGGCAGGTGCACGCGGACCGTCTCGCCCATCGTGACCGTGCCGGGCTTTTCGACCCAGGCGACCACGCCACGACGGCGCTTGGCGATCTTCGGAAAGCCGAGCGCGATGTGCTGGTCGCCCTCGCGGCCCAGATGCCGGGCGATCGAATCGCCGGCGATCCGGCACGGGCCGTTCTGCATGTCGACCTTCACCGTCGCCCCGCCCTCGAAGAACAGAAGCGTGGACGCGGGCAGCATGGACAGCATCGGCACGCCGGCGAGCGTCATGTTGGCGCCGATCCATTCGGGCGCCAGCATGGCGATCTCCATGTCGGCGGCGACCGTGTCCAGTTCGTCGCGGGCGACGATCGTCAACTGGCGCTCGTTGCGCATTTCGGTGCCGCGCTCGTACCAGGGCTCGCGGCTGCCCGACTTGCGGGTCACGCCGGCATGGATGTCGCCGGGCACGCCTTCGAAGGTCAGTTCCAGCGTCTCGACCGGAGCGGTCACGAAACTGTCGCCGTCGGCCCTGAACAGGCCGTCGACGCGCGCCTCGATGCGTTTTGCGGGGTGGATCTCGGGAAACGGTTCGCTCATGACCGGCCTACCAATCGATTGTCGATCCGTCGTAATTGACGAAGCTTCCGGTGTCGACCAATTCGAGCGCCTCGGCGCGGTCGAGGATGCCGCCTGCGCTCTCGGCGACATCGATGTCGGCCTGCGGGCCGCCCATGTCGGTGCGCACCCAGCCCGGATGAACGCACTGGACGGCGATGCCCTCGGACCGAAGATCGGTCGCGAGCCCCTGCATGACCTTGTTCACCGCGGCCTTCGAGGCGCGGTAGGCGATCCGGTCGGACTTCTGGTAGCTGAGCCGTCCCATCGCCGACGATATCGTGACGATGCGTGGCCGGTCGCTGCGGCGCAGAAGCGGAAGAAACGCCTGCGAGACGCGCAGCGGCGCCAGCGTGTTGATGGCGAGGGTCTCGGCAAAGCCGTCGAAATCCATGTCCAGCGTCGACTGCCGGGCCGGGCCGATGACGCCGGCATTGTTGACCAGCACGTCGACCGGCCGATCGATGCCTGCGGCGACGGTGGCGACGGCAGCATCGTCGCGGACATCGAAGACGACCGCCTCGACCCCGTCGGGAACTTTCGAAAGATCGGAGGCGGCGCGCACCGAGACGGTGACCGCGCGCCCGCGCTGCAAAGCCTGGCTCGCAAGCGCCCGGCCTATGCCGCGCGCAGCGCCCGTGATGAAGAAGTGTGCCAAGCCCTCGCCCCTGCCCCGGAATCCGCGATCAGCGCGTCACGCGCGCCAGGAACCGTTCGATCGCCTCGGTGGCGTTGTCGCCGGGCCGGCCGAGCCGGGCGGCGATCGCCCCGTGCGAATAGGCGGTGCCATGAAACACGGTCACGTCGGTGCCCCGGCCCTTCAAGAGGTTCGCATAGCCGATCGAGATCGAACGGCGCCGCTCGCCCTGGCTGCGCGAATAGAGGATCAGATGCGGCGGCAGCCGGCCGTTCTTCTTGGCGTGGGTCGATGGCGACCAGCGGATCCAGTTGGGCGGCTCGTTGGTGAAGGCGGTGCCGAACATTGAGCCGATCGACCCGCGCTTGGTCGCGTAGGCGAGCAGGTCGTAGGCCTGCACGTCGTTGGGGATGATGCCGCGCAGGCTCTGCGCCTTGCCGGTCGCGGCGACGAGCGCGGACAGGTGAGCGCCGGCCGAATGGCCCATCAGCACGATGCGGTTGGGGTCCCCATTGTAGCGGCGGATGTTGCGCTGGACCCAGGCGATCGCATCGGTGACGTCCTGCACCTGGCCGTCGATCGTCGTCTGCGGCACTTTCCGGTAGTCGATCGCGACGAAGACGTAGCCGCGCGAGGTCAGCCATTCGGGCTGGTTGAAGACGCGCTTGCGATCGCCCTTCACCCAGCCGCCGCCATGGACATAGAGAACCACCGGGTGCTTGGGCGCGAACAAGCCGCGCCGGACGTCGGAGGGCACATGGACGTCGAGCTTCAGGCCGCGCGCATAGGTCAGCCCGTCATAGGTCTTCATCGCCTGTGCGCCTGGAACCGCCACCAGAAGCATCGCCAGCACGGTCAGGACCATTGCGGGCAGCAAGCGCAGCGGCGCGCGGCTCGGAGAAAAGGGTGAGGCCATCGTGTCGTCGCTCTTTCGGGTCACTCGCACCGGCACGGCCAGCGGGCGCGTCCGTGCTTCAGCCGGCCTTGGCTATAGCCGATTTGCGGCGGAAGGTGGACCCCATAGTCCGTTGAAAACGGGCGGGCTTCGCGCGGGCCTTCCAAACTGCCATATTGGTGTTGGATTCGCACCGTTAGATCGCGACGGTTCCGGCGCGTGTGCGTTTTCGCACAGCCTGCGCGCGCTACGTCGGCGAATGCTGCATCATCGGTTCACGCAAAAGGAAAGTTTCATGGTCCGTTTTCGTCCTGCCATTTCCACTTCGGCCGTCGCGCTCGCGCTGGCCCTGACCGCCGCTCCCGCCCTTGCCCAGGTCGACGGGCAGCAGGTGTTCGAGCGGCTCGCCGCGCAACTGGCCCTGCAGGGCATCAAGCTGGACGCGCAGGGCGTGCAGACCGATGGTGACGACGTGGCCATCTCGGGACTGTCGGTCGTGCCGGCGCCGGAGGCCGATGCGCTCGAACTGGGCGATTTCGTTCTTGAGGGCGTTTCGGAAGCCGATGGCGGGTCCTACATGGTCCAGCGCATCGCCATCGCCCCGATCTCGCGCACCGAAGATGGCGTGACGGTCGAATTCGAGGGCGGGCAGGTTCGCAACTATCTGATCGCCGGACCCGAGGTGACCGACCCGATCCTGCGTTCGGGGCTGTTCGAGTCGGGCGAGGCCGGCGCCATGACCGTCTCGGACGATCAGGGCACGATCTTCTCGATGGAGGGTGCGACCACGTCGACGGACGGATACACGCCCGGCGGCACGATGAATTTCGACCTTCAGGTCAACGGCATGGTCGCCGACATGACCCGCCTGCCGGAAGCCGAGGCACGCCAGACAATGACCGCGCTCGGCTACGAGGAACTGCGCGGCAACATCACCTCGTCAGGCTCCTGGGACACCGGATCGGGGCGGCTGACGCTCGACGAGATGGTCTATGACGTCGATGACGCGGCCGCGCTCGATCTGAGCTTCGACATCGGCGGCTACACCGCCGAGATGGTCGGCGCAATGCAGCAGATGCAGGCGCAGATGAGCCAGCAAGGCAATGCCGAGGCGATGAACATGGCGATGCTCGGCCTGATGCAGCAGATCGAGATCAACGAGATCACCATCGAACTGACCGACGATTCGCTGACCAACCGCATCCTCGACTTCGTCGGCGAGCAGCAGGGCATGAACCGCGAGAGCGTCATCGCGATGGCCAAGGGCATCCTGCCTGTCGGGCTGGCGCAGCTTCAAAACCCCTCCTTCGCCGCCGAGGCGACCGCGGCGATCGGAGCGTTCCTCGACAATCCGCAGTCGCTGCGCGTGTCGGCCGAGCCGACCGGCTCGGTCCCGGTCGCCCAGCTGATGGCGGCGGCGATGAGCTCGCCGCAGTCTCTGATCGAGGTGCTGGCCGTCTCGATCGCCGCCAACGAGTGATCGCGACCGGACACGGAAACGACAAACCCGGCCGGGCATGCCCCGGCCGGGTTTTTTCAGGTCGGCAGACCGGAGAGGCGTTTCGCTGAAGGCCGGTCCGGCCTACTCCTGCGCCTTCGCCTTCGGCGCAAGACGCAGCCCGAGCTCGCGCAGCTGGGCGGGCTCGGCGGGCGCCGGCGCCCCCATCAGCAGGTCCTGCGCCTGCTGGTTCATCGGGAACAGCGTCACCTCGCGCAGGTTCTTCGCACCCACCAGCAGCATGACGATGCGGTCGATGCCGGCGGCCATGCCGCCATGGGGCGGCGCGCCATAGTGGAAGGCGCGATAAAGGCCGCCGAAGCGCTCCTCGACCACCTTGGCGTCGAGGCCCACGATGCCGAACGCCTTGACCATCACTTCGGGCAGATGGTTGCGGATGCCGCCCGAGGCGATTTCGAAGCCGTTGCAGACAAGATCGTACTGCCAGGCCTTGATCGACAGCGGATCCTCGTTCTCCAGCGCGCCAAGTCCGCCACGCGGCATGGTGAAGGGGTTGTGGCCGAAATCGACGCGCTTTTCGTCCTCGTCCCATTCGAAGAACGGGAAATCGACGATCCAGGCCAGCTCGAACCGGTCGCGATCGATCAGTTCCAGTTCCTCGCCGGCGCGCGTGCGCGCGTCGCCGGCAAAGGCGGCGAATTTCCTCGGATCGCCGGCGGCGAAGAAGCAGGCATCGCCCGCCTTCAGGCCGAGCTGCAGGCGGATCGCCTCGGTGCGCTCGGGTCCGATGTTCTTGGCGATCGGGCCCGCGCCCTCGACGCCATCGCCTTCCTCGCGCCAGAAGATGTAGCCAAGGCCGGGCTGCCCCTGCCCCTGCGCCCAGGAGTTCATCCGGTCGCAGAAGGCGCGGCTGCCGCCGGTCGGCGCGGGGATCGCCCAGACAGCGCCGCGCGGATCGTTGGCGAGGATGTTGGCGAACACCTTGAAGCCCGAGCCGCGGAAATGCTCGGAGACGTCCTCCATGATGATCGGGTTCCTGAGGTCCGGCTTGTCGGTGCCGTATTTGAGGATCGCCTCGTCATAGGGGATGCGACGGAACTCCGGCGTCACGGGCTTGCCGTCGGCGAACTCCTCGAAGACGCCCCGGATCACCGGCTCCATGGCCGCGAACACGTCGTCCTGCTCGACGAAGCTCATCTCAAGATCGAGCTGGTAGAATTCGCCCGGAAGCCGGTCGGCGCGCGGGTCCTCGTCGCGGAAGCACGGCGCGATCTGGAAATAGCGGTCGAAACCGGAGACCATGAGAAGCTGCTTGTAGATCTGCGGCGCCTGCGGCAGCGCGTAGAACTCGCCCTGATGGATGCGCGAGGGCACCAGGAAGTCGCGCGCACCCTCCGGCGACGACGCGGTCAGGATCGGTGTCGAGAACTCGGTGAAGCCGGTCTCGGTCATGCGCCGGCGCATCGAGGCGATGACGTTGGTGCGCGTGACGATGTTGGCGTGCAGGGTCTCCCGGCGCAGGTCGAGGAAGCGGTATCTGAGGCGGATGTCCTCCGGATAGTCGGGCTCGCCGAACACCGGAAGCGGCAGTTCGTCGGCCTTGGACAGAACCTCGATCTCGCGCGCATAGACCTCGATCTCGCCGGTCGGCAGTTCGGCGTTGACCAGTTCGGCATCGCGCTGCTTGACCGCGCCGTCGACGCGGATGACCCATTCGGACCGGACAGTCTCGGCCAGCTTGAATGCGGAACTGTCGGGATCGGCGACGATCTGGGTGATGCCGTAATGGTCGCGCAGATCGATGAACAGCACGCCGCCATGGTCGCGCACCCGGTGCACCCAGCCCGAGAGCCGGGCGGTCGAGCCGGCGTCGGATTTGCGCAGGGCGCCACAGGTGTGGCTGCGGTAACGGTGCATGACTGGCCTCTTGATGATGGCTTGGGCGGCAACGGGCCGCGCGGATCGTTCGGGAAAATCGCGCGGAAAAGCGCATGCGAACCCGCGTTTGTCAAGCAGCGGACGGCGCCCGCCCACGGATCGAAGTCAGGCGCCGACGGATCGGCGCCGCGAAGGTCGCAATCGGGACTGGCACGGGCGCGCCGGCGGCGGCATAGTGAGCGTACTCAGCCGAGTCCCCATGCACGCCATCCGCCCCCTCATACCCCTCTTCATCGCCGCAGGCATCCTGCTTGCGGGCAATGGCGTGCAGGGCACGGCGATCGCCATTCGCGGCGCGCAGGAGGGCTTTTCCACCTCGCTGATCGGCCTGATCGGCACCGCCTACTTCGTCGGCTTCCTGCTCGGCTGCCTCTACATCACGCGGCTGCTGAACGCGGTCGGCCACATCCGCACCTTTGCCGCGCTCGCCGCGATCACGGCGTCCGGAACGCTGCTGCTGGTGATCATCGTCGATCCGATCGCCTGGCTGCTGATCCGCTTCGCCGTCGGCTTCTGCTTTTCGGGCCTGTTCACGACGATCGAGAGCTGGATCAATTCCGGTGTCCGCAACGAAACGCGCGGACGCGTGCTGGCGGTCTACCGGATCGTCGACATCTTCGCGGTGACCGGTGCGCAGTTCATGCTGCCGGCGTTCGGCGCCGGCGGGTTCACGCTGTTTGCCGTCATGTGCCTCATGATCACGCTGTCGCTTGTGCCGGTGTCGCTCGCCGACCGGTCCAACCCGACACCGCCGGCCGAGTTCCGCTTCGATCTGAAGGGCATCTGGGCGCTGTCGCCGCTCGCCTGCATCGGCTGCGTAACGATCGGCGCGACCAATTCGGCCTTCCGGCTGATTGGCCCGCTCTATGCCGAGGGGATCGGTCTGTCGATCTCCGACGTCGCCGTGTTCATGAGCGTGGGCATCCTGGGCGGTGCGGTGCTGCAATATCCGCTCGGCTATCTGTCCGACCGGTTCGACCGCCGCACCGTGCTTCTGGTGACCACCGCCGGCGCCGTCGCGAGCGGGCTTTTCCTGGCGTCGATGGCCGGCACGTCCCCGTCGCTGAACTATCTGGGCATCTTCCTGTTCGGCGCGTTCGCGTTGCCGCTCTATTCGCTTTCGGCGGCGCACGCCAACGACCACGCCAAGGCGGGCCAGCATGTCATGGTCGCCGCCGGGCTGATGTTCTTCTTTTCGCTCGGCGCCTCGATCGGTCCCTACCTGTCCTCGGCGGTCGTCGAATTGTTCGGTCCGAACGCGCTGTTCACCTACACCAGCGTCGTGCACGGTGCGCTGATCGTGGTGACGATCTGGCGCATGCGGGCGCGCGGCCCCGTTCCGGCCGAATCGCGCGGGCCGTTCTCGTGGCTGCTGCGCACTTCGCCCGTGTTCCCCAAGATGGCGCGTGGCAACAACGGCAACGACGCGCGAAACGGTTCGACAAGCGATGAGGCCTCGTCTATTGACCGGCCGCAATGAGTGACACACACGACACCGTTCCCGACCCGATCACGACCACGGACGATCTGGCCGCCACATGCCGGCGCATGGCCGCGCACGATCATGTTACCATCGATACCGAATTCGTCCGCGAAACGACGTTCTGGCCGGTGCTTTGCCTGGTCCAGATCGCCAGTGCCGACGAAGCCGTGCTTATCGATCCGATGGCGGACGGCATCGATCTGGCGCCGCTGTTCGACCTGCTCAACGACGAGAGCGTCATCAAGGTCTTCCACGCCGCCCGGCAGGACATCGAGATCTTCCACCATCTGAGCGGCCGCATTCCGCATCCGATCTTCGACACGCAGGTCGCCGCCATGGTGCTCGGCTTCGGTGACGCGATCGCCTACGACCAGCTCGTCAAGCGCACGACCGGCGCCCATATCGACAAGTCCTCGCGCTTCACCGACTGGGCGCTCCGTCCGCTCAGCGACAAGCAGCTCGCCTACGCGCTCGCCGACGTCACGCATTTGCGCGACGTCTACGCGCGATTGAAGGCAATGCTCGACGAGCGCGGCCGGGCGCACTGGGTGGCCGAGGAGATGGCGGTGCTGACCTCGCCGGCGACCTACGAGGTCCATCCGGAAGAGGCCTGGCGACGGCTCAAGCTGCGCGTGCGCAAGCCGGCCGAACTGGCGGTCATGCAGAAGCTGGCGGCCTGGCGTGAACGGCAAGCGCGCGAGCGCGACGTGCCGCGCAACCGCGTGCTGAAGGACGATGCGATCTACGAGGCGGCCCAGCAGCGGCCGGCCGACCAGCGGGCGCTGTCGCGGCTGAGAACCGTGCACAAGGGGATGGAGCGCTCGGCGACCGGCGCGGCGATCCTTGACGCTGTCGCCCAGGTCAAGGCGATGGACAAAGACGACCTACCGGCCGTGCCGCGTCCGCCGAACGCGCCCGAGGGCGCGGGCG
The DNA here is from genome assembly GCF_004331955.1 of Roseitalea porphyridii. Taxonomy (NCBI): domain Bacteria; kingdom Pseudomonadati; phylum Pseudomonadota; class Alphaproteobacteria; order Hyphomicrobiales; family Ahrensiaceae; genus Roseitalea; species Roseitalea porphyridii. The sequence continues at coordinate 1,374,844 of NZ_CP036532.1, read as the reverse complement.
CGGCCAGCGAGCTGCTCAAGGTGCTGCTCAAGCTGACCGCCGAGAAGTACAATGTCGCTCAGCGCGTGATCGCCACCTCGGACCATCTCGACCAGATCGCCGCGCATGGCGAAGAAGCCGACGTGCCGGCGATGCGCGGCTGGCGGCGCGAACTGTTCGGCGACGAGGCGCTGCGGCTGCTGAACGGCGAGATCGCGCTCGGCTTCAGCGAGCGGCGGATAGCGAGCGTTGATCTGACGGCGGCTCGGCAATAACCATCGTCACGTCGACGCCGGTCACCTTGGAAAGCTGGGACAGGCGTGCTTCGGGCCGTTCGCCCGCGAGCGCGGCAAGGTGCGAGGGCACGACCAGTTCCATGGCGCCGTTGTCGCTGCGCCTCCAGGCGAGTTCGGGAATGATGCCGGGCATGGCGGCGCTGAAAAGATAAGCGACGCGCAGGAACGCGGCGAGGCACTTGGCCCGTTCCCATGTGCGCTGGGAGACCAGCTTGCGGATCTCCGGCGCCAGGCTGTCGTTCTTGAGCCCCTCGTAGCGGAAATAGTTGGCCAGCGCGATGAAGGCCCGCCCCTCGTGGCTGACCTGAATGAAGCTCGAATAGGCGATGATCGCCAGCGACTGGGCCGAGCGGTAGTCGGGGTGGGCGCGCCAGCCGATGTCCGCCAGCCGGCAGGCCGCATCGCGGTTGCGGGCTTCGTCCACCGACTCGTCGATGCCGAAGGCCGCAAAGCTCTCGCCGGTCCAGCGCGCCAGTTCGCGCGCGTGACGCGGCGAACGCGAGCGCAGCACGGCCAGTTCGTCGGCCGCCTCGATCAGGCCGTCGCGGCGACGCACATCCTCGTCGAGTTGTGCGAACAGATAGCCCTCGCGCACGCCAAGCGCCGAGAACGCGATCGCGCGCGGCTTCATCTGGCGGATGATCTCGGCCAGCACGACGGCGCCATAGGGCACCATGGCGCTTCGCGAGGACGAGATGAGGTGGATGCCGCGCAGCTTTTCGAGATCACCGTCGATCAGCTTCTTGCAGAATTTCAGCGCCGCGTCGGGCGCGATCTCGTAGCCGTGCGTGACGCGCAGCGGATAGCCGGTCTCCTCCATGTGCAATTTGGCGATGGCGCGCCAGGTGCCGCCCACGGCGTAGAAGGTGCGGCCACGCGCGCTGGAGATGACATCTGTCTCGGCGATCAGCTTGCGGGCGATCTTCTCGGCCTCGCGGATCGAACTGTCCGCCATGTCCTGCAACCGCAATCCGCCGAGCGGCAAGGTGACGCCGTCGCCGATCGTCTGGTCGCGCACGTCGACCATCTCGATGCTGCCGCCGCCCAGATCGCCGGCGATGCCATCGGGCGCGCGGAACGCCGAAACCACGCCGAAGGCGGAATAGCGTGCCTCCTCCGCGCCGGTCAGGATCAGGATCTCGCTGCGCAGGATCGCCTGCGCCCGGGCGATGAAGTCGGGACCGTTCTCGGCCTCGCGCGCGGCCGCGGTCGCCAGCACGTAAAGGGTGGAGACGCGCGCCTGATCGGCAAGCGCGCGGTAACGCGTCAGCGCGGCAAGAGCCCGCTCCACGGCCGCGTCGTCCATGCGCCCGGTCTGGGCGATGCCGCGGCCGAGCCCGCACGAGACCTTCTCGTTGAACAGGACCGCCGGCGCCCGGACCATGCCCTCGTAGATGACGATACGCACCGAGTTCGAACCGATATCGACGACGCCCACCGGCGCACGGTTCTTCAGTCGGCCCTGGGCGTCTTCGGTTTCAATCACTGACCAAAGCTCCCGCGCTCGGCGAAACGCAATTCCTATCGGGCCTTGTTGTGCTCCCGTTTGCGATGCGCGATCAATCGCGGCGCAGACGATTTCAACGACTTTCCACGGCCCGACAGGCTGGGATTGGTCATGAAATAGGTCTGCGCGTCAAACGATTCCTCGTCCTCGCCGGGCTCTATGCGCCGCGAACGGCCATCCTCGAGCAGTTCATAGCTCTGCTGGTTGTCGAGCAGATTGGCCAGCATGATCTGGCTGAGAACCTGTTCGTGGACGGTCTCGTTCTCGAGCGGCACCAGCGTTTCGACGCGGCGGTCGAGGTTGCGCGGCATCAGATCGGCCGAGCCGATATAGACAATGGCCTCCTCGGACGGCAGGCCGTGGCCGTTGCCGAAACAGTAGATGCGCGAATGTTCGAGGAAGCGGCCGACGATCGACTTGACGCGGATGTTCTCGGACAGGCCGGGCACCTGGGAGCGCAGGCAGCAGATGCCGCGCACCACCAGGTCGATCTCGACGCCGGCGGCGCTCGCCTCGTAGAGCGCGTCGATGACGTGGCCGTCGACGAGCGAGTTCATCTTCATCCAGATCGCCGCCGGCCGGCCGGCCCTTGCATGGTCCATCTCGGCGTGGATGAGCCCGAGCAGCCGGTCGCGCATGTGCATCGGCGATACGGCGAGCTTCATGTCGTCGGGCGGGTCCGCATAGGAGGTGATGAAGTTGAACACCTGGGCGACGTCGTGGGCGATGACCGGGTCGACCGTGAAATAGGATAGGTCCGTGTAGATCTTCGCGGTGATCGGGTGGTAGTTGCCGGTGCCCAGATGCACGTAGGAACGCAGCCCGTTCTCCTCGCGGCGCACGACGAGCGACATCTTGGCGTGGGTCTTCAGCTCGACGAAGCCGAACACCACCTGCACGCCGGCGCGTTCGAGGTCGCGCGCCCAGCGGATGTTGGCCTCCTCGTCGAAGCGGGCCTTCAGTTCGACCAGCGCGGTGACCGACTTGCCGGCTTCGGCGGCGTCCATCAGCGCGCGCACGATCGGACTGTCGTTCGAGGTCCGGTAGAGCGTCTGCTTGATGGCGATGACGTCGGGATCGATGGCGGCCTGGCGCAGGAACTGCACGACGACATCGAAACTCTCGTAAGGGTGGTGGACGATGATGTCCTTCTGGCCGATCGCGGCAAGGCAGTCGCCGCTGTGCTCGCGGATGCGCTCGGGAAAGCGCGCCGTGTAGGGCTGATAGAGCAGATCGTCGCGCGGCACCTTGACGATCTCCGAGACCGTGTTGAGGGCGAGGATGCCGGGCTGGACCGACACGCGCGTGTCCGGAACGCCGAGTTCGTGGGCGACGAATTCGCGCAGCGTGCGCGGCATCTCGTGGTCGAACTCAATGCGGATCACCTGGCCGCGCCGGCGGCGCTTGAGCGCGCTCTCGAAGAAGCGGACCAGATCCTCGGCCTCTTCCTCGACCTCCAGATCGCTGTCGCGGATGATGCGGAAGGTGCCCTGCCCGCGGATCTCGTAGCCCGGATAGAGACGGGCGATGTAAAGCCCGACAATGTCCTCGAGCGAGATGAACCGGTAGGACGGCGCCTCGGTCGGCAGCGCGACGAAGCGCGACAGGGCGGGCGGCAGGCGCAAAAGCGCGTTCATCACCTTGCGCGTGGTGCGGTTGACCAGTTGCAGCGCGATCGAAAAGCCAAGGTTCGGAATGAACGGGAACGGGTGCGCCGGATCGATCGACAACGGTGTCAGCACGGGGAAGATGGTCTGCAGGAACTCGTCCTCGAGCCATTCGCGATCGGCGTCCGAGAGGTTTTCGGCGCGGACGATCTCGATGCCCTGCGCGGCGAGGTCCTCGCGCAATTCGGTCAGAACGACCTGCTGCTCGGTCTGCAGCTTGCCGATCTCCTCGAGCACCATGTCGAGTTGCTCCTCGGGCGTGCGGCCGTCGACCGAGCGCTCGGCGACGCCCTCGCGCACCTGCCCGGCAAGACCGGCGACGCGCACCATGAAGAATTCGTCCAGATTGGCGGCGGAGATCGACAGGAACCGCATGCGCTCGAGCAGCGGCTGGCGCTCGTTGCGCGCCTCCTCCAGAACCCGCCAGTTGAACTGCAACCAGGAGAATTCACGGTTGATGAACCGCGTCGGATCGTCCTGGGCGATCAGCGCCACCGGCGATGTGGGAGCGCCGTGGACCTCGCCCTCATTGTCGTAGTTGCGCGCGACGTCCTGAATGTCCGTCTTTTCCATGGCCAAGCCGTCCGAGTTCCGATTCAGCGGGGGTTTATGTCACAATTACCACGTTTTGGTGACAGGGCGAGCGGCGATGGCCGGCATGCTTAAGGGGCCGCCTCAAAAGGCAAGTCGCGACTGCTCGTCCTCGATGGCGCGCAGGATTTCGGCCGCAAGCGGCCGCGTGATCGACGTTTTCCGGGCAAGGGCCGCCCGGTCGAGCCGGTCAACGATCGCCGCAAGGGCGGGGAGCGAACGCTCAAGGCGTGGCAGCAGGTAGGCGACCACGGCGGGGTCAACGCTGACCTGCCGGTCGGCGAACAGCTTGACCGCAACCGCCTGCAGCAGCGCGTCGTCCGGCTGGCCCAGTTCGGCGACCATCGACGCACGCAGGCGCGAGCGCAGGTCGGCCGTCCGCAGCGGCCATGCGGACGGGTTTGTCGCCGCGGTTGCCAGCATCGTACCGCCGGCGCCGCGCACCGCGTTGATGAGGTGGAAGAGCGCCGTCTCGTCGAGCTTTTCGGGCGACAGGCCGTCGGCGAGGATCGGCCGGCCGGACTGGGCGGCGTCGAGGTCGACGGCGGCCGGCGCCAGCGGATCGGCCAGCGCGTGCGCGTCGGCGATCGCGCGCCAGACCGTTGCGACATGGGTCTTGCCGCTGCCGGGCGGGCCTACGATCACGGCGACCGGCGCCTGCCAGTCCGGCCAGCGCTCGATCAGGGTCGCGACGGCGCGGTTGGCATCGGTGACGATCAGGTCGTCGCGGCTCAGCGAGGGGCTGGCCGGCAAATCGAGCGGCATCTGTCGGTCGCGGTCGGTCAAGGCAAGGCCCCGCGCTATTGCTCCGGCCTTTCGGACGACCCGAAATAGAGGTCGGAGTCCAGGTAGCGGCGCATGGCGAAGCGCACGAGGACGCCGACGGCGGCGGCCGCCGGAACCGCGATGAGCATGCCGGTGAAGCCGAACAGCGAGCCGAAGGCGAACAGTGCGAACATCAGCCAGACCGGGTGCAGGCCGACGCTGTCGCCGACCAGCTTGGGCTGCAGGATGTTGCCCTCGAAGGCCTGGCCGCCGAAGAAGATGGCGGCGATGATGACGACCATGAACCAGTCCGGCCAGAACTGGACCAGCGCCACGCCGACCGACAGGACCAGCCCGACGAGCGAGCCGACATAGGGGATGAAGCTGATCAGCCCCGCGAACATGCCGATCAGGAGCCCGAAATTGAGCCCGGCGATCGACAGCGCCACCGCGTAGAACGTGCCGAGGATCAGACAGACCGTTCCCTGCCCCCGGATGAAGCCGGCGATCGTGGCGTCCATCTCCCGGGCGATCTCGCGAACCGTCTCGACATGGTCGCGCGGGACGCTGGCGTCGATCCGTGCCACCATGCGGTCCCAGTCGAGCAGCATGTAGAAGGCGACCACCGGCGTGACGACGAACAAGCCGATGATGTTGAGAAGCGCCATGCCCGACGTCCAGATGCCCTGCGCCAGCCCGGTCAGCACCGATGCGCTCTGGGCGAGCAGTTCGTCGATACGGCCGCGCAGTTCGCCCGGTTCGCCGGCAAGGTAGGGGTCGAGCCATTCAAGGTCGCCGGCGAGCGACGTCCCCAGTTCCCGGATGCGCGCCATGTATTCGGGAAGCCGGTCGATGAACTCGACGAGCTGGCCGGCGAGGATCGGCACGATGATCAGCAGCGCGATCGCGAAGACCAGAACGAACAGCACCAGGATGACCACGGTCGCAGCGAGCCGCGAAAGGCCGCGCCTTTCGAAGAAGTCGGCCACCGGATCGAGGAAGTAGGCGAGCGCCAGTCCGGCCAGGAACGGGAACAGGATCGACCGGAACACGAAGAGAAAAAGGATCAGCACGCCAAGCGTGCAAAGCCAGAAGATCGCCTGGCGCCGCAGGGTCCGCGCGGAAATGTGCTCGGTCATCGTGAATACCCGCCTTGGCCCATGTGCCGGACGAACACCACGCCATAGGTGGCAAAAGAGGCCAAGGTCAAGGCGGCGGTGGCCCAGACGAGCACGGGCTTGAGAATGCCCGGCTCGAAGTCGAAGGCGTGCGCTCCCATCACGAGGGCCACCAGCGCGATCTGCAGGAACGTGGTCGCCTTGGAGACCATCATCGGCCGGATCGTCAGCCCCTTGCCGAGCAGCAGCGCGACGCCGACACCGGCAAGGATCAGCACATCGCGCAGAACCGCCAGCACGACCAGCCAGACCGGCACCAGCGACAGCACGGCCAGACTGACCAGCCCGGTCACCAGCAGCGCCTTGTCGGCGACGGGGTCGAGCCAGGCCCCCAGAACCGAGCTTTGATTGAACAGGCGCGCCAGGATGCCGTCGACGGCATCGGAAATGCCGGCGATGACGAACAGCCAGAAGGCCGCCTGCCACTGGCCGCCCAGCATCAGCCAGGCAAGCACGGGCACGGCGACGATCCGCGCCAGCGTGATCGTGTTGGGCACGGTGAACGGCGCCATGGGAGCGGGGCGATCGTGTGTCATCGCGCCTATATGGCGGGTCGCGTGCGCCGTTCCAAGCGAAACCGCCCACGTTCGGGGCAAGCGGAAATCTGTGGCCGGGCACCGCAAGGCCTTGGCCAGTGGCGGCGCGATCGCCTAAGAGGCCGCAAGGCAATGTGACACGGGTCCCCCGATGGGCGCACAAGGAAGCAAGCACGGCCCGAACGGGCTGACCTATGCAGATGCCGGCGTCGATATCGATGCCGGCAACGCGCTCGTCGAAGCGATCAAGCCGGCGGTCAGGTCCACGGCGCGTCCGGGCGCGGACGGGGCGATCGGCGGCTTCGGCGGCCTGTTCGACCTGAAGGCGGCCGGTTTCGCCGATCCGGTGCTGGTGGCCGCAAATGACGGCGTCGGCACCAAGCTCAAGGTCGCCATCGAGACGGGCATTCACGACACGGTCGGCATCGATCTGGTCGCCATGTGCGTGAACGATCTGGTCGTGCAGGGTGCTGAGCCACTGTTCTTCCTCGACTATCTGGCGACCGGCGCGCTCGATGTCGATCAGGCCGCATCGGTGGTCACGGGCATCGCCGAAGGGTGCCGGCGTGCCGGCTGCGCGCTGATCGGCGGCGAAACGGCCGAGATGCCGGGCATGTATGCGGGCGGCGACTACGACCTTGCGGGCTTTGCGGTCGGCGCGGCCGAACGCGGCACGCTGCTGCCGCGGCTCGAGGCAATGGAGCCGGGCGACGTGCTGCTCGGGCTGGCCTCGTCCGGACTTCATTCGAATGGCTTCTCGCTCGTGCGCCGCATCATCGACGGCGCCGGGATCGGCCTCGACGCGCCGGCGCCGTTCGATGCGGGAAGGACGCTTGGCGCGGCGCTGCTCGAACCGACGCGGATCTATGTGCGCCCGCTGCTGGCAGCGATTCGCGACACCGGCGCCATCAGGGGTCTGGCGCACATCACCGGCGGCGGGCTGACCGAGAACCTGCCGCGCGTGCTGCCCGATCATCTGGCCGCGCAGATCGATCTGGGCACGATCGACGTGCCGGGCGTGTTCGGCTGGCTGGCGAAAGAGGGCGGCGTCGCGCCTGGCGAGATGGTGCGCACGTTCAATTGCGGCATCGGCATGGTGGCGATCGTCGCGGCGGACCGGGTCGACGCCGTCACCGACCGGTTGCGGTCCGAAGGCGAGACGGTCGCGATCCTCGGCGAACTCGCCGCAAGGGCCGACGCGCCAGTGACTTATCGCGGAGCCCTGAGCCTTTGACCGCCGGCAAACGCCGGGTGGCGGTGCTGATCTCGGGGCGCGGCTCGAACATGGAAGCGCTCGCCGATGCTTGCGCCGCGCCGGACTATCCGGCGATGATCGCCGGCGTTCTTTCCGATGTCGAAGACGCCCCCGGCCTTCAGGCGGCCGCCCGGCGTGGCATCGCAACCGCCGCGCTGCCCCGGGGCGACTTCGCCTCCAAGCGGGAGCACGAAGCGGCAATCCACCGGCAACTGGTCGCATGGCGAACCGAGTTCGTCTGTCTTGCCGGTTTCATGCGCTTGTTGAGCGGCGAGTTCATCGCGCCGTGGCAGGGACGGATCATCAACATCCATCCTTCGCTGCTGCCGCGGCACAGAGGGCTCGACACGCACCGGCGGGCGCGGGAGGCCGGCGATGCCGAGCATGGCTGTTCGGTCCATCATGTCACCGCCGGCATGGACGAGGGACCGGTGATCGCACAGGCGCGTGTGCCGGTTCTTGCCGGCGACACGTCCGACACGCTCGGCGCGCGTGTGCTTGCCGAAGAGCACCAGCTCTATCCCGAGGCGCTGCGCGCCCTGATAGCGGAGACCCCGTAGCTTCTCCTGCCGAGCCCATCGGCGCTTGGCGTTCGCAGCCGGGGTTGATATGCAGTCATGGCCCGAACGCCGGACGAGACAGACATGCGCCCTGCCCCGATCATCGCCGCCGCCCTCATCGCCATCGCCAGCGCGGGCGCTGCCCTCGCCGCCGACGCCTTCACGCGTCCGCACGCCGGCGACGCCTATTTCCCGTTGCGCGAAAGCCCGCAATGCACCGATCCGGCCATGCTCAAGCAGATCGTGCGCGGCTTCGCGCACAAGGCCGAGAACCAGTTGCACCAGCCCGACCTCGGCATCGCGGACATCACCGCGATCCATCAGCACCGCTATCTGCCGCAGAACGCCGAACTGGCGCGGCCGATCCCGCGCCGCTATTGCGGGGCCACCGCCTGGCTGACCGACGGCAGCCATCGCGATCTGTGGTACCTGATCGAGGGCGGCGCCGGATTCGCCTCGATCGGATCGAAGGCCTCCTTCTGCGTGGAAGGCTTCGACCGCTGGAACGTCTATAACGCCGACTGCCGTCTGCTTCGCTGATCGCGTCGTGATGCGACGATCCGGTCTGCTCCCGCTCGCCGCGCTCTTGGCGCTGGTGGCCTGCTCCGAGCCCGGAGCGTCCGGTGACAGCGCGGATGCGGCCAGCGTACCGCTTGGCTCGGGGTTCGACTTCTACGTGCTGGCGCTGTCCTGGTCGCCGGGATACTGCGCATCGGAAGGCGAGCGCGCCAACCGGCAGCAATGCGGACCGGGCACGGATTTCGGCTTCGTCGCGCATGGCCTCTGGCCGCAATTCGAGCGCGGCTGGCCGGAATATTGCGAGACGGACGAGCCGCTGTCGGTGCCGCGCGAACAGGCTGCCGCGCTCGGCGACATCATGCCTTCCGTTGGCCTTGTCCGCCATCAATGGAAGAAGCACGGCACCTGCACCGGGCTCGATCAGGCCGACTATTTCGCGGTCACCCGCGCCGCCTACGAGCGGATCGCGTTGCCCGGCGCGTTCAAGGACCGCGCGGAAACGGCGAGCATACGGCCCGCCGAGGTCGAGCGGGACTTTCTTGCCGCCAATCCCGAACTGCCCGCCGATGCGGTTGCCGTGATCTGCGACCGGCGGTTCCTGCGCGACGTGCGCATCTGCATGTCCCGCGATCTTCGCGAGTTCGTCTCGTGCCCCGAGGTCGACCGGCGCGCCTGCACGCTGGAGGCCGTGGTCGTGCCGCCCGATGATTGAGAGGATCAGCCATGCCGAAACTGCTCTATTCCCCCGCTTCGCCCTACAGCGCCAAGGTGCGCATGGCGGCCCGCCATCTGGGCCTGCCGCTTGAAGCCGAGACGGTCGCGACGAGCGAGGAACCCGAAAAGCTGATCCGCGCCAATCCGCTCGGCAAGATCCCGACGCTCCTGCTCGATGACGGCACCGCGCTTTTCGACAGCCGGGCGATCATGGGCGAACTGGACCGGATGAGCGGCAACGCCCTTAATCCGCGCAACAAGGACAAGCGGCGACAGGCCGAAAGGCTCGAGGCGGCGGCCGACGGGCTGTGCGACGCGCTGCTCGCGCAGGTCTACGAACGACGCATGCGGCCCGAGGAAAAAGTGCATACGCCTTGGCTCGACTATCAGGCGCGCAAGGCGGAGCGGGCGTTCGACTGGCTGGAAAACGAGGTGCCGGCGCTGCGCGGCAAGCTGCATGGCGGCCATTTCGCCCTCGCGGCCGCGCTCGGCTATGCGGACTTGCGGTTCGGCGATTTGAACTGGCGGCGCGGCCGGCCGCGCCTGCGCCGGTTCCTCAAGCGCTTCGGCGAATCGTTCGCCGATTATGAAGCGCTCAAGCCGCAGGCATGAAAAAGGGCCGCGCCCTTTCGGACGCGGCCCCATTCGTCATGATATCCGGACGGATCAGAACTTGACGCCGATACCGGCGCGAACCGAATTCTCCTGGAATCCGGACGAAACGACCGTGCCACCACCGAGGTTGAAGTTCTTGTCCTCGTAGTCGGTGTAACGGTATTCGAGACGGCCGAAGACGTTCTCGGTGAGAAGCGCTTCGGCGCCTGCACCGACCGTCCAACCAAGGTGCGTGTTCTGGTCGGACACGCCACCGGCGGTCACCTCGGCCTGCGTGGCCGCGGCGCCGGCGGTACCGTAGATCATGAACGGATCGAAGGCGTAACCGAGGCGTGCGCGCAGCGAACCGAACGTGCCCTGCTCGGCGGTGGCGCCGCCCAGCGAGCCTTCGGCACCCGAATAGCCCAGATCGGCTTCCGCACCGTAGACGAAGGCGCCGTTCTGGAAGTTGATGCCGGCGAAGCCGCCACCGGCGATGCCATCGCCATCGATGTCACCGATCGACGAGTTGAACGTGCCGAAATTGTAGCCGCCGAAGGCACCGGCATAGAAGCCGGACCAAGTCGGCGCCGGCGCGAACGTCGTCGGCGCGGACACCGGCGGCTCGGGCGGAACGTCGATGGCGTCGGCCGCATGGGCTGCGCCCGTCGCGGTCAGGGCGGCGATCGATGCGGCCGCCAGAAGCTTCATAGTGTTGGTCATGTGTAAACTCCGAAACTCTCCTTGGTCCCCCACGCAACGCGAAGCTGCCATGAAGGTTGCCCCCAAGCGCCATCGGAGATTTGGTGGGCAATTGCGGCAATGGCGCATCGCAAATTGGGAGTTTCGGTGACGCAAATGTGGCGCCTGCCGAGTGTTGCGATAAGGCAACATTGGCCCGCCCGGACGCCGCCGAATTTCGCACCGGCGCGGTTTCATTTGGCCGGCGAGCACGTATATAGGCGGTGCGTCCCGCCCTCTCGCAGTGATCCTCCATGATGCTGTTCGACATCGCCATGCTCGTCGCCGGACTGGTGCTGCTCGTCTTCGCCGGCGACTATCTGGTCAAGGGCGCGGTGGGCCTTGCGGAAAATGTCGGCATCCCGGCGCTGATCATCGGGCTGACGATCGTCGCCTTCGGCACATCGGCGCCCGAACTGTTCGTCGCGCTCCAGTCGGCGCTGACCGGGGTTCCAGACATCGCGACGGGCAATGTGGTCGGCTCCAACATCGCCAACGTGCTACTTGTAATGGGCCTGCCGGCGCTGTTCTCGCCGATCCACGCCAACCAGCGCGGCCTTTCGCGCAACGTGGCGGTGATGCTGGTCTTCACGGTCGCGTTCATCTGGCTGATCAGCGACGGGCTGCTGTCGCGGCTCGAGGCGGCGGGCCTGTTCGGCGGACTGCTGGTGTTCATCGCCGCACAGGCCTGGCGCGCCCAGCAGGCGATCGCGGCGGCCGACGAGGACGAGGTCCCCGGCGACTATCACGAGGAGATCGGCGAGGCGCCGCACAATTCGCTGCTGATCGCGGTCTACATGATCGGCGGCATCATCGGCCTTCCGATCGCCGCCCATTTCACCGTGACCGGCGCATCCAACATCGCCACCGCGTTCGGCGTGTCGGAAGCGGCGATCGGGCTGACGATCGTGGCTATTGGCACCTCGCTGCCCGAACTGGCCACGACCCTTGCGGCCGCGCTGCGGCGGGAGGCCGATGTGGCCCTCGGCAACATCATCGGGTCGAACATCTTCAACCTCGCCGCCATCATGGGCATCACCGGCATGGTGATCGCGGTTCCGGTCTCGCCGGACATCATCATCCGCGACAACTGGGTGATGCTGGTCACCTCGCTGCTGCTGGCGGTCATCTGCTTTGCGCGGATCACCACCGGAAAAGCGCTCGGCGCGGCTATGCTCGCCGCCTATGTGGCCTATGTCGTCATGGTCTTCTGACCGACGACGGAGCCCGCATTGGCAGACTATTCTCACGACACGGACAAGCCCGCCGCGCTGGTGACGGGCGGCGCCAAGCGCATCGGCAAGGCGATCGTCACCGATCTGGCCCGGCACGGTCATGCGGTGGCGATCCACGCGAACCATTCCGCCGAGGCGGCCGAGGCGCTGGCCGGCGAGATCGAGGCCGGCGGCGGCCGGGCGATGGCGGTTACCGCCGATCTGACCGATGCGGATGCTTCGCGCACTCTCGTGGGGAAGGCGGCCGATGCGCTCGGTCTTCCGGTCCGCCTTGCGGTCAACAGCGCCTCGATCTTCGAGGATGACGCGATCGGCGCGCTCGATGAGACGACATGGGACACGCATTTCGCGATCCACGTCCGCGCGCCGGTCCTGATCGCCGAGGCCGTTGCCGGCGCCCTGCCCGAAGGTCGGCAAGCCCTGATCGTCAACATGATCGACCAGCGCGTTTGGAAGCTGACGCCGCGCTTTTTCTCCTACACGCTGTCGAAATCGACGCTGTGGACGGCAACGCGGACGATGGCGCAGGCGCTGGCGCCGGCGGTGCGCGTCAACGCGATCGGCCCCGGGCCGACCTTGAAGAACCCGCGCCAGTCGGACGCGGACTTCAACGCGCAGACCGATGCCCTGTTGCTCGAACGCGGGCCGGACCTTGCCGAATTCGGCGCGACGATCCGCTATCTGTGGGCCGCACGTTCGGTCACCGGCCAGATGATCGCGCTCGACGGCGGCCAGCATCTGGCCTGGGAGACGCCCGATGCGACGGGCGCCGAATAGGCGCTGGCGCAGCAGTCAGCGCTATTCGCGTCACACAGGTCGCGGCCTGATGCCAAGCGGCGACTTGAATGACGATACGGACCTGGCCCACATAGACGCCATGGAACAGATGCAGGACAGCGATTCCGCCATCGCGGCGGCCGACGCGGTTTCAGGCAAGGCGCTGGCGCGTGATCTGGTCTGGGAACAGCAGACCGACACGGAGAGCGCGCTCGCCGGACCCGACCTGATCAGCGCGGTGGCGCGGCGTCTGCCGAACCGGCCGGGCGTCTATCGCATGTTCAACGCCACCGGCGATGTCCTCTATGTCGGCAAGGCAAAGTCGCTGAAGAGCCGCGTGACCAGCTATGCGCGCCTTGGCGGGCACACCAACCGCATCGCGCGGATGATCGCGCAGACGGCCTCGATGGAGTTCGTGACCACGCGCTCGGAGACCGAGGCGCTGCTGCTCGAGGCGAACCTGATCAAGCGCCTCAGGCCGCGCTTCAACGTGCTGCTGCGCGACGACAAGAGCTTTCCCTACATCATGCTGACCGCCGATCACGCCGCGCCGGGCCTTTTCAAGCATCGCGGGGCGCGGTCGAAGAAGGCCGACTATTTCGGCCCGTTCGCCTCGGCCGGCGCGGTCGGGCGGACGATCAACGCGCTGCAGCGCGCCTTTCTTCTGCGCACCTGCACGGACAGCGTCTATGACAGCCGGACGCGGCCGTGCCTTCTTTACCAGATCAAGCGTTGCTCGGGGCCATGCACGGGCGAGATTTCGATCGACGATTACGGCCAGCTCGTCGACGAGGCGAAAGCCTTTCTGTCGGGCAAGAGCCGCGCGGTGCAGGCGCAGATGGCCGCCACCATGCAGGAGGCGGCCGACAATCTCGATTTCGAGCGCGCAGCGCTCTATCGCGACAGGATCGGCGCGCTGACCGCGATCCAGAGCCATCAGGGCATCAACCCGCAGGGCATCGAGGAAGCGGACGTCTTCGCCGTCCACCAGGAGGGCGGGGTCACCTGCATCCAGGTGTTCTTCTTCCGCACCGGCCAGAACTGGGGCAACCGCGCCTATTTTCCGAAGGCCGACGCGACCATGGAACCGGGCGAAGTGCTCGGCGCATTTCTCAGCCAGTTCTACGACGACAAGCCCTGCCCGCGCCTGATCCTCCTGTCGCACGCCATCGAGGAGGCCGAGCTTCTTTCCGAAGCGCTGGCGCTCCGGGCCGGCCGCAAGGTGGCGCTGAACGTGCCGCGGCGAGGCGAGAAACGGGAACTGGTCGGACACGCCATGGCCAACGCGAAGGAAGCGCTCGGCCGGCGGCTGGCCGAGACCTCCTCGCAGGCGCGTCTGATGAAGGGACTGGCCGAAACGTTCGGCCTCGAACGCGTGCCGCGCCGGATCGAAGTGTTCGACAACTCCCACATCATGGGCACCAACGCGGTCGGGGCGATGATCGTCGCCGGACCCGAGGGGTTCGCCAAGAACCAGTATCGCAAGTTCAATATCCGCTCGACCGACATCACGCCGGGCGACGATTTCGCGATGATGGCCGAGGTCATGCAGCGCCGGTTCGCGCGGCTCGTCAAGGAGCACGGGCCGGAGCGCGACGACAATGACGATGATGGCGAGGCCGACGATACCGCCCTGCCGGCATGGCCGGACCTGTTGCTGATCGATGGCGGCCTGGGCCAGCTCAATGCGGTCAAGGCGATCCTCGACGACATGGGCGTCGCCGACCAGATCGACGTGATCGGCGTAGCCAAGGGCGTGGACCGGGATGCGGGCCGCGAGCGGTTCTTCATTCCGGGGCGCAAGGACTTCACGCTGCCGCCGCGCGATCCGGTGCTGTACTTCGTGCAAAGGTTGCGCGACGAGGCGCACCGGTTCGCGATCGGCTCACACCGCGCGCGGCGCAAGAAGGAAATGGTCAGGAACCCGCTCGACGAGATCGCGGGCATCGGGCCGTCGCGGAAAAGGGCGCTGCTGCACCATTTCGGCACCGCAAAGGCCGTCGCGCGCGCCTCGGCGGAAGACATCGCCAGGGTGGAAGGCATCTCCGACGCCATCGCCGCCCAGATTTACGCCCATTTCCATGAAAGCCCCTGAGGCGTCCGACCAGGGCGCGCTTGACGCGCCATCGCGTCGGTGGTGATTAGACCTGAAGGGCGCATGCGACACGATGGCCGATCGTTCCAAAGACCATACCTTTTCGGTTCCGAACCTTCTGACCTACGGTCGCATCGTGGCGGTGCCGCTGATGGTGCTGTGCTTCTTCATCGAGGGGCGGCTGACAGCGAGCGATTTCGCCCGCTGGTCGGCGCTTGCGATCTTCGTCGTCGCCTCGATCACGGACTACCTGGACGGCTATCTGGCGCGGAAGTGGGAACAGGGCTCGGCGATCGGCAAGATGCTCGACCCGATCGCCGACAAGCTGCTGGTCTCCGTCGCGCTGCTGCTGCTGGCGGCGGAAGGTTCGATCGCCGGATGGAGCCTGTGGGCGGCGATCATCATCCTGTGCCGGGAGATCCTCGTGTCGGGGCTTCGCGAATATCTGGCGGCGGTCAAGGTCTCGGTGCCGGTCAGCCAACTCGCCAAATGGAAGACCACCATGCAGCTCGTGGCGATCGGCTTCCTGCTGGCCGGACCGGCCGGCGACAAGATCATCCCCTATATCTCCGAGACGGGCATCGTGCTGCTCTGGGTCTCGGCGCTGATCACGCTCTATACCGGGTGGGACTATTTCCGCTCGGGCATGCGTCACGTCACGGGAGGCTAAGATGGGCCAGAAGGTCAAGTTCGTCTATTTCGCCTGGGTGCGCGAGCGCGTCGGCGTGCCCGACGAGATACTCGAAATCCCCGACGACGCGACCACCGGCGCCGAAATCATCGCGTGGCTGAAGGCGCGCGGCGACAATTACGCCATGGCGTTCGACGATGCCCATGCAATCCGCATGGCGGTGAACCAGGAACATGTCGAACCCTCAGAGCCGATCGGCACCGCTCGCGAGATCGCCTTCTTCCCGCCGATGACCGGCGGCTGAGCCGGTGTCCGTCCAGCCGACGATCCGCGTGCAGGCCGACCCGTTCGACGCGGCGGCCGAAAGCGCGACGATCACCGCGGGCCGGACCGACATCGGCGCGCTCGTCACCTTCACCGGCCTTTGTCGCGACGAGGGCGGACGGCTGGCCGCGCTCGAACTGGAGCATTATCCGGGCATGGCCGAGGCCGAGATCGGCCGCATCGCCGCGCAGGCCTGCGCGCGCTGGCCGCTCGTGGCGCTGACCGTCATCCACCGCCACGGGACGATCCGCCCGGGCGAGCCGATCGTTCTGGTCGTCGCCGCATCGGCGCACCGGCGGGGCGCGTTCGAAGCAGCCGATTTCATGATGGACTTTCTGAAGGACCGTGCCCCGTTCTGGAAACGCGAGCACATGGCCGACGGCGCGACCGGCGGCTGGGTCGGCGCGAAGCAGAGCGATGCGGCGGATGCGGCCCGCTGGAAGAAATAATCGCAATGGACCTTTGCGGTGGCCGGGCGATGGGCGCTAGGCTAGCAGCGGACTTCCGACCGGTTTCAACCAGAGGAGACCCCCATGCGGATCATGGATCGTCCCGAATATGCGTCCAAGCCGAAGCCGCTGACCATGACGGCCGACGTGACGGTCGCCGAGGCCGTCGCCGCTATGTCCGAAAGGGACTACGGCTCCGTGATCATCGTCGACGGCGGCGAGAAGGTGGTCGGGATGGTCACCGAGCGCGACATCATGAAACGGCTGGTCAACAAGCAGCGCGATGCCGAAAAGACCAAGCTCGCCGACATCATGACCCGCGATGTCCGCGTCGCCAAGGAAACCGACGATCTGCAGGACTGGCTGCGCATGATGTCGAACGAACGTTTCCGCCGCCTGCCGATCGTCGACGATGGCGGCAAGCTCGTTTCGATCATGACGCAGGGCGACTTCGTCTCCTACACATGGCCCGAACTGCTCGACCGCGTCTCCGAGCAGACCAAGGCGACCGTCTCCAACAATTATCAGGTGTTCCTGATCGCCGGCGGGATCCTGCTCTATTCGATCCTGCTGATCTTCATGCTCAGAAGCTGAACAAGGGCCTCAGGCTCAGGCAGAGAGCGTGAAGGCCGCGTGCACGATCGCGATGAAGTGGCAGGCAGAGGCGGCGAAGACGAAGCCGTGCCAGACTGCGTTCTGGTATTTCAGCCCGTCCCACTGGTGAAAGATGACGCCGACCGAATAGATCAGTCCGCCGGCGACGATCAGCCAGGCATCGACGAACGGCACGGTCGTGAACATGGGCCACACCAGAAGCAGGCTGACCCAGCCCATGCCGAGATAGAGAAACACCGTGTAGCGATCGAGAATGCCGCCCGAAAACAGCTTGCCCGCTGCGCCCAGCAGCGCCGCCGCCCAGATCATGGCCAGCATCGCGTAGGCAAAGGCGCCGCCGATCAGCACGACCACGGGCGTGTAGGAGCCGGCGATCTTCAGAAAGATCGCGGCCTGGTCGAACCGGCGCAGCGTGGGCCGGTATTCCGGCCAGGGCGTCATGTGGTAGGCGGCCGAAAAGCAGAACAGCGCGACCACCGTCAGACCGTAAACCAGAAGGGCCGTGTTCAGCGGGATCGACAGGGTCGTGAAGGCGAAGACGTAGACGAAGGAAAAACCGATCAGACTGGCGAGCACGCCGAGCGCGTGCATGACGCCGTCGGCAATGCGTTCCTCGCGCGCATAAGCCGGATAGGGTTCTCCGGCCAGGGCGGTCATCTCGCTTTCGGACGCAACGACGCTCACATCGCCCCCGGTCATGATTTGTACTGTCCCATAATCATCCACAAAGCTTAGAACCCGCTTAACGCACGTCGATAGGGCATTCTGTCACCCGACGCGCCGATGTAATTGCGATCAATCAATGCAACCGGAGCCAGCCCGACCGATGCCCGACGCAGCCCCCTCGCCCCGATCCGCAGACTTTCCGCACCATGTCGTCGAGCGGTTGCGGTTCGGCGACACCGACCAGCAGGGTCACATCAACAACGCCGTCTTCGCGACGTTGTTCGAAAGCGGACGGGTCGCCTTCCTTTACGATGTCGACAAAGGGTTGCCGCCCGCCGGCTCGCAGTTCGTCATCGCGCAACTGACGATAAGGTTCCTGGGCGAGATGAGATTTCCCGGCGAAGTGATCGTCGCGAGCGGCGTATCGCGGATCGGAAACTCTTCGGTCACGCTCAGCCAGGCGCTGTTCGTCGGCGATGCGTGCACGGCCACCGCCGACAGCGTCATCGTCCTGACCGATCTCGAGAGCCGCCGGTCGACGCCCCTGACGGCTTCGGTGCGCGCCCATTTCGAGGTGCTCGCCATCGAAGCCTAGCGGCGAAAAGACAAGGCCGGGCGCGACGGCCCGGCCTTTTGATCGTGCGATCGTGGCCGATCAGCCGACGATTTCGGTCTCGGCGAACCAGTAGCGGATTTCCTCGGCGGCCGTTTCGGGTGCGTCCGAGCCGTGCACCGAGTTCTCGCCGATCGAGTTGGCGTAGAGCTTGCGGATGGTGCCGTCGGCCGCGTCGGCCGGATTGGTCGCGCCCATGATCTCGCGGTTCCTGGCGATGGCGTTCTCGCCCTCGAGCACCTGCACGACGGTCGGGCCCGACGACATGAACTCGCACAGTTCGTCGAAGAACGGACGTTCCTTGTGGACCGCATAGAAGCCCTCGGCGTCGCGGCGGCTCATCCACACGCGCTTGGCGGCGACGACGCGCAGGCCGTTGTCCTCGAAGATCTTGGTGATCGCGCCGGTCAGGTTGCGCTTGGTCGCATCCGGCTTGATCATGGAAAAGGTGCGTTCGATCGCCATCGTGATACCCTTTATGACGGTGAATTGGGGAGATTGGGGTCAGATGGCGGCCCTATAGCCGGGCCGCCCTTGATTGCCAAGGGTGCGCACGACGTTCGGTTTGCGCCCTTGCTCCCGCTGGCCGGCTGCGCCAAACAGCGCCCATGCTGCAGATCACGGACCTGACATACCGCATCGCAGGGCGGGCGCTGTTCGAGGGCGCGTCGGCAACGCTGCCGGCGGGCGCCAAGTGCGGCTTCGTCGGCCGCAACGGCACCGGCAAGACGACGCTGTTCCGGCTGATCGCCGGCGAGACCACGCCCGAGAGCGGCGCTGTCGGCGTGCCGAAGAATGTGCGCATCGGCCAGGTGGCGCAGGAGGCGCCGGGTACCGAGGACACGCTGCTCGACACGGTGCTCGCCGCCGACACCGAGCGGACCGCGCTGCTGGCGGCCGCCGAGACCGAAACGGACGCCACACGCATCGCCGACATCCATACGCGACTGGCCGACATCGACGCCCATTCCGCCGAGGCGCGCGCCGGCGCGATCCTGTCGGGCCTTGGTTTCGACGCGGCCGACCAGCAACGGCCCTGCGCGTCCTTTTCGGGCGGCTGGCGCATGCGCGTCGCGCTCGCCTCGGTGCTGTTCACCGCGCCGGATCTGCTGCTGCTCGACGAGCCGACCAACTATCTCGATCTGGAAGGCACGCTGTGGCTTGAAAACTATATCCAGCGCTATCCGCACACGGTGCTGATCATCAGCCACGACCGCGACCTTCTGAACGCCTGCGCGACCTCGATCCTGCACCTCGAGCACCGCAAGCTGACCGTTTATCGCGGAAATTACGACACCTTCGCCCGCACGCGCGCCGAAAAGGCCGAACTGAGCGCCAAGATGGCGGAAAAGCAGGCGGCAAAGCGCAAGCACATGGAGGCCTTCGTAGAGCGGTTCCGCTACAAGGCCTCCAAGGCGCGGCAGGCGCAGAGCCGGCTGAAGGCGCTCGAGAAGATGGGCGAAGTGTCCGTTCTCGTCGACGAGACGGTCGCGCCGATCCGCTTTCCTTCGCCCGCCCGGCAGGTCGCCTCGCCGATCATCGCGCTCGAAAAGGCCAGCGTCGGCTATGCGCCGGGCGCGCCGGTGCTGACGCGGCTCGACCTGCGCATCGACCATGACGACCGGATCGCGCTGCTGGGCGCCAATGGCAACGGCAAGTCGACCTTCGCCAAGCTGCTCGACGGGCGGCTCGCGCCGGAGGCGGGCACGATGACCCGCGCCGACAAGCTGCGCGTTGCGATGTTCGCCCAGCACCAGCTCGACGATCTGAACCCGAAAGGGTCGGCCTACGACCATTTCCGCACCCTCTATCCGGACGAGGCGGAGGCGAGGGTTCGCGCGCGGGTGGCCGGTTTCGGCCTGACGACCGAGAAGATGGATACGCCGGCGGCCGAGCTGTCGGGCGGCGAGCGGGCGCGGCTGGCGCTCGCCCTTGCGACCCACCACGCGCCGCACCTTCTGATCCTCGACGAGCCGACCAACCATCTCGACATCGACAGCCGTGCAGCGCTCACCGAAGCGCTCAACGCCTATGAGGGCGCGGTGATCGTCATCAGCCACGACCGCCACCTGATCGAGGCGTCGGCCGACCGGCTTTGGCTTGTCGCCGACGGCACGGTGTCGCCCTATGACGGCGATCTGGACGATTACCGCGCCCTGATCCTCAAGCGCGATTCCTCGGGTGCGCGTCAGGCCGAAGCGCCCGCGTCGAACGCCCGGCACAAACGCAAGCAGGCGGCGGCGCGCCGCGCGGATCTCGCGCCCATGCGCAAGCGGATCAGCGAACTCGAAGGGCTCGTCGACAAGGCCGACCGGGTGATCGCGGCGATCGATGCGGAGTTCCTGCGGCCCGAGGTTGCCGCCGACGGCGAGCGGGTCGCCGAATTGTCGCGCAAGCGGACCGAGGCCGAACAGAAGCGCGCCGCCTGGGAAGAGCGGTGGCTGACGCTTTCGGCCGAATATGAGGATGCCGCGAGCGGGGCCGGTTGAAACGGGTCAGCCCCGGTCGTCACCGCGACCCCAGCGGCGCCTGGGCTTGTCGGCCTTGCGCGCGTCACGCTCGAGCGGCACGCCGCGCCCGATATTCGACGTCTTCCGCCGGCCCTTGGCGGGCTTGCCGCCATCGGCGCTCCTTGTCCGACGCCGGCGGCGGAACAGCGGCAGGACGACCATCGCGACGCCGAGCGCCAGAAGTCCCCAGGACACCGGTGCGACGCGACCGTCCGGCGCGGAAACCGCCGCGGTCAGTGTCATGTCCATGAACGCGATCTGGGTGCCGTCGCGGTCGCCCGGTCCGAAGACGAACCGGTGCGGGCCGTCCTCGAGGGACCCGCGCACCACGATCTCCGCCGCGAGTGCCCCCTCGCCGCGCCCCTCGGCGCGTTCGAGATCGATGACCTCGGCGAAGGCGGTCCGCTCGGGTCCGTTGATGACCAGCGTCAGGTTGGGCGGCTGTCCGGCGCCGCCCGCCTCCTCGGCCCGGCCCGACAGGTCGATCTCGAGCGGGACGGCGGCCGGCGACAGGGGCACGGTCGGCAGCGAGCGGAAGCCGCCATCGGCGTCGTAGACGCGGTAGGTGCCCAACTCGACATTGTAGTAGGTGCCGAACCAGACCGGATAGGCCCAAAGGCCGATCACGCCGAACAGGATGAATGCGGTTCCGATTCGGCGCAGCATGTCAGGCGGCCCTTTCCCAGCGCCCCTCGGGCGACTGCTTCCAGTAGGCGAGCGTGTGGCCGTCCGCCTTCAGCGTCTTCCAGTGGCCCCGCGCCTGCTGCACCGCTTCGTCATCCTGACCGTCGAACATGATCGCGACCCGCTGGTAGGCCGAAAGATCGCCGTCCGGCGCGGCGCCGCGGACGACGAACCGGATGGCGGCGCCGTTCGGATTGTCGGTCGAGGCGGTCACGAACACGGGGTGGTCGGCGGCCGGTTCGTCGCCGTCACGCCCGTGCGGCAGGAACGAGACAGGCTCGTGCGTCCAGAGCATCATGTCGACCTCCTCGCAGGCCTGCGCGTCGGGCACCTGGATCACGGTGCGCCATTGCCGGGCCAGCGATTTCTCGACAAGGCCCGGCAGCGCCGCTTCGAGCGCGGTCTCGGTCAGATGGTAGAAGGTCACTTCGGTCATCGCGCCTGGCGCTCCGTTCAGCCCTCGTAGACGTCGCGGACCCAGCGGTCGAGCAGGCGCACGCCGTAGCCCGAAGCCCAGGATTGGTTGAAATCGCCGGCGGGCGAAGCCATCGCGGTTCCGGCGACGTCCAGATGCGCCCAGGGCGTGTCGCCGACGAAGCGCTTGAGAAACTGTGCGGCGGTGATCGAGCCGGCGTTGCGGCCGCCGACATTCTTCATGTCGGCGAACTTGGAATCGATCAGCTTGTCGTATTCGGGTCCCATCGGCAGGCGCCAGACCTTCTCGCCGCTCGCTTCGCCGGCCTTCGTCAGCCCTTCGGCGACCGTGTCGTCGTTCGAGAACAGGCCCGCATGCTCCTGGCCGAGCGCGACGAGGATCGCCCCGGTGAGCGTCGCCAGATTGACCATCGCGCGCGGCTCGAAGGTCTGGTTGGCGTAGGTCAGAACGTCGGCGAGGACCAGCCGGCCCTCGGCGTCGGTGTTGATCACCTCGATGGTCTGGCCGGACATCGAGGTGACGATGTCGCCGGGGCGCTGCGCCTTGCCGTCGGGCATGTTCTCGACAAGGCCGATCAGGCCGACCGCGTTGACCTTCGCCTTGCGCGCGGCCAGCGCATGCATCAGGCCCATCACCGCGCCCGCGCCGCCCATGTCGCCCTTCATGTCCTCCATGCCGCCGGCCGGCTTGATCGAGATGCCGCCGGTGTCGAAGACGACGCCCTTGCCGACGAAGGCGACCGGCTTGTCCTTGGATTTGCCGCCATTCCATTTCATCACCAGAAGGCGCGGCGGCCGTTCGGAGCCCTGCGCGACACCCAGCAGCGCGCCCATGCCGAGCTTTTCCATCTGCTCGCCGTCGAGCACGTCCACCTCGACGCCCAGCGCCTCGAGCGCCTTGCCCCGGTCGGCGAACTCGACCGTGCCGAGCATGTTGGCCGGCTCGTTGACCAGATCGCGCGCCAGCATGACGCCGCGCGCCACGGCCTCGGCATCCTCCCACGCCTTCCTGGCCGCGCTTGCCTTGTCGGTCTGGATGACCAGCTTCTGGGCCACCGGATTGTCACCGTTGCCGTTCTTGCCGTTCTTGACGGTCTTGTACTTGTCGAACCGGTAGGCGCGCAGCAGCCACCCTTGCGCGAACGCGGCAAGCGCCTCGGCGTCCATCGCCTCGCCGGGCGACAGGGTGACCAGCTTCTCCTTGGCAAGTGCCGCCCGCGCGGCGCCGCCGATGGCGCGCCAGTCGCCCTCGCCCGCCTCGTCGGCCTTGCCCGCGCCGATCACCACGATCCGGCTCGCGGCGCTGCCCGCCGGCGCCAGCACATCGAGTGTTGCCTTGGCCTTGCCGGTAAACTCGGCGATGGAGGCGGCCCGGGCGACCACGCCCTCGCCGTCGAGCTCGCCGACGACGGCACCGATGTCGTCGCCTTCGGCGGCGACGAACAGCGCCGCTCCCTTCTTGACGGGGGCGGGTTTGGCGAAAGTGATCGTGGGAAGCATGGACATGGATGACGAAACCTTGAGCGGGCGTGGCGGGGAGATGGCTTGATTTTGGTGTTGCCGGCGGCGATAGCAAGGCCCGGATGCGGCCGCAATGGTTCATTAACCGTCGGGTTTTCCACATTGTTAGCTTTGGACCGACACTATGAAACGAGTGCCGCGGGCCGCGCGGGGGGATATGGCGGTCACGAATCGGAGCATCCGAAAGGCGCCCGCAGCAAGGACAAGCCGCTCGCTTGAGAACCGTTGAACGCTACATCTTCCGGCGTGTCGCCATCGCCTCGCTGAGCGCCTTCGCGGCGATCCTGGCCGTGGTCTGGGTGACGCAGGCCGTCACCCGGATCGACTTCGCGACAGGGTCGGCCGGGTCGATCGGTGCTTTCCTGACGATGATGGTGCTGCTCACGCCGCAATTCGTCACGCTGACGCTGCCCTTCGGCCTGCTGATCGGAACGGTGAACGTTCTCAACGCAATGAACGCGGACAGCGAGATGCCCGTGATGGCCGGTTCGGGCATCGGGCGGATGGCGTTCGCGCGGCCGGTCCTGATCGTCGCCGTCGCGCTCGGGGCGACGGTGTTTCTGGTCAGCCATCTCGTCGAGCCGCGCGCCAACCGCGCGGTGCGCGACATCGTCACCGACCTGCGCACCGATCTGCTGGCGACGCTGATCCAGGACGGACGCTTCACCGAGGTCGAGGACGGGCTGACGATCTATGTCGACCGCAAGGACGCCGGCGGACGCCTGAGCGGGGTCATGATCGCAGACAAGCGCAATCCGGAGACCCATCTTTTGCAGTTCGCGCAGGAGGCCGTCGTCGACGACAGCGGCGATGTGAGCCTCCTGGTCCTGCGCGAGGGGCAACTGCACCGCACAGAGGTCGCCACCGGGCAGGTCTCGATCATCCGCTTTCAGAGCTATGCCGTCGATCTGGCGCGCTTCGGCAGCGCCACCGGCAGCCACACCTACCTGCCGCACGAGCGCGAGACGGCCTATCTGCTCGATCCCGATGCGAACGATCCGACGCTCAACACGTGGCCGGGCCTGGCGCGCGGCGAACTGCATCGGCGCTTGAGCGAATGGCTCTATCCGATCCTGTTCGCGCTCGTGGCGCTGGTGCTCGCCGGACAACCCCGTTCCCACCGGACGACCAGCATCATGACGGTCGTTCTCGCGTTCGGTGCGGGGCTCGGCTATCGCTGGGGCAGCTATTTCGCCTACAACACGATCAAGATCGACGGGGCCCTGTTCTGGCTTCTCTATGCGGTGCCGCTCGGGGGTATCGCGCTTTCGGTGCTGATGTATCTGCGCGGCTGGACGGTGGCGGTTCCCGACCGCGCAATGCTCGCCGTGCAGCGCTTCGCCGGAAAGCTTGGCGGTCCCAGCCGGGCCGGGGCGGCCGCATCATGATCGCGATGCAGGCCCGCACGCTTCAGGTCTACGTCTTCCTGCGCGTTCTGCGCATGGTCGGCTACTTCACGCTCGCCATCGCGGCCCTCGCGCTGCTGGTCGACTTCACCGAACTGTCGAACCGCACCGGCAGCCTTCCCGACTACACCGCGCTTCGGGCGCTCGGCATCTCGGCGATGCGCGTGCCGTTCATCCTGCAGGTGGCACTGCCCTTCGTGATGCTTTTTGCGACGATCGCCACGCTGATCGCGCTCAACCGCAAGTATGAACTGGTCGTGGCGCGCGCGGCCGGCATGTCCGCCTGGCAGTTCCTGACGCCGACATGGGCGGCCGCGCTGATCATCGGACTGGCCGGCACGCTGATCCTCAACCCGCTCGCGGCGAACGGCTTCTCGCTGGCCCAGGCGATCGAGGGAAGCTGGCGCGGCAGCGGCACCAGCGGTCTCTTCGAAACGCGGGAGCCGTGGCTGCGACAGGGCCGCGAGGGTGGCGGCGCCTTCATCATCACCGCCAAGACGGTCGCCGGCCAGCAGGTCTCGCTCTACGAAGCGACGTTTCTGGAGATCGGCGCCGACCAGCGCGTGCTTGCACGGCACGATGCCGATCGCGCAAGGCTCGAGGAAGGCCGCTGGGTGCTCGAGGCGGTGACCACGAGCGTCGCGCGGCGGCGCCCGGTGCGCACCGACCAGATGATCGTTCCGACGCGGCTCGATCAGGAGGCGATCCGGCAGGCGCTGGTGCCGCCCGAGATGGTGCCGATCTATTCGCTTGGCCGCCAGATCGAGGCGGCCCGCTCGTTCGGCGTGCCGGCCGCACCCTTTTCGATGCAATATCATTCGCTTATAGCATTGCCGGCCCTGATGGTCGCGATGACCATGATCGCCGCGACCGTCTCGTTGCGCTTCGTGCGGTTCGGCCAGTCGGCGCGCCTGATTGTCGCTGGCGTCGCCGCCGGCTTTCTGCTTTATGTCGTCACGGCGCTGGCCAAGTCGTTCGGCGGCGCGGGCGCCATGCCGCCGGTGGTCGCCGCGTGGCTTCCGGTGGTGGGCGGAATCCTGTTCGGAATCGGGTATCTTCTCAATCACGAAGACGGGTGATGCGTAGCCGAGGGGGAAAGATGGGGAACGGCCGTAAGACCGTTCAACACAAGCCGCGACGCGGCCCGACCGTCGGTCACCTGCTGGCCGGC
Organism: Roseitalea porphyridii; assembly: GCF_004331955.1. Lineage (NCBI taxonomy): Bacteria > Pseudomonadati > Pseudomonadota > Alphaproteobacteria > Hyphomicrobiales > Ahrensiaceae > Roseitalea > Roseitalea porphyridii. The sequence goes on along the minus strand of NZ_CP036532.1, from coordinate 1,348,810 downwards.
GCGGGACTGCTCGGGCTGCTCGCCGGTCCGGTGCCCTTCGTCCTGCCGGCGCTCGGCCAGAGCGGCATCGACCAGCTGACCGCCTCCAATCCCGACGCACCCCTGCTGCTGCAGGCGGACGAACTGGTCTACAACAATGACGACCGCACGATCTCGGCGATCGGCAATGTGCGCATCGACTATGACGGCACCCGCCTCGTCGCCGACCGCGTCATCTACATCGATGACAGCGCGCGAATGGTGGCGGTGGGCAATGTCGAGATCCTGCAGCCGGACGGTGTGCGCCTGACGGCCGACGAGATCGACATCACCGACGATTTCCGCGACGGTTTCCTGAACACGCTGCGTGTCGTCACGCCCGACAATGTGCGTTTCGCAGCAGAAAGCGCCGAGCGCCGCGATGGCGAGGTCACCGTCTTCAACCAGGGCCTGTACACGGCGTGCGAGCCCTGCGAGGAGCGCCCCGAGAAGGCGCCGCTGTGGCAGATCAAGTCGCAGCGCACGATCTGGAACAGCGAAGAGAAGACGGTGCGATTCGAGAACGCGCGTTTCGAGTTCTTCGGCGTCCCGATCGCCTGGCTGCCGGTGTTCACGACGGCTGATCCGACGGTCAAGCGCAAGACCGGCTTCCTGACCCCCGGCATCAGCTTCGCCGACGAGCTGGGATTGGGCGTATCGGTCCCCTTCTTCATCAACCTTGCGCCCAACTACGATCTGACGCTGACCGGCACCGGCTATACGCGTCAGGGCTTTCTGGGCGAGGCCGAATTCCGGCACCGGCTGGAAAACGGCATCTACACGCTGAAGATCGCCGGCATCCAGCAGGCCCGCCCTGACGCGTTCGGCGCGGGTACGGTCGACCGGATGGAGACCACGCGCGGCATGATCGGCACGACGGGCCGGTTCACGATCAATCCGCGCTGGCAGTTCGGCTGGAACGGGCTGCTGCAGACCGACAAGAACTTCTCGCGAACCTATTCGGTGGGCGGCTTCAGCGAGTATGTGTTCCGCAACGAGGCCTGGCTCACCGGGCTCGCCGGCCGCAACCATTTCGATGCGCGGGTGATGCATTTCGACGTTCAGGAGAACGTCCCCGATCCCTTTGGCAGCGGGCCGCGTCAGCCCACGGTGCTGCCGAGCGTCGACTATGACTACGTCCTGTCCGAACCGGTGGCGGGCGGCGAACTCGCCTTCAGCCTGAACACGCGCGGCATTGTGCGCGACCAGGCCGACACGCGGCTTGCGGCCGGTCCGATCAACGACAATTTCGCCACCTTCGGAACAGACGGCGGCTCATGGCGCCTGACGGCCGAAACCGAGTGGAAGCGGACCTTCACCTCGCCCGGCGGTCTTCTGGTGACGCCGATCCTGCACGCCCAGGGCGACACGACCTATCTCGACGTGGCCGCGACGGGTCCGCTGTCGCAGACGATGGAGACCGTCGGCACGCCGCTCGCCGCCAACGGCACGCACTGGCGGGGCATGGCCACCGCCGGCATCGAGGCGCGCTGGCCGGTGCTCGTGGCGGGTCCGGGTTCAAGCCACGTGATCGAGCCGGTCGGGCAGGTTTTCGCGCGGCCCGACGCACCCGACGATACGGTCCTTCCCAACGAGGATGCGCAGAGCCTTGTGTTCGATGCCTCGAACCTGTTCTCGCGCGACAAGTTCTCCGGCTACGACAGGCTCGAGGGTGGTGTTCGCGCCAATGTGGGCGTGCGGTACAACGGCCAGTTCGGCGGCGGCTGGAGCGCGACGGCCCTGGTTGGCCAGTCCTTCCACCTTGCCGGCGACAATCCCTACGACGACGCCGATCTGGTCAATGCGGGCGCCGATTCGGGGCTTGAGACGGACCGGTCGGACTATGTCGCGCACGCCGGCGTACGACACGGGTCCGGCTTCTCGGCGACCGCCGACGCCCGCTTCGACGAAACGACTTTCGCGGTGCGCCGGGCCGAGACCGGCCTGTCCTTCACCAACAGCACGATCGCGCTTGCGGCCAACTATGCGGTCCAGAAGGCGCAGCCGACCTACGGCTTTGCGGCGGACCGGCACGAGGTTTCGGGAAGCGGATCGGTTCGCTTCGCCGAATACTGGCGGGTTCTGGGCGCGGCGAAGTTCGACATCACCAATGATCGCCTGACGGCGCGGTCGATCGGCCTTGCCTATGACGACGAGTGCTTCTCGTTCCTGTTCTCCTACGAGGAGACGGTGGACACGACCGAAGCGGTCAACCGCAATTTCGGCGTCTATTTCCGCGCCCGGACGCTTGGCGATATCGGCGCCTCATCCACAAGCGTGGACTTCTGACGATGCCGACCGGGTCCGGGGCCTGTCGGCGATGTCATCGTTTCGCCGCGTTGGCGGCGCAGTCGGCCGGTCAAGCTTGAGATTGGGGCGCGCGGCCGATATGACGGGCGCCAAAGACAGGGAGGCCATCTGTTGAGGATCGCCATGACCAATCGACGTTCCAGAACCTTGGGCATCGCCCTTGCGACGCTTGCCTTCGCCGCCGCGTTCACGCACCTGGGGAACCTGTCGACGACGCCCGCCGCGGCTTCCGAAATCCGCGTGATCGTCAATGACGAGATTGTCACCAGCTACGACATCGCCCGGCGGGCGGCGTTCCTGCGCCTGCAGCAGCGCGGCGGCAACGTCACCCAGGCGGCGACCGACGAATTGATCGAGGAAGCGCTCAAGCGCGATGCTGTGCGCCGCGCCGGCATCCGTATTCCCGATTCGATGGTCGACGATGCCTTCGCCAACTTCGCGCAGCGCAACAACATGTCGCCCAGCCAGATGATGCAGATCCTCGGCCAGTCCGGCGTGACCGTCGACCACTTCAAGGAGTTCATCCGGCTGCAGATCGGCTGGGGCCAGACCGTCCAGCTCAGAGCCCGCGCCGGCAACCAGATGATGAGCGAGCAGGAGGCGGTCGCGCGTATGCTCGAACAGGGCGGCCAGAAGCCGACCTCGACCGAATACATCCTCCAGCAGGTGATCTTCGTGGTGCCCGAAAACCAGCGCGGCAGCCTGCTCTCGGCGCGCCGCACCGAGGCCAACCGCATGCGCGGTCTGGTCAGCGACTGCGAGCGCACCGTCAGCCTCGCCCAGGGCCTGCGCGACGTCACCGTGCGCGATCTTGGCCGGGTGCTCGAACTGCAGCTCCCGTCACGCTGGGCCGAGGACATCTCCGGCCTGCAGACAGGACAGACGACGCCGGTCAAGGAAACCGAGCGCGGCGTCGAGTTCATCGTGGTGTGCCGGGCGCGGCAGGTCAGCGACGACCGGGTCGCGCAGCTCGAATTCTCCACCGAGGCGCTCGAATCCGATGGCGGCGACGTCGGCGCGGAGTTCCTTGAAGAACTGCGGGCGAATGCGCGCATCCAGCGCCGCTGAACGGGCATCGGCGCGGCCGTGACGGACAACGACGCACCGCCGCTCGCCGTCAGTTGCGGCGAACCCTCGGGTATCGGCCCGGACATCATCGTTTCGGCATGGCAGCGGCATCGGACCGCGCTTCCGCCCTTCATCTGCATCGGCGACCCCGAACAGCTTGCCCGTCGGGCAAGACATCTCGGACTGGATGTTCCGGTCGAGATCGCCGATCCGGCGAGCGCAGCGAGCGTGTTTCCGACATCGCTGCCCGTTGTTCCGCTGACGAACAGGCTCGCCGGGCAGCCCGGCACGCCCCTGCCCGGCAACGCCGCCGGCGTGATCGAGGCGATCGACCGGGCCGTCGCGCTGACCCTGTCCGGCGAGACGAGCGCCGTGGTGACCGCGCCGATCGCCAAGAAACCGCTCTACGAGGCCGGCTTTGCCCATCCCGGACACACCGAATATCTCGCCGTACTGGCCGAGCGCCACACCGGGCAGGCTGTCCGTCCGGTGATGATGATCGCGGGACCCAACCTGCGAACCATTCCGGTGACGATCCACATGCCGCTGGCCTCGGTGCCCGGCGCGCTGTCGACCGGACTGATCCTCGAGACGATCCGGGTCGCCGACCGCGACCTCAAGACGCGGTTCGCCATCGCCCGCCCCCGGATCGCGGTGGCCGGGCTGAACCCGCATGCGGGCGAGGATGGCGCCCTGGGCGCGGAGGATCGCGCGGTGGTCGCCCCGGCCATCGAAAAGGCGCGCTCGGAAGGGATCGACGCGACCGGGCCCCTGCCGGCCGACACGATGTTCCACGCGGCCGCGCGGACCGGCTATGATGTGGCGGTCTGCATGTATCACGACCAGGCCTTGATCCCGGCCAAGGCGCTCGACTTCGACGAGGGCGTCAACGTCACGCTCGGCCTGCCGTTCGTACGCACCTCGCCCGACCACGGCACTGCCTTTGCCATCGCCGGCACCGGCGCCGCGCGGCCGGACAGCTTCATCGCCGCACTTCGAATGGCGGCGCGGATGGCGCGCGCGCTGCCGGCGGCGGCGTGAGCGAGCGTCCGGCGATCGACGGGCTGCCGCCGCTGCGGACGGTGATCGATACGCACGGGCTGGCCGCTCGCAAGACGCTGGGCCAGAACTTCCTGCTCGATCTGAACCTCACCGGGAAGATTGCCCGACAGGCCGGCGACCTGACCGGCACCACGGTGATCGAGGTCGGTCCGGGCCCGGGCGGGCTGACGCGGGCGCTCCTGATGGAAGGGGCCGACAGGGTCGTCGCAATCGAGCGCGATCCCCGCTGCCTGCCCGCGCTCGCGGAAGTCGCCGCGCACTACCAGGACCGCCTTACGGTCATCGAGGCCGATGCGCTGACCGTCGATTACGCCGCGCTTGCGACAAGCTCAGACCGCACCGTCATCGTCGCCAATCTGCCCTACAATGTCGGAACCGAACTGCTGGTCGGCTGGCTGACCGCCGATCCATGGCCGCCCTTCTGGGCGTCGCTGACGCTGATGTTCCAGCGCGAGGTGGCCGAACGGATCGTGGCAGGTCCCGGCGATGGCGCCTACGGGCGGCTCGGCGTGCTCGCCGGCTGGCGGGCCGAGGCACGGATCTGTTTCGACGTGCCACCGCAGGCATTCCGGCCGCCGCCGAAGGTGACCTCTTCCGTGGTCCATCTGACGCCCCGGGCCGAACCGATACCGTGTTCGGGCGACAGGCTGGCGACGGTGACGCGGCACGCCTTCGGCCAGCGGCGCAAGATGCTGCGCCAGAGCCTGAAGCCGCTCGGCGGCACGGCGTTGCTGGAGCGGGCCGGCATCACCGGAACACGGCGCGCCGAGACGCTTACGGTCGCCGAATTCTGCGCGCTGGCGAACGCCCTATGAGGACGGATCGCGCGACCAGTCCGCGGCGAGCAGATCGTTGACGAAGTCGAACAAGCCCGGCCGCCTGTTGCGGCGCAGGCGCTCGGCCCGCACGATGGCGCGGATCGCCTCGAACGCACGATCGAGATCGTCGTTGACGATCACATAGTCATATTCGCGCCAGTGCTCGATCTCGATGGCCGCGTTCTTGAGGCGCTGTTCGATCACCTCAGCGCGGTCCTCGGCACGGCGCATCAGCCGGGCGCGCAATTCGGCCATCGACGGCGGCAGGATGAACACCGAGACGACGTCGGTGCGCATCTTCTCGGTCATCTGCTTGGCGCCCTGCCAGTCGATGTCGAACAGCATGTCCTGGCCTTCCGACATCGCCGTCTCGACCGGCTGGCGGGGCGTTGCGTAGTAGTTGCCGTGCACCTCGGCCCATTCGAGCAGATCGTCGTCCTCGCGCATGCGCATGAAGGTGCGTTCGTCAACGAAGCGATAGTGGACACCCTCGATCTCGCTGCCCCGCCGGGCGCGCGTCGTCACCGAGACCGAAAGCTGGAAGCCGGGATCGGTTTCCATCAGGTTGCGTGCAAGCGTCGACTTGCCCGCGCCCGACGGCGACGACAGCACGAGCATCAATCCGCGCCGGGCGATCCGTGCGCCCACTCCCTCGCTGTTTTCGCTCATCGCCGCCCCCAGCACCCCGTCCCGTCCCCGACCGATCCTTCGCCCTATTGCAGGTTTTGCACCTGTTCGCGCAACTGGTCGATCACCGATTTCAGTTCAAGGCCGATCGCCGTCAGGCCGGTCGATGGCGACTTCGAACACAGCGTGTTGGCCTCGCGGTTGAACTCCTGGGCCAGGAAATCGAGCTTGCGGCCGATCGCGCCGCCGGTCGCCAGGTGCTCGCGCGCCGTGGCGACGTGCGCCGTCAACCGGCCCAGTTCCTCGGTCACGTCGGCTTTCGTGGCAAGAAGCGCCGCCTCCGCGTTCAGACGCGCGGGGTCGAGCCCGTCGGCGCGCGTATCGGCAAGCAGACGGCCGATCTGTTCGGAAAGGCGCGCCCTCATGGCGTCGGGCCGGCTTTCGGGATCGGCGGCGGCGCGCGCGACCAGCGCCTCGATCGCGTCCACATGGCCGGCGACCAGCGCGGCCATGGCTGCGCCTTCGGCAAGGCGCGCCTTCAGCAGCCCGTCGAGCGCTTCGCCGAGAAGCGCGGCGATCTCGTCGCCGTCCGCGCCGTCGCCACCATCCTGACGTTCCCGCGCAATGACGACGCCCCGCAGCGGCAGCAGTCCGTCTGTCGTGGGCGGCGCGAGCCCGGTCTCGACCGAAAGGGCCGTCGCCTGGGCGGCGAGCGCACGGAAAGCGTCGGCATCGATCGCCACCGCCTCGGCCATGTCGGCCGCCTCGACGCCGATCGTGATCTGCAGGTTGCCGCGCGCGATGCGCCCGCCGACCTGCTTGCGGATGGCCGCTTCCTGCGCTTCAAGGCCGGGCGGCAGGCGCAGCTTGACGTCCAGCGAACGGCCGTTGACCGAGCGGATATCGCAGGTGTAGCGCACGCCGCCGATCACCCGGCGGGCCGAGGCGAAACCCGTCATGGACTGGATGTCGGCCGTTGCCATGTCCCGTTCCCCCAAGCCGGTGCGATCAGTTCTGCGTTTCGCCCTCACCGTCCGCGTCCGACGGAGCGTCAATCGTAACTTCTTCTTCGGCGGCTTCGCGGGCGGCGGCGCGCTCGGCTTCGATCTGCCGCCAGCGCCGCACGTTGGCGTTGTGCTCGTCGAGCGAGCGCGCGAAGGCGTGCCCGCCAGTTCCGTCGGCGACGAAGTAGAGCTCTTCGGTGCGCGCCGGGTTGGCGACGGCCTCGAGCGACGCGCGGCCGGGAATGGCGATCGGACCGGGCGGCAGCCCATCGATGACATAGGTGTTGTAGGGCGTCTGGCTTTCGATGTCGGACTGGTAAATCGGCCGGTCGGCCGGTTTGCCCTCGCCGCCGAACAAGCCGTAGATGATCGTCGGGTCGGACTGCAGGCGCATGCCGCGTTCGAGCCGGTTGACGAAGACGCCGGCGACGCGCGGACGCTCCTCGGCGAGCGCGGTCTCCTTTTCGACGATCGAGGCAAGCGTGACGAACTCGTTGATGTCGTCGATCGGCAGATCCGAATCGCGCTTTTCCCAGATCTGCTGGACCAGGCGCTCCTGCTGGTCGATCATCCGGGCAATGATGTCGCGACGTTCGGTGCCGCGCGTGAACTTCTGCGTGTCGGCGATCAGCATGCCCTCGGGTGGCATCTCGTCGGGCATCTCGCCCGAAAGCATCTCGTGTTCCGCGATCTTCTGAAACGCCTGGTAGACGGTCGTGCCCTCGACCACCGTCAGCGGATGCAGGATCGCGACGCCCTGGACCATCGTGTCCATGATATCCTTCATCGAGGCGCCTGCGCGGATCTCGAACTCGCCGGCCTTGAAGTCGTCCTCGGTGCCATAGGCGCGGCTGCCGAGTTCGAACAGACGAGCGTTCGAGATGATGCCACGCCGTTCGAGGCCGCTCGCGATCTGGATCAGCGTCGCCCCCGGACGGACCATGTAGGTGGTCGAGGCTTCAAGCGGGCCCGGCTGCTCGAACCGAACCTTGCCCAGATACATCGCCGCGCCGAGCCCGACGAGCGCCAGCACGAACAGCGTGAACAGGAAATTGGCGAAGATGACGACCTGGCTGCGGGCGGCCCGGGCGCGGCGGCGCCTTGGCGGTTCGACGCCCTCCTGCGGCCTCAGCGCCTGAGACGCCGAACGCGGGATCGGCCGGCCGCCGGAACCGGACGCGACCGGATCGTTCGCCTGTGGCGCCGGCTTCGGCTTGGCCCGGCCAAAACGGGTATTCTCGCTCACGTGTGTTTTCCCTGACGTCTGTTTGACCCCTCACCGGCGCCGCCCGGCCCGGACCATTGCCCGGCGCGCGCCCGTTGACAGGTCGCAAATCAACGATGCCGATCGAGGTATTTCATGAATGCATCGGCCCGCACAATAGAAGCCTTTGTGGCGAAAAACCGGTGGGTAACGGCCCGAACGGGCCGGTTCAGGCGTCGTAGCGACGCAGCACGAGCGAAGCGTTGGTGCCGCCGAAGCCGAACGAGTTCGAAAGGGCGATGTCGACGGTCCGCTCGCGCTTTTCGTGCGGGACCAGATCGATCGCGGTATCGACGTCGGGATTGTCCAGATTGAGCGTCGGCGGAACGACCTGGTCGCGGATCGACAGGGCGCAGAAGATCGCCTCGACCGCGCCGGCCGCGCCCAGAAGGTGGCCGGTCGACGATTTGGTCGACGACATCGAAACCTTGCCGGCCGCGTTGCCCAGCACGCGCTCGACGGCGCCCAGTTCGATCGTGTCGGCCATGGTCGAGGTGCCATGGGCGTTGATGTAGTCGATCTCGGCGGGCGCCACGCCGGCGCGCTTGAGCGCGGCGCGCATGCAGCGTTCGGCGCCCTCGCCGTCCTCGGAAGGGGCGGTGATGTGATAGGCATCGCCCGACATGCCGTAGCCGACCACTTCGGCATAGATCTTCGCGCCGCGCGCCCTGGCGTGTTCGAGTTCCTCGAGCACGACGATGCCGGCGCCCTCGCCCATCACGAACCCGTCGCGATCGCGGTCATAGGGCCGCGAGGCGGCTTCGGGATTGTCGTTGAACTTGGTCGCCAACGCCTTGCACGCCGCGAACCCGGCCAGCGAAATGCGGCAGACCGGCGATTCGGCGCCGCCGGCGACCATCACGTCGGCATCGCCCAGCGCGATCAGGCGGCTGGCATCGCCGATGGCGTGCGCGCCGGTCGAGCAGGCGGTGACGACCGAATGGTTCGGACCGCGCAGGCCGTGCCGGATCGAGACCTGGCCGCTGACCAGATTGATCAGCCGGCCGGGGATGAAGAAGGGCGAGACACGCCGCGGGCCGCGATCGCGCAGCACGTAGCCGGTCTCGACGATGCCCTCGATGCCGCCGATGCCCGAGCCGATCAGCACGCCCGTGCCGATCTGGTCTTCGTCGGAGGCGGGGTGCCAGTCGGCGTCGGCCAGCGCCTGGTCGGCGGCGGCCATGCCATAGACGATGAAATCGTCGACCTTGCGCTGTTCCTTCGGCTCCATCCAGTCGTCGGCATTGTAGGTGCCGTCGGAGCCGTCGCCGAATGGCAGGCGGCAGGCGATCTGCGCGGGCAGATCGTCGACCTCGAACTCGGTCACCTTGCGCGCGGCGCTGGCGCCCGAGAGCAGGCGCGACCACGACATTTCGGCGTTCGCCGCGAGAGGCGATACCATGCCGATACCGGTGATGACGACTCGACGCATCTGCATTTCAGGCTCGGACCGAAGCGGACCGGACAGGCTCGCTGGCGTCAGGACGTCGACTTTTCGATGAACTTGACGGCGTCGCCGACGGTCAGGATCGTCTCGGCCGCATCGTCGGGGATTTCCACGCCGAATTCTTCCTCGAAGGCCATGACGAGCTCGACCGTGTCGAGGCTGTCGGCGCCCAGATCGTCGATGAAGCTCGCGCTCTCGGTGACCTTTTCGGCATCGACCCCCAGATGCTCGACGACGATCTTCTTGACCCGATCTGCAACATCACTCATGTCGGAAATCCTCGTTTGATACGATTTAGTTGGCTCGTGACTATCCGCACCGGTCAGCCTAATCAAGATGAAACACGGGCGGGGCTGGAAGTTTGTTGACGCTTCTGAAGGCCGTTTCGGGCCTCAGATCATGGCCATGCCGCCATTGACGTGGATGGTCTGGCCGGTGATGTAACCGGCCGGCTCGGAGGCCAGAAAAGCGACGGCGGCGGCCACTTCGGCGCCCGTGCCCATGCGCTTCATCGGGATGGCCCCCATGATCGACTCGGTCTGCTTGTCGTTGAGCTTCTCGGTCATCGCGCTCTCGATGAAGCCCGGCGCGACGCAGTTGACGGTGATGGCGCGCGAGGCGATCTCCTGGGCCAGCGATTTCGAGAAGCCGATCATCCCGGCCTTGGAGGCGCAGTAGTTGGCCTGACCCGGATTGCCGGTCACGCCGACCACAGAGGTGATGTTGACGATGCGGCCCCAGCGGCGGCGCATCATCGGATGGGTGAGCGCGCGCGTCAGCCGGAAGACGGCGGTCAGGTTGACCTCGAGCACCGCGTCCCAGTCTGCATCGGACATGCGCACGAACAGCCCGTCGCGGGTGATGCCGGCATTGTTGACGAGGATGTCGACGCCCTCGAGTGCTTCCTCGGCGCGCTTGGCCAGATCGTCGACCGCATCGCGGTCCGACAGGTTTGCCGGCAGCACATGGGTGCGCTCGCCCAGGTCCGCGGCGAGCCCTTCGAGCTTTTCGGCACGCGTGCCGTGCAGGCCGACCGTGGCGCCCTGCGCATGCAGCTCACGGGCGATCTGCTCGCCGATACCGCCGGACGCGCCGGTCACAAGCGCCTTGCGGCCGCTCAGATCGATCATGGCTGTCCCCGTCGTGTTGTTGGCGCCCGATCTTCAGTCAGGCGTTCTGTTCGACAAACGCTTCTATATCGGCCGGGGTCGAAATGGCAACGGCGTTGACGCTGCGGTCGATGCGCCGGGCCAGACCGGTCAGCACCTTGCCGGTTCCTGCCTCGGCGAGGTCGGTGACGCCGTTGGCGGCGAACCATTCGACCGTCTCGCGCCAGCGCACCTGGCCGGTGACCTGCGCCACAAGGCTCTCGACGATCGCATCCGGCTCGGTCACCGGCGCGACCTGGACATTGGCGATCACCGGCAGCATCGGCCGCGAGACGCGCACCGAGGACAGCGCCTCGGCCATGGCGTCGGCGGCCGGCGCCATCAAGGCCGAATGGAAGGGCGCGGAGACGGGCAGCAGCTTGGCCAGCTTGGCGCCCTTTTCCCTAGCGTTGCCGGCGGCGTGCTCGACCGCATCCCTGGCGCCCGAAATGACGATCTGGCCGCCGCCATTGTCGTTGGCGATCTGACAGGCCCCCTTGTCGGACGCCGCATCGCACAGCGCCTGAACGCCCTCATGGTCAAGGCCGATGATCGCGGCCATGGCGCCCTTGCCGACCGGAACGGCGGCCTGCATGGCGTTGCCGCGCACGCGCAGAAGCCGGGCCGTGTCCGCGAGCGTGAAAGTGCCGGCGGCGGCGTGGGCGGAGTATTCGCCAAGCGAATGGCCGGCCACATACGCCGCCTTCTCCCAGACCTTGAAGCCGTGGGTCTCCAGCACGCGGACCACGGCCATCGACACCGCCATCAGCGCCGGCTGGGCGTTGGCGGTCAGGGTGAGTTGGTCTTCGGGCCCCTCCCACATGGTCTTGGAGAGGTTTTCGCCCAGCGCCGCATCGACTTCCTCGAACACGGCCCAGGCCTCGGGGAAGGCATCGGCCAGGTCCTTGCCCATGCCGACGGCCTGGGACCCCTGACCGGGGAATGTGAATGCGATCGACATGAATTCCTCCGGTTCCTCCCGGCGAGCGGGCGCTTGGTGCGCAAGATCGGCCGGACTGTCAAGACGGTTGGACGTCAGCCGAACAGGGCATTGAGGCGGCCGATCAGCCATGTGTGCAGCGGGCTTGCCGCGTTGCGCTTGTGCACAATGGCGGAAATGGCGATCGCGCGCAGTGCCAGGGGCGGTGCGAATACCGAAAGGCCGAAGCGCTCGCCATGACGGATCACCAACCGCTCGGGCAGCGTGGCAATGAGATCGGTGGTCGCCACGGTTTCGAGCGCGGGCATGAAAAAGGGCAGCGCCGCGCTCACGACCCGCTTCCGACGCCTTTCTTCGAGCGCCGCATCGACAATGCCGGTCAGATCGCCCCGGGGCGAGACGATCACATGGCGGCATTTCAGATAGGTCTCCAGATCGAGCCTTTCCGCGAGTTGCGGATGCCCGGCGCGGGCGACAACGCGGTACCCCTGCTCAAACAGTTCATACCGTTCCAGCGTTGCCGGCAGGCTCGGAAAGAAGCCCAGAGCCAGATCGATCTCGCCCGAAGCCAGCGCGGCGGCGGCGGCCCTGCGATCGAGCGCCTGGACGCTGACGCGCAGGCCGGGCGCGGCCAGGTGCAGATCGGACAGCAGCGCCGGCAACAGCGTGGCGATCTCATTGTCGTTGGCCGCAAGCCGGACCGTGCCTTCGGCGGTCGCCGGCTCGAAGGGCGCGGGCGTGCGCAGCGCCGCGTCGAGCGTTTCGACGGCGGACCGGATCACGGGTTCGAGCGCCAGCGCGACCGATGTCGGCTCCATGCCATGCGGCTGCCGCAGGAACAGCGGATCGGAAAAGGCCTGCCGAAGCCGCTTTAGGGAATGGCTGATCGCCGATTGCGTCAGCCCCATCTCGGCAGCCACCGACACGACCTTGCGGTGACGCATCATTGCCAGAAAGACCAGAAGCACCGTCAGATCAAGCTGACGTAATGAAGTTCTATCGATATCACTCATTTATCGATTTCATTTTTGTTTCATTCGCCGAGGTTCTATCCCGCCGTCATCGCCACGCCAAGCGGGAAGCAGCGGACCATGCAGATAGCCATCATCGGCGCCGGCAATGTCGGACGGGCCCTGACCACCGCTTGGCGGCGCGCCGGTCACACCGTGACCCTGGGCGTGCGCGCAGGCGGCGACGAACCGGCCCGAACGTTCGCCACTTCCCTCGGCGCGGACGTCGCCAGGCCGGGCGATGCTGCAGCGAACGCCGGGACCATCGTTCTTGCCCTGCCCTGGGCGGCAGCCGAGAGCGTCGTCGGTGAACTGGGCGGTCTTGCGGGCAAGACCGTGATCGACTGCATGAACCCGATCGCGCGCACGCCGCTGGGGATGGGCCTTGCGCTCGGGCACGACACGTCGGGCGGCGAGCAGGTCGCCGCCTGGTTGCCCGACGCGCATGTGGTCAAGACGCTGAACCAGGTCGGCGCCGAGATCATGGCCGATGCCTCCGGTTTTCCGGTACCACCGGCGATGTTCATGGCCGGCGACAATGAGCCCGCCAAGGCGCGCGTCGCCGTCCTTCTTGCCGATCTGGGCTTCGAGCCGCTCGATGCAGGCGACATCACGAAGGCGCGCCTGCTCGAACCCTACGCGCTGGTCTGGATCAATCAGGCGATCGCCCGCGGCAAGGGCCGGAACTGGGCCCTGGCGGCGCTGGAACGCGGAGCGCGCTCATGAGCGGGCCCGTGACGGTCGTCGCCCGCCGCCGGGTCAGGCCAGGCTCGCAGGCCGCCTACGAGGACTGGCTGGAACGGTTGACCGGCGCCGCCGCCGACCTGCCCGGCTATATCGGGGCCGAACTGCATCGGCCAAAGGCGGACGAACGCGAATACACCAGCATCTTTCGCTTCGATTCGCTCGAGAACCTCGAAGCCTTCGAGCGCTCGGATATGCGCGCACGCTTTCTCGCCGAGATCGCGCCGCACGTCGACGGCGATGCCGTCTGGGACCGGATGACGGGCCTTGAGGTCTGGTTCGATCCGCCGCCGGGCACGGTCGTCGCCCAGCCCTCCCCGCACCGCATGGCGCTTCTGCTGATCGCCGTGGTCTTCACGCTGGTGCTCGTCCTCAACCTGGCGCTCGCGCCGCTGATCGGCGGCTGGCCGCTGCCGCTCAGGCTGCTTCTGGTGGTGGTCCTGCAGGTCACGCTGCTGACCTACGTGATCATGCCCCGCCTGACCCGCGCTCTCGCGCGCTTCATCTATCCCGCAACCAAGACCGTTTCCTGAAAGGACACGCCCATGACCGCCTCCATCGACACCCATGGCGAAAAACGCATTCTGATGATCGCCGCCAATCCGGCGACCTCGCCGGTCACCGGTTGGCCGGTCGGCTTCTGGTGGGCCGAGCTGACCCACCCTTACTGGGTCTTCACCGAGGCCGGCTATGGCGTCGACATCGTCTCGCCCAAGGGCGGCGATCTGGCTGCCGACGGCTTCTCCGACCCGCAGGACGACAGCGGCTATTCGGCCCACGACATTATCTCGCTCGGCTTCAAGATGTCGCCGAGCCATGCCGGCCTTCTGGAAGGCACCAGGTCCTTGGCCGATGTCTCGCTCGACGACTATGACGCGATCTTCCTGGCCGGCGGCCAGTCGCCCATGATCACGATGATCGACGATCACGACCTGCACGGTTTCGTCGCGCGCGCCTACGAGGCCGGCAAGATCGTGGCGATCGTCTGCCACGCGACCTGCGTTCTGCTGAAGACGAAACTGTCCGACGGTACGCTGCTGGTGGCCGGCAGGACTTGGACCGGGTTCGCCGACGCCGAGGAGAAATTCGCCGACGATTTCGTCGGCCAGAAGATCCAGCCCTTCTGGATCGAGGAGGAAGCAGGAAAGCTCGGCGGCACCAATTTCGTCGTCAACGCGCCTTTCAAGGCTTTTGCCGTGCGCGACGGCAATCTGATCACCGGCCAGCAGCAGTTTTCCGGCGCAGCCGCGGCGGAAAAGGTGGTCGAGGCGCTGGGTCGTTGAGACGACGGACACACCCACGCGCCGCTGCATTATCCGGCACGGTCACGATCGGGGCTGAGGAGGGATTGGGGAGATAACCCGAATGGGCACCGGTGCAACTTGGCTTGGATGAGGTCTTGAAAAACGATCAGCGAGTGCCTTGATAGCAGCGTCCGGCCCCTGCACAGCGGGCCGTTTCCGCGAGCACATCGACGATGTCTTCCCCCCTTTCGCCTGCACCGGATGCGGCCGATCCGGCGCAACCGGCCGTTGCCGTCCGGCACCTGACCCTCGCCGCCCTCTTCACCGCGATCATCTCCGCCATTTTCGTCGATCTGCACATTCTGGCCGTGGCCGGGGCGGCGATCTGGGCGTTCGCCAACACGCTGCATTTCGGCCTCATCGGCCTGGCTCTGGTCGGCGCCCTGATCGGCGCTCCCGCGCTGTGGGCGTGCTGGAAGGTCGGCGTCATGGCGCTCGAAGCCGAACGCGACTGGCAGAACTGAGCAATTCGACATGATCGACATCGTCCTTGTCGTGGCGGGTCTCGCCGCGCTGTTCGCCGGTGGGGAAATGCTGGTCAGGGGCGCCGTCTCGGCGGCGCTCAGGCTGGGTCTGAGCACGTTCGTCGTCGGCGTCGTCGTGGTCGGCTTCGGCACCTCCATGCCCGAACTCCTGGTCTCGGTGCGCGCCGCGCTGGCGGGCACGCCGGCAATCGCGCTCGGCAACGTGATCGGCTCGAACATCGCCAACATCCTGCTGATCGCAGGCCTCGGCATCACGATCGCGCCGATTGCGGCAATGGACCGGTCGAGCCGCGCCGACGTCACCGTCATGGCGCTCGTCGGGCTTGCAGCAGCCGCGCTTTTGTTCCTCGAGACGATCGGCCGGCTGGTGGGCCTCGGACTGCTCACCCTGCTCGCGCTCTATCTGTTCAATGCCGTGCGCGCCGGCTCGAGTGCCGGAGCGACCGCCGAACCGGCGCCCGCCGAACGGGCCGGGGACAGGCCGTTGGTGATCGCCGCCTTCCTGATCGCCGGGCTGGTGCTGCTGTTTGCGGGTGCCGAAATGCTGATCCGGGGCGCGACCGCCATCGCGCGCGACCTCGGCATCTCCGAGGCGGTGATCGGGCTGACGATCGTCGCAGTCGGCACCAGCCTGCCCGAACTGGCGACCACGCTCATCGCCGCGATCCGGAAGCAGGGAGCCGTCGCGATCGGCAACGTGATCGGCTCCAACATCTTCAACATACTCGGGATCCTCGGGATCACGGCGCTCGTCGCGCCGATCCCGGGCGCCGGCGTGCTGAAGCCCGGCGACGCGCTCGTGCTCGTGGCGGCAACGATCGTCTTCGCCGCGATCCTGGCGCGTGGACGCAGGATCGGCCGCATCTGGGGGCTGGTCCTGCTCGGCTCCTATGCCGCCTACACGGCCTGGCTGTTTTCGACCTGACGGCCGTCCCGTTCCGGCTCGCCGCTTGCCGCAGGCCCGGCCCTCCCATACAGTCTTTCCGGCTGAGCAGGGGGCCGGGGGATGACGAGCACGGCAGCCGCACCGACACACGCAGACACCGGAGGGGTCACGCCCTCTCCGGGGGCAGCGGCCGAAACGGTCGCGGCCAGGCTCGACCAACGGGTTGCGGCACTCGATGGCACACCACATGAGCTGTTCGCCCGGCTCTACCGGTGCTCGACGGTACACTGGGTAGAGCGCCTTTCGGGCCAGCCGGACGCCGACATGGTCTTCCGCCTGATTCCGCATTTCTTTGCGCTCTATGAAGAGCGCGTGGGCGCGGTCATCGCGGGCCGCAGCTCCTGCCCGGCCCACTGGAAGCCTTATTTCGACGCTTGCCGCAGTCCGCACTGGCGGCACCGACCGGCCGATGCCTGGCGGATCGTCATCGCCGGCGTGCACGCCCACACGACCATCGATTTGCGGGACGCGATCGTCCGCACGGCCGCCGACCACCGCCTGGCCCATGGCCGGCTGCCCGATCTGGACGCGTTCGAAACGCTGATGTTCGGCTCGGTCTGCGACCGATCCTTCGCCGAGGCGGCCGTCGCCTTCTGCGATCACAATCGCCAGACCGGAGGACCGCTCCTCGGCTCGCGCCTTGCGGCGCAAAGCCCTAACGGGTTGATCGCGGTATGGGGAGGATGGCTGCGTGCCTGGCGCCGGTCGGCATGGGCGGACGCCCGGGCGCGCATCGCCTGCGCGCACGGGCCGACGTGAAACCGACGCTAGCGCTTTTCGATGTCCTGGGGCTTCCGGGCGCCTGGGCGTCGCGAAATCCGATGCGAGCCTCGTTCGTTCTGAGCCTGGTCATGCTCGGCGCGCTCGCCCTCCTGCCGCAGCTGCGCTTCGACGACAATGTCGTGCGTACGCTGTCATCGGACAGCGCCGTCTCGCGCGACTATCGTGCCCTGTCCGAAGACCTCAGGGGTGCGGAGCAGGATATCCTCGTTCTCGCCGAGCATCCGGCCGGCTTTTCGGCGGATGCCTATCGGCAGATGCGCGACCTTGCGCTCGAACTCGAGCTGACCGACCACGTCAACTACGTCCTGTCGCCGTTCGCGCTGCGCTTTCCGCCCGACCACGAGGCCTATCCCGGCGAGCCGATGGTGCCCGAACCGATCGATCCGGACACGCTGGAGCCACGGATCGCGGCCTTTTCGGAACTCACCGGCGCGCTGCCGCCGCTGATCAGCCCGGACCGGACGGCGCTGTTGATGGCCGTCGCCATAGACCTGCCCCACGGCAGCCCCGAGACGCGGACGCTGCTCTCGACGATCGGAGCGCTGACCGATGCGTTCGGTGCGCCCGGCCTCGCCTATACGGTCGCCGGCGAACCGGCGATGGCGGTCGACATCGTCGAAGCGCTGCGCGTCGACCTGATCCGTCTGAACCTGGTCGGCGGCCTGCTCGGCGTGCTGATGTGCTGGGTGATCTTCGGCGATCTGCGGGTTGCGGCGCTGACCGCCGCACCCGCCGCCGCCGGTCTCTTGGTCACGCTCGGCATCTTCGCGGCGACCGGCCTGCCGATCACCGTGATCACCAATGTCGTGCCGGTCCTGGTGCTGGTGCTCGGCCTTGCCGACAGCGTGCATCTGGTCATGCATCTTCTTGAAGACGCGCCGGCGACCACTCCGACCCCGCGGCGCATCGCCGATACCGCCCTCCGCGTCGGTCCTGCCTGCGGGTTGACGGCGATCACCACCGCCGTCGCATTCGCCGCCATCGCCATCGCCGACAGCGAGCCCCTGCGGGAACTGGCCCTGCTCGGGGCGCTGTCGACGCTCTCGGCCTATCTGGTCGTTCTGGTCGCCTTCGCCCTTCTTGCGCGGTTCATGCCCGCCGGCGCGGCGGCGCGCCTTGCGCGACGGCGCACCGTCGGCGTGCCGCCACTGTTCGGCCGGCTCGTCTTCAACCACGGGCGCGTCGTCATCGCGACCGGCATGCTGATCGGGCTCGCAGCGGCCTTCGCCGTGTCGCTGACCGAGCCCTGGTTCACCTATCGCGGGAACCTGGCGCAGGACAGCGCCGTCTATCGCGCGTCCAATGTCATCGAACGGGATTTCGGCGGGTTCTTTCGTGCCTGGGTCGATTTCGATCTGGAAGCCCAGGGCGGCTGGAGGACCGGCCCGGGCTGGGACCGGCTCGTCGCCGCGAGCGAGCGCCTACAGGAGGAAAGCCCGCAACTGGCCGTGATCTCGCTGGCCACATTGGCGGCACAGCTTGGCATCTTGGGACGGCCGCCGACACCTGACGAATTGGCCGATGTTCCGCCGGCGCTGCTGCGGCAACTGGCCTCCGAGGACGCGCAGACGGCGCGCGTGATGGTGC
Organism: Roseitalea porphyridii; assembly: GCF_004331955.1. Lineage (NCBI taxonomy): Bacteria > Pseudomonadati > Pseudomonadota > Alphaproteobacteria > Hyphomicrobiales > Ahrensiaceae > Roseitalea > Roseitalea porphyridii. Next base: position 1,330,245 of record NZ_CP036532.1, on the reverse strand, counting down.
CGATGGGCGATCCGATGCGCGATGAAGCGACGCTGGCAAGGTTCGACCGGTTCGAACAGAGCGCGCGGGCAAGCGGGGCAGCCCGCGTCAGCGGCCTGCCGGTGCTCATGCGCCACGAACCGCTCGACATCATCGGGCAGTTGTCGATCGGGCTCGTCATGGCGTGTCTTGCCTCCGTGGTGCTGGTCGCGGCGGCGCTTGGCTGGCCGATGCTGACGATCGCGCTCATGCTTCCGAACCTGTTGCCGCTGGCGGTGGCCGGCGCGGCATTGCACCTGATCGATGGCGGACGGATGATCCCGACGGCAGCGCTCGCGCTGACTGTCGCATTCGGTATCGCGGTCGACGATTCGATCCACTTCGTCAGCCGGTTCGACCGCGAGCGGCGCGACGGACACGCCGTCGACGCTGCCTTGCGCCGGTCGCTCGAGGGAACCGGGCGGGCGATGATCGCGACGACGCTGCTGTTGTGCGTCGGCCTGCTGGTCGTCTATCTGAGCGCATTCGCGACCGTTCGGCTGTTCGGAACCATGTTGATCCTGACCTTCATCACGGCACTGCTGGCCGACCTGGTCTTCCTGCCCGCGCTTCTGCGACAGCGATGGTTTCGCCGATGATCCGCGCGGCCCTCCTGATGATCGTCGTGGTCGGCCTGGCGGTGCCGGCGAAGGCCGAAGCGCTGCTGTCGCTGGGCGGCGAGTGGGCGGGCGCGGGTTGGGCGAGCCGCGGACCCGACGCGCCGCGCGAGCGCGTGCGCTGCCGCCTGACCAACCGGGTCGACCACGCTCAGGGGCGCCTGTCGGTTTCGGGCAGGTGCGCGGCGCCGGGGCGGCGGTTCGACCTGTCGGGCCGGATGACCGCCGAAGGCGGCAGACTGAGCGGCCGCTGGTCGAACCCGTTCGGGGCGGGGGTCGCCGAGGTCTCCGGTCGCAGCCGTGGCCGGACCATGACGCTCTCCTTCCGGGGCCGGGACCCGGACACCGGCGAACGCTTCAAGGGGCAGATGCGATGGACGGTCGGCGACGATCGTTTCTCGATCACCACCGCAAGCGCGCCCATAAACGCCGAAACCTACCGCGTCGTCGGCGAGATCAGTTTCGCACGGACGGGCGGCTGACGACGCACCGTGCCTCGGCCGACCCCCCTTGCGTTCTCGGCAAAGTTCGATATATCCGCTCCAGCCGGTCAGCCGGGGGCTGAACGGGGGATGGCTTGTGCCGCAGGTGCAGGCCATTTTGCTTCACGACAATGGTGGCGCGCCCCTGAAGATCCCGCTCTCGATCCGTCGACTTCGCCTTTCGTGCCGCGCATGCGGCCCGTCCGGGCAGGAGGCTTAGACGCTGACGGGCTGGAACGAAACGAAAGGCAAGAATCAGATGCCACTTTACGAACATGTGTTCCTGGCGCGCCAGGACATCTCCTCGGGCCAGGTCGACGAACTCGTCGACCAGTTCAAGGGGATCATCTCCGAACATGGCGGCAGCGTCGACAAGGTCGAAAGCTGGGGGCTGAAATCGCTCCAGTTCCGCATCAAGAAGAACCGCAAGGCGCACTACACGCTGCTGAACGTCAACGCGCCGGCCGAAGCCGTGCACGAACTTGAGCGCCAGCAGCGCATCCACGAGGACGTGCTGCGCTACATGACCGTCAAGGTCGACGAACTCGAGGAAGGCCCGTCGGCGATGATGCGTCGCGACGAGCGCCGCGATCGTGACCGGGGCCCGCGCCGCGATGGCGGTCCGCGCCGTGACAGGGGAGGCCAGAACTGATGGTCGATATCAACCAGCTTCCGACGCGCCGGCCCTTCCATCGCCGCCGCAAGACCTGCCCGTTCTCGGGCGCCAACGCTCCGAAGATCGACTACAAGGACGTCAAGCTGCTTCAGCGCTACGTTTCCGAACGCGGCAAGATCGTGCCTTCGCGCATCACCGCCGTGTCGATGAAGAAGCAGCGCGAACTGGCAAAGGCGATCAAGCGGGCCCGCTTCCTGGGCCTTCTGCCCTACGTGACGAAGTAACGGCTGTGAAGCTACGACAAAGGCGTCATCCCGGGACTTGATCCCGGGATCCACGATCCAGCCTGGCGCCATGGATTCCGGGGTCAAGCCCCGGAATGACGAAACCAACGAAATGCCGGGGCGGACCCGGCGCAATGAAAACCGAGTTGGGGCCGGCGCTCACCGGAGATGACCGGCCCCTAACTGCGAAACCGCAGGACAGCGCCCATGAACGTCAACATGATCGGCATCGGTCTGATCGCCGGCTCGGCGACCGCCCTTCTGTGTCTGGGCGTGGTCGCCGGTTCGGGCCTTTCGGTGATCCTCTATTTCCTGTCGGCGGTGCCGTTGATGGTTGCGACGCTCGGCTGGGGTTTCGTAGCCGGGGTCACGGGCGCGATCGTCGCCGCAGTCGCGATCGCCGCCTTCGCCAACCTGCAGCTTGCCATATACATCGTCATGACGACGATCCTGCCCGCCACCGCCGCCGGCTACTGGATGAACCTTGCCCGTCCGGCCGAGGAGATCGGCGGGCCTGCCGGCCAGCTCGCCTGGTATCCGCTCTCGGACGTGATCGTTCGGCTCGCCATCATCACGGCAGGCGCCTTCATCGTGGCGGGTTTTCTGATCGGGTACGGGCCGGCGCTGGTCGACGAACTGGTCGGCGAGATGATCGCCCGATTGCAGGAGGCCAATCCCGAGTTCGCCTTCTCGCCCGAGGGTCGGGAGAGCTTCATGGGCTTCATGACCGGCGCGATCCCGTTCATGCAGCCCGCGCTCTGGCTGATGGTGCTGGTCGGCTCGCTCTATCTGGCGCTCGGCATCACGCGCGCATCGGGCCGGCTGACCCGGCCGCGCGACGATTGGCCGACGGCGCTGCGGCTGCCGCGTTCTGGCGCGATCATCCTCGCCGTCGCCATCGCGATCAGCTTCTTTTCAGGACCGATCGGGCTTGCCGCAACGGCGATCGCCGGCGCGCTCGTCAGCGGTTTCACGCTGGCCGGATTTGCGGTGTTCCATGAGCGCACGCGTGGCGCGCCCTGGCGACCGCTCGCCATGATCACCGTTTATGGCGCGGTGCTGATCACGCTGATCGCCGCCCTGCCCTTCTTCTTCGTGGGCCTGTTCGCGACATCAAGGCCCATGCCGGTTTCCCCGGGCGGCGGTGCGCCGCCGCCATCGGGGACACCCCCCGCTTCCACCTGAACCATTTCCGTTTGACGAAAAGGAACATCTGTCATGAAAGTCATTTTGCTTGAACGCATCGCCAAGCTCGGCGCGATCGGCGACGAAGTCACCGTCAAGCCGGGCTTTGCCCGCAACTACCTGCTGCCGACCGGCCGTGCCCTGCGCGCCAACGAGGCCAACCGGGCCCGCTTTGCCGCCGAGCGCGATCAGATCGAGGCCCGCAACGCCGAACGCAAGGCCGCAGCCGCGCAGATCGCCCAGGACCTCGACGGCAAGGACTTCATCGTCGTGCGCTCGGCCGGCGAGACCGGCCAGCTCTACGGCTCGGTGTCCACCCGCGACATCGCCGACTTCCTGTCCGATGCCGGATTCAGCGTCGGCCGCAACCAGGTCGATCTGAAGAATCCGATCAAGACGATCGGTCTGCACGAGGTCGACATCGTGCTGCACCCGGAAGTCGAGACCAAGATCACGCTGAACGTCGCCCGCTCGGCCGACGAGGCCGAACGCCAGGCCGCCGGCGAGGACCTCTCCTCGGCCGATGCGATCTATGGCGCCAACGAGGACGCGTTCGAATCGCTGGCCGACTTCGACGAAGAGGGCTTTGCGGCCGAGGGCGAGGTCTTCGAGGAAGGCGCCGCGCCTTCCGAAGGCGAAGAGACCGACGAGACGCAGCAGTCGGCCTGATCCGCCAGTCCTATGCCTTGCGATCGAAGCCCGGTGCCCCGCGCGCCGGGCTTCTTGTATCATCTGGCTGATTCGGCGCCATATGCAGGTCAAGCCGCATCGGGCGATTCGGACCGTTTCGGACGGCCGCGCGACCGGATGCTGTGAAAGCCTGTGAATTCGGTGCGCTACGGCCCGGCGGGCGCGATGCCGGCTTGGCGGCCCGGACGACGGCGCTATAGATCGCGCTCCGGAGACGAAAGACCACCGATGGCCGACGCAGCCCTTCAACTGACTTCACCCGAGACCGGCGACAAGGGGCTCTATCGCGAGCCGCCCGGCAACATCGAGGCCGAGCAGGCGCTGCTGGGCGCGATCCTGGTCAACAACGACGCGTTCTACCGGGTCTCGGACTTTCTGAAGCCGGAGCACTTCCTCGAGCCGCTGCACCGGCAGATCTTCGCGGTGGCCGGCGAGCAGATACGGCTCGGCAAGACCTCGAACCCGGTCACCATCAAGACCTTCCTGCCCGCCGGCGAGAAGGTCGGCGAGATGACGGTGGCGCAATATCTGGCGCGGCTGGCGGCCGAAGCCGTCACCATCATCAATGCCGAGGACTATGGCCGGGCGATCTACGATCTTGCCATCCGCCGCGCGCTGATCGGCATCGGCGAGGACATGGTCAACATCGCCTATGACGCGCCGGTGGAGATGGCGCCGGGCGACCAGATCGAGGATGCCGAACGGCGCCTGTTCGAATTGGCCGAGACCGGCCGATACGATGGCGGGTTCGAGCCGTTCAACGAGGCGGTGCGCGGGGCCATCGACATGGCCAACGCCGCCTTCCAGCGCGACGGCCATCTTTCGGGCATCGCCACGGGGCTTCATTCGCTCGATGCGCGCATGGGCGGGCTGCAGCCCTCCGATCTGGTCATCCTCGCCGGCCGGCCCGGCATGGGCAAGACCTCGCTGGCCACCAACATCGCCTTCAACATCGCGCACGCCTTTCGCGGCGAGCAGCAGGCCGACGGCAGCATCAAGGCCGTCGATGGCGGCGTCGTCGGCTTCTATTCGCTCGAGATGAGTTCGGAGCAGCTCGCCACGCGCATCATCTCCGAGCAGACCGAAATCTCCTCGTCCAAGATCCGTCGCGGCGACATCAACGAGGCCGACTTCGAAAAGCTGGTGGGCTGCGCCAACATGATGCAGCGCCTGCCGCTCTATATCGACCAGACCGGCGGCATCTCGATCGCCCAGCTTGCCGCGCGCGCGCGCCGTCTCAAGCGCCAGCGTGGCCTCGACGTGCTGATCATCGACTATGTGCAGCTGATGACCGGCTCGGCGGCCAAGGCCAACCAGGGCCGCGTGCAGGAGATCACCGAGATCACCACCGGGCTGAAGGCGCTGGCAAAGGAACTCAACGTGCCGATCATCGCCCTGTCGCAGCTTTCGCGCCAGGTGGAGAGCCGCGACGACAAGCGCCCGCAGCTTTCGGACCTGCGCGAGTCGGGCTCGATCGAGCAGGATGCGGACGTCGTGCTGTTCGTCTTTCGCGAGGAATACTACGTCAAGAACCAGGAGCCGCGCCGGTCTGCCGAAGAGATCGCCGGCGACATCAAGACCGAGGAATATCTCGCCTGGGAGGAGAAGATGCGCAAGGTGGAAGGCACCGCCGACGTCATCGTCGCCAAGCAGCGCCACGGCCCGACCGGAACCGTCCAGCTCGGCTTCCAGGGCGAATATACCCGCTTTTCCGATCTCGCCGATCCGGGCCACCTGCCCGAGCGCTTCGAATAGTGGCGGGCGGCCGCCATCCCCGCGCCGCCCTCCTGGACCCTTTCTTCCTCGCCGCCGCGCCTGTCTTGCGCCTGTCGTCAAGTTCGGCTAGACTGGAACATATAGGGAACATCATGGAGGCGGATGGAATGGCGAGCGTTCAGGACATCGGGCAGGCGCTGGTCGGCTATTGCCGGTCGAACGACACAGCCACGGCGCTCGAAAGGCTCTACGCCGACGATGCGGTGTCGGTGGAGGCGTTCGTGCCCGAGGGGCAGGAGCGGGTCACCGAGGGGCGCGAGGGGATCGCGGGCAAGCATGCCTGGTGGGACGCCAATTTCGAGGTCCATCGGGCGGAGGTCGAAGGCCCCTTCCCCAGCGGCGATGACCGGTTCGCGGTGATCTTCGAGATCGACGCGACGGACAAGGGAAGCGGCCAGCGCGAGGCGATGAAGGAGGTCGCGCTCTACCATGTCGCCGATGGCAAGATCGTGCGCGAGGAGTTCTTCTATTCCGCCGGTTAGCTGCGGCGCCTTGCCTCCGTGCTCGGCGGAAACGCATCGGGTCCCGGAAGGGCTGTTCGCCGGGCGAGCGACCGGCTAAGTCCCGCCGATGAGCACGGATTCGGATTGCGCGGAACTGGCCGGCGGCCGGCTGGATATCGACCTTGCGGCGATCGTCGCCAACTGGCGCGATCTAGACCGCAGGTCACGGCCCGGCCGGGCGGCGGCGGTGGTCAAGGCCGACGCCTACGGGCTCGGTGCGGCGCGGGTCGTGCCGGCGCTCGTCGCCGCCGGCTGCGAGACGTTCTTCGTCGCCCTGCCGGCGGAAGGGGCCGCGATCCGGCCGCACGCGGCAGGGGCGCGCATCTTCGTGCTCGAGGGCGCGCATGCGGGATCGGTCGGCGTGCTGCGCGGACACGGGCTGATCCCGGCGCTGGCGAGCATGGATCAGGTACGGCTGTGGGCCGAAAAGGGTGGCGGCGCGCCGTGCGCGCTGCAGGTCGACACGGGCATGAACCGGCTCGGCCTTGACGTCGACGAAGCGGTGCGACTGGCCGGCGACGGCGGACTTTGCGCGCGGCTGACCATTGTCCACCTCATGAGCCATTTCGCCTGCGCAGACGAGCCCGACGATCCGCTGAACCGTCGGCAGGTGGAGACCTTCCGGCAGGCTGTCGCCGCGTTCGGAGACGTCGAATCGAGCCTTTCGAACTCGGCCGGCGTGCTGGGGGGCGGCGCCTTCGGCCATGCGATCACCCGGCCCGGCATCGCCCTTTATGGCGGCGAGGCCGTCAACGGGCTCGCCAATCCCATGCGGCCGGTCGTCCGGCTCGACGCGCGCATCGTGCAGGTCCGCAGCGCCCGGGCCGGCGAGACGGTCTCGTACGGCGCGGCGCACCGGCTGTCGCGCGACAGCCGCATCGCGATCGCCTCGGTCGGCTATGCCGACGGCTATCCGCGATCGGGCTCGGGCGCCGGCGTGCCGCTGCGCGATGCGGTCGGCGAAGGCCATGCCGGTTTCGTCGGCGGCCACCGCGCGCCGCTGCTCGGCCGCGTCACGATGGACCTGACCTGCTTCGACGTCACCGACGTGCCGGAGGAAGCGCTCGCCGGAGGCCGGATCGAACTGATCGGGCCGAACAGACCGCTCGACGATGTCGCCCGCGCCTGCGGGACGATCGGCTACGAGATCCTCACCGGCCTCGGACCACGCTACCGGCGCCGTTATCCGAACGAGAGCGGACACTGAATTGGCCAAGCAGCGCACCCAGTTCATCTGCGCCAATTGCGGCACCGTCCACCCCCGCTGGTCCGGCAAGTGCGATGCCTGCGGCGAATGGAACACGATCGTCGAGGAGAACCCGACCGCCGGCATCGGCGGCGGGCCGAACCGCACGCTGCGCAAGGGCCGGCCGGTGGCGCTCGTGCCGCTGTCCGGCGAAAGCGAGGACGCGCCACGCATCGTCAGCCGTGTCGGCGAGCTCGACCGCGTCACGGGCGGGGGCATCGTGCGCGGCTCGGCGCTGCTGCTCGGCGGCGATCCGGGCATCGGCAAGTCGACGCTGCTGATGCAGGCGGCGGCCGCCCTGTCGCGCGCCGGCCATTCGGTGGTCTACGTCTCGGGCGAGGAGGCGGTGGCACAGGTGCGCCTGCGGGCGCAGCGCCTCGGCGCTTCCGACAGCGATGTCCAGCTCGCCGCCGAAACCAACATCGAGGACATTCTCGCCACCCTTGATCAGGGCGGCAAACGGCCCGACCTCGTGATCCTCGACTCGGTGCAGACGCTTTGGACCGACAGCGTCGAAAGCGCGCCGGGCACGGTCACGCAGGTGCGCGCCTCGGCCCAGGCGATGATCCGCTACGCCAAGTCGACCGGCGCGGCGGTCGTGCTGGTCGGCCACGTCACCAAGGAAGGCCAGATCGCCGGCCCCCGGGTCGTCGAACACATGGTCGACGCCGTGCTGCAGTTCGAGGGCGACGGCGCGCACCAGTATCGCATCCTGCGCGCCATCAAGAACCGGTTCGGGCCGACCGACGAGATCGGCGTTTTCGAGATGACGGGCGCCGGCCTGCGCCAGGTGCCGAACCCGTCCGAACTGTTCCTCGGAGAGCGCTCGGCGAACGCGCCGGGAGCAGCGGTGTTCGCGGCCATGGAAGGGACCCGCCCGGTGCTCGTCGAGATCCAGGCCCTGTGCGCGCCCACTTCGCTCGGAACGCCGCGCCGTGCCGTGGTGGGCTGGGATTCGGCGCGCCTCGCCATGGTCATCGCCGTGCTCGAGGCCCATTGCGGCGTGCGGCTCGGCCAGCATGACGTCTATCTGAACGTCGCCGGCGGCTACAGGATCGCCGAACCGGCCGCAGACCTCGCCGTCGCGGCGGCGCTGGTGTCGTCGCTGGCCGGACTTGCCCTGCCGGCGACAAGCGTCTATTTCGGCGAAATCAGCCTGTCGGGCGCCGTCCGGCCGGTGCCGCATGCGGCGGGTCGCCTCAAAGAGGCCGACAAGCTCGGCTTCGGCGAGGCGGTGCTGCCCGCCGGCGGCGGCGACACCGGAAACCGGCGCGACGGGCTGCACGAAATGGAAACATTGATGGACCTCGTCGCGCGCATCGCCGGTGGAAAACAGCTTGTGCGCGAGCCGGACGGGGACTAACGGGGTTGAGCGGCCGGAACGAACGCGGCACAAGGCCCCTGCGGCCCGACATTCTTCGACGATCAACGCGCCCTCAACGAGTTTGCGACCATGCCCATCACCCTGCTTGATGCCCTCTTCATCGGCCTGGTGCTGATTTCGGCCGTGCTCGCCATGGTGCGCGGCTTTTCGCGCGAGGTGCTGTCGATCGCCTCGTGGGTGGCGGCTGCGGTGGCCGCGTTCTTCTTCTATCGGTCGCTCACCCCATACGTGATGGATTATGTCGACAACGACCTGATCGCCCAGCTCGTTTCGGCCGGCATCATCTTCCTTTTGGCGCTGATCATCGTCACGCTGATCACCATGCGCATCGCCGACATGATCATCGACAGCCGCATCGGCCCGCTCGACCGGTCGCTCGGGTTCCTTTTCGGCGCCGCGCGCGGCGTGATCGTCGCGGCGGTTGCGGTCTGGTTCATCAATTTCTTCGTCGGCGACCAGCAGATCGCCTGGATCGACGGCGCCAAGTCCAAGCCGTTCCTCGACCAGGTCGCCGAGGCGCTGGTCGGCCTGTTGCCCGAGGACATCGGCACCGTGGTGCCCGGCGGCGACACCGTCGAGACGACCGACACATGACCGACCGGCGTGCCGACATCGCCGCCGGAGCGGCCGAGGCGGACGACCATTTCCACGATGAATGCGGCGTGTTCGGCATCTTCGGCCGGATCGATGCCGCCTCCTACGCCACGCTCGGCCTGCACGCGCTCCAGCACCGCGGCCAGGAAGCGGCCGGCATGGTCTCGTTCGACGGCTCGCAGTTCCACATCGAGCGTCATGTCGGGCTGATCGGCGACAATTTCACCAAGCCCTCGGTGCTCGAGCGGCTGCCCGGCGACCGCGCGATCGGGCACACGCGCTACGCCACGACCGGCGGCGCGGGGCTGCGCAACGTGCAGCCGCTGTTCGCCGAACTCGACACGGGCGGGCTCGCCATCGCCCACAACGGCAACATCACCAACGCGCTGACCGTGCAGCGCAACCTGCAGCGCAAGGGCGCGATCTTCTCGTCGACATCCGATACCGAAACGATCCTGCATCTGGTCGCGACCAGCGAGAAGACCGACATGCTCTCGCGCCTTTTCGACGCGATCGGCCAGCTCGAGGGGGCGTTCTCGCTGGTGGCGCTGTCCTCCAAGAAGATGATCGGCTGCCGCGACACGCTCGGCATCCGCCCGCTCGTCCTTGGCGATCTGGACGGCTCGTGGATCCTGGCCTCGGAGACCTGTGCGCTCGACATCATGGGCGCGCGCTATGTGCGCGACGTCAAGCCGGGCGAGGTGATCGTGATCACCGAACAGGGCATCGAGAGCCACTTTCCGTTCGCCCCGCAGGAGCCGCGCTTCTGCATCTTCGAATATGTCTACTTCTCGCGCCCCGACAGCCGGGTCGAGGGCCGCAACGTCTACGAGGTGCGCAAGCGGATCGGCGAGGAACTGGCCCGCGAGGCGCCGGTCGACGCCGATATCGTCGTGCCGGTGCCCGACAGCGGCGTGCCGGCAGCGGTCGGTTTTGCGCAAGGGGCCGCCCTGCCCTTCGAACTCGGCATCATTCGCAACCATTATGTCGGCCGCACCTTCATCCAGCCGACCGACGCGATCCGCCACATGGGCGTCAAGCTCAAGCACAACGCCAACCCGTCCGTGCTCGAGGGCCGCTCGGTCGTCCTTGTCGACGATTCGATCGTGCGCGGTACGACCAGCCAGAAGATCGTGCAAATGGTGCGCGATGCGGGCGCACGCGAGGTGCACATGCGCATCGCCTCGCCGCCGACCATGTCGTCGTGCCATTACGGCGTGGACACGCCGGAACGGTCCAAGCTGCTCGCCTCGCGCATGAGCATCGAGGAAATGGCCCGCTTCATCCGGGTCGATTCGCTCGAATTCCTGACCATCGACGGTCTTTACCGCGCCGTCGGCGAGGCGGCCCGCAACGGCGACGCGCCGCAGTTCTGCGATGCCTGCTTCACCGGCGCCTATCCGACCCGGCTCCTCGACCATGAGGGACCGGACAATGTGCGCAAGCTGTCGCTGCTCGCAACGCCCAACCAGTAACCCGGACCGGTTCGCCCCATGACTTCGATGCCCGATCTGAACGGCAAGCTCGCGCTCGTGACCGGCGCCTCACGCGGGATCGGCTACGAGATCGCGCTGCAGATGGCCCGTGCGGGCGCCCACGTCATCGCCGTCGCGCGCACGGTCGGCGGGCTCGAGGAACTCGATGACGCGATCAAGGCGGCCGGCGGCGAAGCGACGCTGGTGCCGCTCGACCTGACCGATTTCGAGGGCATCGACCGGCTCGGCGGCGTGATCGCCGAACGCTGGGGCAGGCTCGATATCCTGGTCGCCAATGCCGGCGTGCTCGGAACCATCACGCCGGTCGCGCAGATGAAGGCCAAGACCTTCGACGAGGTGATGGCCGTCAACGTCACCGGCACCTGGCGGCTGATCCGGTCGGTCGATCCGCTGCTGCGTTCGGCCGAGGCGGGCCGGGCGATCGTCATCTCCTCGTCGGTTGCCCACAAGGCCAAGTCCTACTGGGGCGGCTATGCCGCCTCCAAGGCGGCGATCGACATGCTGGCCCGCGTCTGGGCGGCCGAGAACGCCAAGGGCGCCCTGCGCATCAATCTGGTCAATCCCGGCCCCACCCGCACGCATATGCGCGCGCAGGCGATGCCGGGCGAGAACCCGGACACCCTGCCGACACCGGCGCAAACGGCCGCCAAGATCGTTCCGCTCGCCGGCGCGGACGTGACGCAGACCGGCCTGATCTTCGACGTCCCGACGGGCAGCTGGATGGATGTCGCGCCGCCGGCGCCCGCCTGACGGACACTCCCTTGCGATACGGCTTGATTGACGCTGTGCCCCGATGCGCTAACGTCATCTGAAGACGCAAAGCCGATCGGGAGGAACTTGCATGGCTTGGGCGTTGCTGGCGGTCGCGATCGCGGCCGTGGCCTTCATCGCGTTTCGCGAACAGCGCAGGCTTGGCACGAGCTGGCGTCAGGCGCTCGCGCTGGTGCCGCTGAAACTGCTGACGCGGCTCGACACGCGCGGGCTGCAACCGGTCCGCAACAGCGATGGCCCGGTCATCTTCGCCGTCAACGAACAGGCCCGGCTCGACCCGGCAATCTGCCTCGCCGCCCTGCCCGACGACACGCTGCACGTGCTCGATCCGGCCTCCGCGGATCATTTCATAGTGGGCGCCTACCGTTCGCTGGGCAAGGCGGTGGTCTTCGACAAGGAGAAGATGCTCGCCAACCGGCGGCTCATCACCCATCTCAAGCGCGGTGGGCGGCTGGCCGTCTATTTCCCCGACGCGGTCGAGCCCGACCGTGCGGCCTTCCGGCTCTATCGGGGCGTGGCGCTGCTGGCCCGCAAGACCGGCGCGACGATCGTTCCGGTGACCGTGCGCAATTCGCGGTTCCTGCGTTCCTCCTTCACCGCCGAAGACAAGGCGCCGCGCGCGCTGTGGCCGAAGCTGCGCCTGCATGCCCTGCCCGCCGCGCCGATGAGCGACATCGTCGCCATGCGCGGTCGGGAATGGACCACGCCGGCAAACGCGCTGTTCGACCGGATGGCCGAACTGCGCTTCACCTCGGCCGACCTCGATCAGACGCTGTTCGAGGCCTTCGTGTCCGCCGCGCGCACCTATGGCCCCGGCCGCACGATCCTCGAAGACACGGTGACCGGCGCGCTGACCTACAAGCGCGCGCTGATCGGCGCGCGGGTGCTGGCGAAGCGCTTTGCGGCGATGTCGGAGAAGGGCGAAGCGCTCGGCGTTCTGCTGCCGAACGCCAACGGCGCCGCGGTCACCTTCTTCGCCCTGCAGTCGGCCGGCCGGGTGGCCGCCATGCTCAACTATACCGCGGGCGCCCGCAACGTGGTCTCGGCGATCGAGACCGCGAAGATGCGCACGGTGCTGTCCTCGCGCGCCTTCATCGAGAAGGCCGAACTGCAGCCGCTCGTCGACGCGATCGAGGACAATGGCACCAGGATCGTCTGGCTGGAGGACGTGCGGGCCAGCGTGACGACGGCCGAGAAGCTGTCGGCGGCGCTGCAATGGTCGCGGCCTGTTCGCCATGCCGATCCGAAAGCGCCGGCGGTGATCCTGTTCACCTCGGGCACCGAGGGCGCACCGAAGGGCGTGGTGCTGTCGCACCGCAATCTGGTCGTCAACGCGGCCCAGTCGGAGGCTCGCGTTTCGATCTCTGTCACCGACAGCCTGTTCAACGTGCTGCCGCTGTTCCACTCGTTCGGGCTGACGGGCGGCATGGTGCTGCCGCTCCTTTATGGCGTGCGGCTGTTCCTCTATCCCTCGCCGCTTCACTACAAGCTGATCCCGCAGGTCGCCGCACGCGCCCAGCCGACCATCATGTTCGGCACCGACACGTTCCTGGCCGGCTATGCCCGGACCGCGCGGGACACCGATTTCGCCTCACTGCGCTTCGTCGTCGCCGGCGCCGAGGCGGTGCGCTACGAGACGCAGGAGCTTTATCGCGAGCGGTTCGGTTGCGCGATCCTCGAGGGCTACGGCATGACCGAGGCTTCGCCCGTGGTGGCGGTCAATTCGGCCACCCACCACCGGCTCGGCTCGGTCGGCCGGGCGCTGCCGGGCATCGACATCCGGCTCGAGCCCGTCGAGGGGATCGAGGGTGGCGCGCGCATGTGGGTGAAGGGCCCCAACGTGATGATCGGCTATCTGAAGGCCGACCGGCCCGGCGAGATCCAGCCGCTCGAGGACGGCTGGTACGATACCGGCGACATCGTCCATATCGACCATGAAGGCTTCATCGAGGTGCGCGGCCGGGCCAAGCGCTTCGCCAAGATCGGCGGCGAGATGGTCTCGCTGGGCGCGGTGGAGATGCTCGTCCAGTCGCTGTGGCCGGCGGACCGGCACGCGGCGCTTTCGGTCGCCGACCGGCGCAAGGGCGAAAAGATCGTGCTTGCAACGACGACCAAGCAGGCCGACCGGCAGCGCATCGCCAGGAAGACGCAGGAAGAGGGCATGACCAAGCTTATGGTGCCGTCCGACATCGTCGAGATGGAGGACATTCCCGTGCTGGGGTCGGGAAAGACCGACTATGTGACGCTGCAGGAGCGGGTGATGGCGATGCTCAAGCGTCTGGGGCGTCGGGTGACGGGGTCGTCCGCGCCGCGTGACGACGCGCCTGGCGGCGCCAAAGACGTACCGAAAAAGGCAAAAAGCAAAGGTAGGCGATCGCCGAAAGCGTCAGCGTCGACCAGGTGAAGTTGGCGAGCGCGGCGACATAGAGCACCACGGTCAGGATCAGCGGCATCACGGCCGTGCGCGGCACGCGCGCGCCGAGCGTCTTGCCCGACCAGACCGGCAGGTTGGAAACCATCAGAAAGCCGATGACGATGGTGAAGACCGAGACCACCGAGGCGGTGAACCAGCCCGGCGAAAAGCCCAGAAATCCCAGATAGACCGGCAACAGCACCACCAGCGCGCCGCCCGGCGCGGGAATGCCGACGAAATAGGCCTGCTGCCAGCGCGGCCGGTTGCTGTCGCCGGCCATCACGTTGAACCGGGCCAACCGCAGCGTGCAGGCGATGACGTAGAGAAGGGCCGCGATCCAGCCGAACTGGGCCGCCTCGTCGAGCACGAAGATGTAGAGCACGAGCGCCGGCACGACACCGAAATTGACCGCGTCGGCGAGTGAATCCATCTCCGCGCCGAACCGCGATGTGCCCTTGACCAGCCGGGCCATGCGCCCGTCGAGCCCGTCCAGCACGGCGGCCAGCAGCACCAGGCCGATCGCCACGTCGAAGCGTTCCTCGAACGCCATGCGCACGGCGGACAGACCGGCGCAGATGGCAAGCACGGTAATGATGTTGGGCACGACGAAGCGCAGCGGGATTTCCCGCAGCCGCCGCTTGCGGGCCGCGTCGTCGCCATTGTCCGGATCGCGCTCGGGACCGTCAGGTTCGAACGGCGGGAAAGCATCGTCCATCGACATGGTCAGGACACCCGGGTGACGGGCGCGGGCCTTGGCCGGCCGAACGCGGCGATCACGGTTTCGCCGGCAACGGCAAGCTGGCCGACGAACACCTGCGGCTCGGCGCCCTCGGGCAGGTAGACATCGAGGCGCGAGCCGAAGCGGATCAGACCAATGCGTTCGCCGGCACCGAGTTCGTCGCCCTCCTCGCAGAAGCCGACGATGCGGCGGGCGACGAGGCCGGCCACCTGCACCGCCGCGACGGGTCCGTTCGGACTGTCGAAGACGAAGCCCTGACGCTCGTTCTCGCGGCTGGCCTTGTCGAGATCGGCGTTGACGAAGCTGCCCGGCCGGTAGGCGAGCGTGGTTATGCGGCCGCGCACCGGCGCCCGGTTCACATGCACCGAGAAGACATTCATGAAGACCGAGATGCGCAGCCGTTCGCCGTCGCCGAGGTCCAGTTCGGCCGGCGGAACGGCAGGCCCGACCGCCGAGACGATGCCGTCGGCGGCGCTGACGACGAGCGCGTCGTCAAGTGGCGTAACGCGCTCGGGGTCGCGGAAGAAGTAGGCGCACCATGCGGTCAGCGCCAGGCCGATCCAGAACAGCGGGTCCCACAGAAGGCCGAGCAGCACGGCGCCGGCGAAGAAGGCGGCAACGAAAGGCAAGCCTTCGCGGCGGACGGGCACGAAGGCCTTTGTGATCGTGTCGAGCAGGTTCTGCATGGACGCTCCGGGCGCGAAGGTTCGGCTCCGGACATATTGCGCGCCCTGCCCTTATGCAAGCGAACCGACCGGCTGCGTTCAAATCCGCATGGTTCTGCGATAGCCTGAGCGTATCTTGGGGGAACAGGCATGGCACACGATCGAAAATCAGTCGCGGTGACGGTCCTCGTCCTTGCTTCGGCTCTCGGCGCGGCAAGTGCGGAGGAGTTGCGGCTGCCGCTGAGCCATGGGTTGTGGGCCACCGGCGACGGGGTCTGCGCGATGGCACCGCCCGGACCGGTCGAGGACAGCTTCATCGAGATCGGACGCGGCACGTTCAGCATGTATGAGTCATTCTGCCGGATCGGCAATGTGCGGCAACCGGAGCCGGGCGAGTACCGGGCAACGCTGACCTGCACGAGCGAAGGCATGCCGACGAGTTTCGAACTGCGCATCGTCAAGCACAGCCCGGAACGCTTCACGGTCCTCGATGGCCCGGGGCGCGGCAAGGACTACGCCTATTGCGGACGCCGATGAGCGCAAGGGGAACCGCGGTCAGGTCGGCGAGACCGGCGGCCGGCGCACGATGATGCCCATCTCGTCCTCCTCGCGCGCCTTGCGCCAGCGCGTCTCGGCCTCGATCGCCTCGGACTGGCGCGTCCACATCTGCGCATAAAGGCCGTCCGGGATCGCCAGCAGATCGGCGTGCTTGCCGCGCTCGGCGATCTGCCCGTCGCGGAGCACGATGATCTCGTCGGCGCCGATCACGGTCGACAGCCGGTGGGCGATGACGAGCGTGGTGCGACCGCGCGAGACCAGGTCGAGCGAGGCCTGGATTTCCTGCTCGGTCGCCGTGTCGAGGGCCGAGGTCGCCTCGTCGAGGATCAGGATCGGCGGCGCCTTGAGGATGGTGCGGGCGATGGCGACGCGCTGCTTCTCGCCGCCCGACAGCTTCAGGCCACGCTCGCCGACCATCGTCTCGTAGCCCTGCGGAAGACCGTCGATGAAATCGGCGATCTGCGCCATCTCGGCGGCCTGGTGCACGTCCTCGTCGCTGGCGTCGGGCCGGCCGTAACGGATGTTGTAGGCGATCGTGTCGTTGAACAGCACCGTGTCCTGCGGGACCATGCCGATGGCGGCGCGCAGCGAGGTCTGGGTGACGTCGCGCACATCCTGCCCGTCGATCGTCACCGCGCCGTCCTGAACGTCGTAGAAGCGGAACAGGAGCCGCGAGATGGTCGACTTGCCGGCGCCCGAAGGCCCGACGATGGCGACGGACTTGCCGGCGGGCACCTCGAAGGAGATGCCCTTGAGGATCGGCCGTTCGGGGTCGTAGGCGAAGCGGACATCGTCGAACCGGATCGTGCCATCGGCGACGTCGAGCGGTCGCGCATCGGGCCTGTCGGCGATCTCGGCAGGAACGTCGAGCAAATCGAACATCTGTTCGATGTCGGTCAGCCCCTGACGGATTTCGCGATAGATGAAGCCGATGAAGTTGAGCGGCACGGCAAGCTGCATCAGCATGGCGTTGATGAAGACGAAGTCGCCGATGGTCTGCTCGCCCGCCTGTACGGCCCGCGCCGACAAGGCCATCATGATCAGAAGGCCGATGCCGAAGATCACCCCCTGGCCGAAATTGAGCCAGCCGAGCGAGGTCCACACGCGCGTCGCCGAGTGCTCATAGCGCGCCATCGACCCGTCGAAACGGGCGGCC
The DNA here is from genome assembly GCF_004331955.1 of Roseitalea porphyridii. Classification (NCBI taxonomy): domain Bacteria; kingdom Pseudomonadati; phylum Pseudomonadota; class Alphaproteobacteria; order Hyphomicrobiales; family Ahrensiaceae; genus Roseitalea; species Roseitalea porphyridii. Next base: position 1,313,052 of record NZ_CP036532.1, on the reverse strand, counting down.
TCCATCCGTTCGTTGCCGAAATATTTGACGGTCTCGAAATTGAGCAGCGAATCGATCGCCTTGGTGTTGGCGTCGGTGTCGCTCTCGTTCATGTCGCGCCGGATCTGGATGCGCCAGTCCGAGGCGCGAACCGTGAAGATCGCATAGGCGGCGACGGTCGCCCCGGTGACGATGACATATTCGGGCCCGTAGGCGAAACCGAAGATGATGGCGATCAGGCCGAATTCGATGATCGTCGGGGCGGTGTTCAGGATGGTGAAGCGGACGATCGCCTCGATGCCCTTGGTGCCGCGCTCGATGATGCGCGACAATCCGCCCGTGCGCCGCTCGAGATGGAAGCGCAGCGACAGGTCGTGCACGTGCACGAAGGTCTTGTAGGCAAGCTGGCGGACGGCGTGCTGGCCGACGCGGGCGAACAGCGCATCGCGCAACTGGTTGAAGGCGACGTTGACGATGCGGAAGACATTGTAGGCGACGACCAGCATGATCGGCGCGATCAGCACGGCGGGAATCCAGGCCGCAGCGTCCAGTTCGCCATTGAGCGCGTCGGTTGCCCATTTGAACCCGTAGGGCACCAGCATCAGAACGAGCTTGGCCAGCAGCAGGCAGACCAGCGCCCAGACGACGCGCCGCTTCAGATCCGGGCGGTTGTCCGGCCACATATAGGGCCAAAGGTTGAGGATCGTGCGCAGCGTGGCGCCGCGATCGGCGGAAACGGTCTTGTCAGACAAGGGATGTGTCTTTCGGTTCTGCCAAGGGGTCGGCGGCGGCGTCAGCGGTGCCGCACGCGGCCACGAAGCCCTCGAGCTGACCGACGAGCCCGTCGAGCGCGCGCCGGTCGAGTTGATAGTGCGAATGAGGCCGCCTGCGGTCGACCGTCACCAGCCCCGCATCGGCGAGCACCTTGAGATGCTGCGACACCGTCGACTGGGCCAGCGGCAGTTTGGCAACGACATCCTTGCAGCAACTGCGGCGGCGGCAGGCCAGCGCCCGCAGGATGTGCAGGCGCGCCGGATGGGCGAGCGCGGCCAGCTGGCGCGCGAGACGATCGTCGTCATGAGATGGTGGCTGGATGCAGTCTTTCATCGCAAATCGACGATAGACGATATGGGTACCCCTGGCCACCCGTCTTTGCCGAGGGATGCCGCACGAACCACGGGTCGGTCCGGCCCCTGATCAGTTGCGGGCGCGCAACTCGCGATGCACCGTCTCGGCGTCGTCCATCGCCTCGTCCGGCACGTCGAAGATCTGGCCCGGCCAGATGCGATCGGGGTCGGAGATCTGCTGTTCGTTGGCAAGATAGATGGTCGTGTACTTGACGCCCTCGCCATAGACCCGGCGCGATATCTGCCACAGCGTGTCGCCGCGCCGGATGATCACCGATTCACCGGTGGGCACCAGTTCCGAGGTCGTCTGCGGCACGTCAGCGGCGACAGCAGGTGGCCCCTGAAGCACGCCAAGCGCCTGCGGCGCGACAACGGGCTCGGCAGGATCGGAGGGCGCGGCAGCGACCTCGGCATCGCGGCTCGCCGGTGCTGTGGCGACCGGTGCGTCATCATCGGGCGCGGCCGTTGCCTCTTGCTGCACGGGATCGGCTTCGGTTTCCGGTGCGGCGGGGGTCACCGAGGTCTCTGCGGGCGCGGCGCTGGCGCTGTCGCCCGGTGCCGGTGTCGCCGGGGTCAGGTCCGCGAACGGGACGGTGGGCGGCGTCTGCGGCAGGCGGGCCGACGGCGCGACGGCAACGGCCGCCAGCCGCTCGCCAGCGCTGCGCGTGAACGGCACAGAGGCGCGACGCAGGACCTGGCCGGTCGCCTTGTCGATCGCATCGGCGCGGATGATGTAGTCGCCGACCGGCAGTTCGCGCCGCACCTGCACGAGGAAGCGGCCGCCCTCGCTGGCGACCGTGTCGCCCAGCAGCATGGCGTTGGCGTAAAGGCGCAGGCGCGTGCCGGGCGTGGCCGCGCCGGCAACGAACAGTTCATTGCCGTCTATCTCCACCGCCTCGATCCGCAACATGGCCGGGACATCGGCGGGGCCTTCCGTTTGCACCGGCGGTTCGCTCTCGGCGGCCTCGGGCGCTTCGGGAAGCGCAGCGAGTTCGGTGGTCTCGCCGGCCTCCTCCCTGGGCGCATCGGCCGGCGCATCTGCGGCGGTCTCCGCCTCGGCCGGCGCGACCTGATCGTCGACGGCTGGCGGCGCGGTGGCCGTGTCCAAAGGCGGGCCATCGGGCGTGACGGCGACCGGTGTCTCCCCGGTCGCTTCGCCCGGCGCATCGGTCTGCGTCCGGTCGGCCTGCTCGCGCGCTGGTTCCGGATCGTCTTCGGTGGCGGCAACGTCGGCCGTCGGTTCGGCGGCGGATCCATCGTCGCTCGACAGCGCCGCCACCGCCTCGCCCGGTGCAGCACCTTCGGCTTCGGTGCCATCGGCGTCGGGCACGGGGGTCAGCACCGGCGTTTCGGGTCCCGGCGTGGTGATCAGCCGGGACGGCGCGCCCGGCGCTTCGACAAGCGCGAGGACATCGCTGGAACCGGGCTCGGGAATGGCGACGATCGCGGTTTCGAGCGAGGTCACGGCGACGCCGTCCGGCGTCGTCGCGCGCAGCACGATCTGATAATCGCCCGGTTCGAGCGGTTCGTCGAGGACGGCCACGAAATCGCCGTTGGCGGCCGCCCGCGCCGTGGCCACGGTGCGGGTACCCGCGAGGACCTCGATGTTCGCGTCGGCGGGACCGGTTCCCGCGATCACCAGCGACCCGTCGGGTTCGGCACGCAGCAGATCGAAGCGCGGCAGGTCGGGCCGCCCTGCCGGACCGGCATCCGGCGCCGTGAGCGCGCCTGCCGGCACACCGTCGCTGAGCGTCGGCGGTTCCTCGGGATCGACGGCGAGCGCCAGCGTCACCGGTTCCTCGGCCGGATCATCGCCGCCGGTTTCGGCCGTCGCGGCCGGATCCGACGTTTCGATCTCATCGCCACCGCTCGCGCCGGTCGCATCGGTCACCGCGCCACCTTCGGGCACACGTGCTCCGGCGCCCGCCGGATCGACGTTCTCGACGAACATGCTGTCCTGCAACGCGGTGCGCACGCCGGCGAAATCGACGGCGACCGCCGCCGTCGCGCCGGCGAAGATCGCGCCGAGGGACCAGAGTATGGCGGGATGGATTACCATTTTGCCTTCCGAACATGGTCTGCGACGTACGAGCGAAGCAGAATCCCTTTGCGGCGCAATCTATGCGCATTGTGCCGACGCTGCAAACACCGCCGCACGGCGCGGACCCCGATCGGCTTGACCTTTTCGCCGCCCCGCGCCACAGATCGGCAATGACCGAAATCCGTTCGATTTGCGTATATTGCGGCTCGTCCTCCGGTGTCGACCGCAGCTTCGAGTTGGCGGCCGCGCAACTGGGTCGCACGATGGCCGAAAACGGGCTGCGCCTGGTCTATGGCGGCGGCACCAAGGGGCTGATGGGCGCGGTCTCGCGCGGCGTCATGGAAGGCGGCGGCAAGGTGTGCGGCATCATACCGCGCTTTTTGATGCACAAGGAGGCGACCGAAGAAGCGCTCGGCTCGCTCGACGAACTGATCATCACCGAGGACATGCACGAGCGGAAGCACGCCATGTTCGAGCGCGCCGATGCGTTCGTGACGCTGCCGGGCGGCATCGGCACGCTTGAGGAAGTGATCGAGATCATGACCTGGGCGCAGCTCGGCCGGCACACCAAGCCGATCGTGCTGGCCAACATCGACGGGTTCTGGAACCCGCTGATCGCGCTCCTGGACCATATGCGCGAGGCCGGCTTCATCCACACCGCCCATCGCGTGCAGCCGCTGGTGATCGACCGGGCCGAAGATATCGTGCCTGCGATCGTCGCCGCCGCCAATGGCGCGGCGGGCGAAGCGGCCGTGATCGAACGGCTCTAGAGCGTTCAGTGCGCCGGCGGCGCGGTGGCCGCGGCCCTTGCGGCGCGCGCGGTCCGGAACAGCGAGAGCGTATAGAGCGCCAGCGCCGCCCAGATGAAGCAGAACGCCACCAACTGCCATACGGAGAACGGTTCGCCGAAGACGAAGATGGCGACCAGGAAGATCATCGTCGGCGTCAGATACTGCATCACGCCGATCGTCGTGTAGCGCAGCAACTTGGCGCCATTGGCGTAAAGGATCAGCGGGATCGCGGTGACCGGGCCGGCCAGCAGCAGCAGACCGATGTCGGCCGCGCCGGTGGGTCCGAAATGGCCCGAACCCGCCATCGCCATCCAGCCGATGATGACGAGCGCGGGCGGCGACAGCAGGATCACCTCGAGCATGAAGCCCTGGGCCGCGCCGACCGGGAGCGTCTTGCGGAAGAAACCGTAAAGGCCGAACGAGAAGGCCAGCACCAGCGAGACCCAGGGCAGCCCGCCGGCCCGTAAGGTGAGGATCGCCACCGCCGTGGCCGCCAGCGCGATCGCCAGGGCCTGCAGCCGGGTCAGCCGCTCGCCCAGAAACAGGGTTGCCAGCACCACGTTGACCAGCGGGTTGATGTAGTAGCCGAGCGCGGCCTCCACCGTCCGCTCGGCGGCGATCGCCCAGACATAGACGCCCCAGTTGATCGAGATGAGCGCGGCCGTCAGGGCCGCCTGGGCGAGCGTCTTCGGATCGCGCAGCGCGGCCTTGAGGTCGGCGGTGCGCCGCATCAGCATCAGCAGCACCCCTGCCACCGGTACCGACCAGACGACCCGGTGGGCGACCACCTCCCAAGGCGCAATGTGGTCCACCCACTTCATGTAGAACGGCAGCAGGCCCCACAGCAGGAACGCACCGAGCGCGAAGGCAAAGCCCGCGGCGGGTTCGGCAGCGTCGGCCGGTCTTGCCGGGCGGGCGCTCATTCCGCCGCCATCAGGCCGGCGGCGCCACGGTTCTTCATCAGCTTGAAGGTGATCGAATCCATCAGCGCCTGGAACGAGGCGTCGATGATGTTGTCGGAAACGCCGACGGTCCACCAGCGCTGGCCGGTCATGTCGGTCGATTCGATCAGCACGCGGGTGATCGCCTCGGTGCCGCCATTGAGGATGCGCACCTTGTAGTCGACCAGTTCGAGATCGGCGATCTCGCCCTGGTATTTTCCCAGATCCTTGCGAAGGGCGAGGTCGAGCGCGTTGACCGGACCGGCGCCCTCGGCGACAGACATGCGCTGCTCGCCGTCGACGGTGACCTTCACCACCGCTTCCGACAGCGTGATCAGCCGCCCGCGCGCATTGTGCCGGCGCTCGACGACGCAACGGAACGAATCGACGGCGAAGAACTCGGGCACCTCGCCCAGCGTGGCCCGCGCCAGAAGTTCGAAGCTGGCGTCCGCGCCTTCATAGGCGTAACCCTCCGCCTCGCGTTCCTTGACCAGCGCAATCAGCGTGTCGAGGCGCGGATCGTCCTTTGCGACCGCGATGCCGCGCCGTTTGAGCTCGTCGATGAAGTTCGACTTGCCGCCCTGGTCGGAGACCATGACGCGGCGCGTGTTGCCGACGCTTTCGGCCGGCACGTGCTCGTAGGTGCGGGGGTCCTTGATCAGCGCGGAGGCATGGATGCCCGCCTTGGTAGCGAACGCCGATGCGCCGACATAGGGGGCCTGGGCGTCGGGCGCACGGTTGAGCAGTTCGTCGAAGGTGCGCGACAGCCGCGTCAGCCCGACGAGATCGTCGGCGGAGATGCCGGTTGCGAAGCGTTCGGACCAGACCGACTTGAGACCGAGCGTGGCGATCAGCGTGACGAGGTTGGCGTTGCCGCAGCGCTCGCCGATGCCGTTGAGCGTGCCCTGGACCTGGCGGACGCCGGCCTCGATCGCCGCGAGCGAATTGGCGACCGCCTGGCCGGTGTCGTCATGGGCATGGATGCCGAGCCGGTCACCGGGCACGCCGGCCTCGATGACCGCGCGGGTGATCGCGCGGATTTCGCCCGGTTGGGTGCCGCCATTGGTGTCGCACAGCACGATCCAGCGCGCCCCGGCCTCGTGGGCGGTCTTGGCGCAGGCGAGCGCATATGCCGGATTGGCCTTGTAGCCGTCGAAGAAATGCTCGCAATCGACCATCGACTCGCGGCCCGCGCCGACGGCGGCCTCGACGGACTGGCGGATCGAATCGAGGTTCTCCTCCGGTGTGCAGCCGAGCGCCACCTCGACGTGATAGTCCCACGCCTTGGCGACGAAGCAGATCGCGTCTGCATCGGCTTCCAGCAGGGCGGCGAGGCCCGGATCGTTGGAGGCCGAGACGCCGGCGCGCTTGGTCATGCCGAAGGCGACGAACGAGGCGCTGGCCGTGCGCTTGCGCGAAAAGAAGGCCGTGTCGGTCGGATTGGCGCCGGGATAGCCGCCTTCGACATAGTCGATGCCGAACTCGTCGAGCATGCGCGCGATGGTGATCTTGTCGTCGACCGAAAAGTCGATCGCGGGCGTCTGCTGGCCATCCCTCAGCGTGGTGTCGAACAGGTAGATGCGCTCACGGGCGGACATGACGGCTCCGATGGTCAACGCCGGCGTGGTAATGCAGGGCGCGTGCCGGCGCAATGTCGGTATGCCCCGGCCTGTGTTGGAAGTCGCTCATTCGCCGGCCCTGGCGCCGAAGTGCCCCCACCCCTCCCCATGAATGTGGGAGTGGAGACCTTGGGACCGCATGAACCGGTCTGCCCTCACCCCTCACCCCTCCCCTATGAATGAGGCATCGGCACTGCATGAACCGGACTGCCCCCACCCCTCACCCCTCCCCCGTAAACGTGGGAGGGGAGGCATCGACACCTCACCGGCGCTGTCGGCTTTCGAGCCTGGCTGGAAGGTCGGTTGTGCACGCATGGTGTCCGCGTCTCCCCTCCCACGTTTACGGGGGAGGGGTGGGGGTGGGGGAACCTGTCCCGGGCGGTGAAGAGTCTGTCTCAGCTGCGCGCGGGCGGCCAGGTATCGGTGTCGTGGTCCGGATGTTGGCGGTTGGTGGCGGCGATGTCGCGCACCCTCTTGCCGTCGAGGAACTCCTCTTCCTCGGTGGTGCGTCCGTCACGCACGGCGGCGTCGGCCAGCCAGGGCATCTTCGCTTCCGTGCCGTAGGTGGAAACCGGCGGCACCGCGGCGGGATCGTCGAGCGAACCCAGCGTGACGTTGATGCCGTCAAAGCCCAACGTCTCGAAGAACAGCGGCGTGCCGCATGCGGCGCAGAAGCCGCGCCGCACCGGGCCGGAGGAATGAAACCATGACGGCTCGCCGCGGGTGATCTCGAAAGCGTCTCTTTTGGCGCCGCCGAGCGGCATGAAGTAGTTTCCCGCCGCCTTCTGGCACATGCGGCAATGACACAGATGCGGGTCGTCGAGCGGCCCGTGGACACGGTAACGCACGGCGCCGCACTGGCAGCCGCCGCTGATCGTCGGGGTCATCGCTTCACCTCCCATGTGGTCACGCGCTCGCCTGTGTTGGGGTCCTTGCCGTCCTTGAGCTGGATGCCCTTTTCGAGCAGTTCGTCGCGGATGCGATCGGCTTCGGCCCAGTTTTTGTCGCGAATGAAGCTAGACCGAACCGATATCATGCCCTCGACTTCCGCTTCACTTGGAGCATCGGAAGTTCGAACGAACTGCCGCATGAAATCATCGGCAGAATCCTCCAGAAGCAAGCCCACGAGACGCAGACTTGCTGTCAATCTGCGCTTCAATTCAATCGAGGGCATGCCGCCGGTAACGTTGATTTCCTTGTTCAATGAATCGATTCGCGCGAAGGCGTCCTGCAGATTGAGATCGTTGGAGCAGTGGGCGAGGAACTCCGGATCAGGGAATGTGTCGCCCAACGGTGTCGCAAGAGCTCGATAGTAGGAAATCAGCTTACTCTCCGCCTCCTCAAGCCGTCGCACGGAGAAATCGATCGGCTCGCGATAGTGCGTCATCAGCATGGCCAGCCGCAGCACCTCGCCGGGCCATTTGCGGCCGCCGAATTTCTCGGTCTCCAGAAGATCGTGCACGGTGACGAAGTTGCCGAGCGATTTGGACATCTTCTGCCCTTCGACCTGAAGAAAGCCGTTGTGCATCCAGTAGTTGGCCATCACTTCGGTGCCGTGCGCGCAGCGGCTCTGGGCGATCTCGTTCTCATGGTGGGGGAAGACCAGATCGATGCCGCCGCCATGGATGTCGAACCGTTCGCCCAGATGGTGGGCGCTCATCACCGAGCATTCGATGTGCCAGCCGGGCCGGCCGTGGATCGCCGTGCCGCCGAAATCGGCGTCCCAGCCCGGTTCGTCCGGTCCGCTCTGCTTCCACAGCACGAAATCGGCCGGATTGCGCTTGTGCGCGGCGATGGCGACGCGCGCGCCCGCCTGCTGTTCGTCAAGGTCGCGTTTCGACAACATGCCGTAGTCGGGCATCGAGCCGACATCGAACAGCACCTCGGCCCCCTCCTCGCCGGTCGCGACATAGGCGTGGCCCCGGTCGATCAGCGTGCCGATCATCGCGATCATGTCCTCGATATGCTCGGTGGCGCGCGGCTCGTGCGTCGGCGGCAGGCAGCCGAGCGCGAGCGCGTCGGCCCGGAACCGGTCGGCGGTCTTCTCGGTCACCGCGCGAATCGCCTCGTTCAGCGGCAGGTCCGGATGATCGCGCAGGGCGCGCGCGTTGATCTTGTCCTCGACGTCGGTGATGTTGCGAACATAGGTGACGTGGTCCGCGCCATAGACGTGCCGCAGCAGGCGGAACAGGACGTCGAAGACGATCACCGGGCGGGCATTGCCGATGTGGGCGTAGTCGTAGACGGTCGGGCCGCAGACATAAAGGCGCACATTGTCCGGATCGATCGGCTCGAACCGGCGCTTGGCGCGGGTGAGCGTGTCGTAGAGCTGGATCGGGGTCTGGTCGGCCATGGCACTGTTCCTGAAGTCGCGGCGGCTCGCTCATGACACGGCGGTGGCGGTCGTGCCAAGCCGGTGCGCCGAAGCAACTCCATGCCCGTCATGCGCGCACCGTTCGGGCGTTGCACGCAACGAGGCACTCTTCATGTCAGATTCTTGACGATTTTTTTGATACCCCATCAATTTTTACCTGTTCAACGATGGTCTTGAACGTCTACGATGAAGTTCTCTGCGTAGGCGGAGCCGGGTATCTCGCGGTGGAGTTTGCGCCCCATCTTCCACTGTGCTCGGCCATTTGCTTCTCACGGACCAGGAGCCGCAAGTGGCAGATGCCTGGGGCGCCTACGCAGAGCCTTCCCTTTCGTCGGTGGGCGCTTACGGATAAAGGCTCGCGAGCAGGCCCACGGCCAGCGCGGCCATGATCAGCGCGATCAGCAGATCGAGAACCCGCCAGGCGCCCGGCCTTGCGAAGAACGGCGCCAGCAGCCGCGCGCCGTAGCCAAGCGTGAAGAACCAGACAAAGCTTGCGGCCATCGCGCCGCCACCGAACGCGGCGCGCGCGGCACCCTCGTACCGACCCGACAGGCTGCCGAGCAGCACGACCGTATCGAGATAGACGTGCGGGTTCAGAAAGGTGAAGGCGAGGCAGGTCGCAATCGCGGCGCGCAGCGACAGGGCGCCGCCATCGGGCGCGCCGGCGATCAGCGCGGACGGCCTGAGGGCGCGGCGCAACGCCAGCACAGCATAGACGAACAGGAACGCGGCGCCGCCGATCGTGACGGCCATGATCAGGCCGGGGTTTCCGGCGATCAGCGTGCCGAGGCCGGCGACGCCGGCGGCGATCAGCAAGGCATCCGAGAGCGCGCAGATCAAACACAGGATGAACACGTGCCGGCGGGCGAGCCCCTGCCTGAGGATGAACGCGTTCTGCGCGCCGATCGGGATGATCAGCGTGGCGCCGAAAACAAAACCGTTTGTGGCGACAGCGAGCATGGAACGGTGCGGATCGGGTCAGAACAGGCTGGGCTGTTCGTCATCGCCGTCGTCGTCGCCGTTTGCAACCGGTTTGTCGCCGTCAGCGCTAGCAAAGTCCTTCGGTTCGACCGGCTCCAGCAGGTCCGGACCGGAATTGGCCACCTTGTTGACCCGGTCGGAGACGGCCACCGCTTCAAAGACGCCCTGCTCCGGCATCGCCAGAAGGTCGGCGACATCGGCCGGTCCATATGTGCGGCAATCGAGCCAGCGCGCATGGTCTTGTGGTGCAAGCGGCACGGGCACGCGGTCATGGATGTGCGCCAGGTCCGCCGGTGCGGCCGTCGTCAGGATCGCGCATGTGTCGATCTCGCTGCCATCCTTGCCGATCCAGGTCTCTTGCAGGCCGGCAAAGCCGACCGGCGCACCGCCGGGCGTGTGGATCCAGTAAGCCTGCGACCGGCGGGAGGGCTTGTCGCGCTTCCACTCGTAGAAGCCGGAGGCGGGGATGATGCAGCGGCGATGGCGCATCGCCCCGCGGAACGAGTTCTTCGTCGCCGCGGTCTCCGAGCGCGCATTGATGAGCAGCGGAAAGTCCTTGGGGTCCTTGACCCAGGACGGCAGCAATCCCCATCGCATCAGCACCGCGTCGCGGTCCGGCAGGTTCGAGCCCTCGGGCCGATCGGGCGCGACCGTGACGACGAGGATCGGCTGGGTCGGCGCGATGTTGTAGCGCGGCGGAAATGCCTCGACCCCGGCGACCGCGAAGAAGCGCTCGATGTCTTCCCTGGTATGGATCAGCGCGAAGCGGCCGCACATGGCATGTTCCCGTCGGCCGCAGGGATGCTACTGGACGAACGACTGCGACGCCTGGGACAGGCGCAGCCGATAAAGATCGGCCTCGCGCTCGGTCCTGGCCACATCGGCCTGCGCGGTCGAAAGGCGGTTGCGTGCCAGTTCGAGCTCGACCTGGATGCGCGTGCGCTCGGCATCCTCGGTCGCCGCCGACAGTTCGCGGATCAGCCGGTCGATCTCGCGCTGCGTCTCGTCGCGCCGCGAGCGCGCGTCATGCACCGCGTCGCCGACGCGATAGGCCTCGTTGAACCGGGCCGCCAGATCGGCCGGACAGGCATTGCGGTTGACGCCACCGGAAAGACCCACGCTCAGCCCGTTGCTCGGCGTGCAGTAGCTGCGGATGCCGCTCTCCCAGCCGCTTTGCCAGGCCGCCGCATTGACCGTGATGCCGAACCGGGTGCAGGCTTCCTGATGCCGCGCGATATAGGTCGAGGGCTGGCCCTGAGCGCCATCGCTCTGGCCCAGCTGCTGCCAGTCGACCACCTGACACTGTTCCTCGTTCAGCGTCGCGCAGGACGACAGCGCCAAAGCCGCCGCGCCGAGCGCGGCCGTTGCGATCAGATAACGCATCATGATGTAAGCCCCCAGACACCCCTTCGGCCTTGCGGCCGCCCGTCCCGGCCGCGATACTATCGCCGGCCGGGCGCGCAAGGCAAACGTCAATGTGCACAGCAACCCGGAGACCCTTGCAAATGGGCGAAAACCGCCACCCCGCTGCCGCCGTTTCGGTGGTGATCCGCGACGACCGGACCGGCGCCTTCCTCCTTGCCCGCCGGGCGCGGCCGCCGGCGCAGGACCTGTGGGCGTTTCCCGGCGGACGCGTGCAGTGGGGCGAAACGATCCGCCAGGCGGCGGCGCGCGAACTGGCCGAGGAGACGGGCCTGAGGGTCGATGCGGACAGCCTCGCCGTGGCCGAGGTGGTCGATCTGATCGGCGACGAGAACCATGACGGCGCGCCCGATCATCATTTCGTCCTGACCGTCTTCACCGCGCGGGCATCGGGCGAGCCGGTCGCCGGCGACGATGCGGCCGAGTTGCGGTTCGTCACGACGGACGAGATGGACGCCCTGCCGATGACGCGTACGACGCTCGCCACAGCGCGCCGTCTCGCCGGCGCGTGAGCGCGCCCACGCGATCGTGAGCGGGCTTTATTGGCCCGAGCGCCATCGCGCTTCTACGCTGAAAGGCGTAACCCTCGATCCGCTCCAAAGAGGCCATCGATGACCACCGATACCAGTCGCGCTCTGCTGAAGCCCCGCCGCACCGGCCTGGTGGCTGCCCTTGCGCTCGGTTCGCTTCTAGCCGTGACGGCATCGGCCGGCGCCGATCCGGTGCGCTGGTCGATGGAAGGCTGGAAGACCGACTTCGAACAGTCCTCGGTCGATCTCGCCCGCATCCGATCGGGCGGACCCCCGCGCGACGGCATACCGTCGATCGACAATCCGGTCTTCGAGTTCGTGCCCGGCCATGATGCCCTGGCCCCGAACGAGCCGGTTGTCGGCCTGACGATCGACGGCGACGCGCGCGCCTATCCGCTGCGCATCCTGACCTGGCACGAGATCGTCAACGACGTGGTCGGCGGCGTGCCGGTCGCCGTCACCTACTGCCCCCTATGCAATTCGGCGCCGGTCTTCGAGCGCACCGTCGACGGTCGCGTGCTCGAGTTCGGCACCACCGGAAAGCTCAAGGATTCCAACCTGATCATGTATGACCGGCAGACCGAGACCTGGTGGCAGCAATTCACCGGCGAAGCGATCGTCGGCGAGATGACCGGTCAGATGCTGGAACTGGTGCCGGTGCGGCTGCAGTCCTGGGCCGAATTCGCCGAGGACAATCCGACCGGGCGGGTGCTGGTGCCCAACAACGAGTCCATGCGCGACTATGGCCGCAACCCCTATGTCGGCTATGACAGTTCCCGGCCGTTTCTCTATGACGGGCAGCTTCCCGAGGACATCGACCCGATGGAGCGGGTCGTGATCGTGCCGCGCGACGACGCCGAGCCGCTGATCGTGACGATGAACACGCTTGCCGAGGCGGGCGCCTGGTCCGCCGACGGGCTGGCGTTCACCTGGACCGCCGGACAAGCCTCGGCGCTCGATACGAACCGGATCGATCAGGGCCGTGACGTCGGGACCGTGCTCGTCACGCGCGATGGCGAGGACGTGCCGTACGACGTGACCTTCGCCTTTGTCGCACATGCCTTTCATCCCGGCGTCACAATCGTCGGCAAGTGACGGGCACTGGAAATGCCGGGCGTTAACCGGTCGTGCTGTTTCGACAGGCGGGCGCTTGTTTGTGCCCCAATTGAGTGCAACAAACCGGCCCGGGTGAAAGCGATGGGACGGGACGTGGCGTTCACGAGGACGGCAATCGCAGGGATGGTGACGGCTGTGGCATTGGCCATGGCGCAGATACCCGCGACCGCGCAGACCGCCGCTCCCTATGACGACAAGCTGGGCCGGCTCGCCGAAGTGCTCGGATCGATCCATTATCTGCGTAACCTGTGCGCCGAACCGAGCAATCGGTGGCGCGACGAGATGGAGCGTCTGCTTTCGGCCGAAAAGCCCGAACCGGTGCGCCGCGCCCGCCTGATCGCGGCGTTCAACAAGGGCTATCGCAGCTTCGACAGCGTCTATGCGCGCTGCACCGAACAGGCGCGAACGGCCGCCGACAGGTACGTCACCGAGGGCCGGACACTGGCGCTCGATCTGGCCAACACCTACGGGCCGCAATAGCGGGACGATGCGGCCGTTAACGTTCGACACAGGTCGACAATGTCAAATTGCGACAATGTGTTAGGGTTACGGAAAGCGGCAACGGTCTGGCCCGAACAAGGACACAACCGCCGGAGCGGGAAACACGATGGAACCAAAGCAGGAACTCGAAGCCCTCGAAGACGCGATCACGGTGGAAAAACGCCGTGCCGCGCGCGAGATGCAGTCCGAGATCTGGAACGACGGCATTCTCGAGGGCATCGAAACCGACATCCTGGCCGATGCGGCCATGGCGACCGCGCTCGAGGAGATCGTCGGTGAGAACGGCGAGGACGCCGCCCTTGCGGTGATCGAGGAGATGCGCGAACGGCTGGTCGCCGGCGAGTTCACCCGGCTTCGGACGCTGCAATAGGGAGCCGCGCCTGGCGCGGGAGCTTCGGAGCATGGCGGGACGCCGCGACATCGGTGCCGGAACCGGACGCAGCAGGCCGGTGCGGCCGGCCGTGGCCGCGATCGCCTGCTCCCTGCTATTCGCCGGGCTGACGCCGACCATGGCGCAGGAACCGGTCGCCCCGCCGCCCTCCGGCATCGTTCCGGCGCCGCCGCCGCTCGGTCTCGAAGACCCCGACAATCCGCTCGTTCCGCCCGCCGGCTCGCCGCAGGGAACGACCGATCCGGCGCGCAGCCAGGTCGGTACCGGTGAGGTTCCGGTGCAGATCTCCGACGATGTGTCGGAACTGCCCGCCCCGGTGCGGCGCATGCGCGAACTGATCATGGACGCGGCCCGCTCGGGCGACCCAGAACGGCTGCGGCCGCTGATCGGCAGCGGGCCCGACACCACCCGCCTTTCGCTGGCCGAGATCGAGGGCGATCCGATCGACTATTTCAAGTCGATCTCCGGCGATGTCGAGGGCCACGAGATGCTGGCCATCCTGCTCGAAGTATTCGAGGCCGGGTATGCGCGCTTCGACGCGGGCACCGAGAACGAACTCTATGTCTGGCCCTACTTCTTCGCCAAATCGCTCGATGCGCTGACGCCGGAGGAGCGGGTGGAACTGTTCAAGCTGGTCACGGCCGGCGACTACGAGGACATGGTCGGCTTTGGCGCCTACATCTTCTTCAGGGCCGGCATCACGCCCGAGGGCCGCTGGCTGTTCTTCGTCGCCGGCGACTGATCGGGATCGGAAGATGCGTTCTAGTTCAGCGGTGTCTGCTGATGCTGGACGATCTTCCAGGCGCCCTGCTTCTCCGCATAGGTTGACGTGCAATAGGCGCGATAGACATCGCCGTCGCGCCGGCCCTCGGCGCGATAGGCGAGCACGATTACCCCTTGCGACGGGCTGACCGTGGTCTGCTCGCTCATCGCCACATCGTTCCAGCGCGGCGCCTCGCGCACGAGATCGATCACCTTCTGGCCGAAGCAAAGGCCGATCGGCGCTGGAAAAGCCATCACGCACAGATCGGCCAGATGGTTCTGGAACGCCTCGACGCCGCCGGTCCACATATGCCGTTCGATCTGCCAGATCTGCTGGTTCATTTCTCACCCTTCGTTGCGGTAAGGGCGCCCCACGGCCACTGCCTATCGGCGCACCCACACCTGCGCAACAAACCATGACGGGAAACATTTCGTTCCGCGCCGGGCGATGCTCAGGTGCCGAGCGCCTCGTCGAAAAGCACCTTCTCGCCCCGGGAGGGCGTGGCGATCTCGCCCTCCCACATGACCCGTGCACCGCGGACGATCGTGCCGACCGGCCAGCCCGTGACGGCGATGCCGTCGAAGGCGGTCCAGCCCGCCTTCGAGCCGGCATCGGCGTGTCGGATCGTCTCGGTGCGCTTGAGGTCGACGATGGTGAAGTCGGCATCGTAGCCCTTGGCGATCCGTCCCTTGCGGGCGATGCCGAACAGCCGCTGCTGACCGTGCGATGTCAGATCGACCAAGCGCTCCAGCGTCAGACGGCCCTCATGAACGTGATTGAGCATGATCGGCACGAGATATTGCACACCCGGCATGCCCGAGGGCGAGGCCGGATAGGGCTGCTGCTTTTCTGCGAGCGTGTGCGGCGCGTGGTCCGAGCCGAGCACGTCGACGACGCCCTGCGCAATGCCCTTCCACAGCCCTTCGCGATGGCGCGCCTCGCGGATCGGCGGGTTCATCTGGATCAGCGTGCCGCGCGTCGCATAATCGTCGGCGGTGAACGTCAGATGGTTGGGCAGCGCCTCGCAGGAGGCGACGTCCTTGTGCCCGGCGAGGAACTCGATCTCCTCGGCCGTCGAGATATGCAGCACATGGATGCGCGCGCCGGCCTGTCGCGCGATTCGCACCAGCCGATGGGTCGATTGCAACGCGGCCTCGACATCGCGCCAGACCGGATGGGACGCCGCGTCGCCCTCGACGCGTTCGCCCTGCCGCTCGCGCAGCCGGTATTCATCCTCCGAGTGGAAGGCGGCGCGGCGGCGCGTGTTGCGCAGGATCGTGCCGACCCCCTCGTCGTCCTCGACCAGCAGGTCGCCCGTGGACGAGCCCATGAAGACCTTGATCCCCGCCGCGCCGGGCAACCGTTCCAGTTCGCCGACGATCCCGGCGTTCTGGTGGGTGCCGCCGACCCAGAAGGCGAAATCGCAATGCATGCGACCGGTCGCCCGGTCGATCTTGTCGGCCAGCGCTTCTTCGGTGACGGTCAACGGCTTGGTGTTGGGCATCTCGAACACGGTCGTGACGCCGCCGAGCACCGCCGCGCGCGAGCCGGTTTCAAGGTCTTCCTTGTGCTCGAGGCCGGGCTCGCGGAAATGCACCTGGCTGTCGATCACGCCGGGCAGGATGTGCAGGCCGGTGCAGTCGATCACCGCGCCCGCCGCCGTCGCGTCGATGGTCCCGATCGCGGCGATCCGGCCGTCCGTGATGCCCACGTCGCGCATGCCGGTGCCGTCATGATTGACCACCGTGCCGCCCTTGAGAACCGTGTCGAAGCTCCGTGTCACTGCCTGCCTCCCGCCGCCTTGCCGTCATCCGCCAACGGGCTTACGTATCGGCCGAACGGTTTGCAAGGAAACCCGACATGGCTTCTGTCGTCCTGCCCGAGCGCCTTCTTATCGGCGTGACCGGCGCCGATGCCGAGCATCTTCTGCATAACGTGCTGACCTGCGACATCACCGCCCTGCCCGAGGGCGTCGCGCGGCCCGGCGCGCTGCTGACGCCGCAGGGCAAGGTGATGTTCGACTTCCTCGTCGGACGCGACGGCGAGGGGTTCGTGATCGACCTTGACGGGGCGCAGGCGGACGCGTTCCTCAAGCGCATGATGCTCTACCGGCTCCGCTCCAAGGTCGAATTTGACAAGCGCGATCAGATGGTTGTCGTCGCAAGCTGGGACGGTGATTCCGCTCTCTCACAATCTGATTCAATACCTGTCCTGCGCGACGAGCGCTTTGCCGCGACCACAGTGACGCGCGCGCACCTGCCGGCGGGGACCGAGGCGGGCGACACCGCACCGCTTTGGCAATGGCACCGCCTTCGCATCGACAACGGCGTGCCCGAAAGCGGTGACGATTTCGAACTGGGCGATGCGTTCGGTCACGACATCTCGCTCGACCAGAATGGCGGGCTCGACTTCAGGAAGGGCTGCTATGTCGGCCAGGAAGTGGTCAGCCGGATGCAGCATCGCGGCACGGCGCGCCGGCGCGTGGTGATCGTGACCGCCGAAACCGCCCTGCCGCCGGCCGGTACCGAGATCAGCGCCGGCGGCAAACTGGCCGGTACGCTCGGAACCGTCGTCGAGGACCGGGGGCTTGCGATCGTGCGGCTCGACCGGATCAAGGGCGCGACCGACAAGGGCGAACCGGTCGTCGCGGGCGAGATCCCCGTTTCGGTGCAGCTTCCGCCGAACGTCACCTATGGCTGGCCGGGCGAAGCGGGTCCGGACGGCGACGCCGATGCCTGACAAGGCCGGGGCACCGCCGCGCGCGTGGCAGCGCATGCTTTCGGGCCGCCGGCTCGACCTGCTCGATCCGTCGCCGCTCGACGTCGAAATCTCCGACATCGCGCACGGGCTGGCGCGCGTTGCGCGGTGGAACGGCCAGACGCGCGGCGACCACGCCTTCTCGGTCGCCCAGCACTGCCTGGTGGTCGAGCATATCGTCCGCCGCCTGAAGCCCGATGCCGACAGGACGACGCTGCTGATGACGCTGCTGCACGATGCACCCGAGTATGTGATCGGCGACATGATCTCGCCGTTCAAGCAGGTGATGGGCGGCGACTACAAGCTCGTCGAGAGCCGCCTGCAGCAGGCGATCCATCTGCGCTTCTCGCTGCCCGCACAGATGCCCGCCGCGACCAGAAAACTGGTCAAGCGCGCCGACATGATCGCCGCCTTCTACGAGGCGACGCGGCTGGCCGGCTTCACGGTCAGCGAGGCGGGAACCTATTTCGGCCGGCCGCGCGCGGTGACGCCCGATAGCCTGCCGCTCGAACCGATGCCGGCGAGCGAGACCGAGGCGGCCTTCCTTGCACGCTTTGCCGATCTGGAAGCCCGTGCGGGCCGGCCCAACGGAAAGGGGTAAGCAATGCCCTATCTCGCCATTTGCTCGCTGGCGCGCATCGCCGAGACGGCGCGCCGGCATTCGCCGAGCCACATGCTCACGGTGATCAGCGGCGACCCGGCCATCGACCGGCCCGCGGCGATCCGCGCCGACAACCATCTGCGGCTCGACATGAACGATATCGGGGTCGACACACCGGGTCTGATCACGCCGGGCGAAGCGCATGTACGGCAGATCATCGATTTCGCGCAGCGCTGGGACCGGGCTTCGCCGCTCCTGATCCACTGCTTTGCCGGCGTCTCACGCTCGACGGCGTCGGCCTATGCGATCGCACTGGCGCTCGATCCGGACCGCGACGAGGCCGAGCTTGCCCGCGAACTGCGCCTTCGTTCGCCCACCGCGACGCCGAACCCGAAGATCGTCGCGATCGCCGATGACCTCTTGGGCCGGGGCGGCAGGATGGTCGATGCCATTGGCGCCATAGGCCGGGGCGCGGACTGTTTCGAGGGCACGCCCTTCGTTCTGCCGCTTTCGGACGATCACGCGCACATCATGTAAGGCGGCGAACCCTCACGTCTCGACGGCAATATCGAGCCCGACATCGAGCGTCGGCGCGGCCATCGTGATCTTCGAGGTCGAGATCAGGTCGACGCCGGTCTCGGCGATGGCGACGACTGTATCGAGATCGACATTGCCGGACGCTTCGAGCCTGATCGCGCCGTCATTGTGCGCCCGGTTGATGGCGACGGCCTGACGCAGCGTGTCGACATCCATATTGTCGAGCAGCACGATATCGGGGCCGGCCGGCAGCGCGGCGCGCAACTGGTCGAGCGTGTCGACCTCGATCTCGACCCTGACCATATGGCCGGCATAAGCGCGCGCGGCCTGGACCGCGCCGGCGACGCCGCCGGCGACAGCGATGTGATTGTCCTTGATCAGCACGGCATCGTCGAGGCCGAACCGGTGGTTCGCGCCGCCGCCGCAGCGCACGGCGTATTTCGACAGGGTCCGCAGCCCGGGAACGGTCTTGCGCGTGTCGCAGATGCGTGCCCTCGTATGGGCGATGGCGTCGGCGAAGCGCGCCGTTTGCGTCGCGATGCCCGACAACAGCATCAGATAGTTCAGCGCCACGCGCTCGGCCGAGAGCAGCGCACGCGCATTGCCGGATATGTGCGCGACGATGGCGCCCGGTGCCACGCGGTCGCCGTCGGAGAGGTGCGGCGTGACCCGCAGATCGCTGCCGATCAGCGCGAAGGCTGCCTCGACCAGCGGCAGGCCCGCAACGATGCCCTCCTGGCGGCTCGCGATTGTCGCGGTGGCCCGCGCCCCCGGCGCGATGGTTGCGTTCGTGGTGATGTCGCCGGCCCGCCCCAGATCCTCGAGCAGCGCTGCGCGCACGGCCTCCTCGACCATCAGCGGCGGCAGGCTCGGCGGGTATGATGTGACGTCTGACATGGCGGCCTCCGGGCGGCGCCACGAAGACCGCTCGTCATCGAATTGTCAACGCGCCATGCGAACGAAGGGACCTCGCATCAAGCCTTCACCATCCACAGGAGTGTTCCATGGCCCTTTCCGCCACCGTGTCCCGCCGTCTGGTCCTGCGTGCGGGCGCGGCGATCGCCGCGTCCGCGGCCGTCCCGCGCCTTGCGTCTGCGCAGAACGAGCCTGACGTGACGGCGATCATCCTGTCGGACCTGCATTCGCCCTACAAGCGCCTGCCGCAGCTCGTCGCCGCCGTGCGCAACCGCGCCGCCGAGGCGGGCGGCAAGGTGATCATCATCGTCAATGGCGACATGTTCGAGCGCGGCAATGTGGTGGCGTTGCGCAGCCGCGTCGCGCCCGACCTTCTGGCGCTCGAAAAGCTCGCCCGGATCGCGCCGGTCTTCTTCAACATCGGCAATCACGAGACGGCGGTGCTGGAAGACATGGCGATATTCACCCGCGAGGCCGAAGCGCGTGGCGTGCATGTGATGAGCAACATCATCGACGCGCGCACCGGCGAGTTGCTGGCGCCGGCCGGCCTTTCGATCGGCGTGCGCGACCGGCGCGTTGCGCTTGCCGGCATCGCCACAGACAACATCTTCACCTACCGGCCGCCGATCCGCCCCACCCTGACCATTCCGCAGCCGGTCGCCTGGGCCGAGAGCCTGATGGGCGGGCTGACGCGCGAGGCCGATGCGGCGATCGTGCTGAGCCATGCCGGCGTCGCCGCCGACAAGGCGATGCTCGGCACCCTGCCCGAGCGGACGCTGCTGATCGGCGGGCACGATCATCTGGACTTTACCCATGAAGAGCCGGGTCTTGCCTATGTCCATCCGGGCTCGTGGGGCAACGGGTTCACGGTGGCGTCGATGACGTTCAACGCCGAAGGCGGCGCCGACACCACGTTCGAGAGCGTCGCGGTCGCCCGCGACGACGACCCGGACGCCGATATCGGCAACGCGGTCGCAACGGCGATGGACGAGCATCTGACCGAAGAGGACCGGGCCATCGTCGGCACCGTGCCGCAGACGCTCGACCTGCCGGGCGCGATCCTGTTCGCCACCGAAGCGGTGCGCGCGGCAACCGACGCCGACGTCGCGTTCCTTGGCCACACCACCTTCGGCACCGGGCTCGAGGCGGGCGAGGTCAGCCGCTACGATTTCGACGCCTATATCCGCTTCGACGGCGATATCCGCACGGTCGACATCGCCGGCGAGCGACTGGCCACGATCATGGAACGGGCCAACCAGCACCGGGCGACCTCGCTCGATGCGCGTACCGGCGATTTCGTTCACGCCGCCGAACTCGATATCGACCCGGCCGCCACCTACACGGTCGCCGTCAATGGCTGGACCGCGATCAACCAGAGCGCCTATCTGGGCACGGAGGATCTGGAATTCGTCGAAGTGCCGGACATCAGTCTCAAGCAGGTGGTCGCCGACGCGCTGGCGGCGAATGGTGGATGACCTTTTCACCTCATCCTGAGGTGTGAGGCAATCATCGCCCCCGCCCTTCGAGGCTCGCTACGCTCGCACCTCAGGATGAGGGCGATGACTGCCGAGCCTCGAAGGGCGTGGTGAAAAGGTCAAGTCTTCAGAAAATCCTCCGCCACCGCCTCGGCCTGATCGAGCGTGAGCAGCGTGCGGCGGCGCCAGGTCGGGTCCTGCTCGGGGAAGTCCGTTCGGAAATGGCCGCCACGGCTTTCTGTGCGGTTCAGCGCGGCGATGGCGATCAGCTTGGCGGTGGTCAGCACGTTGGCGAAACGCGGATCATCCGTGTTGGCCGCCTCCAGCGCCATGATCGCGCCGAGCGCGCGCCGCATGCCCGGCCCGTCCCGCAGCACGCCCAGATGCGCGCTCATGATGGCGCGCAGGCGCGTCATCGCCGGATGGTCGCTTTCGGTGACCGCGTCGGGGTCGTGGACGGACCCGTCCGCCCATCCCGCCGGCGCCGGTTCCGCGCCCTCGCCGCCCAGCGCCACGGCGACGCGCGCAGCGAAGACCACCGCTTCGAGCAGCGAGTTGGAGGCGAGCCGGTTGGCGCCGTGTGCGCCGGTCGACGTGCACTCGCCGCAGGACCACAGACCCGGCAGCGAGGTGCGCCCGTCCGCATCGGTCCAGATGCCGCCCATGAAATAGTGCGCCGCCGGCGTGACCGGGATCAGGTCGACCGACGGGTCGATGCCGGCTTCGGCGCAGTAGCCGTACACGGTGGGAAACTCGGCGGCGAAATCGTCGACCGCCGTGCGACAGTCGAGAAACGCGCCGCGGCCGGCCTGCACCTCGGCGAAGATGCCGCGCGCCACCTCGTCGCGCGGGGCCAGTTCGGCGTCCGGATGCAGCGGCACCATGAAGCGTTCGCCGGCCCGGTTGAGGAGCGTCGCCCCATGACCGCGCAGCGCCTCGGTCGCGAGCGGGGCCGGGTCCTTGCCGACGTCGATGGCGGTGGGGTGGAACTGCACGAATTCCATGTCGGCCATGCGGGCGCCGGCGCGCGCCGCCATGCCGATGCCGCCGCCGCGCGCCTCGGTCGGGTTGGTGGTCACCTCGTAGAGGTGGCCGACCCCGCCGGTCGCCATGATCACATCCGATGCGTCGATCGTCTGGCTTGACCCCTGCCCGGCTTCGCCGCGCGCGATGACGCCCGCCACGCGGCCGGCCTCGACCATCAGCTCTTCGGCGACGTAGCCTTCAAGGACGCGGATATGGCCCGCCTTTGCGACCGCATCTACCAGCGCCGCCATGATGGCGCGGCCGGCCATGTCGCCCTTGACCCGCACGATCCGCGAATGGCTGTGGGCGGCCTCGCGGCTGACGGCCAGATGGCCTTCCAGATCGCGGTCGAAAGGTACGCCGAATTCGAGCAGATCGTGGACGCGGTCGGAGGCTTCGGCCGCCATGGCCGCGATGATCGCCTCGTCGACGATGCCGTCGCCGGCGGCGATCGTGTCGGCCACATGGGCGTCGACGGTGTCACCGGGACCGACGGCGGCCGCGATGCCCGCCTGCGCCCAGGCCGACGAGGCCCCGCGTCCGATCGGCGCGGCGGCAAGGATGGTGACGGGCAGCGGCGAGAGCTTGAGCGCGCAGAACAGACCGGCCAGCCCGCCGCCGATGATGACGATGGGGCGGGTCATGAACGGCCGCTTGCCGAATCGTGGAAGCCCCCCACCCGTCCAATTCGCTGGCGCGAATTGTCCACCCTCCCCGCAAGGGGGAGGGAGACCACCGCAACCCTCGGCGCCGGCCCGGTCCCGATCGGATCGAACCCCGCCATTGCTCCGAGGGAAACGAATCGGAGGGCGATCACGCGTTTCCCTCCCCCTTGCGGGGAGGGTGGACCGGCGCAGCTGCGCCGGGACGGGTGGGGGTGCGTCGCGAAAGGTCGCCGATCGCCGCTCTGATCTCTTCGGCGACAGCCCACGGGTTTGCCCGCACATCGGGTTCGTCAAAGCGCATCACCGCGTATCCGATCGAGCGAAGGAAACTGTCGCGCCTCACATCGTGGCGCCTGCCCGCGCTGGTCTCATGCCTGTCGCCATCGACTTCCACGACCAGCCGCAACCGATGGCTGGCGAAGTCGGCGATGTAGGGTCCGATGGGCACCTGCCGGCGAAAGGGATAGCCTTGTTTCCGGAACCGGCGCAACTCGTCCCATAAAAGCCGCTCGGCGACGGTCGCCTGGTGCCGAAGCATCCTTGCGTGATCGCGCTGCGCTTTTTCGACCATCCTAGTCCCTCACCCGTCCAGCCGGCCAAGCCGGCTGTCCACCCTCCCCGCAAGGAAGAGGGAAACGGTGTTCAATTCGTCAAATTCACCATCCGCTCCACCGCACGCCGCGCCCGTTCGGCGATGGCGGGGTCGACCGTGACCTCCTCCTTCATCTCGCACAGCGAATCGAGGATCTTCGGCAGCGTGATGCGCTTCATGTGCGGGCACAGATTGCACGGTTTGACGAATTCGACCTCGGGCACCTCGGACTGGATGTTGGAGGCCATCGAGCATTCGGTGACAAGCAGAACCTTTGGCGGCCGCTGGTCGCGCACATAGTTGATCATGCCCGCCGTCGAACCGGCATAGTCGGCCATCTCGACCACATCGGTCGGGCATTCGGGATGGGCGATGATCTCGATCTCGGGGTCGGCGTCCTTGTAGGCCTGCAGCTCCTCGGCGGTGAAGCGCTCATGCACCTCGCAATGGCCCTTCCAGGTGAGGATCTTGACGTCGGTCTGGGCGGCGACGTTCTGGGCGAGATATTCGTCGGGAATGCACAGCACCGTATCGACGCCGAAGCTCTCCACCACCTGCACGGCGTTGGACGAGGTGCAGCAGATGTCGGTCTCGGCCTTCACCTCGGCCGACGTGTTCACATAGGTGACGACGGGCACGCCCGGATAGCGCTCGCGCAACAGGCGCACGTCGGCCCCGGTGATCGATTCGGACAGCGAGCAGCCGGCCTTCATGTCCGGAATGAGAACCGTCTTTTCGGGATTGAGCAGCTTGGAGGTCTCGGCCATGAAGTGCACGCCGCACTGGACGATGATGTCGGCATCGACCTTGCCGGCTTCCTTGGCGAGCTGCAGGCTGTCGCCGACGATGTCGGCCACGCAATGGAAGATCTCCGGCGTCTGGTAGTTGTGCGCCAGGATGACCGCGCCGCGCTCCGCCTTCAGCCGGTTGATCGCGGCGACATAGGGCGCATAGACCGGCCATTCGAATTCGGGAATGTGATGGCGCACGCGCTCGTAAAGGTGCGCCGTCTCGCGCTCCACCTCGGCGTTCCATTCGAGCGGCGGTCGGGCGATGACGCCGAAGCGTTCGGCCGCGCTCTTTCCCGGTCGTGCCGGCTTGCGGGTCTCGGCCTCCGCTCGCATGGGAGCCTCCCAGATATCAGTCATGCCCTTCATGTGGGGGCCGCGCGGTTCTAGGACAACACGGGCCGTCAAGGCAATCGGACATCGGCCACCGGGTCGGTTGACATTCATCAAAACATCATGAATTATTGATATATGGATCGCACACAGTCAATCGAGGCGCTCGCGGCGCTCGCACACGAAACCCGGCTCGACGTATTCCGCCTGCTGGTCAAGCGCGGCGCGAAGGGCATGGCGGCCGGCGAAATCGGCGAGACGCTCGGGGTGAGACAGAACACTATGAGCGCCAATCTCGCCGTTCTGAGCCGGGCCGGGCTGATCCGCTCCGAACGCGAGGGCCGGTCGATCACCTATTTCGCCGACTTCGACGGCATGCGCGGGCTGCTCGGCTTCCTGATGGAGGATTGTTGCGGCGGCAATCCCGCGCTGTGTCAGCCCGTTCTCGACGAGATAGCCTGCGCCTGCTGAGGTGAAACCATGACCGACAAGACCTATAACGTGCTGTTCCTGTGCACGGGCAATTCGGCCCGTTCGATCATCGCCGAGGCGATCATGAACCGGGTCGGCCGGCCGCGCTTCACGGCGTATTCGGCCGGCTCCCAGCCCAAGGGAGAAGTGCATCCCTATACGCTCGATCTGCTCAAGGCGCTGAACTACAATACCGATTTCGCGCGCTCGAAGAACTGGGAGGAGTTCGCGAGCCCCGACGCGCCGCAGATGGATTTCGTCTTCACGGTGTGCGATTCGGCCGCCGCGGAGACCTGCCCGGTCTGGCCGGGTCAGCCGATGAGCGCCCATTGGGGCGTGCCCGATCCGGTTGCCGCGACGGGGACCGAAGCCGAACGGCGCTTTGCCTTCGACGACACGCACCGGATGCTCGAAAGCCGCATCTCGGTGTTCACCAGCCTGCCGTTCGAGCGCATCGACCGGCTGAGCCTGCAGAAGCGGCTCGACGATATCGGCCGCACTTGAGTTCGTTTGCATGACAGATGACACCGCCGCGCCGTGGCGCGACGACCCCACAATGCCCAATCTCGCCGGCGACGAGCTCGGCGAGATCGACTTCCACGCCATCCACAACAGCGCGCCTTCGCTGCACCGGCCGCGCGTGCTGATGCTGTACGGTTCGCTCCGGGAGCGCTCCTACTCACGGCTTCTGACCTACGAGGCGGCACGCATTCTCGAGCGGCTCGGGGCGGAGGTGCGCGTCTTTCACGCCGACGGCCTGCCGCTGGTCGACGACGCGACCGCCGATCACCCAAAGGTCGCCGAACTGCGCGAACTCTCATTGTGGTCGGAAGCCCATGTCTGGTCGTCGCCCGAGCGGCACGGCGCGATGAGCGGCGTGATGAAGACACAGATCGACTGGCTGCCCCTGTCGCCGATCGGCGGCATCAGGCCGACGCAGGGGCGCACGCTGGCGGTGATGCAGGTCAGCGGCGGCAGCCAGAGCTTCAACGCGGTCAACCAGATGCGCATTCTGGGCCGCTGGATGCGGATGATCACCATTCCCAACCAGTCCTCGGTCGCCAAGGCGTGGCAGGAGTTCGACGAGGCCGGCCGGATGAAGCCGTCTGCCTACTATAACCGCGTCGTCGACGTTATGGAGGAACTGGTGAAGTTCACGCTGCTCACACGGGACCGCTCGGCCTATCTGACCGATCGCTATTCGGAGCGCGTGGAAACCGCCGAACAGGTGCACAGGCGGGTGAGCATTCGAAGC
Organism: Roseitalea porphyridii; assembly: GCF_004331955.1. Classification (NCBI taxonomy): domain Bacteria; kingdom Pseudomonadati; phylum Pseudomonadota; class Alphaproteobacteria; order Hyphomicrobiales; family Ahrensiaceae; genus Roseitalea; species Roseitalea porphyridii. The sequence goes on along the minus strand of NZ_CP036532.1, from coordinate 1,287,061 downwards.
ATCTAGCGCTCTGCGAACGCCAGCCGCACGCCCAGGAAGGCAAAGGCGGCGGCGAATGACCGCTTCATCCAGCGCACGACCGCGGGCCTGCGCATCACCCGGTCGCGAGCGAAGGCGGCGAAAGCGCCATAGCAGACGAACACGACAAAGGTCAGCGCCATGAAGACCAGCGCCAGGCCAACCATCAGCGCGGTCGGACTGGTCGCGGTCGCCGGCACGAACTGCGGCAGAAACGCCAGGAAGAACAAGGACAGCTTGGGATTGAGCACGTTGAGCGCGATCCCGTTCGTGACGATCTTGCGCCGGGACATGGCCATGCGGTTCTCGCCGACGTCGAGCGCGCCGCCCTCGCGCAGCACCGACCAGGCCATGTAGAACAGGTAGATCACGCCCAGATATTTGATCACCTGAAACGCCACCGCGCTGGCGTGCAGGAGCGCCGCAAGCCCGATGATCGAGGCGAGAATATGCGGCACGATGCCGAGCGTGCAGCCGAAGGCCGCGTAGATCGACGGACGCGTCCCCTGCCCCAGGCCGACCGCCAAGGTGTAAAGCACGCCGGTGCCGGGAAGCAGGACGACGATGATCGAGGTGATCAGGAACTCGGCTGACATCGGCGCAGCCTATGCCGGTTCCGCCGACACCGCCAGCGGCCGCATCAGGAAACCTGCACCGGTGCACGAGAATATTTGGTTTGTCGCGCGTGCGGGCTCCACCTATGCTCGGCCGATCCGTGGAGAGGGCCGCCCATGTCGACATCGCCCGCCGCCGAGGCGCGCTCGGATTATCCCTGGCTGATCATCGCGGCCGGGTGCCTGATCGCGGCGCTGACGTTCGGGCCGCGCTCGGCGCTCGGCTTCTTCCAGATCCCGATGCTGGCCGATACGGGCTGGACGCGGGCCGACTTCGGCCTCGCGCTGGCGATCCAGAACCTGATGTGGGGCCTCGGCCAGCCGGTCTTCGGCGCGGTCGCCGACCGGTTCGGCACATGGCGCGTGCTGGCGCTGGCCGGCCTGATGTACGCCGCCGGCCTCTTGCTGATGGCGACGCCCGATTCGCTGTGGTTCCTGCATCTGGGCGGCGGCGTGCTTGTCGGGCTCGGCATCGCCGCCGGCTCGTTCGGCATCATTCTCGCCGCGTTCGCCCGCAACGTCACGGCCGAGCAACGCTCGTTCGCGTTCGGCCTGGGGACGGCGGCAGGCTCGGCGGGCATGTTCGTGTTCGCGCCGTTCAGTCAGGCGCTGATCGATGCGTTCGGCTGGCAGGATTCGCTGCTGATCATGTCGGCGCTGATGCTGCTCGTGCCGGTGCTTGCGATCCCGCTGCGCGGCAACTCGACATCGGGCCGCACGAGCCAGGTCGAGATCGACCAGTCGATCGGCGCGGCGCTGCGCGAGGCGTTCGGCCATTCATCCTACCTGCTTCTGACAGCGGGCTTTTTCGTGTGCGGCTTTCAGGTCGCTTTCATCACCGCGCACTTTCCCGCCTATGTCGCCGACATCGGCATCGACGCGCGCTATGCGGTGATCGGCGTGTCGGCGATCGGCTTCTTCAACATCATCGGGTCGCTCGCCTCGGGCATCATCGGCCAGAAATACTCCAAGCCGATCTTCCTCGCGCTGATCTATATCGGCCGCTCGATCGCGGTCACGGTCTTCCTGCTGCTGCCGCAAACGGGCACGTCGGTGATCGTGTTTTCGGTGGTGATGGGCCTTCTGTGGCTCTCCACCGTGCCGCCGACGAACGCGCTGGTCGCGATCATGTTCGGCACGAAATATCTCGGCATGCTGGGCGGCATCGTGTTCCTGTCGCACCAGGTCGGCTCTTTTCTGGGCGTGTGGATGGGCGGCTACCTGTTCGAGCGGTTCGGCTCGTACGATCCGGTCTGGTGGCTCGGCGTGGCGCTCGGCCTGTTCGCGGCGGTCGTGCACTGGCCGATCAGCGAACGGCCGGTGGAACGTCCCGGCCTGGCTGCCCCTGCGGAATGATCAGGCCGGTTCGCGCATCGCCCTGAGGGCGGCGCGCAGGAAGCTCTCGCGGCTCTCCGGCGGGGCAATGCCGCGAGCGGCCCAGATATCACGGTCCAGGAAGAAGCCGGTCAGCCGGAAAGCGTCCTCGAGGTCGGACGGCGCGCAATGGCGTCCTTGCCGCGCGGTCAGGAATGCCGGCAGCGGCAACAGCTTTGCTGCCCAGGGCGCGCCCGTCTCGCGATTGACCGCCTGCCCGCTCTTCGGCGAGACGTAGGCAAGATCGTCGGTGGCGCCGGAGCCGGCACACCGCGACAGGTTCAGGCCGAAGCCGAGCTCGTCCAGAAGCCGCAATTCGAACCGAACCATCAGCGGGCCGGCGAGCGACGGTTCGGTCAGATGGTCGGCGACGATGCAGGCCGCCTCGTAGAGCGCGCCGTGCGGGTCGCGCTCGGGCAGAAGGCGCAGATGACTGCCCAGAAGCTGGATGCCCGCGAGCGCACAGCCGCTCTGCATCAGCGTGGCCGCATGCAGGCTGACCGGCTCGAGCGCATAGGTCCCCAGATGCTCGTCGAGCCGGGCGCGCCAGGTCGCCTCGACACGGTTGCCGGGCTGCAGCAGCGGCTGGACCCTGCGCGAACGGCCCCCGCGCACCAGGCCCAGATGGCGACCGTGCGCGCGCGTCATCAGTTCGACGATCAGGCTGGTCTCGCCGTGTTTGCGCGTACCGATGATGATGGCTTGGTCGGACCACTGCATGGCGTCGACAATGCGTTCCTAGTCGTGAAAGTCCAGACCCATCTCACGGTAGCGCTCGGGATCGTCGCCCCACTTCTCGCGCACCTTGACGAAGATGAACAGGTGCACGGGCTGGCCGATCAGTTCGGCGATCTCGCCGCGCGACGCCATCGAGATCGCCTTGATCGTCGTTCCGGCCTTGCCCAGCACGATCTTCTTCTGGCTGTCGCGCTCGACATAGATGACCTGCTCGATCCGGGCAGAGCCATCCTTGCGCTCTTCCCATTTCTCGGTCTCCACGGTCGCCGCGTAGGGCAGTTCCTGGTGGAGGCGCTCGTAGAGTTTCTCGCGGGTGATCTCGGCCGCCAGCATCCGCATGGGCAGGTCGGAGAGCTGGTCCTCCGGATAGAGCCAGGGGCTTTCCGGCACGGCGCCTGCAAGCGCATCGAGAAGGTCGCCGCAACCCGAGCCTTTCAGCGCCGAGACCATGAAGGTCCGCGCGAACTCGGCCCGTTCGTTGAGCGTGGCCGTCAGTTCGAGCAGCTTCGGCGGCTCGATCGCGTCGACCTTGTTGAGGACCAGCCACTTTTCGGTACTGACGTCCGGCAGCGCCTGAAGGATCGCTTCCTCCTCCTCGCCGATGCCCTTGCGCGCGTCGATCAGCACGAGCACCAGGTCGGCATCGTGCGCGCCGGCCCATGCGGCGCGGACCATGGCGCGGTCGAGCCGTCGCCGGGGGGCGAAGATGCCGGGCGTGTCGACGAAGACGATCTGGCTTTGCCCGTGGATCGCGACGCCGCGGATCGGCGCGCGCGTCGTCTGCACCTTGCGCGAGACGATGGTGACCTTGGCGCCGACGAGCTGGTTGACCAGAGTGGACTTGCCGGCATTGGGCGCGCCGATCAGCGCGACGAAACCGGCGCGCGTGTCCGCACCCTCGGTCGCGTCCCCGTCCGTCATGACGCCAACCCGTCGACCGGCCAGATGCCCTCGCGGATCAGGAGCGCGGTGGCGGCAAGTTGCTCGGCCTGACGCTTGGAGGGGCCGGTCGCCTGTTCGGGGCGAAGCTTTCCGATCCGCACCTCGACGGTAAAGGACGGGGCATGGTCGGGCCCATCGCGCCCAACCACCCGGTAGCTCGGCGTCTCCGAAAAGGTCTTGTGCGTCCACTCCTGCAATTCGGTCTTGGCGTCGCGCCGGGCGGCCATGACGTGGCGGGCGCGCTCGGTCCAGCAACGGGTGATGAAGGCGCGCGCGGCTTCGAGCCCGCCGTCGAGATAGATGGTGGCGATCAGCGCTTCGACCACGTCGGCGCGCACGCTCTTGAGCCGCGCCGAGCCGATATCGCCCATGTCGGCCCCGGTGCGGATGAACGGGGTCAGCCCCAGTTCGTCGGCGACCGACGCCAGCGTTTCGGAATTGACCAGCGCGTTCAGGCGCACCGACAGTTCGCCCTCGTCGGCATCGCGAAACTCGGCGAACAGCAGTTCGGCGACGCAAAGGCCGAGCACCCGGTCGCCGAGAAACTCGAGCCGCTCGTAATCGGTGCCGGTGCGGGCGCGGGCGCTCGAATGGGTCAGCGCCCGGTCGAGCCGTTCAAGGTCGGCGAAGGCATGTCCCGTGACCCGATGCAGATGGGCCAGCGTCGCATCGGAAACGGGCGGTTCGGCGGCGGAACCGGTGGTCATCGCGAGGCGGACCGGAAGAAGCGGTCAAAGCGCAGTTCGGTCGGCCAGCGCCAGATCTCGAGCGGCGAGGCGCCGCCGGCGATCGAGAAGAAGATGATGTTGGCCCGGCCGACGAGGTTTTCGTGCGGGACGTAGCCGACGTTGAAGCGGCTGTCGGCGGAGTTGTCGCGATTGTCGCCGAGCATGAAAAAATGGCCCTCGGGCACCACGAACTCGCGCGTGTCGTCGCCGACCGTACCTTGGGTGACATCGAGCGTGCGGTAGGAAACGCCGTTCGGAAGCGTTTCGCGATAGACCTGCACCGGCCGGTTCTGCTCGGTGATGTCGACATCGTCGATCGTGCCGACCGCCTCCCGCTCGACCGGTTCGCCATTGAGCATCAGCGCGCCTTCGCGGATCTGGACCGTGTCGCCGGGAAGGCCGATCACCCGCTTGATGTAGTCGAGGCGCGGATTGGAGGGCAGCTTGAAAACGACCACGTCGCCGCGTTCGGGCGCATCGGCCCAGACGCGGCCCTCGAACAGGTCGGGACCGAACGGAAACGAGTAGCGCGAATAGCCGTAGGAGAACTTGGAGACGAACAGATAGTCGCCTTCGAGCAGCGTCGGACGCATCGATCCCGACGGGATCGAGAAGGGCTGGAACAGAAATGTCCGGATCAGCAGCGCCAGGATCAGCGCCTGGACGATCACGGAGATGACCTCGCCGATTCCGCCGGACTTCTTCTCGGTTTTTTCTGCCACGGTCATCGTCCTGCTCGTTGCTGCCGGCTCGCGCCGGATGGGGCGCCGGATCAGCGCCTCTTAACCTTTGGGCGCACGGTCATCAATCGCCGGAGGGGGCAAATCGGGCGGGCACGGCCTCGATGACGACGAAAGCCTGCGCCAGCGGATGGTCGTCGGTTATGGTCAGATGTATGGCCGCTTCATGGCCGTCGGGCAGCAGCATGCGCAGCCGGGTCTCGGCGCCGCCGGTGAGCGCCATGGTCGGCTTGCCGCTGGGCAGGTTCACCACGCCCATGTCGCGCCAGTAGACGCCGCGCGCGATGCCCGTCCCGAGCGCCTTGGCGCAGGCTTCCTTGGCCGCGAACCGCTTGGCGTAGGAGGCCGCGCGCATGCGGCGGCGCTCGGACCGCTCGCGCTCGATATCGGTGAAGACGCGGGCGACGAAGCGCTCGCCGTGGCGCTCGAGCGTGCGCTCGACGCGGCGGATGTCGATCAGGTCGCTGCCGAGGCCGATGATCATGAGGCGATGCCGCGCCGGTCGTGTTCGGTGACATCGTGCCCGCTCGCTTGGCTTTCCTGCAGGGCGATCGCGCGCTCGGCCTTCTGCGCGGCGCGCCGCATCTGGAAGGCGGCGACGGCCATGCGGGTCGGGATGTAGATGAGAACGCCGACGAGCAGGCCCATCGGTACGCCGCCGACCAGCATCGGCTTGATGAAGGGCTGCCACAGCGCAACGAAGCCCTGCTCGGCGAACACCGAGCCGAACTCGGTCCCGTCGGCGCCGTTGCCGTCGACGCCGAGCAGCCAGCGACCCAGGCTCAGGGTCGAGGCCCAAATCGCCGGAAACGTCAGCGGGTTGCCGACGGCGGTGCCGAAGGCGGCCGCGATCATCGAGCCGCGCAGCAGGAAGGCGAGCAGGAAGGAAAGGATGAAGTGAAAGCCCATCAGCGGCGTGAACGAGGCGAACGCGCCGGCCGCGACGCCGGCGGCGATGGCGTGCGGCGTCGCCCGGATGCGCATGACGCGCTTGGCGTAGTAGCGCATCGAGCGACCGTAGCTGCGCCGCGGCAGCATGGACACGCGCAGGCGCGTCCATCTGTTTTCCTGGTTGCGGCGCTTGAACAGCATGAGTGGGCTTCCATTGTCCTGGCGCGTGCGCGCCGGACGATCATAGTCGAAAAATGGTCAGAAAATCGCCATCGGACAGATACGGCCGGCTCGGGTTCCGTTCAAGCGTGTCGCCGGGCCGGCGCGGCCCTGACCGCGCGCCTCACAACGACCGGCTCCCCGGCTTGGTGGCGGGAATGGCGGCCAGTCCGGGCGGCACGTCGTCGGGGGCGAATGCGGGAACCTCGTACTCGGCAAGCGCGATCAGCGGTACGCCGACATCGGCCTTGCCCGCCGAGCGGTCGATCAGGCAGGCCGCCGCGACCACCTCGGCACCGAGCGCCTTCATGCAGTCGACCGTCTCGCGGATCGAAAGGCCCGTGGTGACGATGTCCTCGATGATGACGACGCGCGCGCCCGGCTCGATCTCGAAGCGGCGCAGGCGGAAGGCGCCCTCCTCGCGCTCGACCCAGATGGCGGGCACACCCAGATGCCGCGCGGTCTCGTAGGCCGGGATCAGCCCGCCGATCGCCGGACCGACGCAATAGTCAAGGTCACCGGCGATTTGGGCGCGGACCTTTTCGGCGAGCGCCCGGCAAAGCGTCTCGGTCTTGTCCGGATGCATGAAGACCCGGGCCTTCTGCAGGAAGACCGGGCTGTGCAGGCCGGACGTCAGGATGAAATGACCCTCCAGCACCGCGCCGGCGGACTTGAAGATCGACAGGACTTCGTCGGTGTTCATTTGGCGGGGCTTCTCCTTCAAGTTGACGGCGCTGGCGCGCTACCCGTTCACGCGTTCGGCCGTCGAGACCGCTTCGGACTCACGCAACTGGCCCAGAAGCCGCGTCAGGTGACGCAGGTCCCAGACCTCCAGATCGAAGATCATCTCGGTGAAATCGGGCGCGGTGCGCACCATGGCGAGCGTGTGGATGTTGGCATCATTGTTGGCGATCACCTGGGCGATCTCGGCGAGCGAGCCGGGCGCGTTGATCGCGGTGACGATGATCTGCGCGGGAAAGCGCGTGCGGTTGGCGCCATCAATGTCCCAGCGCACGTCGATCCAGCGGTCGGGCTGGTCGTCATAGGCGGCGAGCGCCGGCGACTGGATCGGATAGATGGTGATGCCCTTGCCCGGCGTCGAAATGCCGACGATCCGGTCGCCGGGCACCGCGCCTTCCGGCGAGAACCGCACCGGCAGATCGCCGGCCGCGCCGCGAATGGGCAGGATGCGATCGCCCTCGGCGCCCGTTTCCCCGGCGCCGATGTCCGGGTCGGGCGCGCCGTCGGGCTTCGCTCCACTGCCGGGAAAGCGGAACATCATGCCCGACGCGTCGGTCAGGTTGAACCATCCCTCCCCGAGCAGTTCGGCGCTGGCCGGCGCGGCGAGCCTTTCGTCCTGGAAGTCCGGGAACACGGCCTTGATGACATGCGCCGAGGCCAGTTCCCCCCTGCCGACCGCCGCGAGCACGTCCTCGACATCGGTGTGCGCCAGGCGCCCGAGGCCCTCCTTGAGTATCTCGCGGGAGAACGGCCGGCCGGCCCGTTCGAAGGCGCGCTCGAGAATGCGGTGGCCGAGGCCCGAATACTGCTTGCGCACGGCGGCGCGGGTGGCGCGACGGATCGCGGCGCGCGCCTTGCCGGTCTTGACGAGCGCTTCCCATGCGGCTGGCGGCGAGGCCGAGGCGGAACGGATGATCTCCACCTCGTCGCCGTTCTGAAGCTGGGTGACCAGCGGCATGATGCGCCCGTTGATCTTGGCGCCGACGCAGCTGTCGCCGACGTCGGTATGCACCGCATAGGCGAAATCGACCGGAATGGCGCCGCGCGGCAACGCGATCAACCGGCCCTTGGGCGTGAAGCAGAACACCTGGTCCTGGAACAGTTCGAGCTTGGTGTGTTCGAGGAACTGTTCGGGATGGTCCCCTTCGGACAGCGATTCGATGGTCCGCCGCAGCCAGGCGTAGGCGTTGGTGTCCTCGAAGGTGGGGCGCGCCCTGCCGTTCGCCTTGCCGTTGGTCTTGCCGTTCGTTTTGCCGCTGGGCCGGGCATCGCCGCCCGCCAGCCCGCCATTGTCCTTGTAGATGGCATGGGCCGCGACGCCATATTCGGCGATCTCGTGCATGTGCCGGGTGCGGATCTGCAGCTCGACGCGCTGCTTGGACGGTCCGACGATGGTGGTGTGGATCGACCGGTAGTCGTTCTGCTTGGGCGTGGAGATGTAGTCCTTGAAACGGCCGGGCACCATCTTCCACTTGCGGTGCACGACACCGAGCGCACGGTAGCATTCGTCGATCGTGCCGACGATGATCCGGAAGCCGAAGATGTCCGAGAGCTGCTCGAAGGAAAGGCCCTTGGTCTCCATCTTGTTGAAGACCGACCAGGCCTTCTTGCGGCGGCTGTCCACCTCGGCATGGATGCCGTTGTCGGCAAGCAGGCCGCGTAGCGTGCCGGTGATCTCCTCGAGCAGGCCGGCATGGCGCGTCGCGATTTGCGCCAGACGGTCCGAAACGGTGGCGTAGGCCTCGGGATTGAGATGGCGGAAGGCGAGCTCCTCGAGCTCGTCGCGCATGTCCTGCATGCCCATGCGGCCGGCGAGCGGCGCATAGATGTCCATCGTTTCCTCGGCAATGCGGGCGCGCTTGTGCTCGGGCACGAAGTCGAGCGTGCGCATGTTGTGCAGCCGGTCGGCCAGCTTGACCAGAAGGACACGCACATCCTCCGAAATCGCCAGAAGCAGCTTGCGCAGGTTCTCGGCCTGCGCCGCCTTCTTTGAGACGAGATCGAGCCGCTTGAGCTTGGTCAGCCCCTCGACGAGGCGCGCCGTGTCCTCGCCGAACAGTTCCTCGATCTCGACGCGCGTCGCCGAAGTGTCCTCGATCGTGTCGTGCAAAAGGCCGACGGCGATCGTCGATTCGTCCATGCGCATGTCGGTGAGGATCGCGGCGACCTCGAGCGGATGGGAGAAATAGGGGTCGCCCGAGGCACGCGTCTGCCCGCCATGCTTCTTCATGGCATAGACATAGGCCTTGTTCAGAAGGGCCTCGTTGACCTGCGGCTTGTAGCGCTGGACGCGCTCGACAAGCTCGTACTGCCGCATCATCGGCTGGCGACCTCACAGAAAAAGCGCGCGGGCTGCGGTGCCCACGCGCTCAATATAGTCATGCGGGCATGGCCCGCAAAAGAGCGTCCGGTCGGCTCAGTCGTCCGACTTTTCGGGCGGAACCAGCCCTTCGATGCCGGCGAGAAGCTCTTCCTCGGACATCTGGCCGCCGCCGAAGGTGATCTGCTCGGGAGTCTCGGGCGCATCGGGCGTCTCGGCGGTGTTCTCGCCCAGTTCGCTCTCGGGCTCGTCGACCTCGACATGCTTCTGCAGCGAATGGATCAAATCTTCTTCCAGGTCGCCGGGCGACAGCGTCTCGTCGGCGATCTCGCGCAGGGCGACGACAGGGTTCTTGTCGTTGTCGCGGTCGACGGTGATCTGCGATCCCTGCGAGATCTGCCGCGCGCGATGGGCGGCAAGCAGGACGAGATCGAAACGGTTGTCTACCTTGTCGATGCAGTCTTCGACGGTCACGCGGGCCATGGGCGTTCCTCTGGCAATTCGGTCGTGTCGGGATTTGGCAGCGATATACACGCGGCACCGGACGTGTGCAAGCATGCCGATGCGGCCAAACCATGGCGAAAGGCCGATGTCAGGGCACCTCTTGCGATAACGGACCAATACTGGCGGGACCTGCTTGATTTCGACGCATTCCCGTGGAAAGCGTCGGCCATACTGAAAGCCATTTTCACGAAAGGACTTCGCCATGTTCGACCAGCGCGAGAAGATCGCCCTCTTCATCGATGGCGCCAACCTTTACGCGGCGGCAAAGGCGCTTGGCTTCGACATCGACTATCGAAAGCTGCTCGAACACTTCCAGAAGCGCGGTTACCTTCTGCGCGCCTATTACTATACCGCGCTGATCGAGGACCAGGAATATTCGTCGATCCGCCCCCTGATCGACTGGCTCGACTATAATGGCTACAAGGTCATCACCAAGCCGGCCAAGGAGTTCACCGACTCATCGGGCCGTCGCAAGGTCAAGGGCAACATGGACATCGAACTGACGATCGACGCGATGGAACTGTCGCGGTCGATCGACCATGCGGTGCTGTTCTCCGGCGACGGCGATTTCCGCGTGCTGGTCGACGCACTGCAGCGCAACGGCTGCAAGGTTTCGGTCGTCTCCACGATGGCGTCGCAGCCGCCGATGATCGCCGACGATCTGCGCCGCAACGCCGACCATTTCATCGATCTGAAGTCGCTCGAGGACCAGATCGGCCGGACCCATTCGGAGCGCGCGTCGCGCCATGTCCAGGACGACGAGGACGACGAAGACGAGGATTGAGCGGTATGACACGCTGCGTTTCGAACCCTGCCGCAGCCGATCCGCCGACCAACTGCACCGCCTGTGCGCGTCTTTCCGCTTTCCGCGAACATTGGCGGGACGTTGAACCGGGCTGGCACAATGGGCCGGTTCCGACGTCGCTGCCGAAAGAAGGGCCGGACGCCGTTCGACTGCTGATCGTCGGTCTGGCGCCAGGGCTGCGCGGCGCGAACCGGACCGGCATCGCGTTCACGGGCGATGCGTCGGGCGCCGTGCTCTTCGGCGCGCTCGAACGACACGGCCTCGCCCGGGGGCACAGGCCGGATGCCGCCGGCGCGGGCGTCGAACTGGTCGGGACCGCGATCACCAACGCGGTGCGCTGCGTGCCGCCGCAGAACCGGCCGACGGGACCGGAAATCACGCAATGCCGCGCCCATCTCGAAGCGACGATCGCGCGCTTTGCGGGCCTCCGCGTGATCCTCTCGCTCGGCCGGATCGCGCACGATGCCACGATCAGGGCGCTCGGCGAGCGCGTGGCGGACCACCCGTTCGGCCACGACCGACAAAGCTCCGTGGGCCCGCTGACGATCGTCTCCAGCTATCACTGTTCGCGTTACAACATGAACACGGGCCGGCTGACCGAAGCGATGTTCGATGAAGTCGTGGTTCGCTGCTCGCAGGTCGTCGGACGAAACTAACCATTTGGGATTAGATCAGCCTTGCGAACGACGACTGTCGATTGGTGATCGACTACCCGTGCTCGCGCAAGAGCCGCGCCTTCTGGCGGTCCCAGTCGCGCTTCTTTTCGGTCTCGCGCTTGTCGACCATCTTCTTGCCGCGCGCGATGGCGACTTCCAGCTTGGCCATGCCGCGATCGTTGAAATAGAGCTTGAGCGGCACGATCGTCATGCCTTCCCGATCGGTGGCGCTGGCCATGCGGGCGATCTCGCGCTTGCTCAGCAGCAGTTTGCGGCGCCGGCGCGGATCGTGGTTGAACCGGTTGGCTTCCAGGTATTCGGGGATATGGCTGTTGATCAGCCACATCTCGCCGTCCTCGAAGCTCGCATAGCTCTCGGCGATGTTGGCCTGTCCGTTGCGCAGGGACTTGACCTCGGTGCCGCGCAGGACCAGGCCCGCCTCGACCACATCCTTGATCTCGTAGTTGAAGCGCGCCTTGCGATTGTCCGCTATGAGCTTGCGAGCGGTCTGTTCTTTGCGGGACGAGGCCATGGAAGCGAAGTGGTCGCCGGCAGCGATCAGTTCAAGAGGCCGGCGTGGCGCATGGCATCGTCGATCAGCGCCGCGCTCGCCGCCTCGACCGGGACCATTGGCGACCGGACGACATTGTGCATGCGGCCAAGGCGCGAGAGCGCATACTTGGCACCCGTCAGGCCCGCTTCGACGAACAGCGCCTTGTGCAACGGCATCAGCCGGTCCTGATAGTCGAGTGCAGAGGCAAAGTCGCCGGTGGCCATCGCGTTCTGGAATTCGGCGCAAAGCCGCGGCGCCACATTGGCCGTCACCGAGATGCAGCCGACCCCGCCCTGTGCGTTGAAGCCGAGCGCCGTGGCATCCTCGCCGGAAAGCTGGATGAAATCCTTGCCGCAGGCCATGCGCTGCTCGGGGACGCGATCGAGCTTGGCCGTGGCGTCCTTGACGCCGCAGATCGTCGGGAAATCGGCGGCAAGGCGCGCCATCGTCTCTGGCAGCATGTCGATCACCGAGCGCGGCGGAATGTTGTAGATGATGATCGGCAGGTCGACGGCCTGGGCGATCGCGGCGAAATGGGCGTAAAGCCCGCGCTGGTTGGGCTTGTTGTAATAGGGCGTGACGACGAGCACGGCGTCGGCGCCGGCGCTCTCGGCATGCTGGGCGAAATCGACCGCCTCCAGCGTGTTGTTGGAGCCCGCGCCCGCGATGACGGGCACGCGACCCGCCGCCTGATCGACGCACAGTTCGACCACGCGCTTGTGCTCGTCATGGGTCAGCGTCGGCGATTCGCCCGTCGTGCCCACGGGCACGAGGCCCTTGGTGCCTTCGTCGATCTGCCAGTCGACAAGCGCCCGGAAGGCCGCCTCGTCGACCGCGCCGGCGGCGTCGAAAGGTGTTACGAGCGCCACCATCGAGCCGCGCAGGCGGCTGCGCTCATCGGTCGGCCGGTCTGCCATGGCCATGCTCCAATCGGTACGCGGCGTGCGCGCAAAACAAAAGCCGCGCGAGAGACTCGCGCAGCGCACCCGCAAAGGTCGGCGCACCATAAGGCGGCGGGCCGCGCCGGGCAAGCGGCGCCCGCGTGTTACGGGCGTTCAACTGTGCAGGTTCGTTAACCGCCGGTTTACCTTGCCGGCCGACGCTCGTCCCATTGCTGCCATGAGCGAATGGCATCGGAGTGAGATGGCGCTCAACCATGCATTGATGGCCGGCCTTGCCGTGCTGGGGCTTTCCGCGCTGGCCGGGCTCGGCGCGCTGTCGGTCACGGAGCGGCCGGGCGAACGGATCGCATCCGCCGGCAAGACGGACAGGATCGCGCTCGACCCGATGACCACCGCGAGCGTGCCGCAGGCGGCGCAGGTGTCGACGCCGGCGGAGACCGCCCGCCTTGGCGCGGCGCTCGAGGCCGTCCATGCCGGCCGGATCGGCGAAGCGCGCGACATTGCCGGGGCTCTTCCGGCGGGCTCGGTCGACCGCGACCTGATCGACTGGACGATCGCCATGTCCGGCGACCGCTCGGTCGGGGCCGGAGAGATCAGCCGCATCGCAAGGCGCCTGAGCGACTGGCCCGGCCAGGACGCGCTTGCGCGCAATCACGATCGGGCGTTGGCGCGCGGCTGGCTCGCTGACGTCAAGCTCCGGACCGCGTTCGCGGCGAACCCGCCGCAGACCTTCGAAGCCGCCTACGCGCTGGCCAAGAGCCATCTGCGCACCGGGGATGCGAACACGGCGCGCGCGCTGTTCGCGCCTTATTGGCACGGGCAGGTCCTGTCGGCCGCGATCAAACGCGAGGCGCTCGACCTGTTCGCCGACGCGCTCACCGAGGACGATCATTTCGCACGCTATTTCAACATGATGGTGCGCGAGCGTATCGGCGCGGCGGGCCGCGTGGCCGCGCCGGCCGGCATGGCCGGCCTGCACGACGCCTGGACGGCGGTGATCCGGCGCGCGGCCGGCGTCGACGCGATGCTCGCGGACGTGCCCGAGGATCTGCTCGAAACCGAGGCCGGCCTTTACATGCGCATCGAACATCTGCGCCGCACGGACCGGTTCGAAGAAGCGGCGGAGTTGCTCGAAGACGTGCCGTCCGATCCCGCCGCCCTGACCAACCCCGACGCGTGGTGGAACGAGCGGCGCATCGTCTCGCGCTCGCTGCGCGAACGAGGCGATACCGCGCGCGCCTATGCGATCGTCGCCCGGCACCAGGGCGGCAGCCCGCAGACGCAGGTGGACGCGGCGTTTCATGCCGGCTGGTACG